>NZ_LR590470.1:4056311-4732363 GCF_901472535.1 Sphingobacterium daejeonense | reverse complement strand
TCTAAATTTGTTAATAACTTGAAAACCAATAATTGACACAAAATTCTGTTCATAACTTTTGCCTACAACGAATATGACAAAAAAAATTGAGCTAAAAAATTAAAAAGGTAAAAAAAGACAAGTATCTAATAAACAATATTTTAATTGTAATTTTTAGCATATTTTGTCCATTTTATTAGCCCAAAATTATTTTATTAACACATATAATTTACATAAGATTTTTAAAGCTTTTTTAAAGCAAAAATTAAGCTTTAGGAAATTAATTGTGGAAAACTTTTAATAAAAAAAGGAAGCCTGTTGGCTTCCCTTAGGTAGACAATTAAAAGTCTTAGGATTACCGATTATTGATAAGCAATTATCCTACCAAAAGTTTCAGTTTTTATACCTTTAGTTAATTTACGAACCTGATCCTCAATACCTGTAGCATCATATCCACAGATATGCCATAACTCAGCTTGCTCACCATGCTCAACTATACCATCAGGAATTCCCAATCGTACCACATGAGCATCATAATTATGGTCAGCCATAAATTCTAATACTGCGAACCGATACCTCCAGGTAAACAGCCGTCTTCAACAGTTATAACTTTGTTGTATTTTCTAAACACTTCATGTAACATCTCTTCGTCCAAAGGCTTAGCAAACCTTAAATCATAATGAGCAGGATGTATACCATCTTCTCTTAATTAAGAATAGCTTTGCTTGCTTCGTTCCCGATATGTCCGAATGTTAATATAGCAATTTCTTCTCCGTCACAGATTTTCCTTCCTTTACCGATTTGAATTTCTTTGAATGGAAGTTTCCAGTCAGGCATTACCCCATTACCACGAGGGTAACGGATTGTAAATGGTCCCTTATCTGGTAATTGTGCGGTATACATTAAGTTTCTCATCTCTTCTTCGTTCATTGGCGATGAAACAATCATGTTTGGCACACATCGCATAAATGCGATATCATACGCTCCATGATGTGTTGGTCCATCTGCACCTACCAAGCCTGCTCTATCCAAACAAAACACTACATTGAGCTTCTGAAGGGCTACATCATGGATGACCTGGTCGTATGCTCTCTGCATAAAAGAAGAATAGATATTACAAAAAGGCACCAAGCCTTGTGCTGCCAAGCCTGCACTGAATGTAACAGCATGTTGTTCGGCAATACCTACATCAAACGCCCTATCAGGCATAGCTTTCCATCATGATATTCATCGATGAACCACTAGGCATTGCTGGGGTAATACCCATTATATCTTTATTCTGTTCTGCAAGTTCCACCAAACTGTGTCCAAATACATCTTGATATTTTGGAGGCTGTGGCTTTTCAGAGATAGATTTCTTGATTTCTCCCGTTATTTTATCAAACAAGCCTGGAGCATGCCATTTTGTTTGATCTTTTTCTGCCAGTGCATAGCCTTTACCTTTTACAGTAACCACATGCAAAAGCTTTGGACCATTGATATGTTTCAGGTCCTCAATTGTCTTTACAAGTTTATTGACATCATGACCATCAACAGGTCCAAAATATCTAAAGTTTAAAGATTCAAATAGATTAGAGTTCTTTAAAAGAGTTCCTTTAATGCTCTGTTCAAGTTTTTTTTGCCCAGCCGTATGCATTAGGACCCTTTTTAGAGATCTTTTCCAATACAGAAACCAAATCATCTCTGAATCTATTATAGCTTTTTGAAGTTGTAATGCTTGTTAAATATTCTTTCATTGCACCCACATTTGGGTCAATGGACATACAGTTGTCATTTAGAATAACCAATAGGTTTGATTTTTCTATACCAGCGTGGTTTAGGGCTTCAAACGCCATCCCGCCGGTCAGCGCACCATCTCCAATAATGGCAACATGTTGTCTATCGGTTTCACCTTTATAAGCTGATGCTACGGCCATACCGAGAGCTGCAGAGATGGATGTTGAGGAGTGACCAACACCAAATGCATCATATTCACTTTCACTGCGTTTAGGAAAACCAGAAATACCACCAATAATACGATTGGTGTGAAAATCATCCCTTCTTCCCGTCAATATCTTATGTCCATAAGCTTGATGCCCTACATCAAAAATCACCTGATCATAGGGTGTATTCAATGCATAATGCAACGCTACGGTCAATTCAACAACGCCTAAACTAGCTGCAAAATGTCCGCCATTTACAGACACGATATCGATGATAAACTGTCTTAGCTCCTTACAAACTTCCTCAAGTTCTGACTCCTTCAGATTGCGGAGGTCAGATGGAAATTGAATCTGTTGTAATAGCGGTCCTGCTTCTACCTGCATAAATGAAAATTTTTCAAAATAAGATACAAAGTAACAATTTATTCTTTTAACTATAGAATATATATACAATTTAATAGGTAGCATTGTTTTGCTTTATTCAAAACAATATCACCATTTATTGGACCAAATCCTTATTTTTGGCATATTCTATGGAAGCTACGAACTACGAAATAAAATTAGCTCAATTTCAGGGTCCTTTTGACTTATTATTGTTTCTTTATAGAACGTGATGAGCTCAATATCCACGATATTCCCATTTCAAAAATAACGGATGATTTCCTGGCCTATATCCAACATATGCAGGCCCTAAACATTGAATTGGCTTCAGAATTTATTTTCGTAGCTTCAACATTGATGCGTATCAAGGCCAAAATGCTGTTGCCAAGGCCTGAACTGGACGAGAATGAAAATGAAATCGACCTTAAAAAGGAACTTGTCCAAAAACTTATGCTCTATAAGCAGTTTAAAGAAGTTTGTGAAGAGCTGAAAGTATTGGAGGATAGGAGAGGGAAGTATTATGAAAGAGGAAATACAGATCAAGATCTTAAAATTGCCCGTGAAGCTAAAGCCCAAACTCTAGAAGAGGAACTTTCTACATTCGACCTGTATAAACTGATGTTGGTATATGAAAGAGTGATGTATAACTATTCCCATAGAGTTCAAGATGTCACACATACCGTTGTAAAATATCCTTACAGCATAGAACAACAAAAGAAAGCAATTGCCGAATTAATTGAAATCAATAAATCATTGGATTTTTCGCAATTGGCAAAGAATTCTGAAAACAAAGTTCAATTTGTCTATAATTTCTTGGCTATGCTGGAAATGTTACAACAGAAATTATTAGATATTGAAATTGGTTTGGGATTCAATAATTTCTGGATTGAAAAGAAAGTTTCTTAGTTTTTATTGAGCTTTTCATCCATAGATTTTTTCACTTCTTCTCTATCTTTCAGTTTATCCAAAGCCTGTAACAAGAAATCATATTGCTTTGAGCTTTCTATATCACGGATTGCCTTTAATGCTTCTATTCCTGCTTCATTGCAAAACCACTTTTTCCCGCAAAAGAACCCACGAAAGTTTCCAAATCCATTTGTTCAAGGTAACCGTCAACCAATCCCATTTCGATTGCTTTTTCGGTATTAAATGGATTGGGATCTAAACATAGCTGTAGTACTTTCTTTTCAGGCATTATTCTTCTGAGTCCAGCCATCACTTGAAACGGAAAATACGTAATGCTATTTCTGGAAGCCTAAAATTTAGGTCAGTCTTGGCAAAAACATAGGTACAGCCCAAGATATATAAAAATCCACCCGCTATTACATCTCCTTGTACAACCGCAATAGAAGGTTTGTTGAAATTATCGAATACCTCACCTAATGAAATATCTTGATTTTTAATTTCTGGATTGGGAGTATCCAATTCCTTATTTTGAAAGGTCTTTAGATCCATTCCCGCACAGAATACAGGGCCATTTGCTTTCAACACCAAAACATGGATATCATCATTGTCATTTGCTCGCTTTAGAGCATGCGCAATTTCATTAACAGTTGTAGGCGTAAAAGCATTGCGTTTAGCCTCCCTGTCTAATGTCAAAGTAAATACATGATCTTTTATCTCAGTTTTTATGAAATTATAATTCATTGTTGATCAAATTTTGAAATCCTTGCATCAATTTAGAAACGTCTTCGAAACTTCCTTTGCCAAAACGGTCAACCAGCAATTCTGACGGTATATTTCCGACCAATTCATCTTTTGCAAAAGGACATCCACCATAGCCTAAAATTGCTCCTTCAAATCTCCTACACCCAGCAGCATATGCTGCATCAATTTTTAGTAAAGCACTTTCTACAGGTGAATGTAGATGTACGCTAAAAGAAATATCCTCATGTTCCTTTGTCAATTTATGAAAAAGGTCATGAATAGATTCAGGAGTGGCTTCAGATGTTGTATCAGCAATCGAGAAATTCCTAACACCGATATTTTTCAAATTGGAAACCCATTGGGATACTAAATCCATATCCCAATGATCTCCGTAAGGATTACCAAACGCCATAGAAATATAAACTACGAGCTCTTGATTACCTTTGTTTATAATATCCACCATTTCTTTTACAGTTTCAAATGCTTGAGCAATATTAGCATTGGTATTGTTTTTTTGAAATGTTTCTGAGATAGAAAATGGATACCCTAAATAATCTATTTTATCGATTTTTGATCCAATTTCGGCACCTCTTATGTTTGCAATAATCGCCAACAACTTCACTTGGTCATTCTTTTCCAATCCTTTGATTACTTCAACCGTATCACTAAGTTGCGGAACAGCTTTTGGAGATACAAAACTTCCAAAATCTATACAATCAAACAATTTACTTTCGATCAATTGATTGATATAGGCAATCTTTTTTTGTGTAGGTATCTGGTTTTTTATTCCCTGAATAGCATCTCTGGGGCAATCTACCAAGCTTACATTATTGTTATTGTACATCTTTTTTAATTTCTCTAGCTATTACCATTCTTTGAATTGAGCTTGTTCCTTCACCAATGGTACATAATTTAGCATCTCTAAAGTATTTTTCTGCAGGAAAATCTTTGGTAAAACCATAACCACCGAGAATTTGTACAGCTTCGTTTGACACTTCCACCGCTGTTTCTGATGCAAACAATTTAGCCATTGCTCCTTCTTTAGTTACTTTTAAACCATTGTCTTTTAAATCTCCTGCTTGACGGATCAATAATTCAGATGCATTGATCTTGGTCGCCATATCTGCTAAATTAAAACCAACCGCTTGGAAATCAAAAATTTTCGTTTGAAATTGTTCACGTTCGTTTGCATATTTCAGAGCACATTCATAAGCACCTCTAGCAATACCTAATGAAAGTGCAGCAATAGAAATTCTACCACCATCTAATAATTTCAACGCTTGAACAAATCCGTCTCCGATTTCACCTATCAATTGATCTTTATGGATTCTACAGTTATCAAAGAATAAAGATCCTGTTTCAGATGCACGCATTCCGAGTTTATCCATTTTAGCACCTGCAGTAAATCCTTCCATTCCTTTTTCCACAATAAATGCAGAAATACCTTTTTTATCGCCTTTTTCACCCGTTCTCGCCATTACTACTGCCACATCTCCAGAAATTGCATGCGTAATAAAAGTTTTGTCACCATTCAATATAAAATAATCACCATCTTGAACGGCTGTTGTATTCATTCCACCAGCATCCGATCCTGATCCTGGTTCTGTTAATCCCCAAGCACCTATCCACTCTGCTTTAGCTAATTTCGGGAGGTATCTTCTTTTTTGCTCTTCATTTGCAAAACTTAAAATATGATTTGTACATAGGGAGTTGTGGGCAGCAACAGAAAGTCCTATGGATCCACAAACTTTAGATATTTCATCTAAAATGGTAATGTATTCTTGGTAATTCAACCCTGAACCGCCATATTCTTCAGGGACAAGAATCCCCATGAATCCATGATCACCCAAATTTTTGAAAAGTTCAATCGGGAAAGTTTGGGACTCATCCCATTTCATGACGTGGGGCTTAATATAAGTATTGGCGAAGTTTCGTGCGCTTTCCTTAACTAAGGTCAATTGTTCTTTAGAACCTACGTTATGCATAATATTATTTTAATTAAGTTTATATTTGGGTTATAATTATTTTTTACAAATATTATAAAAAACAAATTATATTTTATGATATTTATAAATATTTAATATTAACACCACTTATAAATTACATTATTTCAATAAAGCTATGCGAGGCCAATTAGACGAACTCCAAAAGAAAAGAGAAAAATTATTGCTTGGTGGCGGATTGGACAAAATCCAAAAACAACATGAAAAAGGTAAACTATCGGCTTGGGAGCGGGTTTTATACCTGTTAGATGACGATAGGGATTTCACTGAGGTTGGTGTATTTGCGGCAGATGGTCAGTATAAAGAACATGGTGGTTGCCCCAATGCAGGAGTAGTCGTGGTGTTGGGTTATGTAAAGGGAAGGTTATGTGTCATTGTATCAAACGATGCGACTGTAAAAGCTGGAGCATGGTTCCCAATGACCTGTAAGAAAAACCTGAGAGCTCAAGAAATAGCCATGGAAAATCATATTCCAATTATATATTTAGTTGATTCTGCAGGAGTTTATCTACCGATGCAAGCTGAGATATTTCCTGATAAAGAGCACTTTGGTCGAATATTCAGAAACAATGCTAAGATATCTTCCATGGGTATCCCTCAGATTTCAGCTATTATGGGTTCATGTGTAGCGGGAGGTGCCTACCTTCCCATTATGTCAGATTATGCTTTGATCGTTGAAGGTACGGGTTCTGTATTCTTAGCAGGTTCATATTTGGTAAAATCGTCTATAGGGGAAAATATTGATAATGAAACCTTAGGTGGTGCAGATACACACTGTGAAATATCTGGAGTAACAGACAATAAATTTCCGAATGATGAGAGCTGTTTAGATGCTATCAAGAATATTGTAGACAAATTCGGTTCAGAGCCTACCTATGATTATTCCAGGATAGAAGCTCAATCACCGGAATATCCAATGGACAAACTTTATGATTATTTACCGGAAGATAGATTAAAGCCATATAATATGGTTGAAATCCTGAAATGTATCGTGGATAAGGATTCATTGGAGGAGTATAAAAAAGATTATGGCAAAACCTTGATTTGCGCATTGGCACGAGTTGACGGATGGGCGGTTGGTATAGTAGCTAATCAGCGTGAGGTTGTCAAAGCTAAGAAGCCTGGCAATTCAACAGAAATGCAGATGGGTGGTGTTATCTATTCAGATTCAGCAGATAAGGCAGCACGTTTCATTATGAATTGTAACCAGCAGAAAATACCATTGGTATTTTTTCAGGATATTACGGGTTTTATGGTTGGATCTAGGGCGGAACACGGCGGCATCATTAAGGATGGTGCAAAAATGGTCAATGCGATGGCTAACTCCGTGGTTCCAAAATTTACTTTTATGGTTGGTAACAGTTATGGTGCCGGTAATTATGCTATGTGTGGGAAGGCCTATGATCCTAGATTTGATCTACGCGTGGCCAACAGCTAAAATTGCGGTAATGAGCGGTGCTTCAGCTGGAAAAACATTGCTTCAGATTCAAGAAGCAACATTGAAATCAAAAAATGTAACACTGGGTGAGGAGGAAAAATCAAAATTGCTCAAAGAAATTGAAGAGCAGTATAATGAACAATTGAGTCCTTACTATGCTGCGTCCCGTTTATGGGTAGACGGAGTTATTGATCCGGCGGAGACCAGGAAAATAATTTCTATGGGTATTGAAGCTGCATCCCACAATACGGATATCGGAAGATACAATGTTGGAGTTATTCAGACATAAAAAAAGGCTTTTATAAAGCCTTTTTTTATAATAATTTAAGTGTTTTCACAATCTTCAACAGATCAATTGTATTTTCACAACCAGTTTTATGTAACAAATTCTTTCGGTGTGTCCTAA
Source organism: Sphingobacterium daejeonense (assembly GCF_901472535.1). Taxonomy (NCBI): domain Bacteria; kingdom Pseudomonadati; phylum Bacteroidota; class Sphingobacteriia; order Sphingobacteriales; family Sphingobacteriaceae; genus Sphingobacterium; species Sphingobacterium daejeonense. Next base: position 4,724,587 of record NZ_LR590470.1, on the reverse strand, counting down.
CGGTATGGATACTGATAAAAAGTTTGTTTGCTATTTCTTCGCTGGTATTTGCTTGATCCAATAAATTCAATATTTCCAATTCTCTTTTAGTGAACTTAAGGGTTGATCTTTTTACAATATCAGCCTTAGTTTCAATATTATAGTAAGATGGATGACCATTTCTACCAATAAAATGTAATTCAGGGACAGGAGAAGCTTTAATATTCGTAATGTCCATATGCTGAATTATGGTTTTTAAAACAGCACTTTCAGAAATTTCGTAAGCAGCTGTTTGTTGCATTATCCTAAGGTAGTATCCATCTGATTTTCTCATTCTGAAATCATGGATAATTTTATAGTCTTTTTGTTTTTCAATTTCCAATGACAGGCAGAAATCTAGCGCTAGATGCTCATGTTTCATAAAAATATCCTTATCATCGGGATGTATTAGATCGAAAAATTTTTCTAAAGTAAAGTCTATAGGATTATATCCCAACACATTGGAAATACCATCGGAACAAGTGATTATTTGAGGATTTATACAATCGTAAATAAAGTAATAAAGATCGAGTTTTAAATCTAAATGATCATTAAATTCCCTACTATTAGCCACACTGAGCCTATTGGTAAGCTCATGAGCTGTTTTTAAAAACTCATTCCATTCCAAAACATACTATTATTGGTTAATTATTCGGTTCCGCTTTTAAAAGCATTCCAACCTTGAGCTTTAAGTTCGTGTACATTTCCAGATTTGGAAACCAACAAACATCCAGCAGATGGTTCGGTAATATGTCCAATAATACTAATTTCCATGTTATTTTTCAACTTTTCGTAATCATTTTGCGGAACAGTGAACAACAATTCATAATCTTCACCACCGCTTAATGCACAGACAGTTGGGTCCAACCCAAACTCACGAGCAGTTTCATAAGTCATGGGATCGATAGGAATTTTTTCTTCGTAAAGTTTACAACCGACATTGGATTCTCTACAGATATGCAGGATCTCAGAAGCCAGGCCATCAGATACATCAATCATAGCGTGTGGCTTAATGTCCATTGAAGCTAATAATTCGACAATATCTTTACGCGCTTCAGGTTTCAATTGTCGCTCAATAATATAGTCCTTACCTTCTAAGTCAGGTTGAATATTAGGGTTTTCAAGGAAGATCTGTTTCTCTCTTTCCAATAACTGAAGACCTAAGTATGCTCCACCTAAATCTCCTGAAACACATATTAAATCCCCTTCTTTGGCAGCAGATCGATAGGCTATATTTTCATTATCAGCATATCCTATGCTTGTAACAGAAATAACAAGTCCTTGAGTTGAAGTGCTCGTATCACCACCAATTAGATCTACATTATAATTTTGGCAAGCAAGTAAAGCGCCTTCATAAATTTCCTCAACTGCTTCAAGCGGAAATTTTGAAGATAAGCCAATTGAAATAGTCACTTGACTGGCAATCCCATTCATGGCATAAATATCACTCAAGTTGACTTGAATGGCTTTATATCCTAAATGTTTTAGGGGTACATAGCGAAGGTCGAAATGAACATTTTCTAACAATAAATCAGTTGAAATCAATGTTTTTTTGCCGGAAAAATCCAATACTGCTGCATCATCTCCAATTCCTTTGATGGTGCTTTTTTGCGATAATACGACAGATTGGGTCAGATGATTTATGAGACCAAATTCACCAAGTTCATTTAAGTTTGTTCTTTCGCTATTTTCAAATATACTCATCTTATAATCCTAGTTTTGCTGAGATATCAAGCATTCTTTCGATAGGTTTTTGCGCACGAATGATAATATCTTCAGGAAGTGTAATTTCTGGTTGTTCGTAGTACAAACAATTGTAAAGTTTCTCCAATGTATTCAATTTCATGTGTGGGCAATCATTGCAAGCACATAAATTGTTTGGAGGAGCTGGAATAAATGTTTTTGAAGGGCTGGCTTTTTGCATTTGATGTAAAATACCAGATTCTGTTGCTACAATAAAGGTGTCTGTTGGATCTTCAATTGTTAAATTTCAACATACCAGATGTTGAACCGATATAATCTGCTTGTGCCAAGATATGCTCTTCACATTCTGGATGAGCAATAAATTTAGCATTTGGATATTCTGCCCTCAACGCATCGATTTTTTCTTGAGAAAAGATTTCATGGACCATACATGCGCCATTCCAAAGTACTAAATCTCTACCTGTCTTTTTCTTGACATAATCGCCAAGGTTACGATCAGGCCCAAAAATAATCTTTTGATCTTCAGGCAAGCTTTCCACAATCTGAACAGCATTCGAAGAAGTACAGACAATATCCGAGAGTGCTTTTAGTTCAGCTGTACAGTTGACATAGGTAATCACCAAGTGATCAGGGTACTTCTCTTTAAATTTAGCAAAAAGGTGTGGAGGACAACTATCTGATAATGAACATCCTGCTTTTAAATCTGGTAATAGAACTTTTTTCGATGGAGATAATATCTTAGCAGTTTCAGCCATGAAATGTACCCCAGCAAATACGATTACGTCAGCATCTGTTTTAGCTGCTTGTTGGGACAAGCCTAGACTATCTCCAATATAATCTGCTATATCCTGAATTTCAGACTCTTGATAGTAATGAGCCAATATAACTGCATTTTTCTCCTTCTTAAGTCTTTCAATTTCTTTTACCAAATCTAAGCTTGGATCTATTGCAACATCAATATATCCCTTAGCCACTAAGTCTGTTTCAAATGTTGTATTCATTTGGTTTTTCTAAGTTGATTACTTTCTCTTTGACTACCTAACATCACAAAAGTAAAGAAAGAAAACGAAACGAAATCCACATTCCTTTTTTTCAATAAATAATAACTCTTTTTTTAAAGAAGAATCTTGTTGTTTATTAGCATGTGGAAAATGGGGATAATTCAATTGAAATTTATTTTTTTTAGTGGATATTCTATAGTTATTCACAATTTATCCACAGGTTTCTGGGGCTTAAGTATTGATTTTCAATCCTCTCGTTTTTGACCATTTATTTTTTCCATATTTTGATGTGAAATTATAATTGTTCGGAAGTTGTTAATATTTGAATCATATTCTCTTAATATTTTGGTAATACATGTGTGAAAATTGCTAGTATTGTGGAAATAAAAGAAGTTTTACATTTTAATCCACGAGTTATTTACACGTTTTGCACATTATTTGTTAATTTGTTGGTTTAATAGGAATTAAAGAAAGCATCTACAATTAAGATTACATGCTAGATAGAAAAGTTGATTTTTTGATCGTTGGTTCCGGTATTGCCGGATTGAGTTTTGCACTAAAAGCAGCGAAGCTTGGGAAAGTACTGATCGTGACGAAATCCAATGAGGATGAGTCAAATACGAAATATGCTCAGGGTGGAGTCGCCGTCGTTACCGATGAAGATGATAGCTTTGATAAGCATATTGAGGATACCTTAATTGCAGGTGATGGATTTATGTGATGCGCAAGTTGTGGAAAACGTTGTTAAAGAAGGTCCAGAACGCATTGCAGAGTTAATTTCTTATGGGACAACTTTTGACAAGGAAGATTCTGGTGAATATGATTTAGCTCGAGAAGGTGGCCATTCAGAACATAGAATCCTTCATTATAAGGATATTACGGGTTATGAGATTGAGCGTGCTCTATTGGAAAAAGTACATGCTGAACCTAATATTGAGATATTAACACATTACTTTGCCGTTGACTTGATTACTCAACATCATCTGGGTGTACATGTGGATAAACGGACGAATGATATCAATTGCTTTGGTATATATGCTTTTAATACACAAACAGGGCATGTTGAAAAGATCCTTTCAAAAATCACTTTAATGGCAACTGGAGGTGCTGGCCATATTTATTCTAGTACTACAAATCCTACCATTGCAACAGGTGATGGTATTGCCATGGTTTATCGAGCAAAAGGTAAAGTTAGAAATATGGAATTCATTCAATTCCATCCTACGGCTCTTTATAATCCAAGGGAATATCCTGCTTTTCTTATTTCTGAAGCTGTAAGAGGATTTGGTGGTATTTTAAAAAGAGCGAATGGTGAGTCTTTTATGGAGGAATATGATGAAAGAGGTTCATTAGCTCCAAGGGATATTGTCGCTCGAGCAATTGATGCTGAGATGAAGAAATCAGGTTTGGATTATGTTTACCTGGATATTAGACATCGATCTAAAGCAGATATATTATCGCATTTTCCAAATATCTATGAAAAGTGTCTTTCTATAGGATTGGATATGACCAAAGATCTTATTCCTGTTAAGTCCTGCTGCCCACTATTTATGTGGAGGAATTCTGGTTGATGAATATGGGCTACTTCTATTAAGAGTCTATATGCTTGTGGTGAATGTTCATCAACAGGATTACACGGTGCTAATAGGTTGGCTTCCAATTCTTTACTAGAGGCGGCAGTTTATGCACATCGTATTTTCGAAGATGCAAGCAAGCATATTGCTAACCTTGAATTTCAGGATCATGTACCATCTTGGGATGAGTCGAATACTCAATTATTGAACGAGGATATTTTGGTTACGCACAATCTACGTGAAACACAAAAATTTGATGAGTGATTATGTAGGTATCGTACGATCTGATTTTAGATTGGAAAGAGCTATGCGTAGGTTAGGTCTTTTACATGAAGAAACAGAGTCTTTTTATAAGAACACTAAGCTTTCTGTCAAGTTATGTGAGTTGCGTAATGTTATTCAGGTTGCTTACCTTGTTGTAAAAATCAGCAATGCAGAGGAAAGAGAGTAGGGGACTTCATTATACTACGGATTATCCGAACCATGCTGAAGTATTGGAAGATACAATTCTTTAATATTATTGTTTAATTCAATTTATGGCGACGATTTTACCAGTTAAAGGGAAAACACCAGAAATAGAGGGAGATAGCTTTATAGCGCCTAATTGTACTATTGTAGGTGATGTAACTATAGGTTCACACTGTTCGGTTTGGTTTAATGCAGTTATTCGTGGTGACGTTAATTATATTAAGATAGGTAATTACTCCAATATCCAAGATAATGTGACTATTCACGGTACCTATGAGAAGAACGGTACTGATGTTGGTAACTATGTTAATATCGGTCACAATGCTATCGTACATGGTTGTGTGATAGATGATTATGTGTTAATAGGTATGGGTGCGATTGTAATGGATAAGGCACATATTCAGTCGAATGTTATTATTGCAGCAGGAGCTGTAGTCTTGGAAAATATGGTTTGTGAATCTGGATTTCTCTACGCTGGTGTTCCTGCCAAAAAAATTAAGCCGCTCACCGATGAGCAGCTTAATTTATTAAAGAAAATTACCGCACAATTATGTGCTTTATTCATCTTGGTTTACTGAGTAGCTATTTAAATGAAACATCTATTGTTTCATTCTGCTCCCAATTTGCCCTTATTGTAAATGTTCTATCCAGATACCAGATTCTTTCTGCCTGGATTCCCTTATATACATCACCAGCGTCCCATTTGCCATTGTTATTGGCATCTTCAATCAAACGTATAGAATATTTGCCACCTGGAAATTTAATATATCGCATGATTTTATCTGCAGGTAATTTTCTGACATCAAACAATTTTCTTTTGGTTTCATCGATCAATTCTACGATATAATTCTGAGCAGAATCCAAACCTGTAAATGTGAGGTTTATATCGCCGTAATTCTCGTTTCATTCAACGTAAACTGAGATTTAAACTCTTTGTTTGTTTCATCAAATGGACCTAAAATAGCACCTTCTTGTACTACAAGCTCATAATTTCTGTTTGGTCTCCAATTGAATCGGATATGGTACATTTCCCTATTCAATGAATCTTGTTTGCAGCTGGAAGTTCCTTCTAGAAACAGAATCTTCCAATATTAGTATTTTATTTTTATCAACCGATGCAATTGGGTATTCAGATGTAAATTCAATATGTTTTATTCTATCAACCTTATTGTTGATGTTCAATTTAGGAACAATAGTATTGTCTATTTTTAGGTTTCTAGCTTTCCTTAAATCTATAGTATCAATTGGAGTGTTATTTTCAGCCACTTCAATCTTTAAAGAATCAAATTCTAGATTTTCCAAATAGATTTTCGCAGTATCTAAAGTAGGTTTGTATTTGATTAATTTATTGTTATCCAATTGATTAGGAGATATTATTCGTAAATCTGGTTCCTGTAATGGACGATTAAACGTCAATAATATGGCTCCATCGTTATCAATTTTTTTCTCTAGATTCCTGAATATGTTAGGGACACCCTTCGTGTATTCCAATAGCAGTCCTGAAACATTTTGATTAAGGGTAATACTATCATTTAAAAATCCTATCCATTCATCATTTCCATTATAGACCTTATCATTGTTCATGTCTTTTAATGCATAAACCCTGTATGTATCTTCCCTGAGGTTATTGAAACTAAAATTTCCGGATGAGTCTACAGTTGTGTAATAAGAAGCTTTCTTTTTTACCAAAGATAGAATCGCGAGAAGTAGGAATAAGAATAGCAATGACTTCTTTGTCTTTTTCAAGATTAAAGTCTTTGGTATATCCATTCAGCACTCTTCCTGAAATGCTCAAAGAATCTAATTCATCACCAGTGGCAAATACATAGTTGTAATTGATAAATGGATTTCCTTCATTGAAGTCGACTAGGCCTTTACCAAAATTTATAGTATAGGTTGTATTTTCTTCCAATGAATCTGGCAATTCGATGATGAATCTTTTTTTCCTGACTTTATAGATTGGTTGAGTTTCTACATCCGGAGAGATATTGAATTCCTTTCCTGGGTTCACCGTTTTTATAAATTCATCAAAAGTCATTTCGATAACTTTCTCCTTAAAATTTTTGGATAGGTTAGGGGGTGTGACTCCTAATAATTCTGGTGGTGTAGAATCTTTTTGGTCCTCCAGTTGGTCTTTGCATGTTTGCACATTGGATAAAACTCAATGATATCATGAATGCAAGACCTAAAAAGATTAGGTTTGGAAATAAAGCTGTTTTAAGGCGATTTAACGAATTATTATCTTTTTTGGATAGCTGAGTCATAAAATTTAAAATAGTGTCTTAAATCGTTTTATTTTAGCTTATTGTTTTTATTGTTTAAACTACTGAAAATCAGTTATTTAACTCATGTGTACCATCAAAACGCTGATATCTGCCGGTGATACCCCTGAAATTCTAGATGCTTGTCCAAGTGTTCTTGGTTTTACCTTCAACAGTTTTTGTCTAGCTTCAATTGATAGTGAAGTTAATGAATTATAGTCAAATTCCGGATTGATTTCTTTGTCTTCCATTTTCTTCATCTTGTTCACGATTTCCATTTCTTTCTCGAAGTAGCTATCGTATTTAACTTTGATGCCTGCCTGTTCTATGTTGTCTTCATCAAAATTAGTAATGAATTCAGCAAAGTCTTTATCAGCTTTGATAATGTCTTCGATTTCAATTTGTGGTCTTGACAGGATTCCGAAGAGTCTTGATTTTTGGGTTATTGGACTTGAACCTTTTTCCTCCAGTATTGGGTTCATCTCTGATGTACCTATTGAATTATTTTTAAGGTAGTCTACAATTCTATCGGAGTTATTGATTTTGTCATTAACTTTTTGAAGTCTTTCATCGGATACCAATCCCAATTTATGTGCCATTGGTGTCAGTCTGATATCGGCATTATCCTGTCTAAGTAGAAGTCTATGTTCAGCTCTTGATGTGAACATACGGTAGGGTTCATCAGTACCTTTTGTTACGAGGTCATCGATCAGTACACCTATATAGGATTCGGATCTTTTCAGGATGAGTTCGTGTTGATCGTTGATTCTTTGGTGTGCATTTATACCAGCGACGAATCCTTGTGCTGCTGCTTCTTCGTATCCTGTTGTTCCGTTAATCTGTCCTGCGAAGAAGAGGTGTTTTACGGATAGTGTTTCCAATGTCAGGTCGAGTTGCATAGGAGGGAAGTAGTCATATTCTATGGCATATCCCGGTCTGTACATTTTGGCATTTTCAAATCCTGGTATGAGTTGCAAAGCTTTTAGCTGTACGTCTTCTGGGAGAGATGTTGAGAAACCGTTGACATAAATTTCCACTGTTCTGAAACCTTCCGGTTCCACGAATATTTGGTGTCTTTCACGTTCTGCGAATCTATTGATTTTATCTTCGATGGAAGGGCAGTATCGAGGTCCGAGTCCTTTGATTCTTCCGGTGAACATAGGAGACTTTTCAAATCCAGTCTTCAATATTTCGTGTACTGCTGAGTTGGTGTAAGTGATCCAACAACACCGCTGTTCCTGTGGAATTTCAACATCGGTATAAGAGAATCTTCCACGTGAAACATCTCCCCATTGTTCTTCCATCAGTTCATAATTCAGGCTTCTTCCATCCACGCGTGGGGGAGTTCCAGTTTTCATTCTTCCGGATTCGAAACCTAGTGATACCAACTGTTCGGTCAGTCCGGTTGCTGCTTTTTCACCAGTTCTACCGCCGCCGAATTTTTTCTCACCCACATGGATTACACCGTTAAGGAAAGTCCCGTTTGTTAATACTACGGCATCAGCTTCGATACGGATTCCCATGGAGGTTATCACTCCTTTAGCTTGTCCGTTTTCTACGATTACTTCTTTGACGGTATCTTGCCACATATCCAGATTTGGGATTGACTCGAGTGTCAATCTCCATTCTTCTGCAAAGCGCATTCTGTCGTTCTGTGTCCTTGGGCTCCACATAGCGGGACCTTTGGATTTATTGAGCATCCTGAATTGTATGGTTGACTTATCGGCGATGATTCCGGTGTATCCACCCATGGCGTCGATCTCTCTTACGATCTGTCCTTTTGCTACTCCGCCGATTGCGGGGTTGCAACTCATTTGGGCAATAACGCCCATGTTCATGGTGATCAATAAAACCGATGAACCTAAATTGGCAGCTGCTGCTGCCGCCTCACATCCGGCATGGCCGGCTCCAACTACAATGACATTATATTTATTGAACATATATCTTTTTCTAGTTTCACGTGAAACTCTTTTCAATCTCCTTGTTGGAGTTTCACGTGAAACGCTATATAAACTCTGCTAGTTCCATCCATCTCTCGGTCTTCTCGTCGAGAGTGGTTTTTGTTTTTTCGATCTCCTCGGCGATCTTCTGAAGCTCTACGTGGTCCGCCGTTTTTGAAAGTTCCTCGGTCAGTGAATTTACCTTTTCCTCTAGTTCCGCAATTTCATTTTCCAGCCCTTCAAATTCTTTCTGCTCCTTGAAGTTCAGCTTCTGTTTCTTCTCTGGCGCCTTCGCTTTTTCTATTTTCTTTTCTGGTTTTTTCACCAATGCTTCTTGCTCCAGTTTGTAGTCCGCATAGTTACCATTATAGATAACGATGTTTCCATCTCCCGGGAAAATGAAGAGCTGCTCGGTCAGCTTGTCGATCAGGTAGCGGTCATGCGAAACCAATACCAATACCCCTGGAAAATTTTCCAAGAACTCTTCCAAGACATTCAACGTATCAATGTCAAGATCATTGGAAGGCTCATCGAGAATCAAAAAGTTCGGGTTCGCCATCAGCACACGCATCAACTGAAGCCTCTTCTTTTCGCCACCACTCAGCTTGCTCACAAACCCAAATTGCTTTTCAGGAGGGAAGAGAAATTTAGTCAATAATTGGGAGGCAGTGATCACTTCTCCATTTATCATTTCAATGTAGTCCGCAACATTTTTTACAATGTCCAAGACTCTTTCATCGGATTTGAAACTTAAACCCTCTTGTCTATAGTAACCGTACTTTGTCGTTTCACCGATAGAAACTGAACCGCTGGTCGGCTGGATATTTCCAGTAATAAGATTAAGGAAAGTGGTCTTGCCACTACCATTTTTTCCGGCTAAGCCAATACGGTCCGACTTCTTGAAAGTATAGGTAAAAGGGGAGAGGATGTTCTTGTTGGGAACAGCAAATGAGGCTTCATTAATTTCAAGAATTTTGTTTCCTTGCCTCGAAACTTGCATGCTCAATTCTACCTGGTCCTTCTTCCTTGGTCCCTTGGATTTTTCTTCTAAATCATAAAAAGATTCTATCCTTGCCTTGGCTTTTGTACCACGAGCTTGAGGTTGTCTCCGCATCCAATCAAGTTCTTTTCTCCAAAGGTTCCTCGCCTTGTCTGCAGCCAAAATTTCATTGGCCTCCCGCTCTGCTTTCTTCTCCAAGAAATAAGCATAGTTCCCTTTGTAAAGAAAGACCTGACTTTTGTCCAGCTCACGAATCTCCGTACAGATGTTGTCTAAAAAATACCTGTCGTGGGAAACTAGCAAAACTGTTTTGTTACCTGTGGTCAAAAGCTTTTCTACCCATTCGATAGTCTCAATATCCAAGTGGTTGGTAGGCTCATCCAGTATATAAATATCGGGTTCATCTATCAATAATTTCGCCAATGCTAGACGCTTTTTCTGACCTCCACTCAATGAATCAATTCTCTGATCAAAATTGGTGATCTGAAACCTGCTGAGAATAGTCTTGATGTTATTTTCATATTCCCAAGCATTCAATGCGGTAAGCTTTTCAGTTATTTCTAAGAATTTTTTAGAGGTAACATCTTCATTTTCAATAAGTTCCTCATATTCTTTGATTAATTGCTGTTGTTCGTTGTCGGCGCTGAAAATAAAATCGTTGATGGTCTTCAGGTCAGAGAAATCTGGATCCTGAGGCAGGTATCCGACTCTTAATCCCTTTTCTTTGACTACCTTTCCTTTATTGGGAATAACGATCTCTGCTAATATTTTTAATAGTGTAGATTTACCGGTACCATTAATACCGACCAATGCCACACGATCTCCTTTTTGTAAGGCAAAATGAAGATCAGTAAATAACCATTTGTCGTTGTAAGAATGGCTGACTTGTTCTGTGCTTAAAATACTCACTTGATGTGTTGACGTAAAAATCCAAGCACAAAATTATTAAATATTTATTAGGAATAAATTAATAATGAAAAGTATACAGTAAGTTGACGGAAGGAGGGTACCTTAATTAAGGCGATAGTTAGCGATTAAATTGAATCTGGGGATATGAACATGAAAGATAGAGTTGTCCATTTCACGGATCATTTCATAGTATCCTTCCATAAAACCCATATCGCTTTTCAGGTTACAGCCCGATACATACTGATGCATCTCCCCAGGTTGTAGGATTGGTTGCTCGCCTACCACACCATCACCATCTACTTGCTTATTCAAGCCAATAGAGTCATAAATATTCCAATGTCGTCTTACCAATTGAATGGTATATTCACTCAAGTTTTCTATTGTAATCCTGTAGGCAAACATGAAATGTTCGTTCTCTGGATTAGAATATTCAGACTGATAAGTGGATTCAACTGAAATTTTTACACCTGATGTAGTTTGTGTTGTCATAGTCAACCAAATATATATATTCTCCTCATTTAGACAAAATATCGAGATTATGGTTCTTCTAATTTACATTTATAAGACAATAATAATCCATAAGTGTTTGAAATAAAGTAACAAACAAAAAGTTGAAGCCTCAAATTATTTATGTAATATTTCAATTATGTAAAAGTTAAAATATTAATAGAACTCAATTTTTGTTAAATTAAATGGCAAATGATTAGGTTTGTAACATGGCAAAAGGCACTTTATATCTACTCCCAGTACCCTTGGCAGAGCATGCCGAAAAAGCTTCATATACCATTCTCCATTACGATATCATCAATAATATCAAGGAATATGTGGTAGAGAATGAAAAAACAGCTCGGAAATTCTTGAAAGAGGCGGGACTTAAAAGGCCACAGAGTGAGCTTATTATCCATGATTATGGTAAACATAGCCGTGAAAAGATTAATTATACTGAAATTTTCAAGTCGGTAGAGCAAGGCAGTGATATGGGTTTGATGTCGGAAGCAGGTTGCCCAGGGGTTGCTGATCCAGGCGCTGATGTGGTATTCCAAGCTCATAGAAGAGGAATCAGGGTTATTCCATTGGTAGGACCAAGTTCAATCCTATTGGGATTGATGGCCTCTGGCTTTAATGGTCAAAATTTTAGCTTCAAAGGTTATCTTCCAATAGATAAAGGTGCTAGAACAAAAGCTATTAAGGATTTGGAAAATCAGAGTGCCAGAGAAAGAAGTACGCAGATTTTTATTGAAACACCTTTTAGAAATAATCAAATGCTTTCCGAGTTATTGAAAAGCTGCAAACCCCAGACAAAACTATGTGTTGCATGTAATGTAACAGGTGAAGATGAGTATATTAAAACCAAAACAATAGCTGATTGGAGGAACAGAACGATTGATTTGCACAAGAAGCCTTGTATATTTTTAATTTTTGCATCATAAAATCGTATTTTTATAGATGATGAAAAAGTTTGCCCTATTTTTAATACTGTTGTTGAGCTTTCCTTGTTTAAACATTTTTGCGCAACAGCCAACTTATGTTATTGTTCACGGAGCATGGGGCGGATCTTGGCAATTCAAGAATACCGCAAATGAACTTGAGAAATTAGGTTCGAAAGTATATAGGGTTAATCTTACCGGATTAGGCGAGAGATACCATTTGGCAAACGCTGATATCAACTTAAGCACCCACATCAAAGATGTTGTAAATACGATTTTATTCGAAAGGCTGGACTCTGTTATACTCATTGGTCACAGCTACGGAGGGATGGTCGTAACAGGAGTGGCGGACAGTATTCCCGAGAAGTTAAAAAAGGTCATTTATTTAGATGCATTTCTTCCTGAAAACGGAGAGAGTGTAGCTGCTTATGTGGAAGGCAGCCCTACAGCAGACATCATTTCAAGTCCAGATGGAGAATATGTATTTCCGTCTTGGGTAAAAAGATACAACGGCCTTTCCAAGAGATGTACCACATCCATTGGCATCTATTAAGGAATCCATAGTTTTAAAAAACAGCAAAAGATTAGAGATACCCAGCACGTATATCTTGACATTTGATCCAAAAAATGGGGTAGGGAAGGATGATTTTTATTTCTTTTCAACGCGAGCAAAGAAATATAACTGGAAAGTGATCGAAATGGAAGCAGACCATAATCCACAGATCAATAAACTAGATGAATTAGTGAAAATCTTAAACAACGAAAAATAAATGAACGATGTACTTTCGCCCGAACTGACCGCTGAAATTGAAAGAATCAGTATTTTTTTCGTAGTCGTTATTTTAATTATATGGGTACTTTTTGCCAATACTGTTAGGAGTACTCTAAAGCTTATTTCTAAGGAAAATCAAGCGATATTGCCCAATCAAGCATGGTTTTTAGTCGTTCCATTTTTTAATATCTACTGGAATTTTGAAGTAGCAAGGCGGTTATCTTATTCTTTGAACAATGAATTCTATGATCGTAAGATCGCTGTTGAGGAAGACCCTACCTTTACTGCTGGGATGACCTATGCCTGGTCGTTTTTAATATATAATTTCCCTTTCCCATTGTTCTGGAGAATTTTGGGCATGGTGGTAAGCTTTGTTTATTTCATTACTTATTGGTTTAAAATCAATCAATACAGAGTATTGTTGTTAGAGCATAATAAATGGTTGGAAACTGAAGAGGGAAAATCAAAAAAAGATGAGAATTAAAGAGATTATAAAATATTTAGAAGAAATAGCACCATTAAACTATCAAGAGAGCTATGACAACTCAGGTCTGATCGTTGGTGATCCTGAACAGGAGGTTCAAAAAAGCTTTAATCTCTTTGGATTGTACAGAGGCTGTAGTTGATGATGCCATAGCAAAAGGATGCAACTTGATTATTTCTCATCATCCTATTGTATTTTCTGGTTTAAAGAAATTCACCGGAAAGAACTATGTGGAGCGTGTGGTTATAAAAGCAATCAAGAATAACATTGCTCTCTATGCCATCCATACCAATCTTGACAATGTTTTTGGGAGGAGTAAGTTCAAAAATGGCTGATATGTTAAATTTAAACAGTCAAGCTGTATTGCGTCCTAAAACAGGATTATTGAAGAAATTGGTTGTTTATGTTCCCAGAACTCATGTTGAAGAGGTTCGTCAGGCTATATTTGACGCAGGTGCTGGCGCAATAGGCGATTATGACCAATGTAGTTATAATACCGCTGGATATGGGACATTCAGGCCATTAGAAGGCGCAAATCCTGCCATTGGAACGGTAGGTGACCAAGAACGTGTGGAAGAAACCAAGATTGAAGTTATATTTCCTGCTCAATCAGAGCGCAAGATATTGGTTTCGATGTTATCGGCACACCCTTATGAGGAAGTAGCTTACCAAATTGTTGGATTGGATAATCCATTTTTATATGTTGGTTCTGGCATTATTGGCAATCTTGAAAACCCGATGGATGAGATGGAGTTTTTAGCTTATCTGAAAGATAAGATGAAGCTGAATGTGATTCGACATACGAAAACGTTGGGCAAGAAAATCAGCCGAGTGGCAGTCTGTGGAGGTGCTGGAGGCTTTTTACTGGGTGATGCTAAGCGTTCAGGGGCTGATATATTCATTACGGCAGATTATAAGTATCATGAATTTTTTTGATGCTGAAGGCGAGATTATTATTGCAGATATCGGACATTTTGAAAGCGAACAATTTACGCAAGAATTATTGTTAGATATAATTCAGAAAAAATTTGCTAACTTTGCTCTCCTATTGACGGAAATAGACACAAATCCAATAAAATACTACAGTTAATGGAACAAACCGTAGAACAAAAACTAAAAGCTTTATGGGCTTGGCAATCAATCGAAACAGAGATTGACAAGATTCGCCAAGTACGTGGAGAACTACCTATCGAGGTAGCAGACCTGGAAGATGAGATTGCAGGTTTAGATACACGTATCGAAAAAATTCGTAACGAACTGGACGAATTAGAAGATTCTATTGTGAAAGCGCAAAAACATGATCAAAGATGCGCAGGCAGCCAATCAAAAAATACGAAACACAACTAAACGAAGTTAAAAATAACCGTGAGTACGATGCTATTTCAAAAGAGATAGAAATCCAAGGGTTAGAGATTCAAGTTTGTGAAAAGCGTAATCCGTGAAGCTGAATTCGAAATCAAGAACAAAACTGAAGCTTATGAAGCTACAGCGAAGAAACGTAGATTTCAGCAAAGGTGAGTTGGATGCCAAGAAACAAGAATTGGAAACAATCACGTCTGAGACTCAAAAGGATGAAGACAAATTGTTAGCAGAAGTTGAAAATCTGAAAAGAATATCGACGAGCGCTTACTAAAAGTAATCAAGAAATTACGTAGGTCATTCCGTAACGGATTGGCAGTGGTTTCAATTGAGCGTGATAGCTGTTCAGGATGTCACAACAAGATCCCACCTCAGTTACAATCAGAATTCGCCAAAGAAAGAAAATCATTATTTGTGAGCACTGTGGTAGAATTTTAGTAGACGAGGAAATCGCGTCTGAAGAAGCATAGTTAATTACTATAAATAAAGTAACGCCGATACATTGTGTCGGCGTTTTTTGTATATTTATTGTCTTACCAATTTATTAACACCAATTTATTAAAATGCTAAAGAATATAATTACCTTATTTGCTTTAGCTGCTGGTCAACTCAGTTTTGCCCAAACAGCTGAAGAAACCCTATTATTGAGAAACCCAAGCATCAGTCAGAACCATATCAGCTTTGTATATGGCGGTGATATTTGGATTGCCGATAAAAACGGTCAAAACCCACGTCGTCTCACGGTCAATCCTGCCGTAGAACAAAACCCAATCTTTTCACCAGATGGCTCGAAAATAGCTTTTACAGGCAACTATGATGGAAATACAGATGTGTATGTCCATATCCATTCAAGGAGGCGAGCCCAAGCGAGTTACTAGCCACCCTGCAGGTGATGTTTTAAGAGGATGGTTATCAAACGATGAGGTTTACTTCGCCACCCAACGTGAATTGAACTATTCCCTTGGATTAAGGTTATATAAAACCAAAATTGACGGTTTCTGTAGATTATCCATTGATTATGCCTGAGGCAAATCAAGGTTCCCCTTCTGCGGATGGTAGATATTGGGCATATATAAAAAACGGTGATCCTACAGAAAGAGATCGCGTCCGCTTTTAAACGTTATCGCGGAGGAGGGATGCCGTCTATTTGGATATTTGATACTCAAACGCATGATGTACAGGTTATACCAGGCGAGAAATGCAATGATGTCAAACCTATTTGGTTAGGCGATAAAGTATATTTCCTGTCTGAACAGAGACAAGATCGTCAATGTATTTAGTTATGATGTTAATACAAAACAGGTCAGTAAACTAACAAATTTCAGTGATTACGATGTAAGGACCCTTCAAGGCAAAGGTTCTGAGCTGATTTTTTGAGCAAGCAGGTAAGCTTCATTTGCTTAATACCGCTAATAAAACCACTAATTCCTATTGCTATTCATATTCCAAGCGGATGCTTTATCAAAAAGAGGGCATTACGTAGATATGAAAGACGACCTTCGTAATTTTGAAAATTTCCCCAACGGGACAGCGCGCTTTATTCGAAAGCTAGGGGCGAGATTTTTACTGTTCCAAAGGAAAAAGGTGACGCCAGGAACATCTCAAATTCCCCAGGTTCCCACGAAAAATTCCCAGCATGGTCTCCCAACGGTAAAATGGATCTCCTATGTCTCTGACAAAAATGGAAAATATGAACTCGTATTACGCGGACCAAAAAGGAATGGACGAACCTGTTTATATCAACTTGGGAACATCAAATTTTTATTTCCAACCTACTTGGTCTCCAGACAGCAAAAAGCTTTTTTTACAATGATTCACACTTAAATCTATTCTTTGTTGACATTGATTCCAAGAAAATCACAAAAGTGGATGATGATTATTTAGGGCTCACATACCGGGCGTTCTTATAATTATTTCGAATCGAGCTGGTCTCCCAGATTCAAAATGGATAGCTTATGTGAAAACACTCAAGAGCGGTGTTAATGCCGTGCATATGTATAATATTGATACGAAGCAGTCTCAACAGGTTACAGACGGAATGAGTGAGGTGCAACGCCCTATATTACAAGAGATGGAAAATATCTTATTTTTAATGCGAGTATCTGACGTGGGGTTAACAAACTCTGGTCTCCATATGAACCGCTTACGACAGAAGATCGCAATACTCTACTTATGCCTTTATTTTGTCCAGTGATTCTCCTTCAATTTTTCAAGAATGAAAGCGATGAGGAAACAATAAAAACAGAGGACTCTAAAGAGGAAAAAGAGGAAGATAAAAAAGATAAGAAGGGATCTAAAAAGACTCAGCTAAAGATAAGAAATCTGAAGAGTCCAAAGATCAGAATAAACCTATCAAGGTAGAATTTCAATAACATCAACAATCGCATTATTGCATTAGGTATTCCGAATGGTTCTTATGGTTTTGATGGATCAGTAGAGAATATGCTAATCTATGTAAGGGAAGGGAATATTTATGCTTATGATCTTAAAAAGCTTGAGGAAAAATTAATTGGTTGAAAAAACTAGAGGCTTTAGCATCAGTCATGATGGGAAACAAATGCTATATATAGAAATGCTCAAGGATACTTTATTGTTGCAGCAGGTCAAAAACCGGCAGGCGATACCGGTAAGCTCAAGCTTGATGACATTAAATTAAGGGTTGAACCTGAAGAAGAATGGAAGCAGATCTTTAATGAAGTTTGGGCTATGCAGCAAGATTTCTTCTATGTCGAGAACATGCATGGTGCAGACTGGAATGCTGTAAAAGCGAAGTACGAGAAATTCCTGCCCCTATGTAAACCATCGTTCTGATCTTTAGTTATTTATTGAATGAGATGCTTGGTGAAATTGGTTGTAGGGCACAGTTAATATTTATCCTGGCGACGAACCATCTGCTCCGTCTGTTTTCTGCAAGGCGTATTGGGGGCTGATTATCGTAATTGAAAAACAACCGTTATAAAATCAAGAGAATTTACAACCAGAATCGGACTGGAACCCTAATTTCAAAGCTCCTCTTGCTGAACCAGGTTTGGGGTGTAAAAGAAGGGATGTATATTCTTGCCGTAAATGGAAAAGAACTGACTGCCGATACGGATATTTATAGCTTATTTGATTTTACAGTTGATAAACAAATATGGATTGCAAAGTAAACGATAAACCGTCAATGGCTGGTGCTAAAGAAATTACGGTAAAACCTATTTCATTTGGCAATGAGGTTGCGCTAAGAAGACAGTTTTGGGTGGAAAACAACCGCAAGAAGGTTGACTCCCTAAGTAACGGTCAAATAGCCTATGTTTACATGCCTAATACGGGCAGAGAGGGTTATACTTCTTTCAACCGTTATTACTTCTCCCAGATGGATAAAAAAGCCCTTCTGTTGGACGAAAGAAACAATGGTGGTGGCTCTGTTGCAGATTATGTAATTGATCTATTGTCTACGGGAATTGATATCTGGATGGGGGAATTCGTGACGGTAAAAGCTTCACTACCCCTGGAAACGGAATCTTTGGTCGCAAAAGCCATGATTATAAATGAGAATGCAGGTTCTGGTGGAGACATGATGCCGTATATGTTCAGGTTCAAAGGCTTGGGCCAAATTAGTTGGCCGAACAACAATGGGAATCTTGGTCGGTATTTCTGGCTATCCACAATTGCTGGACGGTGGAATGGTAACTTCACCTAACTTTGGAATCTTTGATCTTGAAGGCAACTACATCATCGAAAACGAAGGTGTTGCACCAAGATGTATTCGTAGAGCAAATGCCTAAAGACCTGTTGCAAGGAAAAGATCCACAGCTCGAAAGAACAGTTCAGATCCTATTGGAGGAAATGAAAAACTTATCCTTACCAAGGAGGTTAAAAAACCTGTAGATCCTGTCAGGGTAAACTAATATTCAACGAAAGCCAAGGGTTTTGCTCTTGGCTTTCGTTCTTTTTTAGAATTTAAAAAGTATTTTTGGGAATGCTAATAGAAATTTGGTCCGATATCATGTGTCCTTTCTGTTATATCGGAAAGGCTCATTTTGAAAAAGCTCTTGATTCTTTAAGTTTCAAGGATAAGATTGAGGTTAAGTATAAAAGCTATCAATTAGATCCCAATTACCATCACGTCGAGGGTGATACGACTTACAAATACTTGAGTGCGTCTAAAGGAATGCCTTTGGAACAGGTTAAGGAAATGACAAATCATGTTGAGCAGATAGGCAGAAATGCGGGTGTTAACATTAATTTCAGCACAAATATCCCTGCGAATACATTTAAAGCTCATGAGTTAATTCATTTTGCTGCTTCAGAAGGTAAGGGTACAGCAATGAAGGAGAAACTTTTTAAGGCTCATTTTGAAGACGGATTGAATATTGAAGATGACAGCGTTTTATTGTCATTAGCTCAAGAGGTTGGTCTTTCTGAAGATGCCGCTAAAGAGGCATTAAATAGTGATAAATATGCCTACGAAGTAAAGCAGGACATCGCGAGGCACAACAGATTGGAATCCGCGGAGTTCCTTTTTTCCTGTTGAACCGCAAATACGCGATCTCTGGAGCACAAACCGGAAAGTGTTTTCGTAGAAGCCCTGGAAAAAAGCTTTTCAGAATGGAAAGAAAGCAATCCTGACATTACGTTTTTAGGAGGGGATAGTTCAGCACCGAGCTGTACAGATGATAAATGTGATATTTAGTTTTAAGGAAACCAATTATGTACCAGTCTAAGCCAAATTCGCCATGGTTATCCCTGATGATTCTTTTGGGACTGACTTTGCTTGCACTTTTGTTTTGCAACTGTTTGTTGTCTTAGGCATTGGTATTCAGCAGTGGTGATATCAACAGTATTCTAAATTCAGGGGAAATATATACCCTGAGGATACGAACATGTTATATTTACTTTTGGGTGTTAGCAGTATCTCCACATTTCTACTTCCTGCCTTATTCCTTCAGATGATTGAAAAAGGCAGGTCAAATATTTTCCTTCTGAACCCTATAAGGTAGGCACATTTTTTGATCTTGATTTTTGCTTTCCTAATTGTTTTTTAATCCCGCGATGGAATTAATCAGCCCGTTGGAACATGGACATGAAGCTTCCAAGTTTTTTGGAGAATACTGAGAACTGGATGCGTAGCCAAGAAGATCAGATGACAGAATTGACAGAGCGGTTGGTCATGGTAGATCGGATAGACCTTCTGTTGCTGAATATTCTTGTGATGGCTGTTTTGCCGGCAATTGTTGAGGAATTCTATTTTAGAGGGGCATTGCAGAAGATCTTTGAAAGGATGTTCAAAAATGCCCATGTTGCAATTTGGGTAACTGCAATCATCTTTTCAGCTATTCATGTTCAATTTTATGGCTTCTTTCCGAGAATGTTCCTGGGATTAATATTCGGTTATGCCTTATTATGGACAAACAACATTTGGGTTCCCGTGTTTGCACACTTTCTGAACAACGTTTCAGTAACTATAATAGCGTTTTTTTATTTCAAAGATGGAAAGACCTACGAAGACTTACAAAACTCCGACGCATATAGTGTACCATTATATATCGGGAGTATTATCCTTAGCATCGGTGTAGGGTTATTATTTTTATAAGATATCACAACAAAAAAATAAAGTAAATGGACTCAAACTGGACGAAAATCAAAGTATACAATAAACCTTTTGAGGCAGAGATTGTTAAAAACATGCTCCTTGAAAAACAATATTCCGGCAGTAGTATTAAATAAACAGGACTCATCCTATTTATTTGGTGTTGTTGAGTTGTATGTCGATCAAGAACATTCCGTGGAAGCTTTGGCTTTGATCGATTCTTTTGGAGATGAAGAAGAATAAATGAAAACAAGAGCTATTACTGGATTTTTCTTTGTTGTTGCACTCGTCTGCGCAACGATTTTTAATGAATATGTATTCTCCATCTTTTTTGGAATTGTAGGGGTTCTTGCTGCTAAAGAGTTTTTTACCATCTGTAAAACAGAGGAAACGAAACCCTTGGAAGGTCTTGGATTAGTTACTTCCATCGTTTTGGCAACCATCGCCATTGCATACTTTTTGGGTTATATAGAATTAAAATATTATGGCTTAGCAATACCGCTATTTTCTCTTCTTTTTATTTCATCCCTATATCTTAAAAGAGCAAAACCATTTCATGATATTGCCTATACCCTATTAGGAATTTGGTATGGCACGATTCCTTTTTTGTTTTTTATTGGGTTAGGATTTATCAATGGAGATTTCAATCCATATATCCCGATGGGATTTTTAATTATCCTATGGTCAAATGATACAGGGGCATATCTTTCAGGAAGAGCCCTGGGAAGGACAAAGCTATTCGAACGCATAAGTCCCAACAAAACATGGGAAGGATTTATTGGCGGTGTTTTATTGGCTATGGGCGTTTGCCTTTGGACTTTCCTATTGGTTTGGAACTCTAACAAAACTAGAATGGGTAATGATTGCTGCTATCATTGGAATCTTTGGAACCCTGGGAGATCTAGTTGGAATCCATGTTGAAAAGAAGTTTGGGCATCAAAGACTCAGGAAGTATTTTACCAGGTCATGGTGGCTTTTTAGATAGATTTGACGGGCTTTTAATTGCTGCACCTTTAGTTTATATTTTGCTTACCTTATTTTAATTTACCATGAAAATAGAAAAGGCAACCTTTGACTTTTTAAACAATCTTAAAGAAACAACAATAGAGAATGGTTTCAAGAGAATAAGTCTGCTTATGAAGCCGCTTTGAAGAATGTTACTGAATTTATAGAACAAATCATTGTTGGACTTTCTGGCATGGATCCGCATATCAACCAGGATATTTCCGCGAAGAAATGTCTTTTCAGAATCTATCGAGATGTTCGGTTTTCCAAAAACAAGGACCCTTACAAATCATGGTTTGCTGCCGGAATCTCAGTAGATGGCAGAAAATTGGCAGGACCTGAATATTATATCCACATAGAGCCCAATGGAACTTTCATTGCTGTGGGATATTGGAGACCAGATAAGAACCACCTGGAAGCCATCAGACAGGAAATTGACTATAGTGCTCCGGAACTGTTCGAAGCATTGAAAAAAGGAGGTTGGAAAGCTGAAGATCTTTCATCCTGAGGACAAGTTGCAGAGGCCTCCTGCAGGATATTCAGCGGACAACGAACATATAGAGCTTTTAAAGCACCGTAGTTTCATCTTGTCAATGAATATCAGCCGGAAGGACATGGAGTCTGCAAAAGCCTTGGAAAACGGTTATTTCGAGTTATGCAACGATGATACCTTTCAAAGAATTTATCCACCAAGCCTTAGATCAATAAGGCAAGCTTATTTTTCCCATGCATACCGCGGGAGAGTCTTTAATATTTTTTACAGATTGAGGATTGCCCGCTAACGTTTCATTTGCCAGAACAGCAAATAAACAAGCTTCTTTAGCATCCGGATTTATGCCAAGGTCCAAGAAAGAAGTAACTTGTCCAGGAAACTCTTCCTGGAGCTGCTGCATAGTCAATGGATTGTGAAGACCGCCGCCGCTCACATATACCTTAAACCCATCCATGTCTTTCGTAGCTTTCTTAATTCCGTTTATTATGGTCTGCGCAGAAAACAGATTTAAGGTCGCCATAGTATCCTCATGACTCAGGTTTTGTAAAGCTGTTTTCTTTAAGGGCATTGTTCAGATACTCTAAATTGAACAGTTCGGGACCTGTTGTTTTGGGGAAGCTCAAATCCAAAAATTCTTCATTCATAAGTTCTTTCAGAAGAACGTCATTGGCCTTTCCTTTTTTTAGCTACAGCTGCATCTTCGTCCATTTCTAGTCCAAAATGCTTTTCCATGTATTGGTTCATCATTGTATTTCCCGGGCCAAGGTCAGTGGCGTAGGCCTTTGATTCGGAACCAATTTTAGGAAGAAAGGTAAAGTTTGATATTCCTCCTATATTTAATAATATCCTGTTTTCATTTTCAGAAGAAAATAGGAGGTAATCACCATACGCCGCCAAAGGGGCGCCTTCTCCACCTGCGGCCAAGTGTTTTTGTCTAAAATCCGAAAGACATATTATTCCGGTCTTAACGGCAATATGGTCACCATCTCCAAGTTGAAGGGTGCTGTTTGGAAGAGAGCGATCACCTGTCAGCGATTGTGGCGCATGGAAAACAGTCTGACCATGGCTAGCAATAACATCGATTTTCTCAGGCTTTATCTTCCACTTCTTGAGCGCTTTTAAAATTAAGTTGCTATGTATTTCTGCTATATAGGGATTTAATCCACAAAGGGTCTGCTGGTCAATGGTTTTCTTGGCGAAAACCTTTCGAATCCATACTCTAAATTCACGGGTATAATCCATGGTTTCAAACTTGAGGAGTTCAAGCTTGGTATTATTACCGTTTCCATTGAATTTACAGATTGCTATGTCCAGTCCATCTAAGGATGTTCCTGACATTAACCCAATGATTAATCGATCTTCTTTTAGGGCAATATCTGATAGTTTGGCGATGCTGGGATTCATAGGATAAAAATACAATAACTTTTGTATTCTCCATTCTTAATCCTATTTTTGGGGGAAAAACAAATAGAAAAGACATGAATTTTCCTTCAGAATTAAAATACACCAAAGATCACGAATGGGTTCTTGTAGAAGGTGATGAAGCAGTTATTGGTATTACAGATTTTGCTCAAAGAGAATTAGGTGATATCGTGTTTGTAGACATCAACACTGTAGGTGATGAGGTTGCAGCAAACGAAGTTTTCGGATCAGTGGAAGCTGTTAAGACTGTATCTGATCTTTTTATGCCAGTAACAGCTACTGTTTTGTCTGTAAATGACGCAATTGATTCAAACCCTGAGTTGGTAAACTCTGATCCTTATGGTGAAGGTTGGATTATCCGTGTTAAATTAAACAATGCTGCTGACGTAGATGGTCTATTGTCTGCTGATGCATACCAATCAGAAATTAACGCGTAATCGCAATAAGAAAATAAAAAAGCCCGACAGCATGCTGTCGGGCTTTTTGTTTTTCTAAACGTCTTATTTCGTAACCGACATAATCATGTCCGTTGAAACTTTTTGTCCTTCTACTTCCATGTCCATTTTAATGGTTGCAGACTTTGTAAAGAATGTTACCGGATCGACGATGTAATTAGCGTTGAAATTTCCGATTTTGGCATCACCTTCGCCTTTCATTTCACCGATAGATTCAATTTGGTAACCTTCGTCTGTTTTTCCTACGAATTTGTTGTTCGCAACGGTTTTAATACCTTTTGCTTCAACTTCAGATGGCCATGTATCTCCAGGTTTCACTGCTTTTTCTGGGTACGATGCGGTCATTCCCATGTTGTCCAATGCATTATCCATACCCTCAATACCTTCGCTGCTGATCAGTTTCCCTCTATCCGAAGTAACCATAATCATCTTCTTGCCCAGCATTTTTTCGAATTGTGCTCCTAACATTGCACTAGTAGGATCATCAGAAGGAGTCTCCGAGTCATAGCTCATGGTCATCATCCCTGCGTCCATATCAACTTTTACGGCATCCATTATACTTTCGAATGTATAATTTGTCCCTTCAAGTTTAGTCGGAGTGACCGTTGATTTAATAGCCATGTCCATGATCATACTTTGTTGGCCTTCAATGTCCATTTTCATGGTTACTGAAGATTTATAAGCTTCATTTAGGGGTAATTTCATTTTAAAGTCTACCTCCTGTGCCTTTATAGAAAGTGCTGCGGAAGACAGAAGGAATAGTACTAGTAATTTTTTCATATTCTATGATTTATGTTAACTAAAAATACAAATTATTTGCACAAAAAAAACCTCAGTACATTTTTTACTGAGGTTTTTATTAAAATATTTTAATTCTTACTTTTTCAAATAAGAAACTTCTTTCACGGCTTTAACCACTTTCGCAATGCTTGGTAAAGAAGCTTCTACCAAAGTAGGAGCATAACCAAGAGGAACGTCAGCAGATGTAACACGCACAATAGGTGCATCTAAATAATCAAATGCATTTTTTTGAACGTGGAAAGTAACCTCAGAAGAGATTGAAGCCAAAGGCCAAGCTTCTTCAACGATTACCAAGCGGTTAGTTTTCTTAACAGACTCGATGATAGTAGGGAAATCGATAGGACGAACCGAACGTAAATCGATCAACTCAACGCTTACACCTTCTTTTTCTAATTCTTCGATTGCAGGAAGTACCACACGAGGGATCATTTTACCAAATGAAACAACTGTTACCGCAGTACCTTCTTTAACGACATTTGCTTTTCCGATAGGTAGGTAGTATTCTTCTTCAGGAACTTCACCTTTGTCACCATACATTACCTCAGACTCCATGAAAATAACTGGATCTGGATCGATGATAGCAGATTTCAATAATCCTTTGGCATCGTAAGGGTTTGAAGGAACAACAACTTTCAATCCTGGCGTATTAGCGAACCAGTTTTCAAAGTTCTGGGAGTGTTGAGCACCTAATTGACCAGCATTACCTGTAGGACCTCTGAATACAATCGGACAAGAAAATTGACCACCACTCATTTGGCGGATTTTAGCTGCCGCATTGATAATTTGGTCAATCGCAACTAAAGAGAAGTTGAATGTCATGAATTCAATGATTGGTTTCAATCCGTTCATTGCTGCACCAACACCGATACCTGCAAAACCAAGCTCTGCGATTGGGGTGTCAATAACACGTTTTGCACCAAATTCATCAAGCATACCTTGACTTACTTTGTACGCACCATTATATTCAGCGACTTCCTCGCCCATTAAAAAGATTGTTTCGTCTTTGCGCATCTCTTCGTTCATTGCTTCGCGAAGCGCTTCTCTGAATTGTATTTCTCTCATCAGTATTACAGATAGTGAATTTTGTTTAGATAGGCAAAAATACTATTATTTATTGAATTTCCGCAGGAGGTTTGTACTATTTTCGATGTAAAAGGGTCTACACAATCGATTTACAAAGCAGGTTAGGAGCTCTGTAGCACAGTAACAAAGCTCTGTAACCACGTATTGAGCTCTTTTAATGCCAATGGAATGTTCCAGTTCTCCGTGTTTCTTAGCTCTACTAAGTTGGAAATAGTCCTCACTTGGACACAGGGAATCCTCAGTTTGTTGGCCACATAAAAAAATGCCGCGCCTTCCATGCTCTCCAATAGGCCTAATCCATATTCATTTTTGATCTTTTTGATGCTATCTTCAGACCCATGGGCCTTATTTACCGTAATCCCATCGATGTATGGGATATCATAAAATTCTGCCGGGAGGGATAGTTGGGGTAATATTTCTACAAAAACCGAATTTCCAAAACCTAAGCTATCAATGGGGATAAAGTCTTGGTCATTCTCTGCTCCAAATTCGTGTATACGGTCGGTTTTAATTCTATGAATTGATCCTAGATGATGATAAGGATTAAAGGTACCTGCGATGCCAACGTTTATTAATAAATCATAAGAATTGTTGGTGAGGTGTTGCCCCATGGAAAAGGCGGTTGCAACCATGCCAACACCGGTGACCAAATAATCTGTATTTGTTTCGATTAACGTGGGAATGGAAGCGGATATTTCAAGTTCTGTAGCAGCAACAACGAGAGTTTTCATATATGTACCTCAAAATACTAAATTACGTTAATTTACTTTATCTTTGTCATTATGATTTATATTACACGCCGCGAACGCTTTAATGCCGCCCACAAGCTCTATCGTGAAGATTGGTCAGCTGAGGAAAATGAGCGAATCTTTGGTAATTGCTCCAATCCAAATTGGCACGGTCATAACTATGACTTGTTTGTGACTGTTAAAGGTCATATCAATCCAGAAACGGGTTTCCTTATCGACTTGAAAGTAATGAAAGACATTATCATTAGAGAAGTAATCGACAAGCTAGACCATAAAAATGTGAACCTTGATGTGGATTTTATGAAAGATAAAATGGCCTCAACAGAAGTGATCGCCGTTGAGATCTTCAACATTTTGAAACCTTTGTTCGAAAAGGAAAATGTAATCCTACATGTGGTTAGACTTCATGAAACCGAAAACAATTATGTCGAATATTTCGGCGAATAATTCACCAATAACAAATTAGAATGAGCAAATTTCAACAATTTGAAGAAGAAGAACAGGACGGTTATTTGAAGATCGACCAATACAACGAGAAGAATGTTGAACGAATTGCAGAACATTATAAAGATATTCTACAAGCATTGGGAGAAGATCCAAACCGTGAGGGTTTGATTAAAACTCCTGAACGTGTTGCCAAAGCTTTACAATTCTTAACTCATGGATATGACGTCGACCCAGCGGCAGTTCTTCGTGGAGCAATGTTTGAAGAGGAATACAGCCAAATGGTAGTTGTCAAGGACATTGAAGTATATTCAATGTGTGAACACCACATGTTACCTTTCTTCGGTAAGGCACATATTGCTTATATCCCTAATGGGCATATAGTCGGCCTTAGCAAGATCCCTCGTGTTGTAGATATTTTCGCAAGAAGACTTCAGGTTCAAGAGCGCTTGACCAATGAAATCCGCGACTGTATTCAGGATACTCTAAAACCAGCGGGTGTTGCGGTTGTTATCGAATGTAAACATATGTGCATGGCGATGCGCGGAGTACAAAAACAAAACTCCGTAACAACGACTTCAGCGTTTACAGGCGCCTTCCAAAACGACGTTACCCGTTCTGAATTTTTAAGATTAATAACAGCCTCTTTAGACTAGAGGTTTTTGTATAGTTTTTGGGGCCCATATTTTTCGAAAATATGGGCCTTTTTTTATGGCATAAATTTCAAGATAGACTCTGATTACCAAAGTTTAAATTGGTCAGTTTTATGACGTAATTTAAATTAAAAGAAAAAATATTGGCTTTTTGCAGGACGCTTAAATCACCTTTAAACGCTGTTTTACCTTCTTCCTGTTACTTATTAAAATATTGATTCACAGACGTTTATAAAAAATTCTTTGGTAAGTTTGATGGCTAATATTTATCTTTGCGCAGTATGTTTGAAGAGTCCAATCCACTAAACAGCTATCTGGAAGATACTACGGACCAAGAAAATCCGTTACTAAAAAAGGTCAATAGAGAGACCTATCTGAAGGAGACCATGCCGCACATGTTATCGGGGCATTACCAAGGAAGAGTACTGGCTATGTTGAGCAAAATGGTACATCCGAGGTTCGCGTTAGAGATTGGTACTTTTACAGGATATGCGACCCTGTGTTTAGCAGAAGGTTTGGAGGACAATGGAGCCTTGCATACCATTGATATCAACGAGGAACAGCAAGAACGAGTTCAGTCATATTTTGATGAATCTCCCTATGCTAGTCAAATCAAATATCATATTGGAGATGCGGCGGAAGTTATTCCAACCATAGAAGGGGAATTCGATTTGGTGTTTATAGATGCCGATAAGAAACGAAACCTTTACTACTTCAACACATTGATCGATCGAGTAAGACCAGGCGGTCTGATTTTAATTGACAATGTCTTGTGGAAAGGAAAGGTTTTAAATGAAAACCCTGACAAACAAACACAGCAAGTGATAGAATTAAATCAAACCTTGGCAGAGGATAAAAGAGTTGAAAAACTTATTCTGCCGATTAGAGATGGGCTTTTTGTGCTACGCAAAAAGTAGTGTTAAACTAAAACAAGTTTTATGCTAAATTATTGTAGAAAGATTTTAGTAGTATGTATACTTACTACTCTTTCAACTTTAGGGCTTCAAGCTCAAGATTATACGACCAGATCGTACATTGAGAAACATAGCCCAGCAGCTCAAACGCTAATGCGTGAAACAGGAGTTCCGGCTTCTGTAATCCTAGCAGTAGCAATTCATGAAAGTGCCTACGGCAACAGCAGAATTGCACGCTATTTGAATAATCACTTTGGAATCAAAGGGAAGAACAACAGCAAAAAAATCCGTTCCGCATACAAAGGATACGGTTCAGTTTTGGATTCTTACCGCGATTTTGTTGGTCTTTTGCAAAGAAGAAAAGCTACAAAGCCATTATTCAACAAACACGATTCTGAAGATTACAAAGGATGGGTTAAAGGAATAGCAAATTCTGGTTATTCTGAAACTGGAGATTGGTCGAGAAAGGTAATCTCTACAATCGACAGATATGACCTAGAAAAGTACGACGAAAAAACGAATCTTAACTAAGCTCATTTGTCAAGTAGATGAAGAAGTTTTTACTGGCCAGTTTAATATTGGCCTTATTTTTTGTTTCCTGTGGTTCAAAAAGATCTACAGTTCTCAAACACCCAAAACGGTAGCCGAGGAGGCACCGTTAACACCCCTAATTCATCTAGCAACAAAGGAACATCCACTAGTGGGCTAGCTTACATCGATCGATACAAGGGAATTGCCATTGAGGAAATGAACAAATATGGTATTCCTGCGAGTATTAAGTTAGCACAGGCCATTTTGGAATCTGGCAACGGAAATAGCTACCTAGCTACCCAAGCCAACAACCATTTTGGGATTAAATGTGGAGGTTCGTGGAACGGCAAATCTGTCAATCGCCCCTGATGACATAGCAAATGATTGTTTCCGAGTTTATTCTCATCCTGAGCAATCTTTCCGAGATCACTCTCAATTTCTTCTCCGTAAAGCGTTACGAAGGCTTGTTTACCCTCAAAAAAGACGATTACAAAGGTTGGGCAAGAGGCTTAAAAGCTGCAAGGCTATGCAACTAACCCTCGGTACCCAGACCTTCTTATCGACTTAATAGAGCGCTATAACCTACAACAATATGACCAAGCAGAAGCTCCCGTGGAGGCAATCGCTAGGGTTGAAAAAGTAGAAGAGGTGATCGAAGAAAAAGAAGTTGTAGAGCCACCTGCTCCAGTTGAAGAAATCAAAAAGCCGGTAGCCATGCAAATCTATGAGGTGAAAGCAACTGATACCATGTACTCCATAGCTCGACAATACAATGTTACAGTAAATGACATCAAGTCTTGGAACGGCTTGTCAACTGATGCTGTAACGGTCGGACAGCTTCTTGTCGTATCAAAATAGTTACAAGAGACGTTAAAATTGTTAAATATTAGCAAGATATCCTTCTAAGACGTAGTTTTATAAGAGTGAAAATCCTTGTTCGTATTTTATTAATCTTTTGTTCGCTATCGCCGGTTCTGTTGTATGCACAACAAAGCTTGGAAGGTATCGTATATGATAAAGACACAAAGCGTAGGCTGGGGGAAGTCCAGGTTAGAAATCTAAATACTCAGAAATATATTTATAACGATGCTCGCGGAGAGTTTAAGACTGGCAATAAAAGCAGGTGATATCCTTGTTTTTAAAAAAGACAGGTTATTTTTCTGATACCATAACCTATAACAATCAATCTGCCATCATCGTGAATCTGAAGGAGAATGTTTCGGCGATAGAAACCGTGACTGTAATGGGTCGAAAGAACCCTGACGATGTTTTAAAATGAGATAAAACGAGATTATGGCAAGGCTTTTGAGTTATCACAACCCGGTGATATTTTCTCCGTGGGAATGACAGGGGCAGGATTAAATATCAATTCGCTATACAATATGGTCAGTAAGGAGGGTAAGAACGCCAGAAGGTTTACCCAATTTATTGGAAAGCTGCATGAAGAAAACATCATTGATTTTTACTTTACGCCGGAATTAGTGCGCAGTTTGGTGGGTTTGGAAGGTGAAGAGCTAAAGGTATTTATGCAGTTATTTAGGCCTACATATGAGTTTGTCACGACATCTAACTATTACGAAATGGTAAAATATATAAAAAGTAAATATGAAGTATTTAAACTACACCCAAATTTACGACCTTTGCGAGAATTGCCAGACATAAAGTTGGATGTTAAAAAAGAAAATTAATATGAATATAAAAACTTTACCTATTACCTGTTTTCATTTTTATTTTCGGAATCGTATCGGTTCAGGGTCAAGATTTACGTGAATTGCGCGTAAAACCAGATAGTACAATTTCTGAACAGAACGAAGGCGAAGCCCTTTCCATCAAAAACATTAACGTGCCTATTCCAAAGTTAGACCTTCAGGTCAATTATTGGAAACATTGGACCAAAGTAGGGATCAATTTCAACCAAGCAGCATTCAGCGATAACTGGAAACTGGGTGGTTTGAACTCCTACGCTATTGGCGGTATAATCTGGCATAAATCAGAATTCAATAGAAACAACTTTAACTTCACAACAGAACTAGACCTGAAATACGGTAAAGTGAAAAATGAAGGGCAGTTGGCAAAACCTAATAATGACCGTATTTTCTGGGATAACAAGTTAGCTTATAAGTTGACGAAATCATGGGCGGTCTACTTGTCGTTGACATACGAAACGCAGTTTGACAATGCCTATAACTATGGCAAAGACACCGAGGGCAATGAAATCATCAACCGGTTTTGAAATCTTCTTTTATGGCTCCAGGATATTTCACAGAGTCATTCGGTTTTGGAGTACAAGCCTGATGAAACGTTTTCACTAAGGTTTGGTACGGGTACTGCCAGACAGACCTTGATCTTGGACAACCGTTTGAAGCCGCGCAATGCCGCAGATTATTTCGCTGAATTCGGTGAATTCCCAGATGAAAAGGATTATACAAAAGGAACAGGTCCGATATTTGGTATTGAAGAAGGTAAAACATTTAAAAATGAACTGGCTTTTCAGTTGACAGCAAACTTGGACAGAAATCTTTCGAAGAACTTGAACTTGAAGTCACGTTATAACTTATTCGCAGACTACGAAGATCTTTCAGATCCAAAACATCGTTTGGATGCTACATTGACTGCAAAAGTAACTTCGTTGATCAATGTGCAATTAGGCGGTGTAATCCTTTACGATTCTGCCCTTGATGGCGCCGTTCAGTGGAACCAAATGCTTTCAATGGGTCTGCTACTTAATTTACCAAAATAGATTAGATGAGAAAAATTTCAGAGCGACTGATTGTTGCAGTGTGTGGGGTGTTGTTTTTGGTTGGTTGTTCAACCGCCAAGAAGTCGAAGGTATTACAATCAAATACATCTGTTATTACTCCTTCAGTAATTGTTGAAAATTCAGCACCAAAACTAGATACATTAAATAAAACTCCTGCTGTTGTTGAGCAAGCAAAAGTTGCTCCTCCATTAGCAGGTGCAAACCAAACTCCAGAGCAAAATTGCCTGGAATATGTTTTTGCAGGGCACCAGTAAGCAATATGATTATGCCAGTGCCATGCATTACGATGTGAGAAAACCCTCATTCGTAATGATTCATCATACGTCTCAGGCTAATTTAGCACAGACAATCCGTACATTCCAGCTACCGCACACCAAGGTCAGCAGCCATTATGTTATTGGTCGCGACGGTAGGGTGGTGCAGATGCTGAACGATTATTTGAGAGGATGGCATGCCGGAAGGGGTAAATGGGGGTCCATTACAGACATGAACTCGGTTTCGATTGGAATTGAGCTTGACAATAATGGCAAAGAACCATTCCCTGACGCTCAAATAAACTCCTTATTAAATCCTTTTGGACACCTTGAAGACCAAATACAGCATCCCTCAGAAAAACTTCATTGGGCACGCTGATTTCGCGCCAGGAAGAAAGGATGACCCTAATGTATTCTTCCCTTGGCAACTGTTGGCAGAAAGAGGATTCGGAATATGGTACAATCCCAATTATTTGGTCGCACCTCCAATGAATTTTAATCCTATTGATGCATTGAAGCTAATGGGATATGATATGACCAATCAGGAAGCAGCCATAAAATCATTCAAACGGAAGTATATTAAATCAGACCTTACAGGGATACTGACAGAAAAAGATAAAGCTGTTTTGTATGACCTCTATCGAAAATATTATTAAAAAATAAGAGAGCCGTTTAGAAAGAAAATCTAAACGGTTTTTTATTTGGGTGTTATTTTTGCCCCAAAAGTATTGCAGGATAAAACCAATCAGGATCAATAAAGCACAGCCTATTAGATTCAGCCATAAAAAAAGCAACTACGTCCATTCGCCAGATACCGATCACGATTACCTCAGTGATTACCGCAGACCAGAATACCGCCTTTCCGCCAATACTTTTGACGTAAAATGCAACCAGGAAGATTCCAAGTATAGTGCCATAGAACAGGGAACCCAATATATTCACAGCTTCGAGTAAGTTACCAAGTTGACTTGAATAGAGTGCTATTCCGATGGTGAAGATACCCCAGCAGAAAGTTGATATACGGGAAACTTTCAAATAATGGGAGTCGGCGGCTCCTTTTTTGACAAACCTCTTATAGATATCGATAACCGTTGTCGATGAAAGTGAATTTATTGCACTAGCAGTCGCTCCCATGGACGCTAAGAATATAATTGCAATCAATAGGCCAATTAAGCCTTTAGGGAACGTATCGGTTACGAAAACGTAGAAAGATATAGTTGTTGTCGTTTGTGTCTGCATTAGGGTCGTTCTTCTCAATTAATTCGACCAGTTCTGTGCGAAGTTTTTGATCGTTCTCATTGAACTTTAAGAGCTCTGCTCTTGCTTGATCAATTTTATCTTCTTCTTTAGTCTTTAGGGCATCGGTCAGTTGGTTGATATAAACTGTCTTTTGTTGACTGATTTCTTCGTGACGCTGCTTGATGTTTTCGTACTCCTGCTTGTGGTTACTGTTTTCAAGCTGTTCGATCACCTGTTCATTAAAGAATAGGGGCGGGGTATGGTATTGATAGTACGCAAAGACCAATATACCTATCAATAAAATACAGAACTGCATAGGCACTTTCAAAAGGCCATTCATCAACAGGCCAAGTCTACTTTCTTTAACAGAAGAACCGGTCAGATATCTTCCGACCTGACTTTGGTCAGTTCCAAAATAGGATAGTTGCAGGAAGAAACCACCAATGAGCCCAGTCCAGACTGTATATTGGTTGTTTAAATCTAGTTTAAAGTCGATGGCATTGGCTTTTCTGGATTTTCCGGCAATGTGCAACGCTTCTTTAAACCCAATATCTTGGGGCAATAAATGCACAACCAAAACTCCCGCCAATAACAGTCCGCCGAAAAATAATTGACATCTGCAACAGCTGAGTGTATGATACCGCTTTGGTGCCACCATAGACAGTATAGATCACCACTAAAGAACCGATTCCTATGGTCGTCAGGGTTAGGTCTATTTTCAATATGGTGGAGAGGATGATTGCCGGAGCAAAAATGGTAATCCCCGTTGATATCCCCCTTTGAAGTAAAAACAAGGCAGCAGTCAATACGCGCGTCTTGACATCAAACCTCTTTTCGAGGAACTCATATGCAGTATAGACCTTGAGTTTATGGAAAATAGGCACAAAAGTAATACAGAGGACAATCATGGCCAATGGCAATCCAAAGTAAAACTGAGCGAAGCTCATTCCGGAACTATAGGCTAAACCAGGTGCTGAAAGAAAGGTAATGGCGCTGGCTTGAGTTGCCATTACAGAAAGTCCTACTGTGTACCAAGGTAAGGATCGGTCACTAAGGATATAGCCGTCAATTGTTTTGACGTTCTTGCTTTTGTAAAGTCCATACGCCACTATGGAAAGCAAGGTAAGGATGAGTACTATCCAATCGATACTACTCATCCAAAATATTTAGTAAAAATATACATGAGAACTATGCAAACGACTAACCAGAGAACAACTATCCAATAGAATTGTCTCCAACTTCGTACGAATGGCGGTAGTCCTTTATCTGTCATGCGTTTTATTTGGTAATAAAATTGAGATGAAGATGATTGCGAAAATTAATCCACCAACCAGTCCACCAGCAAATCCTAAAAATGTTTCTTTGGCAACCCATCCAGTCAGAGCACCTAGAATAGTACCTACTAATAAGATAATGCCTTTTACGTTGATTTCTTTTGAGTTTTCGATTTGATTTTCCATTATATTTCTTAGTTTTTTTCGTTCTTAGCGAGCAAATTTACAAATAATCTAGTAGCTCCGGGTACTCCTGCTGGCAATTGTCTGAAAAATGCCAATGGCGCATAAACGAATTTCCCTTTTCCATGGTTTGCAACCAACAAAGAACCTTTGTTTTGTTCTTCATCCTTGTCCGCAAAGCTCAATGGCGTGCGGTATTCTGGAGCTATATTGGTCGCAAAATATAAACCTCTTTCTTGAACCCATCCCTCGAAATCCTTCTCTGTTATCTTGTTCGGATAATTCAGGACCGGATCTGTCGGATCAGTGAAAGTAACCTCGGCATCCTCCTCGGTTACTCTATCTCTATTGATTTCAAATGGGTAAGGACCTAATTTGTCCGTACTCATTCTAGAATTTACATTGTACTGCGATAAGACTGTACCCCCTTGTTCCACATAATTGAACAAAATAGGTAACCATTGATTGGCATTTGGGCTAACGTTATAAGCCCTTATTCCGATAATGATTGCGTCGTATTGATTTAAGTTAGTGCTAGCAAGCAAATTGCTGTTCAACAGGTCCACTTGCACGCCAATGTTTTCCAAAGCCGTAGGTATTAAATCTCCGGCACCATGAATATAACCAATTTTTTTCAAAGGATTGTTAATTTCCAAAGCTTTAACTTTTAAATTAACCGGAGGGAACCATGTTATATCCGGAATATGTTGGTAAGCTATCTTTTTAAAACCATAGACAGGGTTGCCATTGATCAAAGGTTCAACATCACTGCTTTCTGTATTTTTGGGATTTGATATTTCAAAGCTCTTTAATACAGATTGGCCTGCGGGTATCTCAAATTCTATTTTATTCGGTGAAATCTGTAAACCATCACTTTGGTTGAAGGTCAGTTCTCCGGTTTGGATATTGTTGCTGTTGTTTTTTATCGTAAGACTGATAGTTTTCTTATCTCCTGTTTTCAGTAAGGCTTGACTTGAACTGATCGATGCGGTAAGTGCCGGTGAAACGGAGATGGGTTGATAAACTTCACCATCTACAGGGTCAACAAATCTAAATTCAACCGGCTTTTCTACTTCCAGTTGTAGACCATCAACCGTTAAAACAAACTTTGTACTCGGGTTGTCCGTGTTTTCTGGATAACCAAAATTCTTTTCTTCGATATCAAATTTACCTAATGAATTAGGTTTTTCGAGCCAATATGGTTGGGTCCAATGATCAGCAGATTTTTGATTTGGATATTTTTTAGTTTCATTGCCCGGTATCGACTCATTGATTGATTTGCCATCAATGGAAATCAATTTGACATCAGATTCTGAAGCTCTTTTAATAATTTCATTCGTAACATTAAAAGACTGTCCTATTACATAATTTGGCTGTGAAGCTATAGATTCAACAACTATACCTGCGCAAGAGAGAATAATGTCTTCTAGATCTTTGAGCTTTTTGTCTCTATAAACACTTGGTTTTAGAGCTTTGATCAATCCATGGAGTTCGACCAATTCTTTTATGGAGTTTTCAGGATGGTTGATATTGTATTTCTTTTGGATATCCTGAATTTTCTGTTCTATATTTTTTGTGGGCTCACCCAACCTCTCCCATGTGGTGTTTACCCCTTCGAAAAGGTCTTGGGTAGCCTTTTCACCTGCCACATGATCAAAGAATTCTGTTGTCTGGCCGCGATTTGCTGCAGCACCAAAACCTTGACTTTTATGCTGCGATCTGCTCATGGCAGACACCTCGCCATAGGAATAGCCCATTAACGGGTTATAATCGCTTAATACAACCTTTAATTGATCATCTGAGGTGTTGTTCATCCCTCCAAAGTTTGCTGTGTTCCATACAATCCTTTTGGCTTTCCAGGGCTTCAATTCTTTTAGCTGTTCTGGATATTTGTTAGGATCAGCAGCAGCTTCATAAGCTTCTTTTGCTAGAATTGCGGATGCTTGGTGATGTCCGTGGCCACCACGACGATCCGGAGGAAAGCGATTGATAATCACATCCGGTTGCAATTTCCTGATCAGATAAACGGCTTCGCGAAGGATATCATCCTTTTTCCAGAACGTAAAGGTTTCATCGTGGGTTTTTGAAAAACCAAAGTCATATGCAGCACTGAAGAATTGTTCGCCTTTGTCGATTGCTCGTGCCGCCAACAGTTCTTGTGTTCTGATCAAGCCTAGTTCAATACCCTGCTCTGTACCCAAAAGGTTTTGACCACCATCACCTCTGGTTAAGGAGAGATATGCCGTCCTATATTTTTCTGTCATTTGCCAAGTAGGCAATCAGTCTGGTGTTTTCATCATCTGGATGTGCGGCAAAATAAAGTGCCGTACCCAAGGTGCCCAGTTTATCAATTTTTGAGTTTTATGTTAGACGATGAATTACTTTGCTGTGCAGTTGCAGCAGAAAGAAAAGTTAGGAGTAGGATTAGGAGGCCTAAGAATCTTTGAATCATACTTAAATGTAATAAGATTAGCTTAAAAAAATAAAAGGAATCAAAATAATTTGATTCCTTTTACCAACAATTAAAAATCTTCGACTTGAATCTAAGGATATTATCCTTTGGTTCTTTTTAGCAGGATGATGCGCTTTTTTTGGTCTAACCTTTAATGAATATAAAAGTAATATAAATAAGGCTCTTTGGACGAGCCATTTAAAAAAAACTTTTCCACAAAAACAGAGTTATACACAGGTTTTTGTGGAAAAGAATATCAGTCAATTGAATGACTATATGAGTTGTTTATGTGAATTACTTGTCAATAGAACCCAAAACACGCTTCATAAAGGTGTTTAGGGCTTCTTTTTGTGGCATTCCCTCTTGAACTAATTTGTTTACTTCAATTGCGCCATACATATTGGAGATTAATTCACCAATAACATCCAACTCTTCGTCTTTAAGTTGAGATACTTCAGTCAACGACTCCAATGTTTCGATTGTTTCCAAAACAAAGTCAGCATCGTTTTCTGCGATAAACTCTGTAAGATGTTTAATTATTGGTAACTTCATTTAATAGATCTGTTAATCCCTCGATTTTATTTGTTTGTACTTGATTCACAAGTTTTCCGCCTTTGAAAGCAGCGAAAGTAGGCAAGTTGTTTACATTAGCTAATTTTCTTGACTCAGGGAATTTCTCTGCATCAACGATCACGAATTTTACATTTTCGTTCTCACCAGCTAATTTTTGAATTTAGGCTTCATAATGCGGCAGTTACCACACCAAGAAGCAGCATATTGAACCATCACAGTATCATTGCTGTTGATGACCTCTTGTAAGTTGTCTGAGCTTAATTCTTCTAACATGATTTCCTTGTTTTTTAGGGTAGAATAAAAAAAGAGGAGGATTATCCTCCTCTTCTGTTAGGGGGAATATTAATTTTGTGATAAGTATGAAGCAACGCCATCACGTGTAGCGTTCATCGCTTCTTTACCTTCTTCCCAGTTTGCTGGGCATACTTCTCCGTGTTTTTGAACGTGCGTATAAGCATCGATCAAACGGATAAATTCTTTTACGTTACGGCCTAATGGCATATCATTTACTGATTCGTGGAATACTTTACCAGTTTCGTCGATCAAGTAAGTAGCACGGTAAGAAACAGCTGAACCTTCAACTAAAGTTCCGTATTCTGGGTGCTCAATTTCTTTCAATTCTAAGATTCCTAATACGCTAGATAAGTTTCTGTTCGTATCAGCAATGATAGGGTATTCAACACCTTCGATACCACCGTTGTCTTTTGCAGTGTTCAACCATGCAAAGTGAACTTCTGCTGAATCACATGATGCACCAATAACGATTGTGTTTCTTTTCTCAAACTCAGCAACAGCCTCTTGAAAAGCATGTAACTCCGTAGGACATACAAAAGTGAAGTCCTTAGGGTACCAGAATAACAAGATTTTCTTGTTCTCTTGTTGTGCTTTTTCAAACAAATTCAATGTGAAGTTGTCGCCTAAATAGTCAATAGCATCTACTGTAATGTTCGGGAAATTTTTACCTGTAAAACTCATATTATTTTTCTTTTCTTTTTTGTGATACAAAGATACGACTTTTAACGCCCTTTTATTAATCGAAATTACTTATTAACTATCGGTTTTATCTATTTAAAATCACTATCATTTATAAATATGATTTATATCACAAAATTGCTTTTGGTTGAAAATCAATTAGTTCCAATCTTAACACGATTTTTACCACTAATAATGTTAAAACCACTACCATTCTATTCGCCAATTAATTATGCGAAGCACTAGATTGCAAAAATATTTTCGACCATAGTGAAAATAAATTTGTTCAAACTGCATAAAATAATAATTTTGCAGCTCGGCCCTGTAGTTCAACGGATAGAATAGATGTTTCCTAAACATTTGATAGCAGTTCGATTCTGCTCGGGGCTACAAAAGGAGACATCTTATAGATTGTCTCCTTTTCTGTTAATAAACCTTGTCAATTTTTTTAACTATCAAGCCTAAATCAATTCTAGGAGATAATTGGCAACTGATGGATTGAGCCTTGCAACTTCTCCATATTATTTTATGTTTTTCATTCAATTATCAAATAAATCACCCATAAAAAAACCGCGCCTGATCTAGCGCGGTTTCTTATGATTACTTTGTGACTTTCATTACACCATTCATAATTCTCCAATGCCCGGGGAATGTACAGGCAAATGGATAATCGCCTGCTCCATCTGGCACTTTGATGTTTAGTTCTACTGTTTCTCCAGGATCCACCAAAGGTGTACTGAACAGTACATCCGATGTTGTTGGTATATATTGCAGATCGATAGCATTCGGTTGTTGTGCTAATTCGTCTGCTGCTTTACCAACACGGTCTAAACTTCCTTGTTTTAGAATCAACAAGTTGTGCTGCATATGGTCATTGTTTTCAAAAACAATCTTTAATGTAGATCCAGCTTTGGCGGTAAAATTAGTAATGTCATATTCCATTTTTCCCACCAAGGTCTTAATTCTGATTTCTTTGTCAGCAATAGGCGATTCCGTGGTTGAGATATTGGCTTTATTCATGGCTACTAAACGACCGTCATCCAATGTTCCGGTGAAATTAAAATTATTCGTGAAATCTCCGGGGCTGTCAGCATTGACTTCATCCGATTTATCCGATGGACTAGATTTTCCGAAAAGAATAGGTCCGTTTGGTTTTGCATTGTAAAGGCCGCTGGTGACACCCTCAGCTTCGGGTTTACCATTTACATATAAGATCATTTTACCATCAGAAAGGAGGGAAGTCCTAACATTAAAGTCCGAACCAAAATCTTTATCCGACGAGATAGCGGTTTTTCGCCCCATTTGATTAACTCTAAACTGAAGTTTTCCATCTTTTATGTATACGATATATCCATTTGATTTATCGCCGTAGGACACTATTACGCCTTCCAAGGCTTTATCATCTTTTTTCATAACCTTTGCTGAGAAGTGCAGTTCTTGGCC
Organism: Sphingobacterium daejeonense; assembly: GCF_901472535.1. NCBI lineage: Bacteria > Pseudomonadati > Bacteroidota > Sphingobacteriia > Sphingobacteriales > Sphingobacteriaceae > Sphingobacterium > Sphingobacterium daejeonense. The sequence goes on along the minus strand of NZ_LR590470.1, from coordinate 4,684,397 downwards.
TGCTAAGTCTGAAATCTGATTTGGTGCAATTATCCCCGCATTAGCATTCGCATTAGAAAAAACAGACATGTTATTCCCCAACAAAATTCGTTCTGCCAATGACCCGTTTACATTCGTTAGGTCGAGATCACCGAGCTTCTTTTTGAATTCGTCAGCAAATGCTTTTTGATGAATTGCTCCTGCGATCTGCAAACTATGGAACAGCCATTTATCTTTTTCGTTTTCCGGTTGTTGGACAGCTTCAAAAATTGCTTTTCCAACTTGTGGGCTAGGACTAGCGTCTGCCAATGCCAATATGGTTGCCAATCGGACACGCAAATCTTTGTCCTTGATCACTCCTGATGAAAGTATCTTTTGAATATTTTCTGGAGTTTTCGGCAATGCTTGTATAACAGCCCTTCTAACACCAGGTGCAGGATGTTTCAAAGCATCCAAAACAACGGCTGTGCTAGTTTTATCCTCACCAGACAACAGACCTAAGCCGTGTAAGGTCCAAATGGCGTGAATAGCACCTCCATTAACATTTACTTGGTCAACTGATTCATCTTTGATTAAACTGTGCAAGCTCTTTGCTACGGATTTGTCTTTGGACTCGACCAATAATCGCTGTGCAGTTAAGCGCCAAAACATATTGTCACTTTCCAAAGCATCAACGAGATTACTTGGTTTCTTTCCGTCCAATTTATAGTGTTTTTGTTTATCGGCATCTTCATAAACAAGACGGTAAATTCTACCTTTCTTATTGTCTCTTAAAGGATCGATGTAGGCATTACCCTCACCATTGTCGAATCCATCAGGAGTTGGGTTGTGCTGGATAATGAAATTATACCAATCCAAAAACCATAGTGCTCCGTCGGGACCCACTTTCGCCTCCACAGGACCAAACCAATTGTCTGAACTGGCAACGACATTCCAACCGTCTCCTTTTTCCTTAAAGCCAGATCCAGATTGCTCCAAAATATGGCGATGGATCAATCTGCCCGTAGGCTCGGCGATAAATGCAACACGGTTCCAATATTCTTTAGGAAATGCCCTTGCGGTATATAGATTGTGTCCTGTTGCTGCGGTGAACCCACCGAAAACATCTACTTGACGCAATTCCTTTGTTAACTCATGTATTTTATAATGACCATCAATTTTTTCAATCCCTCTTTCATTCAGGTTAGCTTTTTGATAGTACCGTTGAGGTATAGCCAAGAAATTACTGTGTTCATTGTTTGCTGTGGAGATAAAAACATCAGCATCTTCTGAGAAGCCCAATCCCCAAGTATTATTGGTTGTATTTCCCAGAAATTCAAAGTTTTTGACTGATGGATCAAAATTAAAAGCTCCAGAGCCAAATTTGAAATTTTTACCAGCTATGGATCCTTCAAAGCCCGAATAGCCTACAGTTCCCCAAATTTTATTGTCAATACCATATTTTAAGTTAGAAGGACCAGCATGTGTATCAAAAGTTCCCCATCCATCCATAATAACCTTGCGGACATCCGCTTTATCATCTCCATCAGTATCTTTTAGAAATAAGAAATGCGGTGCCTGTGCCACGATAACACCACCATCTGAAAACACCAATGATGTAGGAAGATTCAGCCCCTCAGCAAAGACGGTGAATTTATCTGCCTTTCCATCATTATTAGTGTCCTCACATATGGTAATCCGGTCACCACCTTGACCTTTATCGCTTTTTACGGTATTAGGGTAGTCAATGGTCTCGATGATCCAGAGTCTTCCTTTTTCATCCCAATCCATGGAAATGGGTTTCTTTATTTCGGGTTCACTAGCAAAAAGTTCCAATCGAAAACCAACCGGAATCTGTACCAATGTTTGTGACTCTTCAGGACTTAAAGGATGCTGGTAACGCGGAGGAGGGTCACGACGCTCGTAATTTGGCATCCTTGCTTCCTCATATTTAGGTTTTGCGATCACATATTTCTTCATTCTATCCACAGCCTTTTCACCAACAGCCCACAGAATCCCATTCTTTACCAGTTTGATAAATCCAGGATTGCGGAATGTTCTTTCATCATGTCCAAATGCGGTGTAGAAAACCCTTCCTTTTCCGTAATCCTTCACCCAAGTATAAGGTTCTCTATGCGAGCTGTCCACCCGTTCCATCAGGACATCTATGTCATCCGCAAAAAGATCGTGGACATAGGTTTCATCCCATTCTGTCACAAAAGGGGTAAGACCTTGCATAGACGGATGCTCGGGCTTGATGATTTCGGCACCAAATGAACCCCCTTCATGGCTTTTGAACTGACCCCCGATTAGTTTTACGACCTCATCAGAATTTCGAAAACAGAAAGATGCCGAATGAATAGGGATAAATCCTTTGCCAGAAGCAACGTAATCCAACAATGCCTTAGCTTGTGATTCGCTGATGGTATCATGGTTTGCATAGAGAATCAGTCCGTCAAACTTGTGCAGGTCTGAGCGTTTTAGATCTTCGGGATCATTTGAATAGGTAATGTTTATTCCATCTTCAAAATACTCCTTGGATAAAATATCTGCTAGTAACTCGGAGTCATGGTGTTTGCTATCGTGTCCTAAAAAAGAACAATTCTAGTCTTCTGGGCTTGTTATCTTCGTTGCATCCCCAAATCGAGAGGGCAACAAATAACATCAGCAACAAATTAAATATCCTATTCATCTTTATTTAATAATTGTTTTCTTCAAATTCGACAGGTTTATTCAGCTTCCCAAGTGAATGATGGCAGATAAATAATCTCACCTCCTTTCAGGGCAGATTCGTGTGCCAAAATACCTACACAGGTTATGTTCGCAGATTGCCTTGCATTAGGGAACGGCTGTCTGCCATTCTTCAGGGCATCGATGAATTCATGAACCAAATGCGGATGAGAGCCACCATGCCCAGCACCTTGACTGAAGGATAAGTGCTGATTTTCTTCTTCATCATACACACCGCCAGTAGTAAAATGCTGTATAGGTTCAGGAAGTAAATGTGCATAATCTGGACATTCAACTTCTTCAGGAATTTCTGGTTCTGGTTTTTTGGCAACATGCATTACCAATGGCTTACCTTCAATCAATGGCCATTCAACAGCCTTTTTGGAGCCATAAACTTCAAAACTTTCCCTGTATTGTCTTGCCGTGTCAAACAATGACCGATAGACATGTGCACTTAAGTCAGAATTTTTAAACTTAATATGCGCTGTTTCTACAGCAAATGGTGAATTATAATGACCTATTAGATCTTCTCTAATGGTTCCTGAGCCGAAGCAGGACACATATTCTGCCTCACTTCTTGTCAATCCTAACACTGGCCCAACACAATGTGTAGCATAATGCATAGGAGGTAAGCCCGGCCAATAATTTGGCCATCCATCCATATCTTGCTGATGGCTGGCTTTTAGAAATTGTATCTTGCCTAGATCTCCCTTCTCATACAGTTCTTTCATAAACAAAAATTCCCGAGCATATACCACTGTTTCCATCATCATATAGGTCAGGCCTGTTTCTTCAACCGCCTCCACAATCTGTCGGCACTCCTCTACCGTTGTTGCCATTGGGACTGTACAAGCAACATGTTTGCCTGCCCTAAGAGCCTTTATGGATTGCTCAGCATGATTAGGTATAGGCGTATTGATGTGTACAGCATCGATCTGTTCATCTTTTAACATCTCATCGTAATCCGTATATCTCTTTTCCACGCCAAAGGCATCGCCAATCTCATTAAGTTTTCTTCATTGCGCTGACAAATGGCATACATATTCGCATCAGGATGCTGCTGATAAATAGGAATAAACTCTGCTCCAAAGCCTAATCCAACTATTGCTACATTAATTTTTTCTTTGCTATCCATAAATTATCAGTTTTCTATATTATTTTCTGTGGTCCAATTTTTCAAGAAGGTATACCCATCGCGCGCAAAAGTGTCTTGATCTTCTGCCAGCTTGCGCCAAATGCATACTGCTCCTGCTAATTCTTTATTCTCTGGAGTAAAGCTCTCAATGGAAACAACACCTTTATAGTCTATTGCTTCCAAGGCTTTGCGATACTCATTCCAGCTTGCATTTCCAGAACCGGGCGTCCCCCGATAATTCTCAGAGACCTGAACATGCAATAGCTTGTCCCCGGCTTTACGAATTGCTAAGCCAGGATCGCGTTCCTCAATATTCATGTGAAACATATCCAGGCATATCTTTGCTGCAGGATGGTTGATGTCTTCAATCATTTGGAGCACGTCATCAACATTGTTGACAAGATCAGATTCAAATCGGTTAAGAGGTTCCAGTGCTATTTCCAACTCCATGGAAGAAGCAATTTCACATACAGTCCTAAGGTTTTCAACGGCTCGGGACCATTCTACTTCTCGCTCTTCCTTGGGTATCATCCTTGCCTTTCCAACAGCCGAGTACATGGGGCCAGCGAAAAACGCAGAACCCAATTCCCTTGCTATTTTTAAACATTCTTCGATATAAATGAGGGAGTTTTCTTTGCAGTTCAGGATCATCACTCGTCAGGTCTCTACTAGTTCCGAAAGCACCACAGACAATAACGCTTAGGCCATTTTTCTCTAATTCAGCTCGAATTTTGTCAGTATCAATCAATTGGGGGTCCTCAACTGCGAATCTCAACAGCGTCATATCCTAAATCCGCAATTTTTTTGAATAAGGCCGGTGCCTCCTCCGTATTGAAAGGAGAAGTCCATACCCAAGTACTTACACCCAATTTTACATCTAATGCCATAGTTTATAATGTGTTTTGGTCGATTTAAATTGATGTTAAGGAAATCCTTATCCTCTAAATTACGCCAATTAAAGATTTCGGTATACCTATGAATAATCCAAAACTGACTGTATTTTGTCAAAATAGTCGGGTAAGGCCTTCATCTTTGGAAAACAATCGCACATTTATCCTATTATTTCTTGGTATTTGCTCAGTGAACTCTTAAATTTAAGCAACCAAAATCTACCATTCCTTAGAGGAAAGAATATATAAACCGAGCATGGATATAAACTTCAAGAAGCCTGCAGTTCAGAAAACCAGAATTCCTGCGTCTCGTATTTTTGCGATCAGGAAGCTTAGTGAGAATCACTTTGATCCCACCTGGCACGCACATTCTGAATATCAACTTTTTTCTAGTATTGGAAGGGTCGGGGACCAAGTTTATCGGCAATACCATGAAGTCCTTTGGTAAAGGGACCTGACCTTTATTGGACCCAATATTCCTCATCTTTGGCGAAGTGAGGACTATTATTTTGATCCGCAGTCTGATAAAAGGAGTAAAGGGTTGGTTATTTATCTCAATGGCTCAGCATTGGAAAAGTTCATTGAGAAGGAGGAGTTCAATCAGCTAAAGATCCTATTGGGAAAAGTAAGGCATGGGATGGAGATTCATGGAGAAACTGCAACAGAAACCATTGAATTGATGCATGGGCTCTTGCATTTGCACGGAATGGAAAGCGTTATCCAACTGTTGAAGATTTTAGGAGTACTTGCCAAGAGCAATGAATACAACTTACTTCATTATGGAGAGATCCTTGATGAACCGAAGGAAGTTGAAACCAACCGCATAAACATTGTTTACAATTATGCTTTTACAAATTTCAAGAAAAAAATCACCTTAGATGAAGTTGCAGCATTATTGAGCATGACTTCTACTTCTTTTAGCCGATATTTTACGGCAAAAACCAGCAAGACATTTTCTTATTTCATTGCAGAACTCCGAATCAGTCATGCTTGCAAATTGCTCTCAAACTCCGAGAACATGAGTGTGTCCCAGATCTGTTATGACTCAGGATTTAATACCCTATCGAATTTTAACAAACAATTCAAAACTTTTGTCGGAGTAACCCCAAAAGAATATAGACAGAAGTTCCTGACGCTTTAATAATTGTCACAATTCCCAAGTTCCACGTGAAGCTAAAAAATGGATTTTTCATTGTAAAAGATAGCTGTGAATATTAGGTTAATTTACTTAATTTTTTGTTTACCTTAATATCCAATAATCGAGTTATGGAATTGTCTCAGAAAATAGCGCTTCTCCGAAAACAAAAAGGATTGACACAAGAGCAATTGGCAGAACGTGCAGGTGTAACTGTACGAACAATCCAAAGGATTGAAAGCGGTGAAACAATCCCAAGAGCATATACACTTCAGAATCTAGCCAAATCATTAGAGGTTGAGTTTGAAGAATTCATGACTGTTCAAAACCAGGACATGATAACTCAAACCCTAACAGACCAAACCTCGTATGATGAGAATAAAACTTTTCTGAAGATTTTATATTTATCATCTTTCTCATTTCTTTTTATTCCCTTGATCCATTTTTTGATCCCAATTATTGTCTTTAAAACTTCAAAAATCAAAGATCAAAATACACTGCGAAGAGGACGCAAAATTATTATTGAACAAGTTTATTGGGTAATATCCTTATCCCTGATTATGATGCTTACTGTAGCATATAATTTTACAGTTGTTCGATACCTGCCTGGAGGGAGTCTTATCCACTATTTGTGGCCATTAATAATTATGTATTTCTTGAATACTATTTTTATAATTCGAGGTATTTTAAAGCTTAATAAAAAAATGAGCGAGTCAAGTTTATCGCTTCCTACAGCCATATAACAGAGAAAGACGTGTAAATGTCGGGTCTATGCCGGCAATATTCCAATGTTTCTTAAATAGATTTGGTACCATAAATAAATCTTAAAGAAATGGACACACTCATCAAAAACCTCCTGTTATTATTCATCAGTTTTTGTTATTGCTTTTTTTCCAATGAAATACTTTTGGCACAGTTCAATACTACAGGTTCAATTGTCTTTTCATCTGAAAATATAGCTATGGATTTTATATGGAATGGCGATTCAATAAATTCAGAATGGGAAGAAAAAACCTCTTTACTTATTCCGGTTTACTTGGACAATTGCCCTCGAAAATTTTATATGCAATTTGATACGGGGTCACCCTATTCCATGCTGTATAATGGAAAAATAAAGGCCATTAAGGATAAACATCCTAAGAGTATTTCTAGCGAAATATTGCAGAACCAGGTGTCTGATTTTGATCTCCGTATAAATAAAAATCACATAAGATTCGTTCAAATCAACAGTAAGAATTATGGAGACTCAACAATTGATTGGAACAATGAACAAAAGATTGAGATTATTGGTGCCATCGGAACGGATTTTATAGATGGGAAAGTTGCTGTCATGGATTATCCAAACAAAAGAATTGAGTTATTGCAATCTGCTCCTGAAAAATTTAAGCTGCAACATTCCTTTATTTACTCAAATAGAAGCATATTATTGCCTTCAATCATCAATGAAAGAGAAACCTTGCTTTACTTTGATACAGGCTCCAGTATGTTTGAGTTATTAACCAGCAAAGAAATTGCAGAAGACCTCGCTAAACCCAATTCAAGACCCATCCTATTTTCAGTAAACTCTTGGGGAAAGAAAATGATAGCCCATTCCTATCCATCCAATCAAAAAATTGAAATAGGCAACAGAAAAATCAATATTAATAGAGCAACTTATATAGAAGGAGCCAGCGATTCTCAAGTCCAGCAAATGTTGAAGATGGGAATAGGAGGAATGACCGGAAATAAGCTTTTTTCTGATTATAGTTTAATCTTGGATACCAAACTTAAGATGTTTGGAATAGCAATTCCTTAGTCAAAAAAACTTTCATGGGTTTTCATTTTATTTCGTTGCGTTAGAACAAAATTCTCTTTTTTCTTTTTATTCTACTAAAAAACCGTAGATTTACTAAAAACTAATAATTATGAAAAGAACAATGATTACGATAGTTGCATCGGCTTTTGTTTTTTGTCTTGCAGCTCAAGAAAAACCTATCGCAAAAGTACATTACAATTTCATGCATGTCAATGATACAACGCAACGAGATAAACATCTAAGGGACGAGGTAGTTACCTATTTGGGTCAAAATAGCTCTTATTATACATCCTATTCCTCTGAAAGATTAAATCAGGATTTGAAAAGACAGACGGATAAAGCGGGTTTTGATGGCAACATTGTACTGAGTAAAAGTACTACTTCTATCGACCGCAATTATATTTTCTATCCTTCCCAAGAAAAGGCGATTGAACTTGCAAGTTTTGGTGGTGACAGCTTTTTGATAGACAGTAAATTTGAAGTTCCTACTTGGGAAATACATGATGAGTCTAAAGATATTGGCGGTTATAACTGTCAGAAAGCAACAACTGATTTTAAAGGCAGGAAGTATACTGCATGGTTTACCACCGATTTGCCATTTTCTTCAGGGCCGTGGAAGTTACAGGGATTACCTGGATTAATTCTTACTGCGACAGATAGCCGAGATGAGGTAAAATTTGAATACGCGGGATTTGATAAAATAGATGGGGAAACACAAATTGTAATAGAGGCACCTTCAACTGCCATAAAATCAACCTCTACAGAGGTTAAGAAGTTGGAAGAAGCCTTCAAGTCTAACCCACAAGCTTATTTGCAATCAAAACAAGGGCGTTCAGGAACTACTGGAAAGGTGATGTTTGGAGGTGCAGTGGTGGTTAAAGGTGGCCCGGTTCAACTTCAAAGGCAACAAATATATCAAACCTCAATATTAAATCCGTAAATATTAAAAGCGATGACTCCTATAAGCCATCAAAAGTTACGAATAACCCAATTGAACTAACTCAATAATTGTTAGATGCTTATTCGAATCCTTGTAACTGCTTTATTTTCGATTCTAAGTTCTGTATCATTTGCTCAAATACAAGCTATACAAGGTTTTGTTTTGGACAAACAGACAGGAAAGCCAATTCCGTCGGCATCTGTTTTACTGAAATCATCTGACAATAAAATTCAGGTTTTCGAACGGACAGATACTAAAGGATTTTTTTCATTCAAAAACAAAGGTGTGGATTCGAAAATTTTCTTAGAAATCAATCATTTGGGGTATAAGAAATATAGAAATGAACTCAATGAGGTAAAAGAGAATTTACATATCGAATTGGAGACCAATGTTACCCTTTTAGATTCCATTTTGGTCAAATCAAAACCGGCAATTCAGCAACACGGAGATACATTGGTTTATAATGTAGGTAGTTTTGCCAACGGAATGGATCGGTCGATAGGAGATGTACTCAAAAAAATGCCGGGCATTGAGGTTTCTGATAATGGATCAATAAAATATCAAGGTCAGGCAATTTCTAACCTCTACATTGACAGTGACGATTTATTGGATGACCGGTATGCAATTGGCACCAAAACCATACCTCATAAGATGGTAGAAGATGTTCAGGTGCTTAGAAACCATGAACCATTAAAAGTTTTGAAAGACAAGAGACTCAGTGATGCGGTTGCTTTAAACCTGGTTATCAAGGAAGAAGCGAAGCTTAAAATGACAGGGGAAATAAAAATCGGCGCTGGTTTGCCGAAGCTATACGACGCTGAAGTCAACAGTATTTTGTTTAATAAAAAGTTCAAGCTTTTGAATGTTTTGCAAGGAAATAATATCGGGAAGGACCTTGCAGGCGATTTCGTAGGATTCAACAGAGCATCGATCCTGGCCAAGTTAGGAAAAACTCCGATAAACAATTTATTGTCCTTGGGGACAGTCGGTGCTCCGCCTTTGGGTAAGACGAATTATTTTTTCAATAATCACGGTTCCATAAATGCCAATAACCTCGTTAATTTAAAAGATGATTGGCAATTGAAATCTAACATTCAACTGTTGCTTGGCAATGACAGAAACCATTTTGAAGGAGAAGATATTTACCTGACGGAGTCAGAAAAGTTTATTCTGCAAGAGATACAAGACCGGAAAAGTGAAGATTTTATAACATCATTTAGATTTACTGCAACAAAAAACACAGCAAATCAATACATGAGCAATAATCTGAATCTCGAATATAGTTGGGAAAGTTCAAGAGCAAACAATTATTCTAACCACGCAGGGAATAAGGGCATTTTGGATGAAAAGATCAAAGGTTTTTCGAATCAGCTATTTTATGTCCCAAAAACCAACAGTGATCATATCATTCAACTAGATTGGTATTTAGATTATGGGAATAAGCCTCAAACATTAAGGTTGAACCCAGGAGTATTTGCAGATAAATTGAATAATGGGATAGATTATGACCTAAGTAAGCAATTCGTTGAAGTGCCAACCTTGTATTCTCGGGCAACCTTAGGTTATCGCATTCCAACGACAAGGATCAGACAGAATTATCAAATGGGAACGGTATTGGACAAACAGCGGTTCAATAGTTCTATTATTCGAGAATCTTTCGGTATTCTTCATCCCATTTCTGGAGATTCCTTGAAGAATAATATGGATTGGAAAAGGTATAATATTTCTGTAGAAGCGCAATATGATTGGTCGAAAAACAGGTTTTCCATGCAGTTGAACCTGCCTCTAGAATTGCAAATCACTCGTTATGCTGATCCCAATTTCAATATCAATAAAAAAACAGGAAAACCTGTTGCTTATGCCAAGCCTAAATTCAAAATTATTAATCAGCGATGAAGATGAGCTTAGCCTGACGCTACAAAGGAGTAAATCCTTTGGAAATATCGACAATGTATACAGAGGAATCGTTCTGAGGAACTATAGAAGTCTCTCCAACAATATTGCAAACTTGGCCGAACATGAAAACCGCTCAGCTTCATTGGATTATAAATTTGCAAGGACGAAGAAAATGCTATTTTTGAATGCAGGATTTAAGTTATACGCAGATAATTTCCTCAAATATGGTCTCAAATCAGATCAGTGATAACAGCAGCACCACGCAGCTGGTCGATAGAGAGAATCAAGTTCAAACATTTTCGAGCAATATCGGTCTTGATAAATTTATCTTTAAATGGGCAAGTTCCTTAAAGCTCAATGCGCAATGGTCAATATCGGATTATTATCAACTTTTCAATCAAGAATTATTATCATACAAACAGTATAATTATTCCATTCGGACTAATATAGAGAGTAAAGTTTATAAAAGCATTAACCTTTCTTACCATGGAAGCTTGAGTTGGTCACAGAATAAGCAAGAAAATTCCGATGGAGATTTAGATCAAAATTCTTTTGGTCTTTCCCAAACTATTGGTTTGCCTCTATATTTCAATTCCATTTATTTACGGATGAATGCGAGACACCTCTACAACAAACAGGACGGTTTTGACGACATCAACTATTTGTTTCTGGATGCATTTGCTCGATACAGAATCAAAAAATGGAATTCTGACCTTGAGCTATCGCTAACCAATTTGGCCAATATCAAAACATTCGATACATATATGATCAATGCGAATATGCAAAGTCACAATCAATACCAACTAAGAGGTCGAATGGCGGTCCTGAAATATATATTTAATTTTAAGTAATAATTCAAGGATGATTTCGACAGACTATTTTTGAAACATTTGATGATTAAATTTTTCTGGAAAAATCGATGATAGTTCAAAGGCGATATTATGGAATTCGAAATTGTCATTTTTAATCCTTCCATTGCTTTCTACTAATACATATCTTGGAATTCCATTGAATTTAAACAATTCGCGTAGAGACAAATAATCATCGGAAGATATTCTGTAAGAGTTTTTCATGAAGTTTTTTTCACTATATTCTTTAAAGAATTTTTCTCCTGTACTTGATATATCCGTGATATATATAAATTCGAGATGAGGGTTGTCTTTGAGTTTTTCTCTAAGGGCGAGCGAGCTTTCAATTCCCGCTCTGCAAGGGCCACACCATTCCGCCCAGAAATCCACAACCAATATTTTTCCCTTATGTGGCTCTATCAATTTTTTAAAAACACTAGCAGCAGCCGTATTCGGAAGATCATAACCTGCTTTTTGAAGCTCTATCAATGCATCTAATCGATCTATTTCTTCCTTGAAAAATGGTATTTTGAAGGATCTTACAACATATGGTATTTCATTTTTGACAGCAGAATTGTTTTTTTGCATCACCATCTTAGAACTGATGTTCCTCATTTTGGCAATATCAAATACTAAAGGATGTTTGTTCTCTCCAAAATTTATATTTGCTAATGAATCGATGGCTTGGAAATAGTCTTTCCTGTTATAAAATTCTGTTTTTACATAAAGGTCAGAATATTCAAATCGGTTGATAAAAGTTGAAAACTCCCTAGAAATTATCAAATCAGGATCATTGAGGTCTATTTTGTTTACAAAGTCATAATAGGAACTCTCAAGCGGAATTTTGAGTATTTGATTTGTGGTGTCTTGCTTCCTGTAATAGTTCCTATCTGAAGCATAGTCAAACAGGTAATTGGCGAAACTTAAGTCTAGATTGTTTAGTAAAAGTTTTTTTGGCTTTAGCGGAAATTTTCCTTTCAGTCCATATACTATCCATTTTATTCCTTTGTTCGTCCCATATGGAAATCTGTAATTTTTTAAAGTCACTTGGAGGAACTGTTTTTTGATATTCATTAAGTTTTCTATAATCCGGAGAAGAGCCAGGATTTCTATCCAGTTCTTCATTTAAAGATTTGAATATCCCAAAATATTCAACCGCGTAAGGAGGCTTATCATTGTTGGTATTACGAACCTGTGTTGTAAGCAGATTCCAATCGATTATCACTCCGAGTGTGGCTCCAGGTTCTGTGTAATATCGAACGATATATTTATTGAGACTCAGGTAGCTCATAAATGGATGAATTGCTTCTAAATCTGCTTCAAACCGTCCATCTTCATGCACTTTAATGGTTGTTGGAAAATCTTCTCTGGTCAATATATTTTCATGATAAATAATCCCGGAAGAAAACCCTAAGTTTTTGTTGTAACCCTTGATATACCCAACTATCCGAACACTATCTGTTTTAAATATATTATCAATTGAATATTCAGTTATCTGCGTTTTCTTTGATTTACTTATTTCTTTGTTTATCCAATTCATGATCGAATCAGGAACTTCTTGAAACGTTACTTCTTGTTTTGGAGTTCTTACCTCATACGAGGATAAGGTAAAACAAAATAATACAGTAATGAAGCTAATAAGGACGACCTTCATAATTTGAACGATTGGTTAATTAAAGATATTAAATTTTCATCAAATTATTTGTAGCTTAAATAAAGGGTAATTAACCTCGTTATTGTACTCTCATAATACCATGCATAATCTGCCAATGCCCCGGGAAAGTACATACAAATGGATAGTCTCCTTTAGCCTTTGGGGCAGTGACTTTGATTTGATAACTTTGTCCTGCTTGTACCAATGGCGTTGCGAAAAGCACTTCCGGAATATTTGGAATAAAACTTTTCTCATAGGCATCTGGTTCTACGGACATGGAGTCTGCTGCTTTCCCGACTTTTTCGCGACTACCAGGTTTTGCAAATACTATATTGTGAGGCATCTGGTCATTGTTGTCAAATTCCAAAATCATCTCTTCGCCAGCCTTCACTTCAAGTACCTCTATATCAAATGCCATTTTCCCAGGAAGAGTCTTCAGGATATGTGTAGCCTTCAATTTTTCTTTTTGAGGTTCCTTGTTTTCTGGTTTAGGTTCATCCTTCGGCTTGTCACCAGCAAGGAGCTCTTTGTTTTCATCCATAAAGCGCTGAACCGCAACGGCAGATTTCATCTTTGCAAACTCTTCAGCAGTCAGTTTTGGTTCCGAATATTTTCCCGCCGTAGGATCTTCAGCAACAAAGCCTATATATAATGATTCCCGTTTAGTCGCAACAGAGCTCAATAAAAGGTTTGCTTTTTTAGGGTCTTTTGCCAAGAATTGCTTGTCATTGCTAAACATTTCTACCCATACTGGGCGCAAATGCCTGAAAGACTCATTCAGAGAATAATTGATGTAATCATCAGTTGGCATTTCTGTAGCCGCTAACAAAGCATGTACAGATTTTGGATCCTTAAAATGACTCAATGCAATGATTGCCTCCAGCCTAACCCTTGGAGATTGGTCCGCAGACATCTTGATAATTTTATCTAGTGAATTGGGAATTTTCTCAGCCCAATAGTACAATACCCGAGTTGCTGCAGATCTTACGCCTGGGCTCTTACTTTTCAGCAACTCATCCAATAACTTTTCGTTGGGTTTGTTAAACTGTTGATAGATCCAAAGACCTTCCATCTTATGTTGATCGAGCATCGGGTCATTTTTAACCAGTCCAGCAATCCATTTATCCACTGCCGGCAAGACATCGCTTGCCTTGTATTCTCTGAGCGCTCTTCTAGTTCTGTACCTTGCGCGGTCTTCTGTTAGCTTTAATTGATCCAACATTTCAGGTATGCTCATTTTTGTTAAACCCACAGGTTTTAGTGTTGACTTGCTTTTATGTTTTATCCGCCAGATTCTACCTTTTGTATGATCACGTTTTTCATCCCTAAAGTTCTGCTCTCCATGTTGAATGATAGGATTATACCAATCCACCACATACAAAGCGCCGTCAGGTCCAAATTGCAAGGCTACAGGTCTAAAATTGGGATCAGTAGATTGCAATAGGGATTGCGTTTCAGTGCCTACAATTCCACTACCTTGTTCTGCAATTTTGTGCTGCCGGATTCCTTGAAAGCCGATAAAGGTATTGAACAATACGTTTCCTTGCAGGCTGTCAGGGAATGCCCGGCTCGATATAATCTCCAGACCACATGTCTTAGGTTTTGCTGCTGCGGTCAGGAAGTCTTTCATCTCCAGATGTTTCTTGGGGTAGTCGATAGCCACGGTCAATGGCGGTGCAAAATAATTTAAACCGGTAGATACATCTGCTATCAATTGGGTTCCATCCCGCATAAATACATTGCCCCAAGGATTTGCAAATAAATAGGAGATATGTTGGTCAAATTTCCTTGATTTGGGTTCATAACGCCATACCATGCCATAATCACCACGGCGTGGACCATAAGGAGTCTCGACCTGCGTATGCAGAAATGTACCCATATTCATATATAAAGCACCATCTGGGCCCCATGTATAAGTATTCAGGGTATGGTGGGAATCCTCGGTTCCGAATCCTGATAGTAATACTTCCTTATAGTCAGCTTTTCCATCGCCATTGGTATCCTTCAAAAAAACAAAATCTGGAGCTTGAGTTACATAAACACCACCATCTCCGATTTCAAACCCCAATGGAAGGTAAAGGCTGTCAGCAAATACCGTATGTTTATCGGCTTTTCCGTCGCCATCGGTATCTTCTAAGATTAAAATTTTGTCGTTTGGAGGATTGCCAGGAGTATAATTGGGGTATGAAGGCATGGTAGCGACCCAAAGCCGACCTTGAGAATCAAAGGTTGCCGAAACTGGATTGGCCATTGGAAAGTCTTTCTCGGATGCGAACAGCTCGATTTCAAAACCCTCG
This sequence comes from Sphingobacterium daejeonense, assembly GCF_901472535.1. NCBI lineage: Bacteria > Pseudomonadati > Bacteroidota > Sphingobacteriia > Sphingobacteriales > Sphingobacteriaceae > Sphingobacterium > Sphingobacterium daejeonense. Next base: position 4,669,119 of record NZ_LR590470.1, on the reverse strand, counting down.
GGCAGAATAAATTGGGACTTCGCCAATTCCAGATCCTCTTCTGTTGTGGGTTTTATGTTTTCTTGTGGAATTTCCGCTTTACCGGCATTTATGATCTTTTGGGCAGCAAGAGGATCAATCTGTGCCCCCTTCTGTGCTCCAGTCCATACTAAGCTGTCCAATTGTTCTACCATCTGGTCTATTTTGGCAAGTTCATTGGGCAAAGCCTGACCACCTGCCCATTCTCGCCTGCGGCCATAGATATATTCTCCGTTTTGAGATTTGTATCGATAGAAGAAATGTTTGTTTTTTGTGTTGATCAATGTTCTTAAGCTTTCGGCCTGTGGTAATTCGGACAGGCTTTTTATGGGGAAATCCAATGCTTTGGCCATCAGTTCACTGACCAATTTATATCCATCATCATTCAAATGTATACCATCCGTGGTAAGTGGCGATTTGGCATCATCCATTTCAGCTTTTGTAACAGCAAATAGGTTGATAAATGGAATACCCATTGATTTTGCTACTTTGCCCATTTCCTCTGAATATATTTTCAGGGATTTATTGTGATCCTTAGGATCAGGCAATTCATCTCCTAGTTTTTCATGGGCTATTGGGGAAACCAAAATTATCTGTGGCGTTTTATTGAGGCCACCTTTCAGGTCTTGAAGACTTTTTATAAAAGTTTCCAGTTCAGTTTTGAAAGTTGCTAAGCTATCAACACCTTTAAAGGACTCATTCATACCAAAACATGCGAAAATAACATCAGCTTTATGAGCTTGTAGGTGTTCCTGAAGTGTTCCAAAGTTGAGAGGTCGAGGTCGTAGGTTGACCTCGTCTGCATCCCAGCCTAAATTACGAACGTGTAGTTTGTGGTACGGAAAGCTTGCCTGCAGCAGGGTTTCAAAATAGTTGTTCCGTTGCATTCTTTCGGCAAACGAGTTTCCAACAATGGCAATACTACTGCCAGGCTCAGGTTTAAATGAGACTATTTCAATTTTCTCCTGGCAGGAAATCAGGATAAATAAGGCAAAAAATATACTCAGGATAGGATATCTTTTCATAGGAAACCAATTTTGTCGAGGTTAGGGCGAATTTATAATTGTTACTTAAAGGAAATAAAAATATAATGCTTTCGCATCCTGTACCTGCCTGTTCGATTCTGAGTAATAAGGAATTGAGATTTTCGCAATGTTAACAAATAATTAAGTTTTCATTTTATGAGGTAAATTATGGGAAACCGTAAGATATTTGATTTGCTGTTTCTTTAATTTGCGCGTTCAAACATCAATTTATGAGATTTATGACTAGCCGGCTAATTTGCCTAGTACTCTTATGTACAGTATTTTTTTTATTCTTGCAGCAAGAAAGAAAATTTAGAAAACGGGAAAGACTCTAAAGTTGCGCTTAAGGGTGCTGTTGAAAAAGGTCCATTTGTTAGAGGTTCTGTAGTGACTATTTATGAATTATCTGAAGATTTAACACCAACGGGAAAATCATTCAAATCAGAAATCGTAGATGACAAAGGGTCATTTAGTTTGGAAGGTGTGGTTCTCAGCTCAAACTTTGTCCAATTATCTGTAAATGGATTTTATTTTAATGAAATATCTGGTAAGTTATCGACATCGCCTATTACATTGAATGCTTTAGCAGATATCAGTTCAAACAATACTGTTAATGTTAATATCCTAAGCCATCTTGAAGAAAAACGCGTAAAGAGTCTGATAAAAAAGGAAAAATTAAAATTTGCTGATGCAAAAGTTAAAGCTGTAAAGGAAATATACAGTGCTTTTTATGCTAAAGCATCGAGCAATAATTTGAGTGAAGAGATTTCATTGACCAAGAACAATGAACACTCCAATATTTTATTGGGTATTTCAGCAGGACTTCTTCAAATGGCATCTTCCGATGATGCTAAACTTACTGAAATATTAAGTACTATTTCAACAGACTTAGAGACCGATGGGGAAGTAAATCAAACCTTAGCTTCCACCATTAAATCTGGATTGGAATCTTTCAGCGCAAAACAAGTCTCAGATAATATGAAAAAGAGATATGCTGATTTAGACCTAACTATTGGTGACTTTGATATTAAGAAAAATTTTACAGCTGATATTCAGGAAATAGATCCAAATCATGCATTAACGCCAGATCAGATCTATTCAAACGAAGGGGCAATTAATGAAAAGATTAATTCATTAAAGCTAAGTTCTTTAAAACTGAATGAAAATTTAATTTTGGCAGAAGGATTGTATATCAATACCATAGGATCAAAATCATTTAATGAGTTTTCTTATAAACCAATCAGTTCTAACAACTCCAAATTACATAATTCATATACTGAATTATTCAAAATTATTACCGATAGTTATTATTTTGAAGAGGCCTTGGGAATGATAAAAAATGAAAGTTTAAAAAAGTTTCAAGGGCATGGATACTTATATGTTGCATTAAGTTATTGGCAATTTATGAATTATTGGGGTGACCCTATCTACTTTGAAAAAGTACCAACTGAAATGGACGTATCAAAAGGTAGAACAAATAAAAGTGAAGCTTCTAATAAAATCCTATCCAAACTAGCAGCGGTTATAAAACATCTAGAAACCTCATTTCCTAATGATGCAGAGTTAGGAAGAATGATTGCCGCGAGAATAGCTATGGACAATAAAAATTATACACTGGCCAACACTTACCTAAATCAAATAATTGATAGTAAAAAATTCGCTTTAGCAAGCAAGTCTAATATCCATAGTTCTAATTCAGAGAGTATTTTTGGTGTCGATTACAATTTGTCACCAGAATTAAAACCCAATGATAGCGATAACCCATATCTGAAAGGGAATTACAGAAGTATAGCTAGATACTCAGAAGTTATTTTATTGGCAGCGGAAGCAAACTTAAAGCTGAACAATAAAACAAAGGCGATCCAGCTTTTAAATGAAGTTCGTAAGAGAAATGGTAAGGCTGAATTATCGACCTCTGAATCGAATATCTTGAAAAATCTTCATACAGAATTCAAGGAAGAGATGAAAAATGAAGGCGTTTATTTTGCATTCTTAAAGCGAAACGATCTTGCGGAATCTGAATTAGGCATTAAAGCTTATCAAAAATTATTTCCGATTCCCCAGTATCAATTATCAATTATGCCAAATATGGCGCAAAACCCAGCCTATTAACCAACAATCATATTTTACTAGAAGCACTTGATTTTCTTAATCAGGTGCTTTTTTTATTTCATTCTTGATTAGCACGAAGCGTACCATATATTGCATTAAAGTAGATGGTAAAACCAATTGAAGGGTCTGACTAAAATTCTGGAGAAGACAGAGGAGAATGAAAATATAAGCTTTCTTATCGTCTAGATATTTCCTTTCCTTCGGTATTAAAGTCGATATAAAGGTCTTTTCGATCTCCCTTTACGGAGCTATACCAATAGCTCCTTTCAATTCCATGAAAATCCATATGGGTAAAGTATACATGATCTGAAGCAACACCACCTTCCATATTTTTTGCTTCTTTTATCATTTCTTCATGAATATCATGGGCTAGTGAAAACTTAATTTTGTCCATTGGAAACAGGAAGCTTTCCATAGGAATGTTTCCAGTGATTTTCACCGGAGTTGGTTCTTGCCATTTACCATATCTGTATGTATATTCATCGACCTCATCAGGTTTGTCAGGATTCTGCATTTGGATAATAATCATTCCATCCATATGGTCATATAAGAAAAAGCTTTGGTAGAGCATGATTTTCTTTCCTCTGAACAAAGGTAAATTGACTAATTCCTGTTGTATTTGGTCAAGCTTATCTTTGGATTTAAATAAGCTTTCTGATTCCTTTTGACCGGTCTCTACCGTGCTATTATGCGAAGATGAACTCGAAGAAGAACTATAAGTTGTACTGGAGGACGAACTAGACCCCAACTGCTCACGAGGCTTGTCTTTCTGTACAGGTTTTGGATTTATTGTTTCTTCATAGCTTTGTTTTATTTGTTGGCATGAAGAAAGAAAAAATATGAGTGTCAAAAGTGAAATACTAGCTTTTCTCATAAGTTATTGGTTGGGTTCAATTATTTGAGGATTCTCAGGATGGTAAAGGATTCTGATGCTGTTACCTCGATTTAGGCTAATCAGATCCATCTGATTATATATTCTTTTAAAATCTGCCTTTATTGTTTTTCCTTTGTCTTCAAATTCTACTACGACCAAGATTTGTGGTTGGTCATTTATGGAGGTTCCAGTAGCAACAGATGAAACAATCTTTGCCTCAGTTGATTTTCCATGCAGCAACAGCCACTCTGTATTGGAGGGTTTGATAAAAATCTTCCTGATAAATATCAATATGCCGACATAGAGGAGTCCAAATAAAGGTGCTAGAATAAAAGGGTGTTCAAATGATAAATAGCGCCATCCATAGCCGTTACTTTCATATAAATATCCATAGATCAACAGACCTATTGGCACTAAGATCATCACCAATAAAACAAATAAAATTAGGTTGAGGATAGGTTTGTTGAATCCGATTTTTCCTGTTTCTAAAGTAATTGAGGGGTTCTTTGATTCTTCGTCGACCAATAAGGTAACGGGTTTCCCTATATCAAATCGATGTTCCTCGGGCTTACTGTCTGATAAATTCAATTCAAAATTGACCATTGATCCGGACAGATTCTTAAATTCTAAAACTAAATGTACTGACTCATACTCCTTGTTTCTTTCAAAAATATGGCTTTCTATTACGGTAGCCTTGATCCTTTTGCCTTGACTATGCAATCCCATTAATTTTTTTCTTTTCCTAAGCAGGTTGAACAAGAAGTTATTAGCGAAAAGGAAGATCAATAGAAGCCACAAAAATAAGCCCAACCCTAAATAAAAGAAGGCAGTATTGGCACTTTTATCATAATTAAATTTCCAATCGCCTTGTTGACTATGAATAAGGATAGGTAGTCCAAATCCCATTAGGAGAGCGAATATGGTCCAAAAACCTATCCCTGAAATGATGTTTCCAGGCCGAATAGTTGAGCGCTTTGATAAATCATTCATTATGAATACAATATAGAAATAAATTAAAAATAATTATAAATTATGTCTTCTCAGTTGTAGAGATATTGTTCTAAAATTTTCGTATTCTTACTTTCTCAAAACTATTATACTGGTTCATGGATCTTTCGTCTGATTACATTATTTCGAATACAGATTTCAGTAATTTAACATTATTTGAACTGCTCAAGCATGTGGATAATGCAAGCTTCATTGACCATAAAGATTTTAAGGACGTTTACGCTTTATCACTAGAATTAAATTCTGGAGTCTTCACAAAAAACGATCAAGACCAGGAATTCTCTACGGTCGTTGTAAGCCAAATCAGAGGCCATATTGTAACAAGCTGTACTTGTGGAAATGTTGGCAATAGAATGTGCGAGCATCAAGGTATAGTTTGCTATGCGATTCTGGAGAACAATGACTTCAGTTTGTTCTTTGATGAGAAGGCAAGGGATAAAGCTCTGCTTCAGATAGCTAAATCTTATGGACTAGAAGATGAACCTAATTTGGACAACTTTTTTAATATCAGTTTTGAGGAAGGAGAGTTGAAAATTTCTCCTTCGGTTGTAGGTTTATTAAAGACTGATAATCTTTCCGTCGATAGTTTTCCGATTATTCCAATACGTAAATCTAAATTGGCAATCCTTTCGGAGCAGCATAGAAAACGGATATTGGTTATTTCGAAACATCGTTATTATAACCAGTTGAACATTTTGTTGATGGAAGCTGAGCGCACGAAATCAGGAAAAATTAAGAACCCGATAGATGCGGTTGACACGCAACCCCTGATTTGGAATAGTAATGACCCCAAAGAATTAAAATTTTATTCAGCGGTCCATTACTTCCAGAATAAATATTCTGATGACAGTTTGGATCTCGATTTAGATGCACTGAAATTAATCATCAAGAATCCGTTGTCCTTGGATGTTTTCTTCCATGACCGGTCCATTTCAGAAACCATTTTATCCAAATCCTTGAAATCAATTACGTTGGATGTGCTAAAGGCGGAAGTTCAGTTGACCGTATTCAAGAAATCACCATTCTATGAAATTACAGGTGAGTTGATTTGGAATGAGACTTCTCTCCACTTTAAACAACTTCAAATTAAGAACGAGTATTTTCTGTTGCACAAAAATGGTCTTTACCTCATTGGTAATCCAGATTTGCTTCGGGTCATAAAGTTCTTTAAGTCCAACAATGAAATAATTGTCCTCCACGAATCCAAATACGACGAATTCTTCAGGAATTTCCTGGAACCTTTGGAGCAATTGGTAAAAATCAATTATTCATTTATTCGTCAAGCGACGCCTGCTCAGCTTAGAGATAAAAACTACGAGATGTCACGTCTTATCTATCTACAGCAGGAGGGCAGCTACGTGTCAATTACTCCAGTGATGAAATATGGCGATATTGAAGTTCCTGTTTATTCTCGCAAACAAGTCTTCGACACAGACCCAAACGGGAATGTTTTTAGTGTTGAGCGGAACCATGATGCTGAAGAACGGCTGACAGCCTCTATTTTGGACAAGCACCCTGAATTCCTGGAGCAGTTGGAAGAAAAGGTGTACTTTTATTTGCACAAAGACAAGTTCTTGGATGAAGATTGGTTCATTGAAACTTTCGAGCAATGGCGAGAGGAAGATATTGCAATCTTGGGTTTCAATGATATAGAAAAAAACAAGATCAACCCACATAAAGCAAAAATCTCTATTGAAGTGATATCGGGTATTGACTGGTTCAATGCTAAGTTAAAAGTGGGATTCGACAACAATATGCAACATTAAGGCAGATTCATCGAGCTATCCGCAATAAGAGCAAATTCGTTGCATTGGACGATGGCACCTTTGGAATCTTGCCTGAAGAATGGATCACGAAAATTGGGAGTTACTTTAAGATTGGTGATATGGATGAAGAAATGATTACCATTCCCAAGGTAAATTATTCTGAAGTGGAGGATCTTTTTGAGAAGGAAATATTGAGCGATGAAGTTCAACTTGAGATTGATATCCTGAAGGAGGAGTTTTCTGCTGGTTATCAAATTCCGAAAGTAAAAGTCCCTAAAACCTTGAATGCTGAATTAAGGACATATCAGCACGAAGGATTAAATTGGTTATGCTTTTTGGATAAGCACAATTTCGGGGGCTGCTTGGCAGATGACATGGGTCTTGGAAAGACTCTTCAAATCATAGCTTTTATACTTTCTCAGCGAGAAAAATATCCAAATCAAACCAATCTAATTGTGATGCCTACTTCAATCATGTTTAATTGGGAAGAGGAGATTCAAAAATTTGCGCCTTCCATCAAGATCTGGAAACATTATGGCGCGGATCGAAATAAGAATACCGAGGGTTTTGAGGATTATGAGGTCATTTTAACAACCTATGGGATAATGCTATCTGATATTCGTTTTTTAAAGAATTTCAAGTTCAATTATATATTTCTGGATGAATCTCAGGCCATTAAAAACCCGAACTCAGAGCGTTATAAAGCAGCACGTCTATTGAATGGAAGAAACCGAATTGTGTTGACTGGAACGCCGGTGGAGAACAATACGTTCGACCTCTATGGGCAGATGTCATTTGCCAGTCCAGGCTTATTGGGCAGCAAGCAGTTCTTTAAGGATACCTATGCGCTTCCGATTGACAAGTTTGATTATAGCAAAAGGGCAAATGAGTTACAGGAGAAGATAAAACCATTTGTTCTTCGAAGGACCAAGAAGCAGGTTGCTACAGAGCTTCCTGAGAAAACGGAAATGGTAATTTACTGTGAGATGAATGCTGAACAGCGGAGGATTTACGAGACCTATGAAACCGAGATCCGCGAATTCATTTCTGCGAAGGAAGAGGATGAGATTCAAAAGAACAGTATGCATGTTCTGACAGGATTGACTAAGCTGAGGCAGATCTGCAATTCTCCGGTGCTTCTCAAGGAAGGGCATGCTGCAGAAAACGCTGTAAAAATCGAAGTTATCCTTGAGCAGATCGAGAATAAATCCAAGGAGCACAAAATCTTGATTTTCTCTCAGTTTGTAGGGATGTTGGACCTTATCAAAGCTGAATTGGAAAACCGGGAAATTCCTTTGAATACCTAACAGGGCAGAGCAAGGATAGGGGCGAGAAAGTTCATAATTTCCAATCTAATGATGATGTTCGTGTTTTCTTGATCAGCTTAAAGGCTGGTGGGGTCGGGCTGAATCTTACAGAAGCCGATTATGTGTATCTTATTGACCCATGGTGGAATCCTGCAGCCGAAAACCAGGCTATAGATAGAGCATACCGCATTGGTCAAAACAAGCATGTGGTCGCTGTACGGATGATTTGTTCCGATACTATCGAAGAAAAGATTATGAAGCTGCAGTTGAAGAAAAGAAAATTGGCTCAAGATCTTATCCAAACAGATGCTTCATTTTTGGGAGCCTTTCCAAAGGCGACCTTCTTGAAATTTTATAGGCTTTTCTTCCATTTTAGGTATTTCTGACGCATACAGCTACCGCAGGGTCTATATCCAAGTTCAATTGCTTCTTGCTCTGACCTAAAGAAAACCCTATTTTCCTTTTTCATCCTTTTTCCGGACTTGCAATGCAGAGTACCATAGATCTTGAGTTTGCTGTTGCCACCAAACCTTACCTTCTGATTTTTTATCAATGCTTGAAGTTCCCTGTCAGATAATTGTGTATGTTGAATCATTTTAACTCAATGCATCATGGAATATAATGCCCAAGGTATGTCTTATCCCGGACTTTACCTCACTTACTCCATGTTTCATATTGACACGGTAGTAGCCTTTTGTTCCTTTTTCTGGTTTAAAGCTAGTTGTAAAGATCAGGGCGTCTCCACGTTTGGGCTTGAGGACAATCGCTTTGGACTGTGCTCTTGGAATCTGTTGAGTCAAGACAAATTCACCACCTGAATAATCTTCCTCAGGATCGTTCAGGAACAAGACCATTTGGATAGGGAAGAATACTTCTCCATAGAGGTCTTGGTGGAGGGTATTGAAACCCCCTTCTGTATACCTCAAGATCAATGGCGTTGCTTTGAGCTGATCGTTGTCATGGCATTGCTTCAGTAATTCGGAATGTTCCATGGGAAACATTTTGTCGATTTTCAATGCTCTAAACCAAGTGTTTGCGATCGGGGACAGATGTCGGTAAACCTCGGTGCGGATCTCATGGATCAACAAAGGCAGGGGGTAATTGAAATATTTGTATTCACCCAATCCAAAACGATACCGTGCCATCACCACCGTTTTGCGGTAAATATCCTTTTGGTCATATAACTCAATCAATTGCTTGCACTCTTCCGCTGTGATCAGATGCTCAATAACAGCATATCCAGACCGATGCATATCCTCTGTGATGGAATGCCAATCTAACTCCTCAATTCTTGCCTTGATTTCTTCCATGTTACAATCATTTTTAATCTAAGCACTAAGTTCCCCATTATATAACCTTTAAAAAATCCGTTTGTTGCTGAATTTTATTTTTCCCACCGTAATTGTGTACGAACAAATTGCCTTAAAACCCTTTAACATTTCCTTAAAATTCAATAACTTAGGTTTCACGCTAATGTGAACTAAACTTATTGCCTTGTTATCCTACTTATGAAATATATTTTGCTGATATGCTGTTTAGTATGCCTTGGTATACAGAGCTATGCCCAACTTGTCGTCCGTATCGATGAAGACAAAGATTATATCCAACTTCTTGAAAAAAGACTTAAAGAGAGTAAGACCGACAGTGCTAAAGCCATCAACGCATTGAGGCTTTCTTATTTCTATAGGAAATATCAAAAAATGGATCTTTCCAAACAGCGTCTTGACCAAGGGGTAGCATTGGCCAAGGGCCATAGAATGATGGAAGGTATCGCAAAATACTTTGAGGCTTATTCTGTACTTGGTACTGAGGACCTGGCCGCAACAGATTCTAGGTTGATAAGCAGTGATAGTTTGCTTAAAGACATTCATGATCCTGAGGCTAAAAAATACCAAAGCGGTGTGTGGATCATTAGAGGTTTAATCAAACAGCTTCAAGGCAATGAAAAAGGAAGGGATGAAAGCTTATATCAACCACGCATTTCCCTTGGCCATAGAATCTAAGGATAAGTTCAGTGAAGGGAATGCGAATAAGTTCGTAGCGATCAGTTTACTGAATGCAAATGAACGGTGAAAGCTAATGAATACCTAAAAAGAGCATTGCAGCTATTCAAGAAGCTCCAAAGCGAAAGCGATTTGACCAAACTCGAAGGTATTTTGGAGGTAAATATTATCCTTGCCGAAAACAATCTCCATTTAAATGAACTCAATGTTGCCAGAAAACATCTGGATGCATCTTATGATGTACTAAAAAACTATCCAAACTCCAATGTTTTCCTATTCTACTATTATCCGGAAGGAGTGTATTATGAGAAGATGGGCAAATATCAAGATGCTATCCATAGCTTTGATAAAGCGATCGCTTTTCAGAGTGGTCGCACGGAGAACTTTTATATCAATCGGGCTAAGTTTGCCAAATTCACCACTTTGAAAAAAATTGGAAAGAACAACGAAGCCATTGCTGTCATGCAAGACCTTCTGAAAAGTAGCACCCTTTTGCCCAATGACCGCAATAATTATTCAAATCTACTTGCTCAGACCTATTCCAAAGTCGGGAATATGAAGGAAGCTTATAATTGGTCTCAAAAGTATATTCAAGTCAGCGACAGTCTGCATTCTGCTGGTTTCAAGAAAGACCTGCTGGACTTGGAGAATAAATATCAGTCTGCAGAAAAAGAAAAACAAATCACTCAATTACGGGCAGAAAAACAAGCCGCTGAACTAACTCAAAAAAAACCAGAGATTATGGGTTTGGTTATTGGCTGTGGGTGCTGCGGTATTTCTCTTGGCATTCTTATACCTCAACAATATCCTTAAAAATCAAAGGAGAACCAATGAATTTCGGTTGAAGGAAATGGACCAGGAGCGTGAACTTCAAGTTACCAAAGCATTCCTTGAAGGAGAAGATAAAGAACGGCAGCGGATTGCTCAAGATCTTCACGATGGGTTAGGAGGAGCATTGTCTGGAATAAAGATGAAGCTATCGGGTGTACAATCTAATTTTCAGTCTGCTGAAATCGAAAATTCTGTGGAACAATTGGATCGTTCGATTGTTGAATTGCGCCGGATAGCGCATAATATGATGCCATCGAACCTCCTAAGAAGTGGATTGGAGGTGGCACTGAAAGACCTATGTTCTGCCTTATCCAATCAACATACCCAAATCGAATTGCAAACAGACGGTTTAAACCAAACTCTCAACCAACATTATCAAGTTAATATCTATCGTATTGTGCAGGAGCTGTTGAGCAATGCGCTGAGACATGCCGAGGCAGACCATATTCTGGTACAGGTTATTCAAAATGAAGAACAGGTTTTGATTACCGTGGAAGACAATGGAAAAGGATTTGACCTTGACCATGCGAGAGCTTCCAACGGAATGGGAATGAGCAATATCCGTAACAGGGTCAATATGATGAAAGGCAACTTGGACTATGATGTTATGCCTGGAGAAGGAACAATTGTCAATATTGAATTGGCGGTTTAGAGAAGGTTTGTTTTATTCTGTTTTGGACTTTCTTGTCCGACTTTGGTTCGGGACTTGTTCCACTCTCCGTCCTCTTTCATTCGGACCTCGTTCGGACCTTGTTCGGGTGTTATCCGAAGAAGCTCCGAACAAGGTCCGAACAATGTCCGAACAAGAGACGAATGAGAGTAAAAGAAAACCTTTATTAGACTAGCATCTGATAATAGTTGGAGGATTTCAACTAATTTTAAATTGATGATTTGATGAAGAAGGGTTGAAAAGGGGCATGGGAATATTTAAGAATGCCATTAAAAGGATTAATTATGAAAGATAATAATTTATCAACGCTGGATCGCCGGTCTTTTTTGAAGACTGCAGGTTTATTGGTCGGTGCTTTTAGCACGTCGAAGTTGGACGTGTTTGGAAGTTCTACTTCTGTTTTGCAAGAAAACTGTTTGTTTAAATGCAATCCAATTGTTCTGAGTGCTAGTCCTGACAGCATCGATATCATGTGCATCACCACGAAGCCTACCTATTGCTGGCTCCATTATGGAACGGAGACCAACAACTTAAATATGAAAACCCGTGAGGTTAGGGACGGAATGGCACATATCGGTACTGTCCATCATTTTAAGCTTAATAATTTGGATGCCGGCAAGCAATATCAATATGCTATTGAGGCGGTTGAGGTGCAAGGGATGGAAAGAAAAGACAGTAAGTTTGGCCAGAAAGAAAGCAGTAATTCTTACACCGCAAATACTTTTTCCAATGATGACCCACAGTTATATTTTTTGGTATATAATGATATGCATGAGACTCCGGAATCTTTTGGGTTATTGAGGAGATTGGTTCCTTCCAAACAGCCTGATTTTTATGTGTTGAACGGGGATATGGTCAGTTCGATGCGTTCAGAAGATCATTTTGTGAACAATGTTTTGGTTCCTATGGCAGAGGTGAGCGGTTCTTCGGTTCCTATTGTTTACTCACGAGGTAACCATGAGACTTGGAGCAACCACGCCAGGCAGATTACAGACTACCTATTGGATCAGGAGCACCCGTTTTATTATGGGTTCAGAAAGGGACCGGCATATATCTTGGTATTGGATTCTGGGGAGTCGCGGAAGGATTCGGATCCGGTGAACTGGGGCTTGACCGAGTTTGACGAATACAGAAAAAGAGCAAGGAGAGTGGTTAAAGCGTGAAGTAGAGAAGCCAGAATTCAAAGAGGCTAAACATAAGATTGTGATTACCCATATTCCGGCCTTTTATTCCAAAAACCCCGTTCATGCTGCTGACCATTATTTCAGTTTATGGGGTGACACTTTGAATAAATCAGGTATTTCCTTAATGATCTGTGGGCATACCCATACGCCAGGGATTCATCCGGCACAACCTGGGAAGATTGAGTTTCCAGTGGTTATCGGAGGAGGTCCAAAACAGGACAAAAAGAACCTTGATCAGTGTGATTGCAGATGAAAACAAATTGCAGCTGAAACTGATCCATGAAACAGGGAAGTTATTGGGAGAGCTGACCGTTTAGATATAAACTTTTGTTCCTTTTAAGGCCTTCACAATTTCATCTAATTCAGCTTTTGGGATTTGATTTGTTGAGATTCTGAGCCTCTTGAGCCAAGTCATTTCTTTAATGCTTTCTGGGAGGCTTTTGATCAGGTTGTTGTCAAGATCAAGATCCTTAAGTGATTTCCATTCGTTAATATTTTCTGGTATTTCCATTTTTGTTTGGCAACTCCAAAGGTGCAGTTTTTGGAGATGCGGAAGATCGGGGATGCTATTGAATAGGTTCTCAACATTTATTGGTGCGGAAAAATTGGAGTTCAACAACAATTCTCTCAATTTTCCAAATTTTTTTATGGCTTCTGGAATGGACTTTATCTGGTTTATTCCCAAGTCCAAAATCCTTAATTCAGTAAGTTCAAATAGTTCCTCCGGAAGTTCTTTGATTCCATTTGAATTGAGTTTCAACACTTTTAAGGATTTTAAATTATTGATGGATTTGGGGATTTTTTTCATTCCAGAATTCGACAGGTCCAGACTTTCCAGAGCAAGACATCTGGACAAAGTATCTATTAATTCTTCGAACTTAACATCTACGGACTCCTTGACAAACCAAGGCTGAAAAAGGCTTAGGGACTTTAGCTTTGGGAGCTTGGATATTTCATCTGGAAGATTTTTGATTAGAGGAGAAATCAAGGTTAATTCCTCAAGTTCGGGAAGTTCAAAAAAATCGTTTGGGAAGCCGTTTATTTTTTCATTGATTTCCAAAACCTTTAAATTTTTCAAGGATGCTATAGCTTTTGGGAGCGGATTTTTCATTGGGGAATCAATGGATAATACTTCTAGTTTCTTAGCATTAGCTAAAGACGCGGGAAGGTCTTCCATATCATTAAACGCGAGTTTCAGAACCTTTAAGTTAGGGAGCTCAAATAGCCAATCTGGGATTTCATAAATGTAGTTTTCCTCAAGATTGATTTCTTGCAACAATTTACATTCTTTCAAAATCTCAGGGACAACCTCAATACCTTCTTTATTGTACTTAAATTTTTGGATGCTATCCTTTTGTTCTGCGATCTTTTTTAAAAACTTTTTATCCATAATATAATCTTGAATTCAAACCAAACCTAGGGCAAAGCCTTTACCGAATTTAATCAATGTGATTGTATTATTTAATAGCTGTAGATAAGATGTAGAGGGATAAAAAAGGTGTTAGAGATCTTAAATTATGATATGTAGATAGTTGTTTGGTTTATTATGCTATGCAATCGATTGATTTAGGTGTTTTTTAGGTTTTTTTTTGGAAAATACATCGAATATGTATGTTAATGCGGACTATTTTTTGGTGTTGAATCTCAATAAATCTCATTTTCTGTTTCAATTTTGATGTTTATTCGCTGAATTTTAAGCCTTTATCCTGTTGAGATAAAAAAAATGACCGATATGGATAATGTTTTGCCTTAATCTATTAAGAAATTATTAAGATAATATAAATTTTTCTGACTAAAACTGTGAAAAATTAATATGTTTGCAACCGAATAACAAAAATTCGACCTAATACTTTAACATCAATGACAAACAAAGCTGCTTTTATCAAGTATTTGATTATGGCTGCGACCTTGGGAAGTGGAAGTTATAGTTTTGCCAATGCAAACACTATTCATTCATTCTGGTTACAGTCCAAACTTGAGGGAACAATCAGTGATTCCAATGGTCCAATCGCGGGCGCCTCGATCACTGTTAAGGGGACGGGTATTTCTACATTTTCAGATGATAACGGACATTTTAGTCTTTCAGATGTAAAGAGTGGATCTACTTTAGTAATTAGTTATATGGGCTACCAATCTGAGGAAGTCGTAATAACGAATCAAACAAATTTAAACATCACATTAGAACAGACGAGTTCGGATTTAGACGAGGTTGTGGTTGTAGCTTATGGTACGGCTAAGAAATCGACTTTTACGGGTTCTGCATCGGTTGTAAAATCTGACCAGATCGAGAAGATTTCGGGTTCAGGTTTTGCTGAGGCATTACAAGGTGCTAGTGCTGGTGTTAATGTAACGAACAACGAAGGTAACCCAGGTGGAAATACAAGAATCCAGATTCGTGGTATTTCTTCAATGACTGGAGCATCCAATCCTTTGATCGTTGTTGATGGTATGCCATACGATGGTCAATTGAATTCCATTTCACCAAGCGATATTGAGTCGATTACAGTATTGAAAGATGCTGCGGCGTCTTCATTATATGGTTCTCGTGCTGCAAATGGTGTTTTGATGGTTACCACGAAAAAGGGTAAATCAGCAAAACCACAGATTAATTTCCGCTCGAGCTGGGGAACTGCAGACAATGCAGTTGTAAATCCTGTAAAAGCAAATCCTTCTGAGCAATTATTGAATACTTGGGAAGGAATGTATAATGACCAATTCTACAAATATGGCTTGAGCAAACAAGCAGCTGGAGATTGGGCTTCTGCAAACTTATTGGGCAAGCTATTGAAGGCTGTAAAAACAACAGATGGCCAGAATTCTTACGTTTCTCCATTCCAACACATCAATGAGGATTATGTCCTGCATGATGGTGAAGGAAATGCAAGGATTAACCCGAATCTAAAGATGATCTGGGATGAGAGCGACTACGATTTCTATGGCGCTGTTTTCTCAAGAAAACTTAGGCAAGATTACGGTGTTGACCTAAGCGGAACAGCAAACGAAGGAAAAACAAATTACTTCTTGTCTGCTGGTTACCTGGATGACAACGGATATGCAAGTAGACAATATTTTAAACGTCATAACTTCAGAGCTAATGTAACGTCTCAAATTTATGATTGGTTACAGGTTGGCGGAAACTTATCTTACTCAGGTTCAAAACAAAACTTATCTGGTGCATCCAGAGCATTGATCTTCACGAATTCATTGCAATCACCTTGGTTGAGAAATGTGGACAATACGGACTGGGTTTATTCTCAAAAAACCGGCGAACGTATGTTTGACTATGGTTCATACACCAACAATTTCTTTGGTATCCAAGCCTTGAACAATGGTGGTGATTATTGGGATAATCCTAATGATGAGTCTTTCAACAATAACATGAGGAATATGATTTCCTCAAGATTCTTTGCTGAGGTTCAACTTCCATATAATTTGAAGTTCAAAACATCATTGGGCATTGACAACAATATCTATAAGTTCTTCGGCTATGGATCGGCTATTCATGATGCATCGCAACAAGCGCCTTATGGAATTACGGTAACTACCAATGGTGGTAATGCTACAAGGTCAAACGGTACAACAAAATCAGTTACGTTCAACAATATCTTGACTTGGGAGCAAAGCTTTGGAAAGCATAATCTATCTGCTTTAGCAGGTCAGGAAGCCTATTCATTGGACGATTATTTCGATACGGGTTATGGAGAGGGGATCATGCAAATGGGCCAATTTGAATTGGGTTCTACCTCAAGAAACTGGAGCAATGACTCTTACAGAAACCGTTATAACTTGTTGTCTTATTTAGGAAAAGTTGATTACAACTACGATGGCAAATACTTCGTTTCCGGTTCGGTTCGTCGTGATGGGTCATCTAGGTTCAGTCCTGAAAGCCGTTGGGGTAACTTCTTCTCGGGAGGTCTTTCATGGAGAATCAGCCAAGAGGATTTCATGAAGGATGTTAGCTGGATTAACAATTTAGCTTTACGTGCTAGTTATGGTACCACAGGTAATGATAAGTTATTTATGCGTAATTCGAACGGTACTACAGGAGGAGAGATCCTTTATGGTTACCAAGGAGTTTATGCCTCAGATGATTTATATACAGTTGCTGGTTTGAAACCTTCTTCGGTTCCTACACCAAACTTGATTTGGGAAAAGAACCAACAGTACAATGTTGGATTGGATTTCAGTTTGTTCAACAGATTGAATGGTACAATCGAATATTACCAACGTAATGCGATCGACTTATTGTTCTACAAAGAATTCCCGTTATCGGGACAAGTTGGAGCTGCTATTGGAGAGAATACTAACCTTGGAGACTTAACAAACAGAGGTTTTGAATTTACATTGTCAGCAGATGTGATCCGTAAAGAGAACTTCAACTGGAAAGCTGATTTCAATATTTCGACCTTGAAGAATGAAATCACTTATTTACCTGGTGGAGCTTTCACTTATGAGAACCGTACTGCGGGTTATAAGATGGAAGAAGGAAAATCATTATTTGAGTTTTACATGGTTAAGAACGCTGGTGTAAATGCTGAGACTGGTAATATGCAATATTACATCAAAGGAGACAATGATAATTGGGAAGTTACTGAGGATTATAGTTTGGTAACTACTGATGACTACCAATATATAGGATCTGCATTGCCAAAAGCATTTGGTGCTTTGACAAACAGTTTCAACTATAAAGGTTTGGATCTATCCTTTATGTTATACTATTCACTTGGTGGCAAAATGTATGACTATGCTTACATCGAGCGTACAGCATTGCGTGGTGGTGTAGGTGTTGTTCAGGACTTGGTTGGAGACAGATGGAAAAACCCGGGAGACAATGCCTTGTTGCCAAAATGGTCAAATGATGATTATTCAAGCACAAGAAAAGCTTCTGATTTCTATGTTTTCGACAATGACTATTTGAGATTAAGAAATGTGACTTTAGGATATAACTTGCCTAAATCATTGTTAGAGAAATTGACCTTATCTAATGTTAGAATATTTGTTTCGGGAGACAACTTATTGACTTTTGGTTCTGCGAAGAACAGATATTCAGATCCGGAGACTGGTCTATCGGGTAACAACTACAATGGTAATGCCGATACGGACAATGGTATCCAAGGTTCTAGAAGAGTTTATACTGGCGGTTTACAAGTTTCATTTTAATTAGCGTCATGAAAAAGATATTTAAGAAAATACAAATATTAGGGCTTGCCGCAGCACTAGGATTAAATAGCGGATGTAGTGACTTTTTGGAGACGAGCTCGTCCGTTGACACTTCGGATGAATTGGTTATTTCCAATACGGCAGGTTTAGAGAAAGTTTTAACTTCAGCCTACAATCAGTTGTTTTTTAACCCTCAGGGAGCAGATCGCGTTTATGCAGGATTAACTGGTCTTCAGATGTACGTTGATTTAGGTGGTGCTGATATCTTATGCCATACGAATATGGGTGGAAATCAACTTTCCACTTATCGTTATGAGCCTACCAAGACTCAGGCAAACAGGCAGTCTGACGCTATTTGGTCGATGATGTACAAAATCATCAACCAAGTAAACATTATCATCGACAATGCTGAAAATGCGCAAGGAGAGCAAGCGACTAAAGATGCATTATTAGGTCAGGCAAAAGCAATTAGAGGAATCTGTTATTTTCATTTGATTCAGAATTACCAACAGACTTATGCTATTGCAAAGACAAAACCTGGTGTAATTCTAAGATTGAGTTCAGAAGATGAGAAAAGTCTTCCTCGCTCAACGGTACAACAGACTTATGACCAAATTGTAAAGGATTTGACAGATGCAAAATCTTTGTTGGGTTCATATTCTCGCGAAGGAAAGTGGTTTATCAATGAGGATGTTGTAACTGGTCATTTGGCTCGTGTTTATTTGGTTATGAACGATTGGTCAAAGGCTTTATCATCAGCTTCTGAGGTTTACAATAAATATCCAACATTGATGTCCAAGGAACAATACCGCGGTGGTTTTGACGATGTTATCACAAAGAACTACCCAGAGGTAGTTTGGGCGGTTAAGTTTACGGATCAGAACAACCTAGGTGGTGGTACTCAGTTCAATTTCTGGTTTAACCAAGATGCTAGTTACGGTGAAGGTTTCACTGATGGACCAATTTACTCATTCTTGGACTTCTTTGCTGATGGTAAATATGAGCAATTGTTTGAAAAAACTGAAGATAGATACCAATTCTGGAAAAGGACCAATAATGCGAGTGCAGAATGGTCTACCAAATGGGCTTATGATAAGTATAAGCACTATGGTGATGGTAATGGAGCTAAGCAGAGCAATACACGTCCCGAGATTTCTTTGATGCGCAGTGCTGAAATGCTGTTGATTATGGCGGAGGCTTCTGCAGAATTAAACAATGGTCAAGGATTGGCTCACCTAACAAAACTTCAGAAAGCAAGAGGAGTTAAGAACTTGACCACTGCTGCATCTGGAGATAATCTTTTGGAAGCGATCTACGTTGAAAGAAGGAAAGAATTGTT
The DNA here is from genome assembly GCF_901472535.1 of Sphingobacterium daejeonense. Classification (NCBI taxonomy): domain Bacteria; kingdom Pseudomonadati; phylum Bacteroidota; class Sphingobacteriia; order Sphingobacteriales; family Sphingobacteriaceae; genus Sphingobacterium; species Sphingobacterium daejeonense. The sequence continues at coordinate 4,649,822 of NZ_LR590470.1, read as the reverse complement.
GTGTGAGGGGGTTACTGGTTTGTATGACTTATTGAGATTACAAAAACCATTGATCAGATACCAAGAGACTCCAACTTACAAAGAAGGTCATTATACTTGGGGAGTTTCTTATTTGAATGGCTATGTTGCCAATTCAGCAAACCCAACTGGTACTTTCCCTTCTAATGATTATAGGTTATTGTGTCAGATTCCGCAATTGGAAATTGTAAACAATGAAGCTTTAACAGAAGCTGATCAAAACCCATACAGTGGAACAAAGTAATTTTTTGTAATCATAATTTTGCAAGCCCCGGTAGGATTCTACCGGGGCTTATTTTTGTTAGGGTATTGAAATTAATTATATTTGGTTAAATCAACATAACCTAAACATGTTCAATAAAATTTTTTCTCTCTGTGTCTGTCTGTGCTTTATATTTTCATCAAAAGCTCAAGAACAAGACTCAGCATTTATCTTTTCTTACTTTAAGGGCAATGGCGAAGATGGTCTTCACCTTGTCTATAGTGAAGACGGATTAAAATGGTCCGCTTTAAAAGGAGATCAATCTTTTTTGACTCCGGAACTCAGCCCTGACAAGTTAATGCGCGATCCCTGTATTATCAAGGGTGGCGATGGTCTCTATCACATGGTTTGGACTGTCAGCTGGACTCAAAAGGGGATTGGCCATGCTACTTCCAAAGATCTGATAAATTGGTCGGAGCAGCAGTACATCCCAGTTATGGAGCACGAGCCTCATGCTAGAAATACTTGGGCACCTGAAATAACCTATGATCCGTCAACCAAGCAATATATGATTTATTGGGCAACTACGATCACGGGAGAGTTCCCTGAAACGCAAGTTGAGGCAGACAATGGCTATAACCACCGAATGTACTATACCTTGACCAAAGACTTCAAGGATTTTACCGAAACCATGCTTCTTTATGAGCCTGGATTCAATTGTATTGATGCTACGATTCAAAAGAATGGTTCAAAATGGATGATGCTCATCAAAGATGAAACTCGTGAACCGGCAGAAAAAAATCTAAAGTTAGCTTATGCTGATGATTTAGAAGGGCCATATTCCGAAGCTAGCGAAAAAATAACAGGTGATTATTGGGCGGAAGGTCCTACAGTAATCAAGAATAATGGGGAATGGTATGTTTATTTTGATCGTTATATGGATAATCATTTTGGGGTCATTAAATCCAAGGATTTAAAGAATTGGACAGATGTATCTGATCAATTGCAATTTCCAGAAGGGATAAGACACGGGACCATATTGAAGATTTCGAATAAAGAATTAAATAAGTTAAAGGCGTTGTAGGGGAGGATGCTTGCCGCCATGGTTGGTGGGGACACCAACCAAAGCAAGTAGTAATTATTTTTCGTTGAAGATTTTCAGTCTGCTGACCATGATAAACATTAGGAAACCAAACAGTGAAAAAATAGCGAATGAGTATCTTAAGCTGAACAACTCCGCAATATAACCGATCAATGGTGGTCCCATCAAGAATCCGAGGTAGGAAATACTGGAAACCATTGCGAGGGCAACTCCGGCAGGGATTGTTTTGTGTTTACCTGTAACACTGTACACGGTAGGGACATTACATGCTACGCCTAATCCGACCAACATAAATGCGAATGTACAGACCCATAGATTAGGGAAAACAACAGATGCAAGCATGCCCACGAACATCAGTACGCCACTGATTTGTAGAGTTCGCTGTCTGCCATATCTGCCAATGAATGCATCTCCTAGGAATCTTCCGAGCGCCATCATAATCATAAATGATGCATAACCTAGTATCACGAGTTTCTCAGGAGATTTTACTACATCGCTGAAATATACACCGCTCCAGTCGAACATAGCACCTTCGGTTGCCATGCTGAAGAATCCGATGACACCTAATTGTACAATAAGGGAGTCTGGTTTGAACTTTGTTTTTTCTTTTTTTTCTGTCTTGGAGCCTTCTTCAGGAACCAAATACTGTTTGTTCAACAGGATATTCAAGACCATGATCAGGATAATACCTATAAAATGGGGGATTGTATTGATCTGGAAGTTGAGGGATAGAAGTCCTATCAAAGCACCCGTAAATCCTGCCAATGACCACGCTCCATGGAAAGAGGACATAATAGATCTTCCATAAAGATCTTCTGCCAATACCCCTTGCGTATTTACGGCGATATTACACATGTTTCCGGTAACTCCAAAAAGGAATAATGAAGCGCCCAACATCCATGCATTTCCTGAAAACCCAATCAACAGAAGCACCAAGGCATATAGAAATGCTGCCCATGGCATCACTTTATGGCTGCCATATTTATTCACCAATGCTCCAGAAAGAGGCATTGTTAATAATTGACCAATCGGAAGCATTAACAGGATAGTCCCTAATTGAGCTTCAGAAAGTTCTAATGCTGATTTAATAGTAGGAATACGACTTGCCCAACTCGCAAAACCCAAACCTTGGCCAAAGTAAAACAAAGTTACTGCAATGCGTATTCTGCTTTTCATGGATTGAGAGACATTCGCACCTGCCTCACCTAATGATGTCATTGTGTAATATTTGTTGCAAAATTAATACAATTATTTCGAATTGAGGTATTCTTTAGTGTAAAAAATACACACTTATAAGTCTTTATTAATCTTTGGGTTACATGATGCGCTAATAATGTTGTTATTTAAATCAGGGAGTTCTATTCAGCTTGCTGTTTGTTGTAAAATATTTGTCGAGTAATAATGGATTCTGATTTCGAATTGTACATTTGTTTATTAACAATTTATTACTGACCTTAAAATGAACAAATTACTATTAACCTTAGCTCTTCTAGTAGGAGGAGCTATAGCATTGTCTGCCCAGGTTCAGCCCACATTTTTGTCACACCCTACCTTGAGCCCTGATGCTCAAACGATAGTTTTCAGTTTTGAAGGTGATCTTTGGAAAGTTCCTTCTGGTGGAGGTCCTGCTTTTCGTCTGACCGCCATGGAAGGAAATGAGGTGATGCCTAGGATTTCCCCAGATGGACAATGGTTGGCATTCTCGTCGAACCAAAACGGGAACTTGGATGTTTACGTCATGCCTATGGCAGGTGGAAATATTCAACAGATTACTCACCATGAATCTACAGACGAGGTTGACAGTTGGAGTTGGGACAGTAAGCAGATATATTTTACTTCTGGCAGGGCCAACAGATTGAGCAGCTACTGTGTAAGTAAGGATGGTGGTACTGCAGAGCGGATTTTTCCACATTTCTTCAATTATATCCATGGAATGGTTGAGACACCAACTGGAGAATTGTTGTTCACAGATACTTGGGAAAGCTATACTGCGGCGAACAGGAAAAGATATAAAGGAGCTTTTAACCCCGATATAAAAGGATATCATCCTAAAACTAAAGCCTATAAAGAATATACCAACTACGAAGGGAAAGATTTATGGCCTACAGTTGATAATAAAGGTACCATCTATTTTGCTTCTGATGAGGCCAATGATGAGTATAACCTATACAGTATAAGCAATGGTACCAAGGTTGGATTGACTCAATTCAAGGAGTCGATTCGTAATCCACAAGTTGCTGCGAATGGTTCCAAAGTTGTTTTTGAAAAGGGCTACCAGTTATTTGTTTACGATGTAGCTAGCAAAAACACCATGCAACCAGCAATTTCATTGAGTAGAAATCAAGTCTTGGGCAAGTCCAAGGAATTTGATGTTAAAGGTGCGATCAGCAATTTTGATGTTTCTCCGGATGGGAAGAAAATGGCCTTTGTATCAAGGGGAGAATTGTTTGTCAGTGATATTGATGGGAAGTTTATTCGACAAATGCCAGGTCAAGGTGAAAGAATTACAGAAGTCAAATGGCTAAAGGATAATAAGACATTGTTGTTTAACCAAACTGTTGGAGGGTATTTAAATTGGTACTCTCGTTCGGCAGATGGTAAGGGTGACGTAAAGCAATTGACACAAGACAAGAGAAACAATAGGCAGATCAGCATTAACAATGACCGGAGCAAAGCGGTTTACCTCAGCGGAAGAGATGAGGTTCGTTTATTGGATTTAAACAGTCTAAAAAGTGAGACTATAGTGAAGGATGAGATCTGGGCTTTCCAAAACTCTTCGCCATCATTTTCCCCAGATGATAGGTACGTTCTATTTACTGCGATCCGAAATTTTGAACAGGATATTTTCGTTTATCATATCGCTGATAAAAAAGCCATCAATTTAACGAATACGGGTGTGACTGAAGCTTCTCCTGTATGGTCGAAGGATGGGAAATACGTGTATTTTTCAAGTAATCGAACAAAGCCTGCGTATCCTACAGGGATGGAAAATGCGAGTTTATATCGTTTAGCAATGGAGAATTACGATGAGCCTTATCGTATTGGGAAATTTGATGAATTATTCAAAGATAGCGAGAAAGATAAAGACAAAGACAGGGAAAAAAAGGATAGTACAGCAAACAAGAAAGACAAAAACAGCAAGGATAAAAAAGATGCTGATAAACCAAAAGATGATAAAAAGGATGATAAAAAGAAAGTATTGGTATCTATTGATGTTCAAGGCCTATCGGATAGGATTACACAAGTAAGTCCTGCTGCTGGTACTCAATATAATCCGCAGACGTTTGCAAAAGGAGAGAAGTCTTACTTATTTTATCAATCTAACCATGAGGGTAAATGGGCGACCTACAGGATCACTTTCGAGCCCTTTGCCAACAGTAAAACCGAGAAGGTATTTGATGGTGGTATTCAAGATCTAGTGGAAGTTGATGGGAAGTACTTTGCTTTAATTGGTAGCAATATCCAGAAATACAACATGGATCAAAATAAACTTGATGCGGTTGATATTAATTTCAAGTTCAATAGAGATCTGGACAAAGAATTCAAACAGATGTTCTATGAAACATGGGCCAATATTGAAGAAAACTATTATGACGAGAATTTCCATGGTGTTGATTGGGAAGGTATGAAAACGAAATATGCGAACTACCTCAACGGAATCAACAATAGGATGGACTTAAGGATTCTTCTAAATGATATGTTAGGGGAGTTGAACTCATCTCATATGGGTTTCAGCACTTTCGGTACAGATGAACGCAAGCAATTTAATTTTGTGACCAATGAATTAGGAGTAGTTTATGATGATAAAGATCCCTACAAGGTTACCCATATTGTTGCCAAGGGACCTGCATCTAAAAAGGAAGTTGATTTGAAAGTTGGAGATATATTGGTTGCTGTGAATGGAAACAAGATTGACAAGTCCAAGGACCGTGATTCTTATTTGACGTGGCCCTCTCTAGCCAAAGAAATTCAACTGACCGTGAATCGAGGAGGAAAGGAGCAGATCATCAACATCAGGCCGCAGAGCAATTCATCATTCAAGGAATTACTATATGATGAGTGGATCAAGGGCAATAAAAAGAAAGTTGATGATTTGAGCAAAAACCGAATTGCCTACTCGCATATGAAAAATATGGGCGGTGATGAGCTACAGTCCTTTTTGATCGATATGGCTGAGCAAGAAAACAATAAAGAAGCAGTCATTTTAGATCTTAGATATAATACGGGTGGAAATGTTCATGACGAGGTATTACGCTTTTTATCGCAACGACCATATCTACAGTGGCAATATCGCGGTGGTAAGCTTTCTCCACAAAGTAGCTTTTCTCCAGCTGGTAAGCCTATCGTATTGTTGATTAACGAACAGTCTTTAAGTGATGCTGAAATGACAGCTGCAGGTTTCAAGGCTTTGAAGCTTGGGAAAGTTATAGGTACTGAGACTTATCGATGGATTATATTTACCTCTGGAAAGGGATTGGTCGATGGGTCATTCTATCGATTGCCATCTTGGGGATGTTATACTTTGGATGGTCAGGACCTGGAATTGACAGGAGTAGCTCCAGATATTGCTGTTAAGAATACGGTTGCGGATCGTGTAGCTGACAAAGACCCTCAATTGGAAAGAGCCGTTGATGAAATCCTTAAGGATTTGAAGAAATAGGTTTGTCGAGATAGGTTTTGATAAATGAAGTGCCCCCGAAAAGTTAGAAGCTTTTTGGGGGTTCTTTTATTATTGATTGAATCAAGAGTTTTCGATTTTCATTGTTTTTATTGCGTTTCGATAGATTTTGGAAATAATTTTTAAAAAAAGTAATCAAAAAGTTGCAAACTGTATTTTAACCATTATTTTTATAATAAATTATACATAATACAAATAACCTAAATTATCTGATGAATCCATTGCCTTCAGTTTCTGGACTATCTTGGGAAGATTATGATCTTGTTTCAAGGCTTAAGAACAACGATAAGACAGCTTTTTCGGAGATTTATTTTAAATATTGGGAGAATTTTTTCGACAGCAGTTATTCATTTTTAAGGGATGAGGAGCTTGCAAAGGATGTTCTTCATGATGTGTTCCTGGATATTTGGAGAATTCGTCATAAATTGGAAATTCGATACTCGATCAAGGCGTATCTTAGTGTTTGTATCAAAAACAAATGTATTTTTGTTTTGAAGGAGAGGAAAAAGGTTGAAATGCTGAATATAGACAGCTTTGATATTATGACCTCAGAATACGACCAATTAGCATTAAAGGATATTGAATTCCAATTAAATCACGTTCTAAAGAATAAATTGACGAAAAAAAGTAGAACAATATTCGAGTTGAATAGGAATGAAGATTTGACGTACAAAGAAATTGCAGGACGGATGAACCTCAGTATCAAATCTGTTGAGTATCATATGTCCAAGGTTTTGAGCTTGCTGAAAAAATCAATTTTAATTATTACAACCTCGATTTTATTCTTCTAATTACCGGAGAATATGGATGAAAAAAGCAAAGGAGATTTAGGGATAGAAATCCACGATAGATTAATCCATTCCATTAAAAAAGATAGAAGGCGGAAGATTAAAAGAAATCTTTCGACGGTGTCTTTTATTTTGGTCTTTGCTATTGTTGGATGTTTAGTTTTTTTCAAACAGGATCATATCCGTGATTTTTTCAAGAGAAATGAGGGGAAAGAAGTCACTGCAGACTTCCTAGCAGGTACCTTAACGGAACAGAACAATTCATTTTCTAAAACAGAACCTCTATCCGTTGGCAACGACGAATCCAAAGCTATTTTCCTAGATAAGGATAAAAAAATGGTCCTAAATATTTCAAGGCTTGGATTAGGGGAGGATGATATTCTAAATATTAAAACGGGTATTGGAGAAGTTTATAAAGTTGAGCTTCCGGACGGTTCAATTGTCAACCTCAATGCAAATTCCAATTTACATTATGCAGCTTCATATCTTAAAGATCGTAAATTGACGCTAGCAGGAGAAGCTTATTTCGAAGTGAAGAGTTTTAAAAAGGACAATAAAAAAGTCCCTTTTGAGGTCAAGACCGAACAACAGACCATTCAGGTATTGGGCACTTCATTTAACGTGAAAACCACAGGTTCCTACGATGAAACTTTTTTATATGAGGGGAGCTTAAATGTAAAGGCTGTGCATACTGGGAAAAACAATAAATTAAAGCCTGGCAATTTGATACGTGTAAATTCGAATCAGGCATTGATGAAGTCTCTTGACGAAGGGGAGATTGAAGAATATTTAGCTTGGAAAGATGGTTTTCTATATTATGACAACAGGAGCTTAAGGTTTATCCTTGAAGACCTTCAAAAATATTATGATTTTAAGTTTGACCGTAATAGTGTTCCCGTAGAGAACTTCACTATTTACTTGGCTCGAGAAAACGAATTAGAGGAATTGATTTTGTTATTAGACGCTTCGAGTCATTCCATTCTACAACTAAACGACAAAGTTCTAACGTTTAGAAAATAAATTAAATTTTTTTTAGGGTAGTCGAAAGAATTGAACTCTATATAAGTAATGAAATTATAAAAGACCATTTTATAATCTATAACACCTACTTATATGAACAAAAAATTCTTTATTCCTTTTCAGGGCTATGAGATATTTGGGAAGCTGATAATTCCAAGGATAAATAAAGCTTCTAAATTAGCCATAGTAATTTCCTGTTTAGCATTGAATGGTTTTGCGCTTGGTTTTAGCCAGACCATTTCCTTAAATCTTAAGAATGTTTCTGCCAAGGAAGCCTTAAAAGAGATTCGAAAGAAGAGCGGATTTCAGATTGTCTACAATGAATCCTTATTGTCTAATTCTTCGAGGGTAACTATTGTCGATTCAAAGATCAGTCTTCAAACAGCATTGAACAAGATCTTGGCGAATCAGGATGTAAGTTATGAGGTAAAAGATAAAATTATATTAATCAGACCTTCTGTAAAAGGAAATACTACGGAGGTCAAAACTGTTTCAAACACCGAATTGGTACAAGTTGCTGTTAAGGGTAGGGTGCTAGATAAAGAAGGGCAGCCTATTGCTCTTGCAACAGTTTCTGAAAAAGGCACTGCCAATAGCACGTCGACAAATGAAAACGGGGAATTTTCGTTAAGAGTATCTGGTTCGAATGCTGTCTTGGTTGTTACTTCCATGGGTTATGTATCTCAATCTGTTTCGGCATCTACACAAGAGATGACCATTACATTAGCTGAAGAAGAGAATCTTATGGATGAGGTTGTGGTAGTTGGCTATGGCCAACAAAAGAAAGCTAATTTAACAGGTGCAGTTTCTACTGTAAGTGCAAAAGAATTAGAGGCCCGTCCTGTTCAAAATACTGCACAAGCGCTTCAGGGGATGGTACCGGGATTAAATGTTCAGAATGCAGGGATGGGAGGAGAGTTGAACCAAACGATGAACATCAACATTCGTGGTGCAGGTACGATTGGGGTAGGTTCGAGCTCCTCACCTTTAATCCTCATAGACGGGATGGAAGGTGACATCAATGCCTTAAATCCAAATGATATTGAGAACATTACAGTCTTGAAGGATGCTGCTGCTTCTTCGATTTATGGTTCTCGTGCACCATTCGGTGTGATTCTGATAACGACCAAAACGGGTAAATCAGGCAAAACTTTGGTAAATTATAATAACAACTTTCGCTTGAGCAAACCAAGGGGCTTGCCAACGATGTTGGATTCGCGAACTTTTGCTTATTATTTCAATGAGGTGAAAGCGAATGATGGTGAACAGGCTGTATTTTCCCAGGAAGTTCTGGATCGTATTACTGCCTATCAAAAAGGAGAGATCAATACGGTAAGTACTCCGGGTCCAAATGGCAGGTGGCAATATTATGGTGGTTCCAATGCGAATACCAATTGGTTTGATGAGGTATATAGAGACTATTCACCTTCACATGAACATACCCTAAGCGCCAATGGGGGCGGTGAGAAAGTTAATTTCTACACCTCTCTGAATTTAATGGATCAAAGTGGTTTGAACAAATATGCTGATGACAACTTCCAACGCTATTCATTTGCGAATAAAATTAATGTGAAGATTCATGATGGCATTGATTTGATGTCGAACACGAGGTTCGTGCGCGAGGATTATGAGAAGGCGAGTCACATGAATGATCTATATTATCATAATATCGCGAGGAGATGGCCAACAGTTCCTACCAGAGATGACAACGGACAGTTCACTGATGCCAGCGAGTTGGCACAATTAACTGAGGGCGGGCGTACCAAAGCTGTAAAAGACTTATTATATCAACAGCTCCAATTACAGGCGAGGCCATTGGATAATTGGAATATTACGGCGAATGTGAACTATAGAATTACCAATTCAAATGGCCATAACGAAATTTTAAAAGCATATAGCTATGATGTGGACAATAATCCATATCCATTAGCAGTAGGTTATAATGCTGCGGGTTATACAAGTGTATCCGAAAGCAATAGAAAAGACGAGTATTTCAGCACGAATATTTTTACGGATTATTCATTAAGGTTAAACGATGACCATAATTTTAAATTCTTGGTTGGTTTTAATTCTGAGCTGAATAAATATAGGACTCTTGCAGGTTCGATGACCGATTTAATTTCGGATAACATCCCAACATTGAATACTGCGACCTTGAATCCATTAACTTCGGGAGAATACCAACATTGGGCTACTGCTGGTTTTTTTGGGAGGTTAAACTATAATTATAAAGAGAAGTATTTATTTGAAGCGAATGGCAGGTACGATGGTTCATCAAGATTTCCTCGTGATTTAAGGTGGAATTTATTTCCTTCATTTTCTGCGGGATGGAATATTGCCAATGAAGATTTTTGGACTTGGGATGAGCAAATCTCTGTATTTAAGCTGAGAGGTTCATATGGTGAATTGGGGAACCAATATACTAATAACTGGTATCCGTTTTATTCCATTCTTCCTTTCAATGTAAATGGCAATTCTTGGTTGTTAAATGGTTTAAAGCAGAATTTAGCTGGAGCTCCTGGTTTAATTGCTTCGACATTAACATGGGAAAGAATTTCCAGCTGGAACATAGGGTTTGACCTTCAGGCCTTACAAAACCGTTTAGGAGTTACTTTTGAATTATTCCAACGTAATACCTTCAACATGATTGGTCCTGCTCCTGAACTTCCTGTTATTTTGGGTACAGAAGTTCCAAGGTTAAACAATGCAGAGATGAACTCTAAGGGATTTGAGGTTGAACTGAACTGGAAAGATAACATTGGCAACTTCAATTATTCTGTTCGTGGAGTATTTGCTGATGATAGACAAACCGTTACTGAATATCCAAATTTGACAGGTACCATCAGCAACTGGTACAATGGCAAGCGTAATGGGGAGATTTGGGGTTATACTACGGTAGGTATTGCGCAGTCTCAAGAAGAAATGGATGCGCACTTGGCACACAGTAAACAGAACTTTGCTAGCAAATGGCAGGCAGGTGATATCATGTACCAAGATTTGAATGGTGATGGAATCGTTTCAGCTGGAGCAAACACCTTAAATGACCATGGTGATTTGAGCATTATTGGTAACTCACAGCCACGCTATCGCTATAGTTTAGATTTGAACGGATCATACAAAGGTTTTGATTTCAGGATGTTTTTCCAAGGGGTCGGTAAGCGTGACCATATGCCTAATGGACCTTATTTTTGGGGTGCTAGCGGTGGTATGTGGCAATCTGCTGGATTTGAAGAGAACTTGGATTTCTTCAGAGATGAGAATTCCGTTATGGTTCAAAATGGTGTATTGGACGTAAATATGGACTCATATCTTCCTCGTCCATATTTTAATACGACAAAGAATCAAAATGTTCAAACAAGGTACCTTCAGTCTGCGGCGTATTTACGTTTAAAGAATGCTCAAATTGGATACTCTTTTAATTCTCCGAGATTAAATTCCATTGGAATTTCTAGGATTCGCTTATATGTGTCTGGAGAAAACTTATTAACCTTTAGCAAGATGGCGAAGGTATTTGACCCTGAGACTGTAGGTCTTGGCGGCTGGAATGATGGTAAAACATATCCATTCTCCTCGGTTTATTCCTTTGGTCTTAATGTAAATTTCTAATCCAATCATTAACATGAAAACAACATTTAAAAACATCATATTCATGGGTCTTGCATTTGGAACTTTGTTTTCGACAAGCTGCAACAAATACTTGGACCGTGAGCCCCTTTCGAATATTACTCCTGGAGATTATTTGAATACGGAGGCCGACCTTGCTACTTATACTTTATCCCAATATTTCTTTCCTACACATTCAGGTTGGGGGATAGGGACATTTGCGAACGATAATCATACGGACAATCAATTAACAAGTTCGTATGCTACGCGATGGGTTCCTGGAGAATGGAAAGTACCAACTAACGGAGGGGAATACGATTTTAGCAATATCAGACAATTGAATTATTTCTTCGAGCAGGTTTTGCCTAAATGGAAAGAAAACAAAATTTCTGGCGCTACAGGCAATATTGAGCATTATATCGGAGAGGCTTATTTTCTGAGGGCTTATCAATATTTCAATAAGGTTCAGGCATTGGGTGATTTTCCAATTGTCAGGAGTACCATGCAAGATAATTTAGGTCAGCTTGTTGATGCTTCAGTAAGGCAGCCTCGGAATGTAGTTGCACGATTTATTTTGGCGGATCTAGACTCAGCCATTATGTTATTGAAGAGTCCGTCACCTAATCAACAAAATAGAGTCAACAAAAATGCGGCATTATTATTTAAGTCTCGTGTTGCCTTGCATGAGGCTACTTGGTTGACTTATCATAAGAATTCAGCTTTGGTACCTGGAACATCAAACTGGCCAGGAAAGAAATCACATCCTTCATTTACATTGCAGATCGATAATGAAATTGATTTTTTCTTAACTGAGGCGATGTCTGCATCTGAGCAAGTGGCTGATGCGATGCCATTGGTTTCAAACACCCAAGATGATGGATACAACTCATCGGCAAATCCATATTTTGCGATGTTTGGTGATATGGACCTGAATAAATACAGTGAAGTATTATTGTGGAGAAGTTATTCTACTGTTCAGAATGTTTCACACAATGTAAACCATTATTTGAACACCAATGGAGGCAATACCGGTTATTCAAGAGGGTTGGTAGAAAACTTTACGATGGCAAATGGTTTACCTATTTATGCATCCGGTTCTGGTTATAAAGGCGATGATTCTATTTCAACAGTCAAGGCTGATCGTGATAATAGGCTTCAAATTTTTATGAAAGGACCTAGAGAGTTGCGGTTTACTGACCGTAACAATACAGATGGGAGTCCTATTTTAGAAGGTTATCCAGACATTACAGGACAGGCCGAGGTTCGATATGTAACAGGATATGCTCTCAAAAAGGGTTTGAGTTATTTGAATGGGCAGGCTGAGGGATCTGCTGGTACTACTGGTTCTATTGTCTTTAGAGCGGTGGAAGCATATTTAAATTATATTGAGGCGAGTTATTTAAAGAACAAGTCAATCAATGGTAAGGCTGCTAATTACTGGAGCAGAATACGTGAACGTGCTGGGGTAAATCCTGATTTTAATGTCACTATTGCTAACACCAATATGGCTGAAGAAGCAAAAAGAGATTTGGGGGCATATAGTAATGGAGTGGTATTAAATGATAAGATATTGTATAATATACGACGTGAGCGGAGATTGGAATTAATGGCAGAGGGATTCCGTTTTGGAGATCTTAAGCGTTGGAGGTCTTTAGATCAATTAAAAAACAACCCATTGATCTTAGAAGGTATCAAAGTTTGGGGGCCAATGGAAAAATGGTTTGTTAATGAAGCGGGAAGTGTTTTAATTCAACCTAATACTCCAGGTAAAACTGCGAATGTGTCTTCAAAAGCCGAGAGTCCATACTTAAGGCCATACAGGATTAACTTAAGTTCTAACAACTTGGTTTTAAATGGATATAAATGGACCGAGGCACATTATCTAAGTCCAATTGCCTTTAACCATTTCTCTATTACTTCGTCGGATGGGACTCCACAAAATTCAACTTTATACCAAAATCCTGGCTGGCCTATTATAGCTGATCAAGGAGCAATTCAATAAAAAAGAAAAATATAATTTAGTTATTTTGTTAATAGAAAGGAGGAGCAATAGCTCCTCTTTTTAATTGAATCTAACTTTCTTTTTTGCTTTGTTTTTCTTGAAGATCAAGAAAGAGAATGTAAGGAAGGTTATAAAACCTATTCCAGCAAATATGGATCTCCAGAGTTCTTGCTGATTATTTTGTAGTATTATCAAAAGCGAAATACTGGCATGAATGATATTGAGTATGAATGCAGGATTTACTTTTTTCATTGTGGATGAGGTTTATTGGAGAATAAGTTCGGAATTAATCTTCGTTTAAAAAAATAAAAAGGCAGCTCCTAATAGGAACTACCTTTTCGCGTAATTATGGAAGGAGTAATTTTAATTCTGTGGGGATTGTCACCCTTGCTCACTAAATTATGGATGAAATAAATATTTAATAACATTATTAATTAACTTAAACGAAAGTACAATTATTATTTGAATTCTGGGGCAATCCTATCTTAAGATGTTGTTATGCTTATATTAACTAGACAATAATATTTGCTTCCAATTTTAATTAAAGTCTTTATTCCTGTAATATTTTTGATGTATATGGTTCGTTTTCAGGCTGAAAATTTTAACTTAACATTGTCTTAATCTTCTATTAAACCACATGCCTTAAGTTTGAAATAAACAACCCATAACACATGAAAAAATTATATTGGTCTTTACTTGCATGCTTAATTACAAGTTCTGTATTAGGTCAAGAGATTGCCCGCGGAACTGTTTTTGTTGATGCGAATTCAAATGGAAAACTTGACAGAAAAGAAGTTGGCCTTGAAGGTGTCAGCGTGAGTAACGGTAGAGAGGTCGTGCAAACCGACCGCAATGGTAAATATGAACTTCCTGTTCAGAATGATAATATTATCTTCGTTGTCAAGCCATCGGGATATCAATTAGCCAAAGACGCAGATAACCATTCTAAATTTTACTATATCCATAAGCCTGCTGGTTCGCCAGCGTTAAAATATCCTGGTGTCACTGCTACTGGTAAATTGCCTAAATCAATAGATTTTGCATTGACAGAAGCTGAAGAGCCACAAGCATTTTCAGCGTTTGTATTTGGCGATCCTCAAGCATACACTGCTGAAGAAATGGAATTCTTCAAGAAAGGTGTCATTGATGAAGCAAAGACTAGAAAAGGCCCATTGTTTGGGATTAGTCTTGGGGATTTAGTTGGAGATGACCTTTCTTTACATCCTAGTTATAAACAAACTATTGGTCAAATGGGCTTGCCATGGTATAATGTTATGGGTAACCATGATATGAACTATGATGTTGAGCAAGACTCATTGGCTGATGAAGGTTTTGAAAAAACATTTGGACCAGCAAACTACTCTTTCAATGTTGGAGATGCCCATTTTATTGTTCTTGATGACATTATCTATCCTCATCCTCAAACAGGTAAAGGATACCAAGGTGGATTGAGACCAGATCAAATTGAATTTGTTGCGAACGATTTGAAGTTTGTTCCAAAAGATAAATTGATCGTATTGGCATTCCATATTCCTTTAAATCCTGAAAATGGAAAGGGGTTCCGCAATGAAGACAGACAGAAATTATTCGATATTCTAGCAGCATATCCTAATACGTTGGGATTGTCTGCACATACTCACTATCAACAACAAAACTTGTATACAAGTGAGCATGGCTGGAAAGGCGCCAAACCATTTCACGAATATAACGTTGGTACAACTTCAGGAGATTGGTATTCAGGTTTGTCAAATGAACAAGGCGTTCCGGTTTCAACAATGCGCGATGGTACTCCGAAAGGATATGCTATCTTGAATATCGACGGTAACCAGTATAAATTTGACTATAAAGTTGTAGGCAAAGATGATAATTACAGCATCGGATTATTTGGTCCTTCGGTGGTTAAGGCTAAATATTCTGCTCGCTATAATATCTATGCTAACTTCTTCTTGGGTTCTCCAAATGATCAAGTACGTTATAGAATCGACAATGCCGATTGGATCATTATGGATAAAGTAGAAGGGACTGATCCTGCATATTTGAAGAGCCTGTTGGAATATGACGGAGCGGAATCTTTAGTTGTCGGCAGAAGGCCAAGTGAACCTGTGAATTCAGCGCACCTTTGGAAACTGAAATTACCGAAGCTGAAAGCTGGTAATCATACTGTAGAAGTAGAAGCAGTGGATATGTTCGGAGGAACGCATTCCGCAAAGAAAGATATTGAAGTAATTCAATAAATTGGGAATTTGATGCAAAAGCCCCTGGGAAGGGGCTTTTTTTTTGGCGAATACTTTTACTTCACAAATAACTTGAGAAGAAACCAATTCATTTTAATTTTTTCTGTTGTACTTTTAAGATGCTCACTTCGGTAATATTGAATGATCTATTGATAAAACTATGTTTAAACGAAACAAACCAATCTGTAGGAGGAATAGGATAATAATTGCTGCCAGCAAGACCCACTAATCCCAAATTCTCAATTTTTAAAAACTTCAATAGTTCAATACCCCAATTTTGATCTAAGAATTCGATATCCTTATGTATGTACAGAAGGTTATCGTATTGAGATTGTTCTAGGCCTTTCTGGTATGCTTCATTTATGCTATAGGTGCCTGGATTCCATATTTGTATTAGTTCATATGGAACGCCAATACTGGGTTCTATATTTTTCCTTAATTGGTCAAAATATAATTGGTTGTGAGAGGAAATAATAATGGAAATCATCCGTTTGGTAAAATCTTGCTGGTTAAATATTAACCTCGCAAAATTAATGTTAACGGAAAGTAAATATATACGTAAAACCGTATCGGATTAATCAATAGGAGAGGTTTTTAAGATTATATTATGATTGTTAACTGTATTGATTGAAGTGGTTAGGGGCATTGTCATTAAGTTAATAGGGTTAAACAAACATGTCACACCTATGGCGTTGGATATTGAGGCAATATTAATGCTATAGATATTACATGCCTACGGCATTTAAGAGAGATTTCATGCCTACGGCATTTAACCCCGATGGCAATGTCATTAAGTTAAGGATTTTATCATGCCGGTTGTAGTTTGTGTAGGTCCTGTGCTTGCACTTTTTATTCGAGGTCTTAAGCTGCCTTGGGAATGATCTTCCCTTTCGAATGGGCAATGTGTCCTTGAGGAAATAGGCCGTGAGCTCCCTGAGGATTTCCCTTTCCCTGTTTTTGAAAAAGATGGCTATCAGGTTTTCCTTTAATTTTCCGAAGGATTTGTTCCCGTTGACCTTTTGGGGTACTTTTTCGTGGACGTATCGCGGTCGAGCTGGACCTGGGCATCCCTGATCAGTATCGAATGCAGGTTTGACATCATCACCGTTGCATAGAAATCCTGCTCGACGGATTCCACCGTCAGCCCGCTGAAGGATTCCATCTGCATGGTATTCTTCAGTTTGGAGATGTTCGTCTCCACTCCCCAGCGCCTGAAGTACAGGTCCCCGAACATATCGTTCTCAAACCCCTCTTCCTGCCATAGGTTGGTCGCGATCACCTCCGTGGTCGACTGCAGTTCTACCCTGACCAAGCGTATGCGGATCCTTGTTGAGCTGTCCGTGGCGAACCCGCTCTGGCGCAGGCCGCTGATGGAGGCCTGGGTTGGGGCAAGCTCGATGACCTGGGAAACCTTTCCCGTCTTCAGGAACCTCTTGACAAACTCTAGCGAATCCTTCGCCCTGATCACGAACTTGCGCTCGCTCTCCTGCCAGCTATGGAGCGCGAACATCTTGAACGTTGAATAGTACCTGTCATAGATGGCAATGGAGTCCACGGGCAGTTCCTCGATCCAATGGGAGGCCAGGGTCAGCTCGCTGGTCCGGTATGGGGCTATGCAGGCATGGGTCACCAGGTCGTTCAGCACATCGTAGTGATAGAAGGTCTTTGCCTGCACGAAAGCTCGAGTTCTGGTTGCTCTGGCCGCCAAAGTTGGCCTGCAGGGAAGGCGTGTTCACCAGGGCAAGGTTGGAGCCGTCAACTGCGATCAGGCGATAGCCCATCCATCTCCTGGTATCCCCCGGTGCATGGCGCAGGAAGCTCTCGCAGAGCACCCGGTTCCAGACCAGGAAGAAAAGGGGGCTCAGCTTGCTCCTCTGCTGGGAAAAGGCACTCACCGAGCAACTGATCTTCTTGCCCAGCTCACCAAAGAAACCTTCCAGTTCGACAGAGAGGGTCCGCTTGCACATCTTGGCGATCAGCAAGACCAATCTCTCGAAATTGAGCTTCCGGTCCCGGGTGAAATGGGTTTTGGAATTCCTGAAAAGATTGAGCAGCAGAGGATCTGTTAAACAGATAGAAATAAAATTTTTTAGGTCTGAAACGATTTTAAGTGCTATTTTTACATCGGCCATAAACGCGGTTGTTTAGATTTGTTTAGTAGTGAATTCAAAATTAAACATTTACGTGATTTATGGCCTTCTTTTTTTCTTAACTTAATGACATTGCCCGATGGGGTTTATGGCGTGCATGGGCTTTTTTTGTTCTTAACTTAATGACATTGTGGTTAGGGGGTCATTTTGGATGGTTTCAACTTGGCCAATTTTAATTCCATTGATTTCAGTTTCTGCAGTTGCTTGGGTTTGGTAGAAATAATTTTCTAGTTCTAAATGGCCCAAGTCTAAGGCTCTGAATCCTTCTTTGGCTAAATCATAAGCCATTACTGTAGCTGTTGGTCCCAAAGCAAGTATGATGAGTTTGTTTTGTCCCAATTCCTTAGCTGCTGAAAATATTTCCTGATAATGGTTGTATGTATTGCTGTTTGGACATTCGATCCTTTGAATGCTTTTAGAGTTTTGATATATCGTTTTGTCTTTTCCTAAGCCGCTTCCCTTACTTTCGATAATTAGCAAATCTTCATTCTCCCACACTTTTTTTCCACAATGAGACTCTGTTTTCAATGGTAGATGGTTTTTTATTTCTGTCGTCTAAATAGAATCTGCTGATTTGGGAATTCAGGTAGAGGTAATCCTTACTCAAGAATTTGGAGATCTTATAAAACAGTTCGCCTAGATAATTCTCCCAAAAACCGATTGAACCTTCTGTTAGATTTTCTTGATCTATATCTACTAAAGTTCTGGGTACTGCTAATTTCAAATTGTATTTCTCAATCTCGGTATCTTTTAAAATATTGACAAGTCTGTTTTTTAGGTGAGGATCGGCAGATTGATAAGGCAAGGAATTGTTTCTTGGGCAAAGAAATTCACCATTCAACATTAAGGTAAACTCATTATCTCCAAACCTTGCTAATGAACATTTTGAATTGATGATATAGTTGATGCTTTCTTCAAAATTTAAGACTTTGAGGTTATTGTCGACCCTTGCTTTTTTGGACTTGGAAGTATTGAGTTTCCAGTCGATTTTATTCAGAACTTTATAGAAAATATTCATTGGAATAGTGGTGATAATTGGTTTTTAAAGTTAGTGAAGTAAAAATAGAGTAATTACTACGCAATTGAAGACTGGATTTATTAGGAAATTAAAAATTGTAGATTTTTAGTTATGAATAACTAAAAGCTTGACTATAAAGAATTAAAAAAGGGCCTTTAAAATTAATTAAAGGCCCAGCATTAAACTACTATTCTATGGATTATGTTTGATTTGGATTTTCTTGACGGATTTAATGGTTGTTTCTCCAATATAATTTCTTCGGTCCACCAATATGGAATTGTTGTTGATCTATCGTAATGCCAGCGTGTTCCAAAGCCTTTGAGGGCATCAAAATTAATCTGAATTTTGTTTGGAGTGATATATTTTAAAATCGCTGGTCCGGATCCCCCCAGCGCTTGAAAATTCAGCCGTATTTTATCTTCAGCGCTGCCAATAATGAGTCTTGAGCTAGGAGTGATCTTCTCAAATACTTTCGGGTTATTATCAAGGTCACGAACAAGACCTGCGTCTTTGAATGTGTATGTATTATTATTCTCAACAATCATGGTAAAATATTCTATCTTTTGATCTGCAAACACCTGTTTTAGCCAATCCCCTTTCCAATTTTTATGGTCTTCGGTGAAATAAATTGATTTTGCGTTCCATGTTCCGTTCAAGTCCCACAAAGCATTGAAGATGACATTTGCTTCTGTTCCATCTTTCGTAAGGAAAGATGCTTCTACACGTTGCTGGCTGGTAGTTCCCAAGGTCCATTTATTGGTTGCAATTCCATTTTCATCGGTGGTTGATTCTGCCCGTTGAAGCCTGCCACCTCCATCATCAATTTTCCATTTTATTTTATGGTTAGGAGCAGGATTTCCCAGGACATCGGTTAGTTTCGCTGAAATTTCATTGTCTAGTTCAACCCCAGGTTTTCCGAACTGCAAATTACCTCCATAGACTTTGAGTGCTTCCGATTTCACTTCACCGTCATATGTAGCTTTAATATGTTTTTTTGCCATTATTCCAATCAAAGGCTGTTCAAAAACAATATCGAAAGTAAAATCTACTTTTTGCGAAATACCTGTCGCTGTTGCTTCAAAAATGATTCCTTGTGCACCATCCTTATGGTTGATCTGTGTATTCGTATTTGAGATGTTTTCAATTCGTATTTG
The DNA here is from genome assembly GCF_901472535.1 of Sphingobacterium daejeonense. NCBI lineage: Bacteria > Pseudomonadati > Bacteroidota > Sphingobacteriia > Sphingobacteriales > Sphingobacteriaceae > Sphingobacterium > Sphingobacterium daejeonense. The sequence goes on along the minus strand of NZ_LR590470.1, from coordinate 4,629,853 downwards.
TGAAGATCTAACATTTCGCTCAGCAGAATTGGAAGATTGTGGAATAAGCGATTCCGGTTTTACAAAAAACATCCTTAATCTGGAAGAAAGACAAGACTCTGTCTCCTAATGAATAAACTTTTGTATAAGGTGGCAAAACACGTTCGTAGATTTCCAACATCGAGTTCAAAATACTGCTTTGAGTTTTGTCCTTCATCAAAATAGAAAAGCTGTAGAAGTTAAATTTGATATTCGACTCGAGCGGCTTGCCGACTTTAAAGTCCATTTTTAGTTCTGGAGGATTAGTGCTAGCTTTAGTGTGCTTTCGATCTGCTTGCATTTTGGTATCCAAGAAATCTTCAGTAAATACAATAGCGATATTGCTGTAGAGTAATTTGACCGCTGCTATAGCGTTGTCTATCAGTCCCATAATAACTATTGCGCCTGCAATAGAAATTGTGGTTCCGGCAATTACAGCAACCGGACCCCAAATTCTTCCTGCTATGCTGGTTGCTTCAGTTACAATTACATGTCCCAATGCCCAGATTACTATACCCTTCATGATATGTGAATACTTTACCGCAGGTTTCATAAAGAGAGCTTCATAATCGTCCTCCAGCATAGTGTTGGAAGCTTTCAAATAGGACATGTTGTTAGCCTTCGCAATTAGCGGGAGGTTTAAATTCTCGCGGACTGCAATTTTTGCGATATCATTGAAACCCAATTTTGAAAACTTGGCAGACTCTTGTTCATTTAATGTTTGTTTGATTAAGTTTCTGTACACATGCAAGTATATGTTTCGGTCTTCTTGATTCAATTTTCTGAAGGCCCTCTTCAAACTTTTGCTGCATACTTTTGAACCTCGTTTGGTCAGAAAACAATCCTCCTGTCAATCCATATATTTCCTGCTTAAGAACACTTTCAGAAGTGCTGAATGAATATTGGGAGACTTCAAATGGAACTTGTAGATTAGCTTTTACCTGCTGAAGATCGATGAAATACTCCTTGGGAGCAACGGGTGGGATATATAGAACACCTGTGCTATCTACCAGGCAGATTACTTCAATTGATTCGGTTCCGAACTTTATTGGATAGCGTTCTTTTTCAAGTTTGAAGTCGAATTTTAGTTCTATAGCTTCGCCCGGTAGGCCACTTGATTTGCTTATGGTAACCTCATTCTTTGAATTTGGTTTGTCAGGTTCGTTGGGTCCGTCAGGCCCGTCGGGATCATCACCTAACCCTTTCTTAGTACAGGTAGTAAAGAGAAACAGAGCTAGAACCAGGGCGGCCGAGATAGTAAATTTGAATTTATACATAGCTAATTAGTTTGGAATCCAAATACTTAAATGCTGTAGTAGCATATAAAAACAAATCTAGCCTTGATAAAAGAGGTTATATATACCTATTAGTGGGTATTTTTGAGTTTCGTAACGGAAGGATTGGGGAATTAAAAAAGGTATGGCAAATATTTGAATTGTTTGGGATGTCTTGTACCTTTGATTAATCAAACGACTTCGTAGCTCAGTTGGTAGAGCAACAGACTCTTAATCTGTGGGTCCTGAGTTCGAGCCTCAGCGGGGTCACTGTAAACCATCTCTAGAAATTAGGGATGGTTTTTTGTTTTTGTGACTCTGAAGTGCGCTTTATGCTTGTTTTTTCAAGTTTTGTAAAAACGAGGATTAAAAAACTCTATTAATATTTCCTTTTATAAAAGTAAGGAAAATGAAGTAAAAATGATTGTTTTCGTCTCACTTTCGTCTCACTTTCTGAAGAGAGCAAGATATTGGACTCCATTTTTTACATTTAAAGCCCTTTGAAAATTACCGTGTCCAAATCTTTATATTTGAATCCAACCAAATATTAAAATATGAATAAAAAGACAATGATAAATAGATTTCTTCTCAAATAATTTTCAACAGATTTCATGCATTAAGCTTATATATGAATAGCTTCCCTGATCTTTACAATTTAAAAAGAGTTAAATATTTTAACAATTTAAAATACAAACAGAAATTAGATCTAGAGAAAATAAAAAAATTGTTATGGAACTCGTGGAGTACTGAATACTCTTTATTGATGACTAGTTTTATTGATGATTATGAATTATATAAATCATCTTTACATTGGAATTTTCCTCAAGCGTATTATTCTGTTTATTTATCACTGACTGCATTCCATCATCCCATCAAGCTGATTTAGATAAAATAAATGAATCTTTAGATACATTGGAAGGTGATAGAGCAAAAATAAATTCTTTTTAGAAAATGGATATGACGGAATGCTGGCTAGGGGCAGGCAAGCTTAATCATTTGGGCATGGAAAAATCACCTTGAAAGAGTACGGCTGGCGACGGTCTGCGTGGCGGCGATAACGAATTCTTTAAGGATGATTACTTCATGCTACTGACTCATTTCAAAGAAACTTTGTCGGTTAGCCGGATTGATAATGTGTCTTTTTCGAAAGTTTTCATCTTGGATAGGACTAATAGAGGGAAGATTTATATTTTCCTAGGAATACCTGATTAATACAATATACCATCCCTATGAATTTTATACAAGCGACCCAGATATTTTTTTGGTTATTTATTTATGAGGCAAAATGTTTTCCAAAAGCAGTTTAACAGTGCTGTTGGAGATTTCCCTGGTCTTTTCAGTATGCCAGGAATATGCTCATGGCCGTGAACTCTCTCATCACGAATTCACGATCGCCAAATGCCCGAAACGGCACACTCACCGCTTTAAGCAGAGCAATGATGCTGTAAATTAATCCCGGGCCAACACCTTGTGGATGTATGCAGGTATCAGAGGGAGGATCAACGTCATCAGATAGAATGTAAGGCAAAATCCAGAAAAAAAATATTTTTCTATGAACCACATCCATATCGCGCCACAGAACGAGAGAAAAGGAATATATGGTGATGAAGTTGTATCGCTGTAATTTGGAAAACCGGAAGGAACGGCCCAAACCCTCTCTGTTGGAGACAGTCAGAAAGCGTCCTTGCCAGATAATATATGGAAATGACCCCAAACCCAATGGCCAGAAAATATAAAATTACATGTCCCTGCTCGCTCATAGGCTCAAATTTTTTCTTTAACTGCCCTGGCCCCTTTAATATCCGATTTTTCTTCAGTAGGGGACATAGGGTAGGGGATTGGATTCATTCCGCCCCGTAAGATACGTTAGGAGTAGCAAAAACCGTGACAAAATCCTGGAAATTGAGCCACGTTGCGGAAAGGCACCTATTTTTCTAAAAGTGACAGGCCGGTCTGTGGCTGCCATACCGCACGGAGGCATCACGGAGCGAACCGTCCTAGTTGGAGCTTGGATGCGCACGCTTCCACCCGTTGAAACGGACCTGCGAATCGGAAAACGTTAAAACTGGAGGTTCGAAGGTTTTGGAAATTTATTTTGTACCGTCCGGAAAGATTACCAGATCAGTTGCTTGTTATGAGAGAGTGGCTCTCCATTATCCTATCGGTCCCTTGCTATATTATAGTGAAGGAAGTGTGGCCTTTCTTGCGGCAATGCGGGAAAAGTACATTTTTTTCGCCCAATTTCATTGTCCTCTCCCTGGATATACGGATTCCGAAATGTCGCGCCCTAAAGCGTGCGGTTGCGCTGCGAACATCACTGTTATTGGATCCTTACTAAAAGGCCGATCTGCTCGTCCTCACATCTGACTGTCTGCATGTTGTATGGTTTGGGATGAATACAGGTCTACCGGCCTGGAAACTTTCCGTGACTTCAAATTACCAGGAATTATCCGTAAATCCTGAGTCCGCTGTCTGGACAAAGGGTCGCATAGAGTAAATGGCCATCTCTCCTGGCGAGCCATAGGAAGGCCACTGCACGGCCCCTGCGTGCCTTGGGGGGAAAGCCCTAACACCCCATTACCAGCAGAGTAAGGAAAAGACAGACCGTGATGAGTGTAATGCTGGACATTATATAAGACAGAATCTTGGCTATTCCCTTTTCGCTCTCCCTCCGGTCATCAGGGGGCGGTACAAGTTCTCTTTTCCTATAGAAGTTTGATGGTTTCATAAAAATCTTTATTTTATAAGGCTTACGGCCTCCCTTAAAGACTCCAGTCAGCGAGTTTAGTACTCACGATAAATACTTAGTTCCTTTTCCATAATTTCTTTCCAATCCTTTAGGGCGTTGCGGATGTACGCCTCGCCCACCCCTTTCTTATCTAACTCTTTCAGGCGCGCTGCATGCTCCCTGACCAGGAGTACATATTCTTCAAAAATTTCCCTCGGCGTCCTATGATCCGTGCCGCTATCCAGTGGGATAGTATTTTCTCGTTCATTAATATCTTTCGTCCTTTTTTATTATATATTTTTTTTCCCAACGGAGCTATGGAGCAGTCGGGGAACACTTTTTCATGTTTTGCGCAGGTTCTCCCTGAGAATCGGTAAAATCAGGATTTAATCATCTTATGGTTGGGTAAACTTTCAAATATTCTATAGATTGTAGAATTTGCTCTACAGTTCTTGAGTTTCCTGTCGGCAACTTGCTTCCATGTCGGATTTCCCGCTATGCCCTATGGGGTGGGGGCAAAAGCTTCAGTGCATCTTCTATAGAGGGCTTGAATCGGAAGGGACGATTTAACGGCATAAACCCAGCAAATTGTCTTTGCTGCATAGTATTGGTAACACTCCGAGAAGTTGATGAAGGTGACTTTAGGTTTTCCGTAGAATTTTGGCATTTTATTTCTTTATGTATTCGGCGTGTTGTCTAAAACAGTCCGGGAAGTAATTCAATATGAGAAATTAAGTGTAATATACTTTACTGCATGTTCTAAATAAAGTGCCCCTTTAATTTCTCTTAAACATCCACTCCTTCGGGAATTTACGGAAAAATGGACGCTCTAGCTTTTGAGATAGGATTGCTCGGTAAATCAAAATGCCAACCCTCAAGAATGGTGTTAAAAAATATTTCTATTTTCCTGGTTATTTATTACTCAGATTTTGAATTTTATATTTGTATATGCCATTACGGCTCGTTTTTCATCGCACGACTTTTTCTTCTATTAATGAAGCCTTATGTTCAGCTTTTTTTGCAAAAGTTGCGATTATTCCAGCATCACGAACAGATCCGGGTTATGTGTCTTCCATAATATCTTTACTTTCTTCCAGTAATCCATCCATTACATCACCTTTCGTTTTAAGCTCGGTTACTCACAAACTCCCTCAAGCCTACTAAGGTTATCAGATTTCGTCAAAGCGACAGAAAATCCCTGTTTTCAGTTTTTGGAATGTTGCATTTTATTCCATCTTAAGGAATGCTTTTACCCATTCCTTCTGCGCTCAATAAATATCCTATAGTCAATCCTTAAATAGCTCTTTAAATAGCCGCATATTTCTTTGTTTTAACCTTAGATTCCTGATGAGTTGAATTTTTTGTTTTTGCCACGATCGATATTGTTAAGATGATTGAAGAATTAACAACCTATGCTAATAATTGCTGTGAAATGTTTGTAGTCACCATAGAGTTGTTTCCGCATTGTTTTGATAAAAATGGAGAATTTGAGTTTGCGAAGTTTAAAGCAGAGTTAGACAGTTCGAATATTAACATAGCCAAAGAAGGTTATAGCCTATTTTGGTTAGGAAAATCGTATGCAAGGGTATTGGCATCTGATGACGCAAATACTTTATTAAAAGAAGATGAAGTGCATAATGCAAAACGGGGAAATGCAAATAGCCAAAACCTATTGATAAAAGGTGATAACCTCGAAGTATTAAAGCATTTAAGCAATGCCTGTTGCGAAATGGTAAAGATAATCTATTAACTATTAATTATATTATCCGTGTTATGAAAATGTTTGTCAATAACAGAGTCGATTTCCATTTTTGATTTTTCAACCCGTTTATTAATAATATGATTGGGCATCCACAATATGTGTAAAGTTCCTATTGTAAATATTAGAGCTAAGGCAATTTTAAGTGTTCAAGAAAATAAAAGGTTAATAATAGAATAAATGAAGTAGTTTGAATCAAAAATAAAAAAATAATAATACATTGAATACTAGTGATTATTTGAAAAAGCTAGCATTTATCTTATTTCAATTTCTCTGTTTGAATCGCCTATTGTTACCCTGTCTCCAATTGTTCTACCTTTTATTGATGCAGCTAAAGGCTTTATAATATTTACTATTTGCACTCCATCAATAATTTCAGTACCATTAGTAGTATAATCCACCAATTTCACGTTCAATTCTTTTTCATTACTAAGGAATTGATTTTAACTGTGCTATTAAGTTCGACTCTATTATCAAAGAGAGATTCCCAACTAATGGATAGAACATTCCGTAGAATATGGGATCTAGATGAACTTTGTAAACAAAGGAAGCCTGTCCAAATTCATTTACAGAACTTTGACAGACTTCCATTTTAGAATAATTTTGGTATGTTTATTTAGCGGCTAAAACGTCCAATTTCTCAATAGATGGCGGAATAGCTAACAATTCAGGTGCATTTTCCATAAGCGCCTTTGCTATCTTACCACCAAGATGTGCTTGTCTGCCTTCTTCATCTGAAAATGTGTCATAAATGCCAAATGTAGAAGAGTCAATACGGAACGCGTACCAAGTAATAGTGCCGGCTTCTTCATTAGCAAGTGGCAACGCACTTGTAATAAACTCTTCAACGTTTTTTTCTTTTCCAGCTTTTGCTTCTAGTCGAACTAATAATCCTAATTTTTCATATCTTTTTATTTTTTTAAATTGAACATTTTTTTTTAACAAATGTAGCTCATTTAAGTTTTTCAGACTTTTTTATTTAGTTCAAAAACTTATGAAAAAAGGTCAAATACCGTTAAAACCTAGCCTTTGGGGATATCAATAAACCCATCCGTTTCAAGTTTTCGGGCTTCTTTGGTAAGTTGCCCCACGATTTCCTTTAACTCCTTGATCTCAATTTCCTTTTCCGCTAAAATCTCGTCTTTTGTCCTGCTGACGTTCCATTGGTCTATCGAAGTGAGATGGTCAAGGAATGCCCTTAGAATCTTTTTCTGCTGTACGATGTTTTTCTGCTTTGATTTGGATTACCGTTTATCGTCCGCTATGAGCTTACCCAGTTCATCGCTGACGATATGGTTCACGTGCCTGAAAAACTCGATTTCGGTCGCTTCTTTGTTCTCCTTCAGAAAGAATTGCAGGTGATGGTCATAGTATGCAAAATTCGTCTTGTGTACGCTCCTAGAGCCTTTTTAGGAAATGCAGGTCATAATGTCCCTTCCACCAAAGGAAAGGCATACCTATATCAAACGGCTGCTGCGCTTTTCCAAAACGTGGACGTGTGCGGAAATAATTACGGTTTTTCATGGACTTTATCTTTTGGTAACAGATAAATATACCATTAAAGCGTCCAATTGTAAAAAATAGGGGCGGTTTAACCTTTTACTTTTTCACGTGGCTTTTCCAGTAATTCTGTCCTCTCATTTCTAGTTTTCAATTTACCTTCGCAGTAACTACTAATTTCTCAGCTAAGAAACTGTGTAATTTTCCGAGTGCTTTTTTTATCTGGCAGCCCTTGTCATATATCTTGGTCAAAAATCCTAGTTTTCGTGGATTGCATGCATTCGTACCCTACCGTAACTTTGAGAGTAAATATTTTAAAGATGAAGGAATGAAACACTTAGCTGCATCGATATTGATCACGATTTGTTGTTTTTTCGTCGGATGCTCCAAAGAGGAAAACAACGGCGGTGACAACCGAGCAGAGGATCTATATCCCTCGGAATTGAAAGGTACCATTTATTACGATTGGGCTACCGAAGGTATACTCAAATTAAGTTTGCCGGACGGGACGGGCGGATCGTTTATTCCCGACGACAGCAAACTCAACAACTTTGATATTTCACGGGATGGAAAGACGAAGCTGACGGTTGTTAACGCCAGCACTTTGGGACAATATGATGTCCGATTCACGATCAGCGATATCAATACAGGGGCCGTCGTTGAGGAATTTATCTATAACGGTCCTGGGCTCAGCGCTTATTGCAAGGGTTATCTCTCGCCGGATAACAGCTTGATTCTGGTCACCTCAAACGAAAAGGAAGACGGTATCACGGTTCTGAAAAGGAATGGTGAGTTTGTTTCCCGGATTGTGGATATCAATGGAGAACGGGTCGATTTTAATGTAAGAGCCCTATGGCTTCCGGACAACCATTTCCTCATGACCCATGGAGATTATATTATCCGTGTTGCTCCCCCTTATACTTCCGGGATTTTGGTCAAGGAAATGGATTATGAAGATTGGGGTGAACTGGCGGTAGATCGGAAGGGTAGCCAGCTCGCACTACGGATCGCCAACCATATCCACACCATGGATATAGATGGGTCCAATCTCAAGCAGGTGACCAACAGCAATTTTACGGAATCTGAGCCAGTATTCTCCCCAGATGGAGAATATCTGCTCCTTGGTAGTTACTATCGATATAGTGGCGAAGGCTTTGGACGATTATGGCAACTGAGCATCATCCCCAATGACGGCAGGCAGTACACTACAAATCCCGATGCAGAAGACAATTCACCGGGTGTGATTCCTGTCATCTGGAAAGGGAAAGAAAAAATCGAAGCCGGTAGCGGACAGATGGTATGGAGGTAATTTAAATTAAATAGCTATGAATAAAATAATGTTGTACATGGTGTCTATTCTTCTTTTGGGATGTGCCAAAGATGATGGTCCAGCTCGGAAAAACGAAGATTTTAACAGCCTCTACGGCGGCATACCTTATAAAGGAACAGTCAAAGGAAGTATTTCGCTGGAAGGCAATAGATTAGATCTTTCAGGAGATGGAACTATCGCTCTTATCGAGGACGCAAAAGATTCTGTATCCATTGTTTTTCTGGCGGATATCGACGATATCGGCGAGATCAATATCAAGATACGTGGAAGGTTCGACCGGGAGTCTTTTTATATGGAGAAAGAAAATTCCGATACATTTTTTAGAATTATGGATCAGACTATAAATGGAAAGTTTATCTCGGAAGCGCAGGAGATGTCCTTCGAGGGAAATTTGAGACGTGATAAGGGGCAAATGAAAATGGTCGCCATATTCAAAAAGGAGACCGAGAGCTTTCCCGAGGGAACAGGATTGGAACTTAATTTTGATACCAGTCGCGATATCACGGAAAATGACGACGGCGGATCTGGCTGTCAAATGCGCATGGTTCCGATATGGGGACCTAACGGCATGACTATGGGTATGGTGCCAGATTGTTAGTTTGGGTATTTATCCGTAATTTCAAAACAATCAGTGATTATATTCCAAATGACAGAGAAACTCGGATTGCTTGTTTTGTATTGGTTGTTTATAATAACATGGGGATTTAGTCAATCGAAAGACAACCTAAAACACTACAATGATAGTTTGTATCGCCAAATCCAACAAATACAAGAGCACGAAGCAAAGGCACAGGCGTTATTCGATCTAAGTTTTTTTTGGTCAGACTACGATACAGCGAAGGCGTTTTCGTATATACGCGAAGCTGAGAATGTCTTAGGGGGAAGAGGTAATTCCACGTATTATCGGGGATTGAAAACCTTTTACCGTGCCTCAGTCTATTTTGATACCGATCCTGCCAAAGCCAAACAAAAATACATGGAGGCCGAAGGCAGCTTGAAAGGTGTAGGTGCAGAAAAACGTCTCGAGGCGTCACGTTACCGCGCACGGTTATGGGGCAGCTATGGTGCTTTATTGCAACGCGAAGGTAAAGCCCACGAATATGTGGAAATTCTAATAGAAAAAGTCATTCCCTTAGCCAAAAGTATCGCAGACTCATCCCTATTAGGGAATAATTATCAGAATGTCGCCATGAATTTAATGAATTTAGGCGATTATAAAAATGCAGATGACTATTATAACAAAGCGCTGCAATTACTTAAAGGAAAGAAAGAGGCCTTGGAGGGACGCTTTACACTATTTATCAATGCAGCACGCAATGCTTTGCTGCACAAAAATTATCGTAAGTCGGGTGAATTTATAGACAGCGCGGCTGTATTGGCTGTTCAGGTCCCGAATTCATCCTACATTCCTATATATCATGCTGTCTCGGGAAGTCACTGGGCGGCAGTCAAAAATCATGAAAAGCAGATGCACATTTTGAAAACGGCCTCTCCGCAGCAAAGACACAGAGCAACGAGGATATGGTCGCAACCCTACTTTTTGATCAATTTACCGCCTATAAGATGAACAACCGATATGCCGCTGCAAGGGAAAAGTTATTGGAAGTATTGCCTTATGTACAGCAGCAATCTTCTTTGCGAAACAAGCAGATGGTATATTACAATCTCGCTAATATCGCAACTAGATTAAATCAATATCAAGAGGCTGTGAAATGGTATGAAGCACATAAAAGCGTATCTGACACCCTTTTTTCTGATCAAAGTCAAGCCCACATACAGGAATTGGAAAAAAAATATCAGACCTCGGAAAAAGAAAAAACTATTCTTCATATAAAAACGGAAAATCAAAAACAGCAGCTTTCCCTACAAAATACGCGCATGTTGGTCGGTGTTCTGTTGTTAACCAGTATTATATTGGCCACAGTTGGTTATAGTTGGCATAATGCCTTGAAGAACAAAAAAAGATTAGCCGCACACCAAGAAATGCTTTTACAGGAGGAGCTCAAAAACCACCGGCAGCAAGAAAAACTGAATTTGTATCATGCGATGCTGCAAGGACAGGAAAGCGAACGCAGTCGAATAGCTAGAGATCTGCACGATGGCTTGGGTGGAATGTTGGCAAATGTTAAATTGAAACTATCCGCAGTTGCCACCAATGTTGATAAACAAGACATTAATCAGGAATCCCATATGGAATTATACACCATTATCAATCAATTAGACCATTCGGTCAATGAACTGCGTCGGGTGGCACGTAATATGATGCCCGAGTCTTTATTGTACATGGGGGCTGCAAGCGGCTTTGAAGGACCTATGCAATGCCATGAGCAATGCGGAATTAAAGATAGATTTCCAGACGACAAACTTGAATGACAATTATCCGCAACCTTTTCAAATCGCGGTGTACCGTATCGTGCAGGAACTATTAACCAATGCTGTAAAACACAGCGGAGCTTCGCAGGTTTGGGTGCAATGTAGTGAAGAAGATGGGAAGTTTTTCATTTCGGTGGAGGACAATGGCCGCGGATTTGATGCCAGGAATGACCTGTTCGAAAAAGAAGGAATAGGACTTTCCAATATCCGCAACCGCGTAGAAATATTAAATGGACAGTTTGATATCGATGCAACATTAGGTCGGGGAGCATCGTTTCATATTCAACTCGATATATATGGATAATGTCATCACCGTCATCATTATTGACGACCATCCGTTGGTATTAAATGGTTTTGAGTTTATTCTAAATAGGAATGCCAATATCTTACTCAGAAAAACGTTTACCTGCGCTGCAGATGCTTTGAACTTTTTAATGACCCGACCACATAGATGTCGTGCTGATGGATATCAATATGCCCGATATGAATGGAATCGACGCGACTGAAATTATACGAAAGTCGTACCCGAGACACGGATAATCGCCATTAGCAATCTAAACGAAGGAAGTATTGCTTCGCGTATGATGCAGGCTGGCGCGGCCGGCTACCTCCTTAAGAATGTATCTGCAGAAGAACTGACAGAAGCTATACAAGCCGTATATGATGGAGAGCAGGTATTGAGCAAGGAAATGAACGATATATTGTCAGATAAACAGGATACCGTACCTAAAATCACGGAAAGGGAACGGGAAGTACTCGCTTTGATGGCAAAAGGATATACAACACCAAGATTGGCGAACTCATGTTTATCAGTCCGCTGACAGTCGAAAGTCACCGGCGGAATCTACTGCAAAAGTTTTGCGTGACCAATTCCGTATCCCTGATACACAGGGCAACGGAAATGAAATTCATCTAAAAACCATGGCATGCCTGGATAAACAAAGAGACCATAGATCAATCATTTAAAAACGCATAAAACGTATACAGAATATGAAATATTAATGTTAGGCAACACCCAAACCCGCATGAATCCGCCAACTGGCGGATGACAATTAAAAAAGCAAATAATATACATATGAATAGAACAGTCACGATCGCCCTAATGATGGGTATGCTTCTAATGAGTTCCTGTAACAATTCCAACAAAGAAAACAATGCGGGAGGTGAAACACCGGTTAAAGGGGCAGATACCCTTACTTTATCCCAACCGGAAGAAATTCCATCCCTGGAGCAGGACAGCACTGCTGATTTTGACATAAACAGCATTCCGGTCTCCACGGCAGAAATCGGTGACTTTCCATTCTTCACTGCCCCCGAAGGTGCTAAATACATTAACAGACCGAAAGTAAAAGATTTTGATTTTATCGTATTCGTGACACCTGAAAACATCTATGAAGTAGAGGGGAAAACTTTCAGGTCACATGTTCATAAAGACAGAGAGAGCAGTGTAGAGATCAGCGGTCGATACCTGAACAAAAGTTTTGAAGATGCGATCCTGAATGCCGGAGGGGTAAAGGTCTTTGAAGGTAACCTAACGAAAGAGCAAAAGGACAAATACAAGGAACTTGCCACCTATGGAGGAAGCAATGGTAGCCTGGATATCTGGAACGAAGTGGTTGCAATGTATGTGATCAGAAGACATGAGGGGAACGTCTATATAGCTATGGAAAAAGCTACGGGAAACAGTACTTCCATACAGGTCGTGCAGGAAAAAGCCTTTGAGCAGACCATACAGAAAGTCACCTCGGCAGAGATAGAAAACGATTTGTTGAATTCGGGTAAATCTGTATTGCAGATAAATTTTGATACGGACAGAGCCACATTGAAAACAGATGGATCGGAAACTGTCCAGGAAATCATCAAGGTGTTAAGGGATAATCCGGAACTGAAAATAGCCATAAACGGATACACGGATAATTCGGGAGGAAAAGAACACAATCAAAAATTGTCGAAGACCGGGCGTCAACAGTTAAAAAGGAAATCTTAAAAGCCGGCATAGGTGCCGACCGCTTAACATCAGCAGGATTCGGACAGGAGAATCCGGTAGCTACCAATGATACAGAGGAAGGGAAAGCGCAGAACCGAAGGGTGGAACTTTTAAAAATCTGAGCGATCGGATAAATAAAAAGAAAGAATACTATGATAAAAAACAATCTTCACTAGGCTCAGCAAACTATCGGTTTTGTCATTTGCGTTAGTTTTTTCTTACAGGAAGCATTATGCTCTCTGCCTGCAGTAAGAATGATGATAAAGATCCAACAGAAACATCAGGTTCGGGGGTTCGGTTGAAACATCTTGTTACTGCCCCCCAAGTTGCCGGTTCTCTGGGCGAATCTATGCAGGGATATACGATGCAGGGCACGGGTGGGTTTACGAATACAGGAAATTATCCCGAAGTACCACATATCTATTATTATACCGTAAATTTTCAAAAAGACCTTAACGAGTATACCTATGCCGCGCGTTCGGTCAGTGCACAGACCGGAATGGGAAAAGATAGCAAAGGTGAAATATTGGAAATGTTCGATGATATAGAAGAAGTTGCAGACGGAAGGTTGGGGAAAGCGCCATATGAAAACGTATTTGCCCTACGATATAAGGATAATAAGAAAAGCGATTGGAGGTACGAACTACACATCAGGCTGGCTCATATCAATAATCAAGACAATCAGTTGATCACATTATCCGGGACGTTTGGGCCTTCTTCGCACCCGGATACAGAAGAAATCGCTCCGGACCCTATGAGCAGCAATGAAGCCATATCGGCCATGTTGACTTTGGTGGAACCGATAGAGTAAGCTATAGGGAATAGCCCCTATGGCGGTTTAAATGGCGTTTGGTACGAGACAGCGGATTGGCGGATATGTCATAAACAAACGGATCTATCCTTCTCCTATTTAGTTGGATTCCTTATCTAAAGACTGAAAACAAAAAAAAGAGAGAGTAAGCTTTAACTGTCTCTAATAGAGGTACTTAATTTGACCTTTTTGGTGGAACGGCACTCTTTTCAGCTTTCTGTATTTATATTATTTGCTTTCTTTCTTTTAAGAAATGCTATCATAAAATTGCATCCCACAAGTCAATTCTTTTTTGAAGGGCTAGTTTAGAAACAGATTGCATATCTAACCATTTCTGATCATCACCTTGAGCTAATTCTTCTATCATTTTTAAAGCTAAGGGGCCGTGTTCATCTCCATCAAGATCGATATGTCTTTGAAAATAATAAATGAATTTATCTAACTCCGAATCGGGGAAATTTATTTTTATTTCCTTTAATATTGATGTGAACATATCTGGAATCAAACCTTCTCTACCAAATGTAAATGCTGCTGCAATTTTGTGTGACTCTTTAGTTTCAATAATATTAAATGTGTATTTTAAAAATTCTCTTATTCTGTTATCAGTATTTAAGTTTTCGATACTTTGATATATATTTTGTGTCCTTTGGATATCAATTAAAAATTCTCTTATATCTTCAGTTTTAGCACTCATCGATTCCATAGCATCTAAGTACATCTCAAAATGACTCATCCTATTCCCATCAATATATTGATCAGATTCCTCAGCTAATACTATTTCATTAATCAAATATCTTGTATTAGCAAAATCAGATGCAAACCATGGAATGGAGACACATGTAAGTTCAATTTGCAATGCTTTCAGTAACGACATAAAATCCCAAACAGCATAAACATGTCCTTGGGTAAAAAGTCTTAAATGATCTATAGTGGTGATTTTACGGTATAGAGGATGATTATTTAAATAATCTTTTTCTTCTTTTATATAAGCTTCTAAAATTTCAAATTGTTTCATGACGCAAAAGTAACTTTTATGTCCAACAGTGTTCAAATCCTAACCTGGAAATATTTTTTTCACTACCAAACCATATTTCTGATTTGTGGTAAGACCAAAATATGAAAAAAGGAGCTGACTCAATCGAGAAGGCTCCTGTTTTTTTTAAGTGTACTAAGCAATTGTAAAAATCCATCCGAGAATAAACATGTATTTGGTCTGCTCATTGGCTGTGGCAAAAATTAGAACTCAATATCAGTTTACCCGAACTATTATCTACAACAAATGGCAGTTGCATAACAATGGGAACATTGTCATTGACCGTAATGATTGTAGCAAAGCTGTATTGCTTCATAAAAGCAATTTTTTCGGAACTGTTCTCAAGCCTAAATGTACTGGGTATGAACATATTTCCTGCTGTATTTTAATTCATATTATTTCAAAAGATGTGTTTCATTTATAATCATCATCTTGCAAACTTTTTTGTTCCTGCCACACATAGAATTACCCCGACGGTAACGGCTAACATTCCGATACTTACTTTTTCGTGAAGTAGGAAAGAAGCTAATCCCAAGCCGAAAAACGGCTGTAATAACTGTAATTGTCCTATGGTAGCCGTTCCACCCTGTGCCATACCTTTGTACCAAAAAATAAAAGCAATGAACATACTGAACAGGGACACATAAGCCAAGCTAACCCAAGCCCCTGTACTAATGCCCTCAAACGATACTGGCATATAAATAAACGTAAGTGGAAACATTACAGGCAATGAAAGCACCAATGCCCATGAGATAACCTGCCAACCGCCCAATGTTTTTGTGAGCTTTGCCCCCTCCGCATAGCCCAAGCCACATAGAATGACTGCCCCGAGCATCAGCATATCGCCAACAGGCGAAGCTGTCAGACCTTGTGCCACCGCATAACCTACCACTAAAAGACTGCCGATAATTGAGAATACCCAAAATATAGGTCGTGGACGTTCGCCACCACGAATGATACCGAATAAAGCCGTTGCAACAGGCAATATGCCGATAAAAACAATGGAATGTGCCGAAGTAACGTATTTCAACGCTAATGCGCTTAACAAAGGAAAACCTACTACTCCACCAAGAGCTACAATAGCCAACGGAAAAATCTGTTTTCGGTCTGGGTATTTTTCCTTAAAGACAAACAAGGCGATAAGGGCAAGTATTCCCGCAATGGAAGCCCTTGCAACCGTAAGGAATACAGGATTAAATTCTAAAACCGCTACTCTCGTCGCAGGTAATGAACCGCTAAATAACACCACGCCAATAAAGCCGTTTAACCAACCTTGTGCCATGTTTTCTTTTATTTTACTCATACTTATTTCTGACATTGCATTATGTTAAGTTTTATTATCAAGCGTTCAACTTCTTATAGTTTTCATATTCCTGCATAACGGCTATTAAAGTTTTTGCGCTCCCAATAGGTAGTGCATTGTATAATGAAGCCTAAACCCACCGTAATCTGCATATTGTTTGATGCCCACAACCTTGCGTTCTGCCGCGAAATCCAAAAACTCCTGTTCGTGTTCGGGATTGTTAGGTAAAAAGGTAACGTTCATTCTGCTTCGTTGTGAAATGTTGCTAACTCTGCCTGTAAAAAGGCTGTTCCTGTCAATTTCCTTATAAAGCAATCCGCTTTTTTCAATGTTTCTTTTTTCGATAGCCGGGACGCCCCCTTGACTTTTCAGCCATTTGAGATTGAGCGAGGTTGCATAAATAGCGAATACCTGAGACGTAATGTAAAGCGGCTTATTATCTGCAGGTATCGCATAGTTTGATATATTGGGTATGTTTCGGTTTACTTTATCCAATATGTCATTTCTTATAATAATTATCGACACACCTGGCACCCCCTGCATTTTTCTGTTCGCTGGCATATATCATTCCAAATTTTGTAACATCAATTTCCGAACTCAAAATTTCCGATGACATATCGCATATAACGGGTACAGATGTTTTTGGCACAACCAATAGCGTTTGTTCCATAGATTGTGTTGTTAGACGTGTAGTGGAAATGGGTATTATCTTCGGGAATATAGAAATCTGTGGGAATTGAACGGTATTCGTCATCTTTCCCCGATGCAACAACATTGACCTTTCCGTCAAGTCTCGCCTCATTAATGGCTTTGGATGCCCAAACGCCACTATCAAGAAAAGAAGCTTCGGTAACATTATTTAATAGGTTGAGTGGGATTTGCACAAAATGCTGACTTGCTCCATCTGCAAGAAATAGTACTGTATACTCTTGGGGAATACTCTTCAGCTCACGCAGAAGTGCTTCGGCTTCGGTAAGAATGTCAGCAAAGACAACAGACCTGTGTGATGTTTCCAACAAGGAAAGTCCGGTGTTGTTATAATCCCTGATTGCATCAGCAGTCTTATTGTACACGAAATCGGGCAATACGGCAGGTCCGGCACTGAAATTATGAATTCTCATTTTATAGAAGTATTAGATTGTACAAATTTAAAGCTGAATTTAGAATAAACACAGTCACAGTTTTTGATATTTTAGTGGGCACAGCTATCTTTGTGAGGTTGAAATTGATTTCATATTACATATTTGTAATAATAAATTGAAACTTGGACAGGGGACAATCCCAAATCTATATGTTACGATGAAAAAGGAGTTTTTATATAATGAGATAGCAGGTAATATTGCCAACAAAATTAGAACAGGTGTGTTGAAAGCAGGCGAACGCCTACCATCTGTAAGGAAGTTGAGCAAGGAACATGGAATTAGCATTAATACGGCGAAAAGGGTTTTTCTTGAACTGGAAGCCCAATCACTTGTACAGTCAAAACCGCAATCGGGTTATTTTACCAGTCCATTGAATTATTTAAAGCTACCGTTACCCGAAATAAGTCAACCTGTACCTATTGCCAATATCCGGGAACCGGACGAATTAATGAACGGAGTTTATTCAACAATGGGGCGCAGGGATTTAACCCTATTTTCTATCGGTGTACCATCCGGCAATCTTCTACCATTGGCAAAGCTAAAAAAAGAAATCGTACTTGCCACGAGGGAACTGAAAGAGGGTGGAACAGAATACGAGCCACTACAGGGCAATGTGAAACTCCGTAGGATGGTGGCAGTTCGCTCGTTGGCTTGGGAAGGAAATTTAAAGGATGATGATGTAGTTACTACAAACGGTTGTATGAATGCCTTAGCGTTATGTCTAATGGCTTTGACCAAACGGGGTGACACCATTGCCCTCGAAAGTCCATGCTATCCCGGTATCCTCCAACTTGCTGTTAGTTTAGGATTGAAAGTTTTGGAAGTAGCTACACATCCTGTAACGGGAATAGACATTGATGCATTAACAAAAATGTTACCTAAGATAGATGTATGCCTTTTAGTACCTAATTTCAATACGCCTTTGGGATATTGTATGCCCGATGAAAGTAAAAAAGAAATTGTAGCCCTGCTGTCAAAGTATAATATTCCGCTTATTGAGGATGATACTTACGGGGATATTCATTTTGGTAATGAACGTCCGAAATGCTGTAAGTCTTTTGACAGGGATGGTAATGTCCTGTGGTGCGGTTCGGTTTCCAAAACACTTGCCCCCGGGTACCGTGTAGGTTGGGTTGCTCCGGGCAAGTATAAGGAGCAGATACTTAAACTGAAACTTATACATTCTCTATCTTCGACCTCTGTCATTAATGAAGCGGTAGGAAACTTTATAATGACCGGAAGATATGAGAACCATCTTCGTCACTTACGCAGGACATTACAGGAAAATTATCAGAAATGTGCAGATGCCATAGCAGAGTATTTCCCCGAGGGAACCAAGATAAGCCGACCACAGGGCGGACTTGCCTTGTGGGTGGAATTTCCAAAAGATATAGATACGGGAGAATTATATAACTATGCACTTAAAAAACAAATAAGTATATCACCCGGAAGGATTTTTACACTACAAAACCAGTTTCATAATTGTATGCGTCTCTGCATTGGTTTGCCCTGGACAGATGACCTAAAGTTAAAATTGAAACAGCTTGGTAGCCTTGCAAAAATGATAAGGAATTAGCTTAGTCTTGCCGTATCAAATGCTGTAAATCGGGATCATTCTTGATGCGTTCCCATTCGCTTTCTACAATATATTTAATGTACGATTTTTATTGCCTTAAATTTCCAAAAACGTGTTCGAGTTTTATACCAGCGGGGTTACTATCAAAAAAAGTCGGATTACTTGCGTAAATCGGCTCTTTTGCTTTCCTTAGGGTGGTTTTGGAACATCCTCCTTACCCGTTTTGAAAACCCTCAAAACGGTGTGTTTTGCATAGGTTTTTGTTGAACTTCACGTAAAACCGCCACAAATACGTCACAAAGGTTTTCGTGGTAATGAAAAGATTATGGCAACCGTAGGCGCAGAGGTTTATGAACACCCCAAAAAAGCAGATGGAACCTACAATGTAAAAATTAGAGTCTATCACAAAGAGGAAAAAAAATTATCGACACTCCTCATTTCATTTCCCAAAAACAACTCGCCAAGGTGAAAGGAAAAATGAATTTAGTATTAAAGATCCTTTTGTCCTTGAAATAGTTGACAAGAAACTAAAGGACTATCGTAAAACAATCAGCCAGCTCGAGGAGAAACTTGACTTTTTCACCGCGGATTCATTAAGGGATTATCTCCAAAAAAAAGATGAAGAAATTGATTTAATCAAGTTCTGTGCGAACTATATTCAACAATAGACGGATGACGGTCGTGATGGTTCTGCTGCTAACCATCGATCAGTCCGTAACCATCTCATTGATTTTTTTAAGCGAGGAACTGTCTCAATGCGTTTGCTAGCTTTATACCGACAGCATTTGCTACATTTATATGGCATTAGCGTATAGTTATTGACAAAAAAATAACAGCTAGCATTTCCAATTAGATGGAGAATTTCAAAGTGAAATTTTTATAACAAAACTTAAATAGATTAAGGTCCCCTGGAGAAGGAGACCATTAATCAACCAATTATAAACCTATGTTTGTTATGAGAGGGCAATTTTAGTAAAAATTAACGTTATTAATGTATTTCACGTAAAAGTAATCATTTTTTTTAATTAATACTGTGTTTTTAGATAAATAAATTGTGTTATGTTACCATTAATGTTGTGATGATTTGGATTTTTATTGATTTTTATCAAGAAATTATTAAAAAATCATATATTATTTTGATTAATGAGTTGTTTTGTGAAAACAAAACGCACGTTTATGTCTATAAAATCCTGTTAGTTGTATTTTTTAATATATAGAATGCATTGTTCGAATTAAATTTATAAATTTTAGCGGTTAAAAAAGGTTTTAGTTTGACTTTTTTATTTTGAACATGCTTTAGACTGTTTTTTTTTGTTCTAAAGAAAGCTTTTTATTGATTTTATTGCTGGTTGCGGGTTGTCTGTTCCCTAAAAATTTTTTTTTTAGTAAGACTAGCGAGTTAAGATAAATACAAGGAAATATTTTCGTTTAACATGGATCTTGAACATTATATTGACCAGCAACTTTACAAACACATCGGGGAAAAAGGGAACTGTTAAATTCAATACAAAATTGAATAATTCGATGTCAAAAGGGATAGTTTACGGAGTGCCGGATCAATTTATGGTGCTATTACATTTAACCTGCCATTTGTTAACGTCCTGTCTCACCCTAAAGGTTCTTAAACTGTCCTACAAACGATCAAGGATAAATCCTGCCTAAGTTAATGGGTGGGAACTAACTTTTGAACAAAGAGCATTCCCGAAAGTATAATTATGGTAGCATGTATAAATGAAGAACAGTATATAACCTACAATCCAGGATTTTTAGTATGGGACAATCTGGACGATAATAAAAATAAAATGGTCTGATCAAGAGAATTTGTTATTCTTCAAGAACATAAGTAATAACCATTACTGCTGTAGCATAAAAACTACAGAATGAATTTCACATTTCACACAACACTTAAAACAGGAGTAAACCAATTAAGTTTGCGTGGTTTTATTAAAAACCGAATCAAATAGTCAAATACTAAGTTTTTAAAAATGTCAAAATATAGCACAATTGGAAAATCTAAAATTTATATTTCCCCAAAGATTACAATTTGTAAAGTGGAGTTAGAAGGGTCTATTGCCGCGGGTTCTGCTAAGATTTTCCCTATGGGAAACAATGGAGATTACCAAGTGGATGAAAAATGGACTGAAGATAATTTTACCCAGGATGTAAGTTGGTAAATTAAATAAACAATAAAAATTAAGATGAACGAGTTTATATCAAAGCAAAAAGTTTTCGCGTCAATTTTGTGCATCAGCCTTTTTTTTCTTTTTTCATGTTCTGAAAAACAGGATTTTTCTGTAAATGGAAAGGCAATCCTCAGCGTTAACTTAATTGGAGAATCAATCAAAAATAGTAAAGCAACCTCTTCTGGAAATAATAACCAAAAAACTTTTAGGGCTTCTCACAATGGCATGCAAAAAGTGGCGTATGAAAAGGGCTATCAAATTAAGTTTGATAAAGATCATGTGGTGGAAGTAATATTAAATCCAGTTGAAGAAATAAATTTTGTCAATGAATTTCAGGGAGAGAGTAATAAAGAATTGAGGGCATCTAACAACTCAACTTCTATACAGCAGGCTCTGGGAAGCAATATAAAATACCATGTTGGAATTTATAAAGGTGATAATCTAATACAACAAAAAACATTCTCTCCAAATGGAACTAATACACCCTTTACCGGTCTTGATGCGGGCTCAGGTTACAGTTTAGTTGCTTATTCATTTGGTAATACTTCAATAACTCAGATAAATGCATCTCAAAAACTTAGCGAAGCTTCTATACCACTTGAGTCGGATACAAAGTTTTTGTACTTTTTCAAAGGCAACATCAGCTTTTCGGGTGAAACAGAGAATAAAGTTGACGTAATACTGGACAATAAAATAGCTGAGATTAAAACCATTAAATTGAATATAAATTCAGAAAAAATTTCTGGGAACTTCAATGCTATTAGAAATGTGTATTTGGAATCGCATGGTGAGGGCAATGCTAAACTAGCTGATGGAAGTCTAAGCTTTTCGTCAAATTTGATTGAGAAAGGATTTGATTTTCCAGCAACAGTCAATAGTAGGGAAATTATTTCAACAAATTCCCTTCCTGTTAAGATAGCAATTCCATCTGGGACGACAGGTGCTGTTCTAAAGATCGAATCTCTATCTATTGGAGGTGTTACAAAAAACAATTTGGAAGTACCTCTGAATATTATTCCAGGAACCCGATATGAGATTACATTGAACATAAAGGAGTTTTATAGTGATGGCATACAAATAGGAGACCTTATTTGGGCTCCTGGGAATTTAGTGTCGTTATATAATGGAACCTCCTGGACATATTCATTTCTTTCAGATCAAGATCAATATTACAAGGACGAAAAGTCAGGAGATTTTTGGATGGCGGGAAAAGTTATTCCCGGAAGAAGCTTTACTAATATGAACTCTCCGATTTCTAGATATAATGGTTACCCCTCTGGTGATCCTTGCTCAAAAGTTTCCCCAGATTGGAGGACTCCTACCAAGGGTGATTTTCAAAAACTATTTTCAGGTGCAAAGTCTAACGGTAATCCTGGTATCCCTGGAACCTATGGTGCGTCATCTATTAAAGGTAGGTACTATGGTCCATCCAGTCTTGTGGTAATTCCTTCTGATATTTCTGAACAGAAAAAATATTTATTTCTTCCGTATACTGGGACTTTTAGGAATGGAAATATCAGCCGAGACATGCTGGACGGTGCTAATTATTGGTCAAGCACGGCTGAGTCAAACGAAAACTACAATTCACTTCATGTTAGGCAGGGATATTCCAGTTTAGGAGGATGGTGGAAACTTGAACTTAATCCCATTCGTTGTGTAAAAGATGCAATATAATCAGATCTAAGTCTCACCTTAAAGACATTGGTTTACGTAGTAGTTTTTTAAACCCCAGAAATGTTTATTATATACTGGTAATGAATATAATATAGAGGTGTTATGTTTCATTCTCAGGATCCTCGGACGATTTTGAAGGAACAGGACTGGCCCATTTCTGTTGAGATACAGTTGTTGGCGGGCTTAGGAGATGGAAAACCAAGACCAACAGGCAATATGTGTTCGCCAGGGACTAATGTAGTCTATAAGGGGAAAATTGCAGATTCGCATTGTTTGAATTCAACTTCCAAGACTTATGATAAAGATCAATGGGTAAAAGGTGAATTAATAGTTTACGTAGACTCTTTGATACAACATATTATTGAGGGTGATACTGTTCTAGAATATTCCAAACCTCAGATTGGAGGAGGAACCGCCAATGGTTTTGACCCTAAGATCAAGGTCGACGGAAAACTGTTGAGCAGTGGATTTATCGCACTTCAGAGCGAAGGTCAACCTGTTGACTTTAAGAATATTTGTATTAAGGGATTATCCAAACCTAATTAGAAAATTAACTTTATTTACCGTAGATTGTTTTAGCTTACGTAAGATTAATGCAATAGAATTCCTATTTGATTTAATTAATGTTTAACTTGGTTCTTCTACCATACAAATTAAAAACTCAAAGAAACATGATTGTAATTAACAATTTTGAAGAATATAAAGCCCATGAAGGAAAGGTTCTGGGAGTATCGGACTGGCATAAAATTGACCAAGAGCAGATTAACCGTTTTGCGGATGCTACCTTGGACCATCAATGGATACATACAGATGAGCAAAGAGCCAAAACAGAAGGACCATTTAATTCGACTATTGCCCATGGATATCTTACTCTGTCGTTGATTCCTTACTTATGGAAACAAATTGCGGACGTGAGGAATGTGAAAATGGAAATCAATTACGGGATTGAGAACTTCAAATTTGGACAAGCAGTCCCTGTAAATGGTGAAGTGCAATTGCAAGCAACCGTAAAATCTATTACTAACCTGAGAGGAACTGTAAAAGCTATCATTAATGCTAAGTTATTGATTAAAAATCAGGCCAAACCGGCATATCAAGGGGATGTTATTTTTCTTTATCATTTCAACTAACATAGAATTTCTAAATCAAGATGCTGAAATCTAAAATAATTGCAACAGGGGCGTATATACCGACAGAGATTATCCCGAACGAGAACTTTCTGAACCATACTTTTTATGATGCTGATCAAAAACTTATTCGACAGCCAAATCAAGAAATAATCCGAAAGTTCAAGAACATTACAGGGATATCTGAAAGAAGATATGCTGAAAAGAGCATAAAATCTTCTGACATGGCTAGTATTGCGGCAAAAGAAGCAATTATGATAGCAGGAATAGATCCTGAAACTATAGATCAGATTATTGTTGCGCACAATTACGGCGATATTGATTCATTTGCCGGAACTCGTGAGATGGTTCCTTCCTTAGCATCCAAAGTCAAGCATAATCTAGGCATCAAGAATACGAAGTGCATTCCTTATGATCTTATTTTTGGATGCCCTGGCTGGCTGCAAGGTGTTATCCACGCGGATTTAGCAATCCGTGCCAATGAAGCAAATACCTGTCTTATTATTGGTGTTGATACTTTGTCGCGGATTTTAGACCCGGCAGATCGTGATAGCATGATTTTTTCTGACGGTGCCGGAGCTTGTATCCTTCAAAAAAAATGAAGATGACAACAGTGGTATTTTAATAACTGCTGCAAGATCGCATTCTATCGAGGAACTGGATTATATTAGTTCTGGTGGAGGGAATTGCGGCACTAACAATGATACTAGCTTTATTAAAATGAAGGGTCGCAAGGTATATGAGTATGCTTTGACCTATGTGCCCCTAGCGATGAAGGAGTGTTTTGATGCTTCTGGGGAAAATATAGAAAATCTTAAAATGGTTTTTATCCATCAAGCCAATGAAAAAATGGATGAAGCAATAGCATCTAGATTCTTTGAGCTATATGGCATAAATGAAATGCCGGCGAACGTTCTTCCGATGAATATAAGTACGATGGGAAATAGTTCTGTTGCGACCATTCCTACGCTATTGCATCAGGTATTGAAAGGGGAGATAGGTGGATATTCCCTGGAAAAAGGTGATCTTGTACTTTTTGCTTCAGTAGGAGCGGGGATGAACATCAATGCGGCTTGTTATCGAGTTTAGGGGGAGTATTTCGATAGGTTTTACTTAATTCAATGTTATGTTTGTTGCAACAAGCATAGTTTGTTAACATATTGTTAATATTTAGCTGATTACATCTTAATGTATTACTTGTAGGTTTGGAGAATAATCTAAATCTACTATCCGATGAAAAAACACAGACTGCATGCATTGTATGTCTTAGGCATGGCGCTAACCTCATTTTCTCCAATAATGGTATTTGGAGGTAAAATGGCCAATGCAGAAACATCAATCAATCAACAAAAAGAAATTACTGGCCGCGTGTTTGATGCAACCGGAGTTCCTTTGTCAGGAGTTACAGTAATAAACCTACAAACCCAAGCATCAGCCCAATCAAATGAAGATGGATCGTTTAGTATTTCTGCTGAAAATGGTCAGCGATTGCGTTTTAGCTACCAAGGATTTGTTTCGCAGGAATTAACGATTCAGGATCAAAGCCAGGTTACTATACGTTTGGAGCTTGACAATACAGCCTTGGACGAGGTAGTTGTGGTAGGTTACGGAACACAAAAGAAAGCTAATCTAACTGGGGCAGTTGACCAAGTTGGTCCTGAAGTTTTCGAAGGTCGACCTTTAGCAAATGTCAGTCAAATGCTTCAAGGGGCTGTTCCGAACTTGAACATTATGCCTGCCGATGGTAAACCAACAAGAGCACCTAGTTTCAACATTCGCGGTACTACTTCAATAGGACAGGGCGGAAGTGCCTTGATCTTAATTGATGGTGTAGAAGGCGATCCTTCTATTTTAAACCCAAACGACATTGAATCCGTATCTGTCTTGAAAGACGCGTCCTCAGCCGCAATATACGGTTCGAGAGGTACTTTTGGGGTGGTATTGATTACCACAAAAAGAGCAAAAGAAGGGCGTAGCACCATTAATTATTCTGGTGGCCTGACTTCACAGTCTCCAACTACTTTGCCCGATTTTGTTACTGATGGTTATACCTATGCAGAGCGATTCTTCGCTGCCTATAATGCATGGAACAACTATTCTTCTATTCCAAGTAAATTGAACAAAACACAAATATTTACTGTGGATTGGTTGGAAGAATTCCGCAAAAGAAAAGAAGCGGGTAATACCGAAACTGTTACCGTTAATGACAATGGTGAATATGTTTACTATGCGAATGAAGATTACTATGGCGCATTGTTAAAAGACAGAACCTTTGTACAAGACCACAATCTATCTGCGAGTGGTACTTCTGGAAAAATAGATTACTTCTTGTCAGGTAGGCTTTTTGATAATTCTGGTCTGTATAGGTACAACACTGACACATATAAGAGTTACAATACGAGAGCAAAAGCTGGATTGCAAGTGACCGACTGGCTGCGAGTAGAAAATAATATTGATTATTCATTTGTCAAATATCACGACCCATCCACAGCTGGTGAAGGTGGAAATATATGGAGAAATATCGCAGATGAAGGTCATCCTTCTTCTCCGATCAATAATCCTGACGGTAGTTTTTCCTTTTCTGCAGCATATACTCTTGGTGATTTTATCTACGGAAAGAATGGGACGGATTTCGAGAAAAAAGACCTTAGGAATACGACCTCCTTTGCTACCAAGTTTTTCAATAATACCTTTAGAATAAAAGGGGACCTAACATTCCGTAATAGAGATTATGGTTCTACTCGCGTTCGTGTACCCGTTCCTTATAGCGTAAAAGAAGGTGAAATTATTCCTTTAAAAACAGGAATGAATGATAATATTTATCAAGTAGCTCAAGAAACAAATTATTTGTTTACAAACCTATATGGTGAATATGAAAATACATTTGCCGAAGACCATTATTTTAAAGGATTGCTGGGTTACAATTATGAGCAACAGCGTTATAATTCCACCTATATTACCAAAACAGGTTTGTTGACCACAGATGTAGATAATATTAATTTAGCACTTGGCGATGCGGTCCAAGCAACTGCAGGATATAATAGATACCGACTAGCAGGTTTATTCTTCCGTTTAAACTATATCTATAAAGACCGTTACTTGTTTGAGGCAAATGGTCGTTATGATGGTTCATCTAAATTCCCAACCAACGAACAGTGGGCATTCTTCCCTTCTGTTTCTGCAGGTTGGAGAGTTTCTCAAGAGCCATTCTGGGAAGTTAGTCCTGAAGCCATTTCTGAATTCAAGATCAGGGCATCATATGGTTCGCTAGGAAATGGTAATATTGCTCCTTATTCATTTTTGGATCTATATAATATCAATGCTTCAGGCAGGGTTTTGGATGGCAGAAAGAACATGTATACCAGTGTTCCTACTGTAATTCCTAACAACCTGACTTGGGAGACTGCCAGAACTGCCAACTTAGGGGTCGACCTTACTTTCTTAAACAACAAAATCAACTTTACTGGAGATATCTACCGTAGGGAAACATTGAATATGTACACTGCTGGTCAACAGTTGCCGGAAATCTTTGGAGCTACTTCTCCTAAAGGTAACTATGCAGATATGACCACCACTGGTTTTGAAATGACCCTTTCTTATCGCGACCGTTTTCAAATTGGTGAGAAAGAACTAGGGTTTGGAGTAAAAGCAACCTTGGCGGATTATAGATCTACGATTGATAGATTTAACAATGAAACAGGTAATTTGAATGATTACTATGCTGGAAAGAAATACGGGGAGATTTGGGGTTATACCACACAGGGTCTATTTTCATCACAAGAGGAAATTGACGGAGCACCTAAACAACCCTTGATCAAATCATCTAATTCAGGCAAAATTTATCCCGGTGATATTCGATTTGCAGACTTGGATGGAAATGGCGTTATCGATTATGGTAGCAACACATTGGATAATCATGGTGATTTGTCCGTGATTGGTAATGAAGAACCAAGGTATATTTATGGACTTAATCTAAACTTAGATTATTCGAATGTTTATTTCTCTGCATTTTTTCAAGGAGTTGGAAAACAGGATTGGTACCCAAGTAATGAATCAATTTTCTGGGGACAATATAACCGACCTTATAACAACTTGCCTACTTGGCACCTAGACAATTATTGGACAGAAGACAATATGGGGGCATATTTTCCAAGATACGCAGGTTACAATACTTCTTTAAAACAAACTACCCAAACACGTTATCTTCAAAATGCAGCTTATATCCGTTTGAAAAATATTCAGTTGGGCTATAGTTTCCCTCAAAGCTTTGTCTCAAAACTTAAGTTACAAGGGTTGAGAGCTGGATTATCTGCTGAAAACTTGTGGACTTGGTCTCCGCTGTATAAGCGAACTAAGGATATTGATATTGCTAATATCGGAAGTTCTGACCCTGATATAGGTACAGGAAGCGGTGATGGATTTAACTATCCGACTATGAGAAGTATTAGTTTCAACTTATCTATCAATTTTTAAGAAGTAAATTATGAAAAATATATTTTTAGCATTAAGTATTTCAGTTCTTTTATTTACTTCATGCGAACTAAACGAAATACCAGAAGCTACTGCAACGGAAGATGATATCTTCGGCACAGAAAGTGGCTTAAAAACATACAGTTATTCTTTCTACAACAATATAACATCAGGTTCGGATGCATTCAAAGGAGATGCAATGGCTGATTATGGAGCAGTTAACAATCTGAACGATTTTATTGTCGATGGTTCATACTCTGCAGAAACTAGTACAGGCTGGTCATGGTCTGCACTGCGGAATATTAACCATTTCATTGTGAAATGCAACAACCCCAATTTAAGTGAGTCTGTCAAGAATAATTATATCGGAATAGCTCGCTTTTTCAGAGCTTGGTTCTATTATAATATGGTGGTTAGATTTGGAGACGTACCTTGGGTAGACCGTCCATTAGGATTGGAAGATGAAGAAAAATTGTATGGTAAAAGGGATTCTAGGGTGCTTATCATGGAAAAAATAATGGAGGACCTAGACTTTGCCTATGCTAATATTGCTGCAACTTCTTCTGATGGTACGTTAGTAACTAAATGGACTGCGATGGGTCTTAAGTCAAGGGTAGCATTGTTTGAAGGAACCTTCAGAAAATATCATAAAGAATTGAACTTAGCCTCCACTGCAAATCAATACCTGCAATTGGCAGCAACTGCTGCTGAGGAGGTAATGACTAAAGGTCCTCATAAATTAAATACCGCTGAAGGTCCTGATTTGTCGCAAAGGCAGTTGTTTATCAGCACAAAACCGGTTACCAATGAAGTTATGTTGGCTGTGGCATTCAGCAGTGAATTAGCCATCATGAATGATGCAAACTGGTGGTGGACTTCAGCAACTTATGGTCCTAGATACAGTTTGGTAAGACCTTTTATCAATACTATCCTTAATATTGATGGAACGCCATATACGGACAAAGCAAACTTTATGACCGAAGAGTTTTTTGAAGAATGTCAGAACAGAGATAAACGGCTTGCTCAACTCATCCGTACCCCGGGGTATAAGAGAGGCGGTGCTTCAGCTCCACCGAATTTTGCGAGCTTCACCTACACAGGATATCAACCGATCAAATATACAATGGATGATCCTTCTTATGATAATGGAGGAACAAATACAAATGCTGTACCATTAATGCGCTATGCAGAGATTCTATTGAATTATGCTGAGGCTAAGGCTGAACTGGGCACATTGAATGATCAAGATTGGGCGAAAACTGTTGGGGCATTAAGAGAAAGAAGTGGGGTGACAGGAGGTACAAAAGTATTGCCATCTAAAATTGATACTTATTTACAAAAGACATTCTTTTCTGATGTCACCAGCCCTATTATTTTAGAAGTAAGAAGAGAGAGACAGGTTGAGCTTGCTTTAGAAGGCTTCCGGTTCAATGATCTTAAGAGATGGAAAAGAGGGGAGTTGATGGCAAGTCTTCCTTGGACTGGAATTTATGTTCCAGCATTAGACAAACTGATTGACTTAGACCATGATGGTAAAGTGGATGTTGTATTTTTTGACGGTAACAAGGAAGCGCCGGGCATTTCCGTACCAGCAGGAGTAGCTAAGGTGCCAATCGGTGGAAAAGCCAATAATTTTCAAACGATGACATCCACCAATCACCTGGAATGGTTTAAGGCTCAACCACGGACATGGTATGCGGATGGAAGGCAGTATCTCTACCCAATTCCAGCCAATTCAATTGTATTAAACCCTCAATTGGATCAGAATCCAAATTGGTAGAATTTTGACATCAACGAATTAACTTTCTCAAGTGTTCATTGAATAAGAACATTAATTCAAAACGCTATGGCAAAGTATTCAGAAAAGGCATCTGATAAGGTAGAAAAATCGATGCACGAGATGAAAGAAGGAAAGTTAAAAACTGGAACAGGCAAGAAGGTAACCTCTAAAAAACAAGCAGTGGCGATTGGATTGTCGGAAGCTAGGAAAGAGGGAGCCAAAGTTCCAAAAAAGAAATCTTGATAAGACAATAATTCAATTGTCAACAGAAAGAGCAGGAGATTTTAATTCCTGCTCTTTTTATTTTGTGGTTACTAACCTATCGTTTTGAGTAGTTGCATTCCAAATCCTGGGAGCTTGGGCGGAATCAGTTTCCCATCTTTAACGGTATAGGCTGTCAGGTCTACATCCTCAGAACTGCTGGTTACCCCTTCTATAGTGACTGTATTTCCTAACCCTCCGGCTAGGTGTGCGGTATAGTTTGTTTTTAATAATGATCCCCAAGCGTGTGGCGATGCATAGGTACCGGTTTTCACCAATTCAGGCATCATTTTGCGCCAGTTCGTAAATCCGAGGCCTTCAATATCTGTAAGTTGAACATCAAGAAGCTTCTGCTCAAACAGTTTTTTCAGGAATGCTTGATCAGGATCGGCTTCTCCATCGGCTAAAAGTGTATTTAGTTTTTCTGCTTTTACAAATTGTCTTAGTTTTTGGTAATCTTCGACGGTCTCATGAAAGGGTTCTTCGATCCAAAACAGCTTAATGCCAGCTATAGCCTGTAAATATTTTATGAATTCATCCGAAGTAAAACCATTATTGCCATCTACTAAGATTTCACAATCTGGAAATGCTGCTGCAACGGCTTTGGTTACTTCGATATCACGTTTTAATCCTTCAGTAGCAGGCATCCATTTGTGACCTCTTCCAATTTTCAATTTAAACTGTCTATAACCAACACCATAGTCAAACTGGCATTCTTCCAAGATGCGGTCAATCCCGGCAGGTTTATCTTTGGGTTCTAGATCATCGAAATAAATCATGCCACTATAATACTTGGTAATAAATGGATCTTTTTTGCCAAGAAGTTCATATACTGGTTTTTGTAGGATAACACCGGCGAGGTCATGCAATGCAATGTCAAAAGGGATGTTTTTCTCAGACAAGGTTCCTGTTTTTGTTGAAAAGAGGTCTGATACCTTCTTTCCTATCAGTTCTGGAATTAGCTTTTCCGCGTTTTGTTTAGAGCCTCGCAGGGATGCCCATCCCATTGCACCTTGGTCGGTGCGCAGAACACAAATATCTAGATCTGGACCATATCCATGTAAATCAAGCTTAGCATTCTTGCCTACAAGTCGAGGATAATTTAATTTTACCCGAGAAAAAACAACGCTATCTATTTTATGTAACGCTAGATCCTTTTGTTGGTAGGGTAAATCTAAAGAGGAAAGTATATCTGTTCCGTAGGATTTAGAAGATATAAGCATGGATGAAGCCAGGCTTATATTTAAAGCATTTATAAAGTCTCTTCTTTTCATAATTTAGGTTTATGTTGTTGATAATTAGGGCTTAATTTACAACATATTTTTAAATGTTATGTTTGAAGAGCGTGTTATAATGTTGTTACATTAACGTTTTAGCTGTTCTAAGAGTTCATCTAAATTTTGTAGACTGGCGTTCATTCCTTCTTTGAATCCATGGGTTGCCATATATTCCAAGACTTCCAAACTTCCATATTCAGCTGACACCTCAACCAATGTTTTCCCCTCTTTTTCACTAAATATATTGGTGCAAGAAGTTCTTGGAAAGTTTGGGTCCACTAGCCCTGTTTCATCACTGAATCCTCTTAATTCTATAATTTTTTGTTGTGGTTCTATTTTTTGGTAATCATATCTACTCCAATGTTTTTCTCCTTCTGGGCTGATCATCGCATATAGCCAAAATCCACCTTCACGAAAATCCATTGTTTTGGTCTCTGCATGCCAAGGTTTAGGAGTTACCCATTGTTCAAGGATTGAAGCTGTAGTCCATGCTTGCCATACCAAGATAAATTTGCATCGAATTCACGTTTGATGTGAATCGTTTTGTTTTCCTTATCTACGGAAAACTCAAAGAAAGTTTGGTTGTTCATTTTTTCTGGTTTTTTAGGTTTTCTAAAACACTATCCAATTGGTTGAACTTAGTTTCCCAAATCTTGCGGAATTGTTCCAACCATTGGTCTATTTCCTGCATTTTGTCTAATTCAAGCTGATAATAAATCTCGCGACCTCTTTGTTCTTGGGTGATCAATTCACATTCAGACAAAATCTTAAGATGTTTTGAAATAGCCTGTCGGGAACTCTGGAAGTGCTCCGCGATGGCATTAGGGGTCATAGCTTGTAAGGCAATTAATGCAATAATTGCTCGGCGAGTAGGGTCTGCAATAGCTTGAAAAATATCTCTTCTGGTTTCCATTGTACAACTATTTGGTTTCAAATATAAGTGCAATCATTTGGTTTCGCAAATAATTGTTCAATTTTATTTTCACTTCCTAAGTGAAAAGGAGAAATAACCAAGGGACAAGGTGTGTTAAAGAATTAATTGGGAAAGCAATGCCTATTATGGATGGACAGCCTTAGAAGATTCAGGAGATAAAAGTTTTGGGAGGCTTTGGTCTTTAAAATCGTTTACTCCAGATAAGGGTTTTTAGGGATATTAATAACTTTATATCCATTTGACTTCATTGAAATTAAAACATTTGTATTAGGGGTTTTCTTAAAAACTATTATTGCCAATGTTTGACTTGGTACAATTCCTAAGTTGCATAATATATCGCGGGTTGCTTAAGCAATAATTTCACCTATGTATATGTGTTTTAATTTAATTTAACATTTGACAATAAATAGAATCAAAAATTAACCCTTGATTTAAAAAGACAGTCCCATTCTAATATAAGGCAAGACAGCCTCTTTGCTTATTCCAACTGTAGCTTGGATGGTCATTAAATCGCCCGGCATAAAGTATATTCCTCCACCAGATCCCATATGCCATTGGTCTGACTTTTCTTCTGGCATCCAAACTCTTCCGATATCATAAAAACCTATCAACCCAACAGTTCCTGGTAATAAATAAGAACTGAAGCTAAATAACTTCAGACGTGCATCCAAATTATTATATAGCGCAGTTTTTCCGGTAAATCGTTGTGAATTAAACCCTCTTAATGACAGTTCACCCCCAATTTGTGCATGTTGATAAAAATATGGATCGCCCCAAACAGCTTGTACACCTGTACGGTTTGCAAACGTCAATCGATCATTAAATACAGTTTTGTAAAAACTAATCGTGTTCTCTAAGCTTGTGTAATTCCTCTTCTGTCCATTTATCTCTGATTTCCAATCTAGACGTGAGAATAATCTCATGCCATGTTTAGCATTAGATTTATTGTCTCTCGTATCATAGTCCAACCCAACAGTGGCTCCTGTGAAAAACTTATGGTCAAAGATGTTTTCACCAGGATTGGTTTGGTCAAATTTGGAGAAAAATTGTTCGTCATTGTTTTTAGCTTTACTAGTATAGAATTCAGAACTAGAACCATAGAATAGTTTTGCATTTTCAATTGGAGAATACTCTAGAAATATATCTGTATTGATCAAATCATAACGATTTCTATAGTACGATATACCTAAGTCGCCGCCCTTTTGGTAGATTGTATTGTTGCCATAACCAAAGAAGTTACTTTGATTAAATGGTCCCAACGCTTTAAAATCTATAGCTAGATCTTGTTCACCCACAATCTTCTTTACATTTCCTTTATACTCAAAAATAAATGACCCTCTACCAGTCAGATAGCTTGCCAAAAATTCATGTCTATAAGCATACGGTGATTTGCGAAATCCTTGGTTCTCTATTAGATATCCTGCGCCAACAATAAAACCTCGGTCTATGCCATAATTTAAATTGACCAATACGCCTTTGCGGTCGTAAACAAAATTGTCATATTGATATTGATGTACAGAACTGTCGTTTTTTAAACGATATTTAATATCCTTAAGATTATTGAGTGTATTACTTTCCTTAATTTTGCTATCGTACAAGTAAGTTCTTTTTCCATTTGAAAAAGCATCTGTTGCACTAAATTTATCATATTCCTTACCTCCGATCAACCGCAATTTTATAGGAGATTTCCCACGACCATGCAATTTGTATTCATCTCACCTGCAATGCCATATATTCGAACTTCTTTGGTATCCTCCGCAAAGAATCTCCTTTTTAATATTCTAGCACCTTCAGTACCATCTTTCTTTTTATTGTGAACATCAATAGTAATGCTGCCATCATTTTCAAAATCAACATCAATAAACTCTCTCTTTCCAGACAATGGCAGATCCACTACCTTGGCAAGTGATTTATAATATTCCAGTCCTGTAGTTTTCAGCTCATCTCTTCTAGACTTGATATTTTTCTCAAGCTCGGGGGCACTTAATTTAACGATGGTGTCAGGCATTTGAAGCATAGCCTGGCGAATAAGTGAATCTGTTAAGGTATTTTGAACGAACTCGATCTGTTCTATCCAATCTTTTTCACTCAAATGATTTAAAAAGAAACGATCGAAATGCCGAGCATTGAAATTCCAATGGGCTACATTGCGGATATGGGGGCTGAAGGGCTGTAAATGAGCCTTTAACCATTGCATGGAAAGTAAAACGGGGAATATTCCAGAGGTTTTATAATAGACTTTGTCTCTATCGCGAGGAACGGGAGTATATATTTTCTTGCCTTTTTCCTTCTCGGGATCCCATCTCCAATTGTCCTCATGCCTATCCCAATCTCCAAGTACAAAATCCAATAATCTTGCTCTCAGTGTTGTCTTTTGATCTACTTTATTATCATTGTCTTCCAATAATTTTGATATGACCTTAGCTGTATTGTCTGTTTTTTCATTTTCGAATGGCATCCTTGCCTCAAACATATACGGTCTATTTTTTAAACATAGTCTGGTATTCACCAAAAACGGGATCATCAGCTACAAATACAAGTTCAGGTGAGGCATGTGGAATATCTAATGCCCTGTTAAATGTTGGAACAGTGAGAGCTCCAAATGGATGTGCAATTGAAATTTGATCCTGAACGATATCTTTGGCAATGGTTTTTCTAAGGCTTTCTGGCAAACTTCGTTCTGGAAATTTCTGAATAGACCTCAATACCCATTCAACTCCGTTTGAATCAACCAAGCGTAGTGATTGGGTCTGCATGCCACCTCCTAACTTGACAACCTGTAAGCCACCTTTCTCCTTGGAAAGATCCATTACACGCATCTTTACAGGAGTATTGTATAATTTCCTATAGCTATCTCCTAGCCAATATCTGTGGACTGCACCGACTTGGTCATATTCTGGAGCAATCACAGTAACTATGCTATCTTGGGATTGCCAAAAAGATTGCTGCTCGAAATCGTAATAATGAAGAACAGTAAATATTTTCTCTTTAAGAAGTGCATTACTTTTATTTGGTTAATTATGGTTTTCTAAATTAATCTTGACACGCATCGCTTTAAGATCACTTATACCCTGCAAATTCTCTAAATCGAATTCCTCAATAAATGAACTTATAAATCCCATTTCTGCAACCTCAGCTAAACAGGCCTTTAATTCACCGGCAACTTGATGCCTGCTGTAAACAATTGCGATAGTACCCGGTTGTACAAGCCTCTCTGAACTGTTATTGATATATGCCTTGTCTATTCTCTTTTTAATTATCTGATACCTGATATTATAAGAACCTTCAACATCAAACCTGCGTTCATCCTCCCGGAAACTAATGTCAATAGGATTAGGGTGGATAAAAATCAATTGAGTTGTCTCTAAAGGAAGGCTAAGTCTGTCTTTTAGAAAATGAGTTTTTTTGCCTATCAATGCAATATTGATGATCTGTTGCTTTCTGATTTCCTTTAATAGCTTTGGTTTAAAAGGAACCATAGGAGAAATGGATTGACCCATATAGAGATCATATTCAATACCATCGGTCCTGAATGATTCAAAATAAGAAGGGTAAATGGATTGAACCTTTGAATTAAAATCTTGCAACTCAGATTTTATAGTCTGATTGACAGCTTGAAGAGATTTTTCAAACAATTCACTGCTAGAAAAGAAATCTTCATAACTATATTTTAATTTACTTCGAAAATCGTTTAAATAGGGAATGGAGTCTGGAATTCTCTCACCTAACTTTTTTATAAACTGATTGATATCTTCTTGAAAAAAAGCAAGAATATCTAACATGTAATGATCCAGATTTGCTCCTTGCACCCATTTCTTAACCTCTTCAAAACGAATCAAGAACTCATTGTCTATTTCAAATCTTTCCTCAATCTTCAATGCATGGATAAGTTTTTCTACAAACTCTAATCTAATCTTTAGATCATTCCGGTTAGATTCATTTCTAAGTAAGCTTGAGTCTTTAACATCAATAGCAGCATAAAAAGGATATACCTGTTTAAAGATGATCTTTTCCTGCTCTACTTCCTGAGTATGATTTAGCACATCACCTAAATATTGTGCTGCTACTTGATTGAATTTCCATGCTACAGCAGGTTGCAGTGCGGTATATCGATGTTAATATGATGTTGTTGAGCTCATTCCTGAAACTGAGTACAATTTCATTCGCCAACTGTTTCATCAAGTCATGAAAAGATTGAACCTGAATCAACATATTCCTCGTCAAAACGGTACCTTCATTTGAATAAACTTCAAATAATCCCACCAAGTTGTGATTGCTCACTAAAGGGAAACATGCATAGGATACAATGCCGGAATTCTTAAGGACATCCTTTAATTTGGAATTCTCTGAATCTATGCCTTCTTCCACCCCAAAAGCTAATATGGTAGGATTTTCTAGGTATTGATATAAAGCACCTTTGTTGTAGTAATGCTCATAAAACAAATCATCTCTGAGGATAACGCTATTTTTTCCCAATTCGGGTGAAAGAATAGGGGTGTCATTTAGTTTCAAAATAGGTAAAACGAAGTCTTAACTCCGTTTTTAGTTAATATACCTGCTAAGATCTCGTTTAACTTGGCTAGACCATCATGACCTTTATAGATACTGATATTGTTGATTAAGTCTTGCAAATTCTCAGTTATATATTCGTTCTGGAAATCGCGAATAGTACAAATCGTAAAGCCTGAAAAAGTAAATTTACTGAGATCGAATCTTTCTAAGATTGGAATGATGTCTTCATACTCAACCGTTTCTTTATTATTTAATGAAGTTAGATCAATTAAGGGCATCTCCCCATTAACCTTGATCTCCACAAAGGTAAAGTCCAACTCGAGTTCGTAATAATGTCTGAACTCGTTTATTTTCTTG
Source organism: Sphingobacterium daejeonense (assembly GCF_901472535.1). Classification (NCBI taxonomy): domain Bacteria; kingdom Pseudomonadati; phylum Bacteroidota; class Sphingobacteriia; order Sphingobacteriales; family Sphingobacteriaceae; genus Sphingobacterium; species Sphingobacterium daejeonense. The sequence continues at coordinate 4,592,444 of NZ_LR590470.1, read as the reverse complement.
AAAAACCTTGTGTTTCTTCGAATTGGTGTTATATCGAAAAACCTTTCCAAAACGAGCAAGAACAATTGCTTATTGATAAAATCAAAATCCCAAAGACCTTTGGCATTATGCGGAGATATTTTAAAGAAATCTGTCTCTACAAGATTAAAGAATGATTCTGTACCATAAAACACTCTGTCAGAAACAGGAAATCCAAGCCCCCATTTTACTTCTTGATCAGCAGGAATCCCTTTTGCTAAGTGGTACATAAGTTCAAATACATCTACATATGACGACAGGTTTTCTGCAGTAATGTCCCCAAAATCTTTAAATTTTATTTGAACTAATTCATATGCTAGTTTGGGAACAAGCATGCCAGGCTGATTTACTTTCTTTTCTAAATACTTTATGAATGGTTGTAAAGACAAGGTCTCCACAAGATTACCGTCCTGATGAATATCGTTATCAATATGAACAGTTTTTAACAGCATAAAATTGAATTTGGTCGGGGAAATTATTACGGCTTGTCCTTAAAGTCCACAACCGTTTCATATGATTTTGTTAAGGAATCCTTTGGATTATCAATATAATAGACAACCTTGATTTCATTGCCCTCAAGGATATCGATCATACTAAATCCCTGTTTGTTATAGCCATATTTCAGTGGTTTTCTTTTGTGAATGTGGGATTGTTTTGACCCCGATCCACTTACCACTTGACGTATCTTTCCCTTTTCTATATATTGAAGCCCGTGGTCATGTCCTGAAATAAATAGTACCTTGGGATGATTCTCCGTAATTGAGGTTGCCCTCTGTATCAATTCTTGATAGAGAGGATGCTTTATATCTTCAGGAGATTTAGTGACATGGGTTCTGAACAATGGGTATAGTGAACCTATTCCCGGCAATGGAATATAGAGCGGCGGCCAAGCATCTGTCAAAGGGAAAATATGATCTTTCCAACTGTATATTAAACTATGGTCGCCATAGGTCACCATAGGATGATGGGAAATCATCAAAATGGTCTTATCTAAATTTTCATTGACCATTTTCCGCAAATCTTCAATAAACTGATCCTTTTCAGTATCAATACTTTTATTATGGTGTGGAAAGAGCCAAAATTCACTGTCATAAACAATGGCAACAACCTTATCCGTAATTTGTATGATTTCTGGAGTCAACATACCAGCTTTTGGTAGAAAACGGAGATCCTTGTCATTGAAACTATGTAAAAACTCCTCCTGAGCTTTTAGTTTGGCAAGTCCATTTTTACCAGAATGATCCCAATCATGATTTCCAGCCAAAAAATAAACGGGAACATTTAAAGATCTAAAGCCTTCAAACTGTGACCGCAAGATATTACCAGTCTCTTCACTTTCGGCCGCTGTCAATCCCATACCTGATGGATAAATATTGTCACCTATGAAGAAAGCCTTTGTCTTGTCCTTAATGGTTAATTTATTGGCGTATTGAATCAAAAAACTCTGCTTACTATTGATTTCCCCGGCATCTCCAAAGATGATTAATCTTTGCGTTATCTCTTGGGAAAATAAAAGCTGAAATAAAAAGAGAAAAAATAATGATAAATAAAACCGCATTATTCACGAATCTGGTAAATAAAAGCATTGTGAGCCTTATTTCTCTCACTGCTGATAAACATAGCGTCTTGATTGTTAAAATTGATCCCTTCGGGTTGTTCAAATTGTTTCTTTCTTGAAATTGATAACCTCCAACGGATTAAGGCTTTCATCCAGAATCAAGATGATATTATCAACTGAAGAAAGAACATACCATTGATTGTTTGAGTTTCTTTTGCTCAATGCCGAAGGTTTCAAAGATTTAAATTCTTTCGAATTCAGTTTATTCACAGCGTTCAGGTCAATGCTGAATGAACCATTTAAAACAACCTCACCTTGTTCTAGAATATTTAAACGATAACCCGTTAATGTACTTTCACCTTTATCTATAGAACAAGATTTACAAAGTACGCTTAGGCTATTGGTTTTGCTATCATAAGCTAATGATTCATATTCACCCTTTCCCAAGTTTTTTGAATCAAATTTTTTGACCTTCGCTTGATCTACATCCATGCCAATAGGAAAACTAAAAATACTGCCATTGCTTTGCAGAATATAGAAATATTCACCATCAGTTGTGATCTCTTCGTAATCAGCATCAGGCCCAAATTCAAATTGAGATACGATAGATCCGTTTTTTAGATCATAGGTATACACAATCCCAGCCTCATCCTGAATGGCATAGACGATATTGTTGTCATTTGACAAAAACGTAAATCCTGAAATTTCATCTAATTCACTTGGCAGGGTAAACTTTTCCTTTACTGAAACTGCTTTTGCAGAATCTATATTCTTTTCGTTTTGCTTATTGTCTTTGTTGTTAGTTTGTGACTGGCAAGATGCTAGGCTTGAAAGAAACAGCAAATTAATTAAAAACTTATATCCAATCATTATTTCGAAAATAATACCGCAATACAGAATGCAGCAATTGATAATACTAATCCACACATAAAAATACCGTAGGCATAGCGTAATAGCTGATACTTCCTGCCAAGTACAACCCCTTGAGAATAAACATCTTTTGTGAGCATGCCATATAGAAAATCCTTGTCATCCATGGCTTTATTCATTGCTCCTTGATAATCTTCAAATTTTGTCTTGTAGAAGTTTCCAAAAAACAACAAATTCACAGACTTGTTTTTTACTTCCTCCTCACTAAAATATCCTGTTGGGATTTTGGGGATGGTAGCCAATATGGCCAAAACCATAGTAGATACAGATGTAGACATCAGTAAAACAGTTGGGATAATCAGATGGGGATTGCTGTCCAAAGCCTTTAATAATACAGCAACAACGATTGATAGGATAATTGAGTTGACAGTAAGTAGAATATTGGACTTGTTATCTGCCATGTCGCTCAAGCGCTGACTATTTGCAGATGTTATCCTGAACATGGTTTCAATTCCTCTTTCTGGTTTTTTTAATTTTTCAGTCTCAACTTCTAGTTTCGTCAATGCTTTCTTTTGTTTTTTCAACAAACCTTCAAGATTCTTGGCTTTACCGATATTCAATTTCTTCTGGGCATATTCCGTATGAAAAGAATGTTGATCCATAAGTTGTATGGTATGATTGCGCCAAGTTGATTTGTCGATTTTAGTTCCATTGCTATATTCGTACTCCTGCAGCATCAACTTATTGCGTCCCTCAAAATCTTGGGTACCCAAATGAAATAAATCTGCATCGCATAAGATGCTTTCCAAAAGGTTCCTAGGAGATTGAGGCATTTTAGTGGCTAGAATACAGGATTTTACTCTTTGAATAACTAAATCTGAAACATTGTGCGCTGTCAAGAAATCCTCAGCAATCTTTGTACTGCGCTCTTCATGACCCTCAGCCCCTCCGGATAAATAGCCTGTATCATGGAAATAAGCTGCACAAACAACAATAAATCGGTCCTCAGAATTTAAAGAATAGTAATCGGCCATTTCCTGAGCTGCCATAACAACATCTTTGGTATGATGACCATTGTGAAAACAATATTCCGAAGCTTGCTCCGGAACCAATGTGAGGAGATAGTTTTCTATCTCAGTTATTAAAATTTCATAAACCATATAAAAACAATCTCTAGCTGTTTTTTTGCAATATTACAGAGATAATACCTTATAAATGAATATCTAATGAAAAATGACCTTTAATAAGCAAATTTTGCGCGAATTCCGAAAATTAATTTCTCGAATGTTATTGTTTGTGATTTTTCTAACGATATAATGGAAAAAGTAGACTTCGAAACTTTTAAAATTTTTAGTTAAAAGCTTTATATTTTCTCCGGTCCAATTCTTCGTCTTTTAAATATCATGGATTTATTACCGTTTGAAATGGATTAATTCCTTTCATTATTTTGACATATCTGGCAAAATATAAACAACGAAACTAAACGGATAGGTGTTCCTTCTGTAAAAATGTAACCCAATAATGCTGAACAGAATGAGTGCTAAAAAAGGATTTTTTTATAAAAATGGATTGTCCCTAACTTTTGTAACGTTGTTTTTGATAGCGCTCATTGGCCAGGCTTATTTCGGATGGATGGAAAACAATGGACACTTACAAGAATCTGGGTATCCAAGTATAGCATTGTTGGAATATCTAAAAACAGGTCATTTTATTTCCGCGACTTTTGAAAATTTCCAAAGTGAGTTCTTACAGATGTCGTTATATGTAATCCTAACGGTTTCACTAAGACAAATAGGTTCAGCGGAATCAAAATCATTGGATAAGATGGAAGAAGTAGATAGAGAACCAGATCCGCATAAGAATGATGCTCCTAAACCGGTTAAAAAAGGAGGCTGGCGATTATTCTTATACAAAAGATCTCTCTCAATCGCCTTCGTATTGTTATTTGTGCTAAGCTGGTCCGGACATTTATACGGTAGTTTTAAAGAATATAATCTCGATCAAAAGATCAATAATAAAGCACAAATAGATTTGATGGACTACCTTATAAAACCCAAATTTTGGTTCGAGTCATTCCAGAATTGGCAGAGTGAATTTATTTCAGTTGCAGCAATCATAGTATTAACGATTTTCTTAAGACAAAAAGGATCTCCGGAGTCAAAACCTGTAGATGCCGCACATATGGAAACAGGAAAGTAAAAGATTGAGAAAATGCTAAAAAGGCAAGGTAATGGAAATTGATGAAAAAATTTTAAGAAGGGCAGGAGCATCTATTTTAAGATGTAATAAAGGTGAGATAATATTCATGGAAGGAGAAACGCCTCATTGCTATATGCAAATTATTAGAGGGCAAGTCAAATTAAACTCATATGACCATGATGGAAAAGAGTTTATTCAAAACATCCTGGAGGATGGGGATAGTTTGGCAGAATCTATCATTATTGCATCTACTGTTTATCCAATGAATGCAATTGCCCTAAAGCAAAGTACGATCATAAAACTTCCTAAAGAGAGACTGTTGGGTTTGTTGGAAACTAAACCTGAATTATTGATGGATTTATGCAATAGTATGGCAAATAGATTGAATCAGAAAATATTCATGCTTCAAAACAATTCTATTAAATGCCCCAAAGAAAAAATAAAAGGTCTTTTGAATTATATGCGAAGATTTAAATCAAGCAATTCAGATTTTTCCTTCGAGATTCCATTAACACGCCAGCAGATTGCCAATATAATTGGCTTGACTGTAGAAACGGTGATTAGAAACATTAAAATATTGGAAAGCGAAAATTTATTGATGATCAAGAACCGGAAAATATTTGTGTAAATAGTTGATTATGTGATTGTAATCATAAATCAGCAAAATTGGTTCATCTATATTTGAATTAGAAAGAAGTTAATAATCTAGCTAGGTTTTTAAATCGCTTTTTACAGGAATGCATACTGTAGAAGGGAATATTAAAAATAGAATTTATTATGAACAGAAGAAATTCAAGAAATAGTAGCTCGAGGAGTGATAATTCAGGAAATAAAACATCGGCAGAAGACATCTATCAATTGGGATATAGCCATGGATTTAGGGACGCTTCAAAATGACGAGGAATACGATGACGATTATGATGAAGAGGATTATGATGATTATGATGATTATGATGAATCCGATGAATATGATAATCGATATGCTGAAGATGATTACGATGAAGACTATTCGGACAGACGAGGAAGAAGTAGTTCCAATACTCCCAGGGACGACCAAGGACGCTTTACTTCTGATAGACGAGGTAATCGTTCTTCTAGTTCCGGACCAGGAAGATCTAGTATGAGCGATGGAAGATCAAACAGGGGCCGTTCTTCGAGTACAAATCGAGGGTCGTCATCAAGTGGCAGTTCCAAACGTGGTTTTGCAGCAATGAGCAAGGCTGACCGTAGCAGAATCGCAGCAATGGGTGGACACGCATCACATGTGGGCGAACGGTCAGGACGATCAGGTTTCGGAGGAAGAAGAAACGGATAACATACATAATTGTCCCGAGCAAAACGTTCGGGATAATTTTTCAAACAGCTAAATTTTTAGTTATGGCAAAACAAGAATCAAATAAGGACTCTACATTGGAAAATGTGGTGCAGGCCTTAGCAACAGATAATAGCGAAACTCGAAAAACAAACGGTGAAGAGAAGCAGGGACCTTTGTACAAATTCTTCCTTGATGGTCTTAAGGATGTCTATTATGTTGAAAATGTATTGATCGATGCCTTAAAAAAATTAGAAGATGCTTCAACAACCGAAGAGTTAAAAGATGCATTTGAAGACCATCGACTTCAAACCAAAAAACATGTCAGTAGAATTGAAAAAATCTTCAGTCATTTGGATGAAGAACCTGAACAAAAAGAATGCGCTGCAATAAATGGTATAATTACAGAAGCGGAAGAGATCATTAAGTCTACTCCTGAGGGATCAATGACCAGGGATGCAGCACTAATAATTGCTGCACAAAAAGCCGAACATTATGAAATCGCTACATATGGAGGATTGGCACAAATCGCCATTACAATGGGATGGAAGAAAGTTGCCGACTTATTGGAAGATACCTTAGATGAGGAGGAAGAAACAGATCTTGATCTTACCGAAATAGCTGAAGCATTCATTAATCTAGACGCAGAAATGGAGAGTTGAGTTCCCATAACTTTAGGTGGAGCCGGTTTGAATTCTTCAAACCGGCTCTTTATTATTACAATAGTTTCGCCACTATTTTGTTGTAAATTCTTTTCAAGATTGGTTTTTTTCTTTTTGCTTTCATCATATGCGTTCCATGCTGAAGCGTCTTCATTTGAGTCTTTACGTTTTACAAAGATGGAATTATGACCTTCTTTGAAAGCTATTGCCTCACTTTCAGGACGTCCATAAGAATAATAATATAAGGCCAATGACTTTCTGCTCATACCATCAGGACAGGTTAAGGGGTTTGGTAAACCATGATAGGATTTTGAAGTCGTAGAAAACATCGCAATAGAATTGAAATTCGGAGCAAACTTATCTACACAACCTATCATTTCTTCATCCCATAATTCAAAATGACCACCATACTCGTCCTTCCAATCCTTGTTAAGATAAACGATGATATTCACACGCCTATCTAACCCATTGATAGGATGTTTGTTGAAATCCGCATGAACTTTCAGTAACCCGCCTTTTTTCGTTTCATGCAAACCAGCACCTGAAAAATAAGGATCCCCAAATAAAGTCTCATCTATCCCAGTAAGCTCTTTTACAAAATTTAAAAAGGGTTCTGAATTTAAAAAATGCATCAACAACTTCGTCTTATCACCAAAAAGTTCCTCCCCATTTCCAGCCAATTTCTTCTGTAAAGGATCATTATAAACTATATTATTGCCCTTTGACAAATCAGGAAATTCGTCCAACTACAGAAGATAAAAAATCAGGGTTGAAAAAATTCTCAAAATAAATGCTCGGAAATGGATTCGCATTTTTATACTTGGTCTTATGCTCTTTAGCATACGCCAAAAGATCTTGATTGTGTGAATTAAGATATGGGTTCATTGTCTGTAAGTGTGATAACAGCTATTAAGCCATTTAAGTTAAAATTAGTTTGATATGGCAAAGTTCGCTAATAATCAACTACATGGAATAGAAAAATCGCATTAAACTTTCAATTGTCGATGTTCCGCTACGTAAAATCATCACTAAAATTAACTCTGCATTAAAAATTATCGAAATTCGCGATATCATTGGTTTTCAGTTATTTTAAATGTTGTGAAAGTTTTCTATTATTAAACCAAAACATTTGTCATCACAAACTGTTTATATCCAAATTATAAACTTTAAAACATCAAATATGAAAGGAATTTGGAAATTGAGAACAAGACCAGTGGCATTATTGATAATGCTTTTTGTATCTGTACAAGCCTGGGCGCAAGAAAAAGGATTAGATATCAATGTAGATATTGACAAAGGCGACGAAGGAATGTTTGCCAAACCATGGGTATGGGTAGTTGGCGGAGCTGTATTTATTCTATTATTGGTCGCTTTACTAAGAGGTGGAGGAAAAAAATAAACAATGGGAAAATAGGCTTTTAATTCGTTAAAAGCCTTTTTTGTTCAAATTGTTCGTCACCATATAGCATAGACCTTACATTTCTTTTTCTTATATTGAAGGTTCAGATACCTAAACTATAAATTATGGGTAAGCCTACGCCAAAATGGATTCATCTGTTGATTTCCATCATGTTCATATTTGGTCATGTCCAAAATTCAATGGCCTCGAAAATCAACAACCCAGATTCCTCCAAAATCAAAGTGATTTTTGATACAGATATGGGACCCGACTATGACGACATCGGTGCCATAGCCTTGTTGCATGCTTTTGCAGACCGAGGTGAAATTGAGATATTGGCAACTGTGGCTAGTGATTCTCATCAAGACATCCCTGCAACCATTGAGGTATATAATCGATATTTCAAAAAAGATAATATCCCCGTTGGAAAGACAACAAATCCTTTGGCTCCAAACTTCACCGCTGCAAACAATTGGAATAGAAAAATAATCGAACTATTCTGCCCCGAATTGTTGAATAAAAAGTATCATCCTTCAGTGGAAATCTATAGAAAAGTACTGGCAGAACAACCCGATAACAGCGTAACAATAGTGACAGTAGGGTTTATGACCAATATTGCAGAATTACTAAAATCTAAAGCAGATAAATATTCTAACTTAACCGGACAGGAATTAGTGAACCAAAAAGTGAAAAACTGGGTGGCAATGGCTGGGGCCTTTCCGCAAGGAAAAGAATTCAATATTCACGAAGACGCTGAATCAGCAAAATATGCTTTTGAGAATTTCCAAAAGCCTATCCTTTTTACGGCTTCGAAATTGGGGACAAAATAAAAACAGGTGGCAAAATTGCTGACTTAAATCTGAAGAATAGCCCTGTCTCAATGGGATATAAAATCAATTTTGACACCTATGCCAAAGATAAAGTGAATTCTAGAAGCTCATGGGATCAAACCGCAGTATTAATAGCAGCAGATAATCCTGAAAAATATTTTTATCTCAGCGGAAATGGAACAATGATAGTAAGTGCAGATGGTTCGAATCACTGGGAGCCAAATGACAAAGGAAAACATAGGTTTGTTATCCATAAATTCCCTTACCAAAAGATAGAAGAAACCATAGATGAATTAATGCTCCACCAACCTGAATAAAGATTAGTATTACTTTGTTTAACAAAATGAAGAACTATTTAAGGCTAAAAAAAATGCAATCGATTGCCAGGTATACTAAATTGCTATGATCTTAATTAAGTACCTGGCGATATCTTAATATTGAAGACAGCAACTGTATACGATAATTCTTTTAATAAAATTTGTTAAAGTTATTGATGAGCGTTAGTGTGATAACCCATTAAACTTTGTTTCGTAAAATGTACGAGCTCTTGTTGCATTGATTGCAAGAATACCTCTTTACTGGCAAAAAAAACAAAAATGATTTCACCCACCAAGGTCTACGAACGCGGGAAAAAAGATATGCTTCCCCACAGTGTGGACATAATGGATGTGCTTGGCTCAGTGCAGTGCTTTTTAAACTAATAATCTTCATACAATAGTTCTAAAAAATTTGAATGAATTAATTAAAGACCATTATCTTAGAAAAGATAAGGTTTAGGGTTTAGTAAAATAAAACGCCCAAACTATGGAATTATTTTTTGTCTTTCTAAGTATGATCAAAATACATGTAACAACACGTATAATTAAACGCCATTTTTACAAAGAGTTTAATCGATTGAAAGTTAAATGTTTGTTGTTATATTCCTGTTAAGGAATTGATAAAAATTAATTAATGTTTTAATTGTAAAATATATGTTAAAGTAACATTTAACAAGAATTAATGCGCTGAAAAACAAATGTTTGAACAATCATTTTCAGACTGATAGTTTTGTGTGATTGTGATAATTTTCTAAAAATAACAAATATCTTTACTGAATGTCTTCATAAACAGTATTGATTTTAGGTAATTTAAAAATGAAGAAATATTTAATAATATTAGTGTGTTTATTAACACTTGTAAACGTTTCTTGCGCTCAAGAAAATAAAGCGAAGGGCTGGATCTTTGGCCCCTCCATTGGATATCAATATCAAAGTGGGAGTTTTTTGAAAGCTTCAGCATGGACATTATATGCCCCTAATCAATCTCAATATATCAAATTTGATGCAGGTGCTAACTTCACTTGGATGCTAGATCAAACGACAGTCATACCAGAATTTGGAGTAACCTATTACCTCAATAATGTTGCCGTCTGGCCATTCATAAAAGGCGAAATCACACCCTATACAGCAACTGCTAAAGCAGGAATAAGTATTTTTTCAATGCTAGAACTATCTGCAGGATATGGATTCGACATAAATACAAAAGAAAACTTTAAACCAATTGATGGTTTTACAATTGGGGTAGGTATTAATGTACCTTTAAAATTTCACCTTAACTAACCTAACCAAGTTTTAAAATCCTGAACCCGTTCCCGACTAACAATAACATCTTTGCTAGGGTAATGAAACAATTCAATTCTAAGCCTGGAATTAGAATGGATAGAAATGTTTTTGATAGCCGAGATGTTGATTAAATGACCACGACTTATTCTAAAAAAATGCTCCGGATGTAATAAACCTTCAATTTGATCTAGACTGTAATCCAATAAATATTGGTCACTGTCCTTGGTAAAAATATACGTTCCTTTGTTTTCAGAATAAAACATTCAATATCTTCGATGTTTATTAACTTAATGTTCTGGCCAATTTTTACTGTAAATCGGTTTTTAAAATTTGTGTGATTGTTGTTGAAAATCTCCTTAATCTGTTTGAGGTTTAATTCTTGTCGATCATCTCTTAAACGTTCGAATTTATCGATAGCAAATGACAATTCATCCTGGGAGATGGGCTTCAGTAAATAATCGATGCTATTCATCTTAAATGCCTTTAAGGCAAATTCATCGTAAGCTGTAGTAAATATAATGGAGCTATCTATATCATTCCCATCAAAGATTTCAAACGACAATCCATCTGACAGCTGTATATCCAGGAATATCAAGTCAGGACAGGCATTCTCAGAAAACCATTTCCTAGCTTGTGCTACAGAATGTAGCATTTCGACATGGTCTAAACCTAAATCATTAAGTTTTCGCATCAGTAGTCTAGCAGCTGGCTTTTCATCCTCAATAATAACTGTAGAATAATCTTTCATCTTATAGCATTGGCATTTTAACAATAAACATATCTTGAGATTTTGAAATATGAATATCTTTCTTGCTCGTAAGTAAGTAGCGGTCGCGGATATTTCGCAATCCTATTTTTGTAGATGCGGAATGATTTGATTTTTCTTGCAAGTTGTTTTCAACGACCAACATGTCCGTTTCATCATAAATCCTTATTTTTAATGGTTGTTCTTCGGATATTTTATTGTGCTTTATGCAGTTTTCTAAAAGTAACTGTAAGGACAAAGGAACCGTTTTTTTATTCAGGTTCTTATCATCAATTAAGTTCTCATATTGAATAGAGTTCTCAAACCTCAATTGTAAGAGAGTAATATAATCCTTAGCAAATTCCAGTTCTTCCTTAATAGTTACATATTCTTGGTCTTTATGCTCCAAAATGTACCTGTAAATTCCTGATAATGATTTTGTGTATGAAATCGCGTTTTTTTGATCTTCCTCAATTAAGCCAATCAAGACATTAAGGCTGTTGAATAGAAAGTGCGGATCTATCTGGTTTTTTAAGGACTCCAGCTGGGCTGTCGCCTCGCCAGCAATAAGTTTTTGATGTGCTATCTGTCGGTTCTTGAATTGTTTGTAATAGTAAAAGCCATACCAGCCAAGACCTATCAGAATCGCAATTATAATTATTGGAATATAGCCATACCAAAATTCATTCTGTATAAAATGATCAAACGACTTCCCGAGCCATAAAACTTCGATGGAAAAATTTATGAGAAAAACTACAATAGGTGCAAAAATGATGGTTAAAATAATATATCCAAGGATATGAGAAATTGCCTTGGACCTGTCGGGAATCAGCTTTTTCAACAATAAACCCGTAAAAGAACCAGTTAAATAAAGAAAAATACCATAGGCAATTCCGGCTACAGATTCTGGAGCAGTAATAAAAGACATTTCTAAGCTCCCAGTCGCAAATAAAACAAAAATTGCAATGCAAAAATAAATCATTAAACTAATGATGATTGCATATAACAACGAGGTTAGAAATGTCTTCATAAAATTATTTACACTCTTTTAGCAGCGCTTCTGCCTTTCTTTTCCCCAAGTAGGATAAAATAATTCGGCGGGCTTTTCATCGCTGAATAAAGTTAATGCTTTCTGTAAACTTTCGCATTCTTCCTTGGTATCTCCACCCATATATTTCTTGGATTGAATATTGAATTCCGCTAAACCAATCAATGCTCTTGGATTTTTAGGATCCATCTTAATCGCAGTCTCATAATCTGCTATAATGGACGGAGATAATATCATGGCTTTGTTCATTGGGTCGCTGGTAAGGTCAGATGTGCTCGCTAAAGCCCTTAACACCAGCCATTCGGAATTTAAGTTTTCTTTAGGGATCAATTCATTGATCTTCTTCAATGCATTAGTCTTTTCTGCCTCATCCTGAATACCAAATGAATGAGTAATAAGTGTCAATGTTTGATAATATTTTGGTAGCCATTTATCCTGCTCTGCCTGGGCTATTCTTTCAAGTTGAGCACTGGCTTCTTTTGTCTTCCCAGTCCCCCATAATTGTAAGGCCTCACCCATAGCTTTCTCATAATTTCCTTGTCCATAGCTTGATAGGCAAAAGAATGTCAATACTGTTAAAATTAGTGTCTTCATGTTTTTTTGTTTTGTATAATAAATTTCCTAATTCCTATAAATGTTTTAAAATATCCTTTGATGAATTGTAGATAATAAATGATGAACTGTTACAATTGGTCCAATTGATTATCCTTTTTGTTTTTACTGATGGTCCAAAAAAATCCTAAGAATAAAAACCTTTTGGCAGTTGGGGTTATTGCTCTACTATCAAATCGTCCGTTTGAATTGGGTTGTGGACTAAATTCATAGGTGTAAATCGGCTTATTGCCCAATAAATTGGTAACTGAAAAAAATAGAATCTTCTGCTGTGTCAATAAAAATGACCAACTAAAGGAAAGGTCGTTCTGAGGTTTCGTCATAGATTGCATAAACCCCGATAAATTAGGATCGTGGTATGGGCGCCCAGAAATATAGGTATTCGTCAAACCCAATTGTGATCTAAGATTTGATATCCAATATTTACCTACAACAGAAAAATAATGCTTGGATAAATAGTCTGGTTGAACAGAAAATTCATAATTCCTTTCAAGCTTTTTGGCATCCGTATAGGAATACGAAATCCAATATTGCAAATTGGGAATGCTTTGGCTGTCTTTCCAGAAAAAATCTATTCCCTTTACTTGGCCATATCCCTTATTCGTGAAGATTGAATTGTACTGTGGAATGACATCATTGTAGGTGATCAATCTTTTGTAATCCTTATAAAAACCTTCTAAACGGACCATCTGACCCTTATTTTGATAAGTGTAATTTAAGATATAGTGATCGGCAGATTGCCACAATAGGTCGCTCTGAAATTTGTAGATATCAACCCCGGGTTCTTGATGATATTTTCCATAGGAGAGGGAAAGAAGATGGTTCTTGAAAGGGTTATAACCTATTGCTGCCCTGGGTTCCAAAAAACGCTGGTTTCTCAAGTTATCGGTGTATCGCAAACCTAAATCAAACGTCAATTGAGGAAATATCCGATATTGACCTTCAGAAAATACTCCTATGATTGAACGATTGAAACCATAGGAAAACGGATTACTATCCGCAGGAATGAATTGCTCATTTATATCGGTTAGAAAATGCTCTCCACCGATCATCCAATTCCAGCGATTTGCATTTTTCTTGACCAATATTTTAGCGTGAGTACTTGTTTCTTTTGATGGAAGATTAAAATTGTAGTAGCCTAGTTTCTTATCTAGGTATCCAAGTCCCAAGCCAGCTTCAAGCTTCCAATTCGAAGGCAGGTAATATGAAAAATTGCTGTTCATATAGTAATTTTTGCTCTTTACGGAAGTGTTTATTTCTTGACTGTAAATAGCACTATAGTCGTCGAAGCTGAAATTTTCTGATGCAAATGAGGCATAAAGATTGAAGAAATGTTTGTCACCTTTATTTCTGAAAATCGCTTCCCCTGATGCCTGCTCGTATGGTTTGTGCCATTTTAAATCTTGCTTTATGATCCCTGTGTAAGGTTTGAGATTTGTATAGTTGGCATTAATACTTAGCGAACTATTTCCCCATTTTTGGGAATTGCTAGCTCCTAAACCTACGGTAGAAAATGAAAGTTCCGTTTTGGGTTGATCAATCATCTGTGAGCTGGTCAAATTGAGAATTCCCGATAGGGCATTCCCAAACTCTGCACCATAACCTCCAGTAGAAAAGTTGGTCCCCTTAAACAAAAATGGTGAAAAACGACCGCGAACAGGAACACCATTGGCGGATGCGGTATAGGGTTGATTTACCAAAATGCCATTTATGAAAGTCTGGGTTTCACTGGGGTCGCCGCCTCTAACCATCAATCGACCATTTTCACCCGCGATCTGCGCCCCTGGAAGTTTTCCCAAGGCCGCAATAATATTTCCCATACTTCCAGCAGTGGTCACTATATCCAATGGCGTTAATACAGAATTAGATTGGTTGCTGACACTGATCTGTCCCGCCCTAACAGTCACAGCTTCAATAGAGTTGCTCTCAGAAACCATCACAAGGTCGAAATATAAACTGTCTCGAATCTCAATTTCCAGTTGCTGTGTCGTATAACCAACACAACTCAAAACAAGACGCTGCTTCCCAGTGGTAGTCGTAGAAAACTTAAATTGACCCGTAGAATCGCTGGAAGATCCATCATAACTCCCAGCTATAAAAATATTTACATCTGAAATGCCTTGATGTTTCTGATTAGTTACCTTTCCACTGATGGTCTGTCCAGAAAGTGAAAATGAAAAGATAAATAACAGAAAAAGGGTTAGCCAAAATTTCATAATAGCGATTTTGTACAATAATATCCTTATAAATGAAATTGATAAATTATTTGAATCTCAATTGGAGAATAACCCTGATGAGTCGTGGAATCCGTAGTTTGAAAGGTTTTTGTACATTTGTGGTCAGATAACTTTTACCATGACCTCCTTTAGAAACCTTGATCAAACTACAGGACGAATTATTAGCCTTGACGGAATAGACTACCTTTTTTTTGGCGGAACTGCTTATTTGGGATTATTGTCGAATCCTGAATATATCGAATTATATAAGTCGGGTATCGACAAATACGGGCTGAATAATGGAACCTCAAGAACTAATAATGTACAACTAGGAATTTATGATGAGGTAGAATCCCATCTTGCAGAACGATTCGGATTCCAATCTTCAGCATTACTTTCGAGCGGTTATTTAGCAGGTCAAGTTGTGGTACGTTCGCTAAAAGCTAACAGAACTTTGCTGTACGCCCCAGGAAGCCATCCAGCACTTTGGATGGACCAAAGCCCAATTGTTACAGAAATTGATTTTGAAACTTGGTCCAAGAATACAATCGAGTTTATTAATAATGCTATTGAAACGGATTTTATCGTCGTCTCAAATTGTATAGACAACCTAACTCCCCAACGATATGACTTTTCAATCTTTAAAAATGTAAATCCGAATAAAAACCTTCTATTGGTTCTTGATGATTCACATGGGATAGGGGTGCTACATAAAAACAAAATATCTACAGATCTAGAGAATTTAAGAAAAGCCAACATTGAAATAGTTGTTTTGGCATCTCTGGCAAAAGGTATGGGAACGGATGCTGGAGTAGTTTTGGGAAGCAATGAAATCATTGCACAAATAAAGAAAAACCCAATTTTTAATGGTGCGTCACCAACTTCCCCAGCGGCCTTGTATGCTCTGATTAAAGGTGAAAAAATCTATGCTGAAGCATACGACAGAATGAAAGAAAACACTCAGCTATTAGCTAAATTAACCAGTGAAACAAACCTGAGCCACATACCGGATTTTCCAGTGTTCAGTTCTACCAAGCCATTTCTTTACAGAAATTTATTGAATCACAATATATTGATTTCTAGCTTTCCATATCCTTTAGCGAATAGTCCATTATTAAATAGAATAGTAATTTCGGCGTTGCACACTGAAAATGATGTTCGTCATCTGTCTGAAATATTGTGTTCAGAAAAATCATTAATACTTTGATAGTCAATAAAATAATTGTAGCTTTGCAAGCCTTTTGAAATGTAATATTGGGGAAGTAATCTACTAAATCATTGAATGATAGTGGTTTGGATTTAAAAAAAACGTAAAAATATTTCCATTACTCATTTTAAAAAGATACTTTTGCATCCCCAAACGGGCTGTTAAGCTTAGGGTATAGATTAATAAGAGTAAAAATAGATATGACTAAAGCAGAAATTATTGCAGAAATCTCTAACAAGACTGGTTTAGAGAAGGTTGATGTACAAGAAACCGTTGAAGCATTCTTCAAAGTAGTTAAAAGCGCTATGATTGGCGGTGAGAATGTTTACGTAAGAGGTTTTGGAAGTTTTGTGGTTAAAAAGAGAGCCGAAAAAACAGCACGTAACATCTCTAAAAACACAGCTATTATCATTCCTGAGCACTATGTGCCTAGCTTCAAACCTGCAAAAGTATTTGTAGAAAAAGTTAAAAACGGTAATAAAAAATAATCATCTACATGAAAAACACCAAGCAAATCCAGATCATCGTTTTAGCAGCAGTAGTCCTTGTGATAGGATTCCTTTTGTTTAAACCTGTGAAGGGCTTGGTTAATGAAGATGAAAAAACTGCAGCAGCAGCAACTTCATCCCAAGGTGCTGCCGCTGCAGCTCAGTTTAACCTGAGCTCCGTTTCAGAAGCTGCAAAAAAAGGTTTAAACCCCGCAATTGTTAATGAAATATCAGATCTAGAAGCTAAAGCCAATAAAGCTGATGGTGCAGAAAAAGTGAAAATTTATCAGCAAATTGCCGATAAATGGAACGACGTCGAAAAATCAGTGCCTCAAGCTTATCTGTACGAGGAAATGGCAAAATTAGAGCCTAAATTTGAATATTGGTTGAAATCCGGGGACAACTTTAGAAAAGGATACACAAATCTCCAAGATACAACCCTTGCAACAGCATTGAACCTCAAAGCAATCGAAGTTTATCAAAAAGCCGTAGATTTGAACGGCGCAAGCTTAGACGCAAAAACAGGATTAGGTGCAGCAATGGTTACGGGAACTAATAACCCAATGGCAGGAATCGCCATCTTGAGAGAAGTCGTGCAAGCAGACCCTAAAAACCTAGAGGCTAACAAAACTTTAGGCCTGTTCTCATTACAGTCGCGCCAATTCGACCGTGCTATCGATCGTTTTAAAATTGTAATTGAACAAAAACCTGATGCTGAATCTTATTTTTATTTAGCAACAGGATATGAAAATATAGGGATGAAGAATGAAGCCATCGCCGCTTTTCAGAAAAGCAAAGAAATGGCAGCAGATCCTAGTCTCTCCCAGTTCATCGATCGAAGGATCCAAGAACTAAGTAAGTAATTAACACATTTTTTTAAAATCATTTAAAAACATTAAAGCTATGCCAAGCGGAAAAAAAAGAAAAAGACACAAAATGGCTACTCACAAACGTAAAAAACGTTTAAGAAAAAATAGACACAAGAAAAAATAAATATAAAGCCTAGCTTTATTATTCAAGTCATACAATCTATGATCGAGTAATCATCATAGATTGTTTTTTTCATTAAACGGTTTTATGTTTAACCGGACATTACACGTTGTGGAGCGAGTCCACAACAGTCCTTAATTTAGTAGCTGTTGGTAAAGGAATTAATTATCGATTCAGTCCCCGACAAAGGGGTCACTATTGCTTTACTACAGGACAAACAACTAGTAGAACTAAACAGGGAGCAAGCAGGCAACCATTATGCCGTAGGCGATATTTACTTAGGGAGAGTAAAGAAAATCATGCCCGGACTGAATGCCGCATTCGTAGACGTTGGATACGAAAAAGATGCATTCCTGCATTACCTCGACCTAGGACCTCAAGTACAATCCTTAATCAAATTAACAAGGGTAGTAAAGAACGGCAGTTATCAAGAGAAACTGCTCAATAGTTTGAAGCTTGAAAAGGACATTGACAAGGCTGGAAAAATATCTGATGTTTTAAGCCGAAATATGTTATTACCAGTGCAGATAGCCAAAGAACCTATCTCTACAAAAGGACCAAGGTTAAGCTCAGACTTATCCATAGCGGGACGATTTGTAGTACTGGTGCCATTTTCAAGTTCGGTTTCCATTTCCAAAAAGATAAAAGGCAGTGCCGAAAGAAATAGACTCAAGAAAATTGTGGAAAGCATTAAACCCACAAATTTCGGAGTAATTATTAGAACGGTATCGGAAGGGAAAGGAGTTGATGAACTCCAAAAAGACCTACTAGACCTAATATCTAAATGGGAATTGTTTACCAAACGCCTTAAAACTGCTGAACCCCCTCAGAAAGTGCTCGGTGAAATGGATCGTGCATCCACCATCCTGCGTGATATCCTAACAGATGAATTCACTCATATATATGTAAATGACAATGAAATCTTCGAGGAAGTAAAATCATATATTCAAGAGATATCGCCAGACCTGGAAAAAATAGTGAAATTCTATAAAGGAAAAGAACCTATTTTTGACCATTTCGGCGTAGAAAAGCAAATTAAGGCGTCATTCGGCAAGACTGTTAACCTCCAAGGTGGTGCATACCTCGTAGTAGAACACACAGAAGCACTACACGTCATCGACGTCAATAGCGGTAACAGAATTGCAAACAAAGAAAATCAAGAAGATAACGCACTCCTCGTAAATAAGGAAGCTGCAAAAGAAATTGCCCGACAGCTTAGGCTAAGGGATATGGGTGGAATTGTAGTAATCGATTTTATCGATATGCACAAAGCACCAAACAGAAAAGAATTATATGGATTCTTGAAGGAATGCATGCTCAGCGATAGAGCTAGACATACCATTCTCCCTCCTAGTAAATTTGGACTCGTCCAAATAACTAGACAAAGAGTCAGACCCGAAATGAGCATCGTCACTAATGAAAAGTGCCCTGCTTGTGACGGAACAGGCGAAATTAGATCGAGTATCGTCCTTTTAGACGATATTGAAAACAATTTGAGCTTTATTCTGCAAGAACAAAACGAAGTAGGGGTAACACTATGTGTCCACCCATATATCGCCGCTTACATCAAATCTGGACTCATCTCCAGAAGAATGAAATGGTTCCTGAAATACTGGAAATGGATAAAAGTGAAAGAAGTGAGCGCTTATCACCTCACCGAATTTCACTTCTTCAACTCCAAAGACGAAGAAATCAAATTGTAATATAAAAAAGCAGGTTATATAATATATAGCCTGCTTTTTTTATTGACTGTCAATCCAGAAAATCCGAATGCCATCCCGCTCCATCTTGCGAAAATAGGTCATCTGCCGTTTCGCAAAACGATGGATTTCAGTCCGCAACTTCTCCTTAAACTGAGAAAAATCAAAATCCCCCAGCAAATATCGCGAGACGTACTTATATTCTAATCCAAACCATTGAAGCTGCTCATGGTCAATTCCAGAATTTATTAAACCTTCAACTTCTTCCAACAAGCCTTCCTCCATCCTTGAATTCAATCGTACATCAATTCTTTCTCTCCTTACCTCCAATGAAGGATTTAAGCCCAGGATTAAACAGTTCTTAACTAATGGACCGTTTGAAATGGGAAGTTCATGACTTGATAAATATTCAAGAATCTCCAAAGACCTCACCAATCTCTTTTGATTGTTCCAATCAATTTTAAAATCTGCCGGAATGGAATATAATTTTATTTTTTCAATCAGTTCCTCTTTGTCAAAAACTGAAAGCTCTTTCTGCAATTCCCTATTTTTAGGTACGGAACTGTAAGGCCTTGACTCTAAAAGACTTTGAATATAGGAGCCAGATCCTCCGCATAATATAGGCAACTTATTCCTACTCAATATATCTTGGTAGGCAACCAAAAAATCATTTTTAAACTCATCAACATCATATTTCTCATCCGGATTCATGATATCAATAAGGTGGTAGGGGATTTGATTATATTCTTTTAAATCTTTCCCTGTTCCTATATCTAGCTTTCTATATACTTGCCTGGAATCGGCGGAGATTATCTCTCCGTCAAAAACCTCTGCTAGTTTTACGGCTAATTTGGTCTTTCCAGAGGCTGTAGGACCAAGCAAGATTAAAAGAAAATCAGGCGAAAGGTTCTCTTTCGCCTGATGTATAAACTGAATCAGTTCTGGAAATTTTGTTAAATCACGAACTTGGTCCATTTTTCATTGCTTTCATTGCTGGCAACTACCGTGTCAATAAATGCCATACCACGAACACCATCATTTACATTTGGAAAATCCAACTGCTCAGGTGTAGGCGTTTTACCATCTTTCTTGGCAGCAACAGTGGCCGCAAAATTACGGTAGATATTCGCAAATGACTCTAGTAAGCCCTCTGGGTGACCAGCAGGAATTCTCGTATTGTGTGTCGCAAATGTACTCAAGGTAAATGGAGCAGCATAAGCGTTTCCTGTGCGATAGTATTGTCTAGGCTGATCCAGCATCTTAACAATAAGATTGTTTGGATCCTCATTCGCCCATTCAACGCCACCTTTCTCACCATAAATACGGAACCTAACAGCATTTTCTTCTCCAGCGCAGATCTGAGAAGCTGTAAGAACTCCCTTGGCACCTTCAGTAAATCTTAACAATACTGATCCATCATCGTCCAATTGGCGGCCTTCAACAAATGATGTTAAGTCAGCACAAACCTCCGTAATCCTAAGACCAGTAACATATTCCGCCAAATGAGCTACGTGAGTACCGATATCGCCCATAGCTAAGGATTTTCCTGAACGCTTAGGGTCTGTACGCCAGGCAGCACCTGCATTGCCCTCACGCTCTGTCAATCGACTCAACCAACCCTGTGGATACTCTACCAAAATCTTGCGGATCTTTCCGAAATGACCTTCCTTAATCATGGCTTTAGCTTGCTTTACCATAGGATAGCCCGAATAGGTATGAGTCAAACATAAAGTACGACCAGTACGCTCAACAATCTTTTGTAATTCTAAAGCCTCCTCCAAGGAAACAGTCATTGGCTTCTCAACAACAACGTCAAACCCGCTCTCTAATGCCAATTTTGCAGGCTCAAAGTGTAAAAAATTTGGAGTTACGATCGTTACAAAATCCATACGCTCCCCATCAGGAAGCTTCGCCTCTTGCTCGATCATCTCCTGATAACTTACATATACTCTCTCTTCAGGAACAAATAAATCTTCGCCCGATTGTAAAGAAATCTCTCTATTAACACTGAAAGTACCACATACTAACTCAATTTTGCCGTCCATAAAGGCAGCAATGCGGTGTACAGCTCCTATAAAGGCATCGTTTCCACCACCGACCATGCCCATGCGAAGTTTTCGTTTCATAAGGAATAAATTTCGATTGATTAAGCAATAAATATAATAAAACTTTAATGATTCCTAAGAATCATTAATAGATTAGCATACACTAAATACTAGTTTTATGCTTCCACTATTCTGATAAAGATAACCATTGGGGTGGTTTTCAGAAACTTCCAATAAATCCTTCTCACTGGATATAGAAAATTGCCGACACTCACTTATCCAAAATGTTTCCGCTTCCCTATATCCTTTTTCCGTAAATCCGATTTTCTTCAAAGATGATTCCTGAGACCAATCAAGGTCTACATAAGTCATTATATCATTCGGCGGAAATCTTTGATAAAACCACGGATTAACTTAGAAAGTCCACCAACCACAAGATGGTCAGATTTATGGCAAAATCGCAAGAGCTCAAATGATCTGTAATCTTCACCTTGATCCTTCATCCTCCGCCCACCGCTGAAAATGGCAATGGAAACCAATTCTCCATCCTCATATAAACCATAACGGTATTTTCCCGGCAGAGCAATCTGCAAATGATGGTCCTCTTGAAATGTCATCGCCGTCCTCTTATCAATCCTTGCCAAAACCGTCTCCCGCGCATAAACCCTACGTGCATGTCCAGAAAGCGCCTTTTATCCTATTCTTAATCTTTAGAGTTTGACTTGACAATTGCTGCGCAGTTAGGATAACCTTTCTTTTTACATCGTCACCAATATTGGCTCCAATTTTTTCAATGATGAATATATCAAAGGACAAATTAGGACAGGTGAGTTTCGTATAATCCGATTCTACTTGTAAATTACAATCATGATCTAATTCCTCTTTGATATAATCATAGAGATTACCTATTTCCTGGGATACCATAACGCAAAAATAAGTCAATTCATTCAATATGGAACCTCTCCTAAATTATTAATACCTTTGTACCGTAAAGAGAAACAAATGAAATTACCTATAGTAGCATATGGAGATCCGGTTTTGCGTCAAAGAACCGAAGAGATTGATGAGGATTATCCAGAATTGAAACAGCTTATTGACAATATGTTTGAAACAATGTATGCAGCAAATGGAGTGGGGCTAGCAGCTCCGCAAAATCGGTTTGCCTATTAGATTGTTTGTCATAGATGCATCACCATTCGGTGAAGATGATGAGGATGGACCGGGTGATCCTACAGCAAAAGATTTTAAACGCGTATTCATAAACCCTATTCTAGTCGAAGAAAATGGTGAAAAATGGGCCTTTTCCGAAGGATGCCTAAGTATACCTCATATCAATGAAGAAGTGTCCAGGAAAAAAGATGTAGTCATAAACTACTTGGACGAGAACTTTGAAGAACAGGAAGAATCGTTGACAGGATTGGC
This sequence comes from Sphingobacterium daejeonense, assembly GCF_901472535.1. Classification (NCBI taxonomy): domain Bacteria; kingdom Pseudomonadati; phylum Bacteroidota; class Sphingobacteriia; order Sphingobacteriales; family Sphingobacteriaceae; genus Sphingobacterium; species Sphingobacterium daejeonense. The sequence goes on along the minus strand of NZ_LR590470.1, from coordinate 4,569,522 downwards.
TGCAAGAGTAGTTCAGCACGAATATGACCACATCGAAGGAAAGCTATTCATCGATAAACTCGGCCCCCTGAAAAAAGCAATGTTGAAAAGTAAACTTGACAATATCTCTAAAGGATTGGTTAGAGTTTCTTATAAAATGTCATTTCCCCAACTGAAAAAGAAAAGATAATTTAATTTGCCGCAGTGGTCGGTGTCACCACCGACCACCAAATTCGCAGCGGTTAGTGTCCCCACCGATCATCAAATTGCCGTGGTTGGTATACCCACCAATCACTAAACTGTGAAAGTGTCTTATGTCTTATGTCTAATGTCTATTCCCTTCATTCAGACTTCTCTATCACCTGCACCGTAGGCAATGATAAATTATACTTAACAGATAAAAACCGTATCCCAAAAACTACAGCAGCACTGATAAAAGCATTTAAATTTCCATGAATAGGGGTGAGGGTCAAAAGAACATAAGTTATCGCACCAGCTAAACAGGCCGAAGCATAGATTTCTTTCCTCAAGATCAAAGGTGTAACGTTCATTAATACGTCACGTATTACTCCACCCATACATGCTGAAAACATCCCCAACATAACAGCGGCTATAGCACTGCTCTCATAAGCTAGCGATTTCTCAACGCCTACAACAGTGAAAAAGCCAATCCCCAAAGCATCAAATAAAAATAAAGTGCGGGCAAAACTGTCCAAATGCTTGTTGAAAAGGATCGAAATAAATACCCCAACAAAAATAGCAATCAAATAATTGCCATCCTCAACCCAAACAGGTCGAATGTTCAAAAAATACATCCCTAAGTGAACCGCCACCAATTGCCGTCACAAAACCCATAAAAGTGGCGCCAAAAATATCAATGCCGTAACGGTTAGCTGCCATAGCACCCGAAATAGCAAATACCATAGTTCCTAATAAATCAATGCCGTAGATCAGATCCATCCCTTTATGCTTTATTTTCTATGCAATAATACATAAATCATTAACCAAAAAGAAAGGCCTCTATGAGGCCTCCTTAAACTAAACAACGAAACAATGATATTATTTTTGGACTTTCTCCTTCCATTCAGGACTCTCAAAATATTCCTGAACTTTCTTGCTGTCCGATTCAATCTTCTTGAGCTGTTCTTTCCATTCTGCTGAATTGAAATGATCCTGAACCTTGGCCGTCTCCTTCTCTATTTTTGCCATCTGATCTTTCCAATCAGCACTCTCAAAATAAGATGCTACTTCTTTCCCGCTCTCCTCCATCTTCTTTACTTGCTGTTTCCACTCTGGAGAATTGAAATACTTTTCTACTTGCCCTGCCTCCTTTTCAATATTGGCAACCTGTTGTTTCCATGCCGAACTCTCAAAATATGCTGACATCTTTTTCCCATTCTCCTCCATATCCTTAATCATCTTTTTCCACTTTGGAGAATCGAATTTCTCCTTCATCTTCAAAGAATTCTCGCTAATCTTGGCCACTTGAGCTTTCCATTCCGGTGAATTGTAGTATTCTTGGATCTTTTTTGAATTCGATTCGATCGAGCGCAGCGTATTTCTGACCTCTAACGGCAATTCTGAAGTGTCCTTGACAACACTTCCTTTATAAGCGATCTTGACTGGTTCTTTAGGTGCAGGTGGTACTTTAACCGCAGGCTCTATTAAAATAATTTCTTCCCCGACTTGCTCTATAATAACTTCTGAATTATTGTTAATTTCAGAGGTTTTAATCTCTTTTTCCTGAGCTGTGGTTTTATTGATCGGAATAATAATCGCTAATAGCAATAGAGCAATTCCGCTTAAAATAACTGCCATCAATTGGGGTCTTACGTTTTTATAATTTGTTTCCATTTTGGTAATGCGTTTTATTCTTTTAAATAAATGTTTTCTATTTCCTGTAGCTGCCATGGTCAGGACAGGATGTAAACTCATTCTTAATTCCTCCAGTTCAACCAAGGCCTGTGCATATGAAATTGGAGTTGAAATATGGGCTACAACCATGTCATCGCAAGCATGTTCTCGCTCTCTTTCCATAACTTTTGATAATGCCCACACGAAAGGATTAAAGAACAGGATAGTTTCAATTCCTACTTTCAACAGATTGAAAAGATAATCATGCCGCTTTACATGAGCTAGCTCATGCAGAAGGATTGCTTCTATCTGTGCCGGCTCCATCATATTGGCATAAGCTAATGGAAATAGTATGAATGGCTTGATATGACCCAAGGTAATTGGAACTGAAATCTTGTTCGAAAGATATAAACCTACAGATTTTGTAACCTTTAATTTAGTTTTCGCTGTCGAATAGATGGCCTTCCAGTTCTCAGGGATAGAATCAAGACCTTTGTATTTTAATGTTCTTAACTTGATTAAACTATTGAACAGTAATATGACCTGAACCAAAAACCCAAATACATATCCAACAACGACATAAGGCAATAGATTCTCCAACTTAAAACCTTCTTGAGTTCCTATTATCATAAAGTTTTTTAGTTCCTCTGGATTAATGGTTCTTAAATCCAATACCTGCTCAGGTGATCGATAGAAGTAAATGAACGTGAAGATAAAACTGATGAAAATTGATATCTGTGTTCCAAATGCTGCATTATGTTTATTTTTTGCAGACAGCGATGGTTGCATTAAGATATATAGACTATATAATATATACCAAATAGATGCTTGCCAGATGGAATGGATAATACTCCAACCCAATGCATTCCCAAAGTTAATTATAGAATTTTCCATAGCCTTTAATTTTCTAATGATTTTAAGAAAGCTTTTATCTCATCCAACTCTTCCTTGCTTGCGCGCTCATTGCCCAAAGCTTGCATAACGAGTCTTGAAGTGGAACCATTGTAGACAGAATCAATCATTTTGTCCAGTATTTTTCCTTGTGTCTCCTCCTTTACCAATTGGGCTGTATATAAATGAGTCTTCGAACTTGTGTCTCGACTAACCATACCTTTATCCTGCATGATCTGCATTAATTTAAGAATGGTCGTATAGCCCACATCCTTTTTGTCAAGTGATTCAAATACTTCCCTGACACTGCTCTGGCCATTGGACCATAGCACTTGTAATATTTCCAATTCGCTATCTGTCGGTTTCATATAAGTATTGTTAGTATCTACGAATGTTTTCGTACTCAAATCTACGAAACCTTTCGTAATACCAAAATATTTCTTTAATATTTTTTATGAAAAAAAAACAAAACATTGAAAATCAAATACATAATATTCAAATTATTTGTTTGAAATATTTGTAAACGTTAAATTCAAAACTAATTTTACGGATAAAGCATTGTTTATGTATAGGAGTGATTAAAATGAAAGCAATAATATATGATTCATTTGGAAATCTAGAATCAGGGAAATACGAGGATACGGCTAAACCTGAGCTGAAGCCGGGAACGGTGTTGATCAATGTGCTGTACGCAGGAGTGATACCATTTGATGTCAAAGTGATCGAGAAAGTAATCCCAATGCCACATATTAAGTTCCCTTTTATACCAGGAGCGGAATTTTCAGGAGTAATTGTGCAGGTAGCCAAAGATGTCGACAATTGGCATGTTGGAGATTATGTTTGTGGTAATCCAAATAGTTATGGAGGTGCTTTTGCCGATCAGATCGTCTTGAAAACTGAGGAATTGTGTAAAATTCCTGCAGGATTGGCACTTGAGTCCGCCGCCGCATGCCCCGTATCCTCCTTGGCCGCATGGCATGGACTCTTTAACGAAGGAACATTGAATAAAGGCGATAAAGTATTGATAATTGGAGCAACCGGTAATGTGGGATCTTTTGCAGTTCAATTTGCAGCACAAGCTGAATTAATCGTGTACGCTGTAGGCTCCGCGCAATATGAATATGATACCTTGGCATTGGGCGCAAACTATTATCTCGACTATAAAAAGCAGGATTACCTGGAAAACTTGCCCAAATTTGACCTCATCCTCGATATGGTAGGAGGTGAAAACCAAAAAAAATTAATACCACTCCTAAAAGAAGGAGCCGTATTTATCAGTTTGGTCAATGAGCCTGATCCCGAAGAATTGAACTTATATAATGTGAAAGGTCTTATGCTGAATTCAGGCTCTAATCCAAAACAATTGGAAGAAATCCTAGAATTGATCCAAATCGGAGAAATAAAAGTGAAGATTTCCCAAGTCTTGCTGATGCAAGATGCTGTAATAGGGTTAGAGGAAGTAAAAGATGGAAAAGAAAATGGAAAGGTAATATTGAAAAACTGATAAAGCTTTATGGCATACAATGAATTCTTAGCAGATCGGGTCAGGGAATATTTAGTTGAGAGGACGAATGAAAAGATCTCTGAAAAATCTATGTTTGGAGGATTGGCATTTTTAGTCAATGAAAAGATGTGCATCAATATTTCTTCTGATATGTTGATGTGCAGGTTTGATCCTCACCGAACAAAGGAACTGTTGGAAAGACGTGGAGTTGAACCAATGATTATGCGAGGTAAGAGTTTGGATGGATATTGTCTTGTAAATCCAGAAGGTTTTTCCAATAATGGTGACTTTGAATTTTGGATGGAAGTCTGCTTGGACTATAATCCAGTTGCCGCGATCTCAAAAAAAACGGCGAAAAAGAAAACAAAGAAATAAACATCCTTTTCTTTGCAAAACCCCTTTCGATACCCTTATAACCCTTGTTTTGGCAGATTTCGAATGATTGTTTTTAAAATTATTCGCCAATGCCATAGTGAGTTACGTGTTTCAACAAAAAATTCTTGTTACAAACTCTTGGAAGTAATGTGCAAATCTCCCTATCTTTGCACCACTCCGCAAGGGAGGAACGGCGATAACGCCACTGAAATAAAGGTAGTAGAAAGGTGAATAACCTTAACACTTATCAGGAAAACAAAAAATATTTTAAAATCAATTTTGTTTTTTAAAATAAAGTTTCTACCTTTGCAGTCCCAACAAACGGGAGCGACAACAAAACGCAATGTTTGAGTCGATAAAAATGACAGTTCAGGAGTGTTCAAAACACTCTACGACATAGAGCCGAAGCGCGAAGCGGAGGCGGGATAAGTTCTTTAAATGATCATGTAGCGCAGCGGAGTTTCCAATAGGAGACATACGCTGAAAAGATATACAAGATAAATCAATTCAGGTATCCCGGAGCGGGAGGAAAACACAAAAACAAGACGTTTCTATTTATTATGAATAGTCACGGTCTTACACTTCATTTTACAATGGAGAGTTTGATCCTGGCTCAGGATGAACGCTAGCGGCAGGCCTAATACATGCAAGTCGGACGGGATCCGGGAGTAGCTTGCTACTTCCGGTGAGAGTGGCGCACGGGTGCGTAACGCGTGAGCAACCTGCCCATATCAGGGGGATAGCCCGGAGAAATCCGGATTAACACCGCATGACACGCCGGGACGGCATCGTTCCGGCGTCAAATATTCATAGGATATGGATGGGCTCGCGTGACATTAGCTAGTTGGTGGGGTAACGGCCCACCAAGGCGACGATGTCTAGGGGCTCTGAGAGGAGAATCCCCCCACACTGGTACTGAGACACGGACCAGACTCCTACGGGAGGCAGCAGTAAGGAATATTGGTCAATGGGGGCAACCCTGAACCAGCCATGCCGCGTGCAGGACGACTGCCCTATGGGTTGTAAACTGCTTTTGCCGGGGAATAAACCCCACTACGTGTAGTGGGCTGAACGTACCCGGAGAATAAGGATCGGCTAACTCCGTGCCAGCAGCCGCGGTAATACGGAGGATCCGAGCGTTATCCGGATTTATTGGGTTTAAAGGGTGCGTAGGCGGCACTTTAAGTCAGGGGTGAAAGACGGCAGCTCAACTGTCGCAGTGCCCTTGATACTGAAGTGCTTGAATGCGGTTGAAGACGGCGGAATGAGACAAGTAGCGGTGAAATGCATAGATATGTCTCAGAACACCGATTGCGAAGGCAGCTGTCTAAGCCGTTATTGACGCTGATGCACGAAAGCGTGGGGATCGAACAGGATTAGATACCCTGGTAGTCCACGCCCTAAACGATGATAACTCGATGTTTGCGATATACCGTAAGCGTCCAAGCGAAAGCGTTAAGTTATCCACCTGGGGAGTACGCCCGCAAGGGTGAAACTCAAAGGAATTGACGGGGGCCCGCACAAGCGGAGGAGCATGTGGTTTAATTCGATGATACGCGAGGAAACCTTACCCGGGCTTGAAAGTTACTGAAGCATCCAGAGACGGATGCGTCCTTCGGGACAGGAAACTAGGTGCTGCATGGCTGTCGTCAGCTCGTGCCGTGAGGTGTTGGGTTAAGTCCCGCAACGAGCGCAACCCCTATGTCCAGTTGCCAGCACGTAAAGGTGGGGACTCTGGACAGACTGCCTGCGCAAGCAGAGAGGAAGGCGGGGACGACGTCAAGTCATCATGGCCCTTACGTCCGGGGCTACACACGTGCTACAATGGATGGTACAGCGGGCAGCTACACAGCAATGTGATGCCAATCTCGAAAAGCCATTCACAGTTCGGATCGGGGTCTGCAACTCGACCCCGTGAAGTTGGATTCGCTAGTAATCGCGTATCAGCAATGACGCGGTGAATACGTTCCCGGGCCTTGTACACACCGCCCGTCAAGCCATGAAAGCTGGGGGTACCTAAAGCATGTAACCGCAAGGAGCGTGTTAGGGTAAAAACCGGTAATTGGGGCTAAGTCGTAACAAGGTAGCCGTACCGGAAGGTGCGGCTGGAATACCTCCTTTCTAGAGCCCGCGCCGGGGCCGCTGCGCCACATACATGATCTAAAGGAAAAAAAAAGATACATTCAGAAGAAAGTGCCCATCCCGGTATCGGGGTGATCGTCACCGAGAGAAGATGAGAGAGATAAGCTAGTCCCGTAGCTCAGTTGGTTAGAGCACTACACTGATAATGTAGGGGTCAGCAGTTCAAGTCTGCTCGGGACTACCACCGCGGGGAATTAGCTCAGCTGGCTAGAGCACCTGCCTTGCACGCAGGGGGTCAACGGTTCGAATCCGTTATTCTCCACAGGTCCGCACAATTTGGTGCGCGGCGAAGAGTTCTTTGACATATTGGAAGAAAAGAGATTAACAAGAGAAGACAACAGAGGTTCACTGCAGCAATGCGGTGCACCAAGAGCAGCCCACCACTTGGCAAAAGGGGTGGTGGCGCGAAGAAAGTAAACAAGGGCACACGGGGATGCCTAGGCTCTCAGAGGCGATGAAGGACGTGATAAGCTGCGATAAGCCACGGGGATCGGCAAATGCGACTCGATCCGTGGATTTCCGAATGGGGCAACCCGGCATGCTGAAGGCATGCCATCAAATGAGGCGAACGCGCTGAACTGAAACATCTAAGTAGGCGTAGGAGGAGAAAATAACAATGATTTCCCAAGTAGTGGCGAGCGAACGGGAAAGAGCCCAAACCATGCATGTCACGGCATGCATGGGGTTGTAGGACCACGAGGTTGTACTGTGCTATGAACTGGAAGCAGGTGGGAAACTGCGCGACAAGGGTGAGAGCCCCGTACAGGCAAAGAATACAGGCATAGTGGTATCCTGAGTACCGCGGGACCGGAGAAATCCTGTGGGAATCCGCCAGCACCATCTGGCAAGGCTAAATACTCCTTGAGAGACCGATAGTGGACCAGTACCGTGAGGGAAAGGTGAAAAGAACCCCGAACAGGGGAGTGAAAAGAACCTGAAACCGTGTGCTTACAAGCGGTCGGAGCGGAAGCGATTCCGTGACGGCGTGCCTTTTGCATAATGAGCCTACGAGTTACTCTTGTCCGGCAAGGTTAATGGCTTAAGGCCAGGAGCCGAAGCGAAAGCGAGTCTGAACAGGGGCGCAGAGTCGGACGAGGTAGACGCGAAACCTTGTGATCTACCCTTGGGCAGGTTGAAGGTGCCGGTAACACGTACTGGAGGACCGAACCGATAAACGTTGAAAAGTTTCCGGATGACCTGAGGGTAGGGGTGAAAGGCCAATCAAACTGGGAAATAGCTCGTACTCCCCGAAATGTTTTTAGGAACAGCGTCGGCATGGAGTCTAGCAGAGGTAGAGCTACCGATTGGGTGCGGGGGAGTCAAATCCTACCAAATCCAGACGAACTCCGAATGCTGCTAGATATGGCCGGCAGTGAGGCTTTGGGTGCTAAGGTCCAAGGCCGAGAGGGAAAGAACCCAGACCATCAGCTAAGGTCCCCAAATCCGTTCTAAGTTGAACTAACGAGGTCCGGTTGCCCAGACAGCTAGGATGTTGGCTTGGAAGCAGCCATTCATTTAAAGAGTGCGTAACAGCTCACTAGTCGAGCGGCCGGGCGTGGATAATAAAACGGGCATCAAGAACGGTACCGAAGCTATGGATTGCAACCTCTGGTTGCACTGGTAGGGAGCATTCCATCGGGGGCGAATCCGCAGGGCGACCTGTGGTGGACCTGATGGAAAAGCAAATGTAGGCATATAGTAACGATAAGGCGGGTGAGAAACCCGCCCACCGAAAGACCAAGGTTTCCTGATCAACGCTAATCGGATCAGGGTCAGTCGGGACCTAAGGCGCATCCGAACGGAGGCAGCCGATGGCCAACGGGTTAATATTCCCGTACTGTTGATGACTGCGATGTGGTGACGGAGTAGTGACACTGCCGCGAACTGACGGAATAGTTCGTTGAAGGGCAAAAGGTATTGGACCGGTAGGCAAATCCGCCGGTACAGCCGAAGCCCGATAGTACAGCAAACCCTCGGGGGCGCTGATAGCGCAGGTAAGCAGACTTCCAAGAAAACCCGCTAAGCTCCAGGTCATCAAGACCCGTACCGCAAACCGACACAGGTGGTCGAGGAGAGGATCCTAAGGTGCTCGAGTGAATCATGGCTAAGGAACTCGGCAAAATGGCCCTGTAACTTCGGGAGAAGGGGCGCTTCCTCCACCTCCGGGTGGAGAAGCCGCAGTGAAAAGGCCCAGGCGACTGTTTAGCAAAAACATATGGCTTTGCGAAATCGAAAGATGAGGTATAAGGCCTGACACCTGCCCGGTGCTGGAAGGTTAAGAGGGGATGTCATCCTCCGGGAGAAGCATTGAATCGAAGCCCCAGTAAACGGCGGCCGTAACTATAACGGTCCTAAGGTAGCGAAATTCCTTGTCGGGTAAGTTCCGACCTGCACGAATGGTGTAACGATCTGGGCGCTGTCTCAGCCATGAGCTCGGTGAAATTGTGGTATCGGTGAAGACGCCGGTTACCCGCAACGGGACGGAAAGACCCCATGAACCTTCACTATAGCTTAACATTGAAATTGGGTACAGGATGTGTAGGATAGGCGGGAGTAGTCGAAGCGGTTTCGCCAGGAATCGCGGATACGCCCTTGAAATACCGCCCTTTCTGTATTCGGTTTCTAATCCCGGCATCCGGGAGACATTGTTTGGTGGGTAGTTTGACTGGGGTGGTCGCCTCCAAAAAGGTAACGGAGGCTTTCAAAGGTAAGCTCAGTACGCTTGGTAACCGTACGAGGAGTGCAATGGCATAAGCTTGCTTGACTGTGAGACCTACAAGTCGACCAGGGTCGAAAGACGGACATAGTGATCCGGTGGTTCTGTATGGAAGGGCCATCGCTCAAAGGATAAAAGGTACTCTGGGGATAACAGGCTGATCTCCCCCAAGAGCTCATATCGACGGGGAGGTTTGGCACCTCGATGTCGGCTCGTCACATCCTGGGGCTGGAGAAGGTCCCAAGGGTTGGGCTGTTCGCCCATTAAAGTGGCACGCGAGCTGGGTTCAGAACGTCGCGAGACAGTTCGGTCCCTATCTGTTGTGGGCGCTGGAAGTTTGAGTGGATCTGACCTTAGTACGAGAGGACCGGGTTGGACGGACCGCTGGTGAACCTGTTATGCCGCCAGGTGTACGGCAGGGTAGCTACGTCCGGGATAGATAAGCGCTGAAAGCATCTAAGTGCGAAACTAGCCACGAGATGAGACTTCCTCATAAGGGTCGTCGGAGATTACGACGTCGATAGGCCACAGGTGTAAAGGTTGAGAGACCAAAGCCGAGTGGTACTAATAGCCCGAAGCTTTCCAATGCGGATAGTCTGTTGTCCTCTCTCTTTTAAAACTCCTTTCTTCCAAATAACATGTCAATGACAGCGAAATGTCTGTCAAAAAGGTATTCAGGTGCCTATATCGGCGGTGTCCACCTCTTCCCATTCCGAACAGAGAAGTTAAGCCCGCCAGAGCCGATGGTATTGCCGTAACAGGTGGGAGAGTAGGTCGGTGCCTAATTTTATACGGGAAGCCCGTTGTCCATGTGACATCGGGCTTTCCTGTTTTATGGCCGTTCCCGAATGCCGGCAGCGGTGTTGGTTGCGTCCCAAAAGTATCATCAGCATGTTTTTATTCTCAACAAAATTCCCTATATTCAATAATCAATCTAAATCTATAGCCATTTAAACGCTAGCTACTTATTCAATTAATTCCGCAGAGAATGAAAAGAACATTAAACCTATTGTGTCTCTTCCCTTTATTACTGGGATTTACCCACACCTATGAAAGACCTAACAACCAAAACTTCACTAAGAAAGCACTCTATTCAAATCCATGGCTCTTAGGTCAGGATACTCTTAAAAATGTAGCCGGGGCTCCCGACGACCTGCAGATGGCCCTGTATACCGGACCCGAAGTAACACCAAGTCCTGCCTGTCTTGCCGTAGCTCCAACTGGTGAACTATATGTGGGTGTCGATATGATAGGATCTCTCGGAAAAGATATGGGAAAAGGATATATCCGAAGGTTCGTCGATCAAGATAACGATGGAACAGTCGACTCTCATACTGATTTTGCAAGAGTAGATAACCCAAGAGGAATATTTGTCGCTGATGACCAAGTTTATGTCCTACACACTACCTTCGACGAAAAGTCAGGATTGGCCAGCGGCATGGATCTCGTAGTATTCAAGGATAGCAACAATGATGGAGTAGCTGATGAGGATCCCAAAATACTGATCAAAGGTCTAAGTAATACCAAATACATCCAAGAGAGAGGAACCGATCATGCCACCAATGGCATAAGGATGGGAATCGATGGATGGATATATATTGCAGTTGGTGATTTTAGATTCCACAATGCTACTGCTTCCGACGGCAAAAAATTAACCATGCTTGGCGGTGGGATTCTCAGGGTGCGACCTGATGGTACCGAAATGGAAGTATATACCCATGGGCTTCGAAATATTTATGATGTGGCAATCGATCCATATATGAATATTTTTACCCGAGACAACACCAATGATGGTGGTGGCTGGGATATCAGGTTCTCACATCAGATCCAGTCCGGTGAATACGGATACCCTTTGTTGTTTCAGAATTTCACGGAAGAAATTATTCCAGCATTGGCAATGATGGGAGGCGGATCAGGAACCGGTGCCCTGTACATGGACGAAGATACGTGGCCAGAAAAATACAATAAGGTGCCGATGATGGCAGATTGGGGCAGAAATTTCCTGTTTATGCACAAAGTAGTTCCCGATGCTGCCAGTTTCAAACAAACGGAGCAGGAATTCATAAAACTACCTCAGGTCACTGATGCAGATGTGGATGGTTCAGGAAGGCTTTATTTATCAGCATGGGATGGAGCAGGGTATTCAGGTAACCCTGATAAGGGTTATGTAGTAAGAACAGTTCCTAATGGATGGACCTATAAAGCATTCCCTGACCTTAAAAGTGAATCAATAGAAGATTTGAAGAATCACCTCAAATCAGGAAGTGCTACCGCTCGCTTATATGCTTCCCAAGAATTAGTAAAAAGATCAGGGGAAGAGACTGCGCCTGCGGCATTGGAAATAGCAAAAGACAAGGATTTACCACTGAGTTCTAGGGTAGCTGGTCTATACACCTATGTTCAGATAAACCAAGAGAATGCGCAAGAGGAATTGCTCAAATTGGCAGAGGAAACTGAAATGAAGGAATTTGCTCTTAGAGCATTAACGGATAGATTGGGATCAATTGAATCAGTTCCTATTGAACCATTTATTGAAGGATTGAAAGATCCTTCTCCCGAGTTAGGGTGGTCTCTGCAGTTGGATTAGGTAGGTTGGGAAGGCCAGAAGCTGCAAATGCCCTTCTGCAAACCCCGGTGCCAGCATCTTTCGTTGCTCCCAAAAAAGGAGTCGAAGGACCTCACCACTTGCCAAACGCTGAAATTATACCAGCACATGTCGCTGTACAAGCGCTAGTAAGACTAAATGCCGTAAATCAAGCTGTAGGGTTTTTAGGAACAGAAACTCCAGACTTGGCACTTTGGGCTTTAAGGTATATGCACGACGCCCGAGCAGTGGATGGCCTGATTTCAGCATACGGCAAAACAAAGGATCAAAACCTGAAAAATAAAATCTTGCAAACATTGGCTCGCTTATATAAAAAAGAAGAAGCCTATGATGCATCTTGGTGGTGGGGAACAAGACCGGATTCCCATGGTCCATATTATAAAGCAGTCCTTTGGGAGGAATCCCCAAAGATCGAGAAATTCCTAATGGCCGAACAACAAAAAGCTGGTGCAAGCAAAAACCAATATTATGCAGACTTAAATGATAAGTTCCGAATGGAAATTGCAGCTTTTAATGTAGCTCCGAAAAAAGAGATCGCAAAAGCACCAGCTGAAAAGAAAGTCGACCTCAACAAAATATCAAGTCAAAAAGGACAAGTTGGAAAAACATCCATTGAAGATGTGATGATTGCCCTTAAAAAAGTAAAGGGCGATCCTGCAAAGGGAAAAGCTCTCTTTACAAAGCAAGGTTGCCATGCTTGTCATAGCTTATCAAAGAATGAACCTATGAAAGGGCCATTTATGGGACAGATTGGATCTATTATGAATCGTAGTCAGATTGCCGAATCAATCTTGAGACCGAATGCTTCTATCTCACAGGGTTTTTCAACAGTTTTAGTTTCTACCAAAGACAAAAAGAACATGATGGGATTTATTACTCAAGAAACCGCAGACAAAATAGTTCTGAGGGATATTGCTGGCAATGTTTCCACAGTCAAGAAAAATAATGTAGCTTCAAGAAAAGAAATGCCAAATTCCATGATGCCTCCAGGCTTGGCTAATTCATTGACAATAGAAGAATTAGCTTCTTTGGTATCATTCCTGGAAAAACAGAAATAGCGAAAGCCCAGGACGCTCTGGTTGGTGTCCCTTTACGCCATGGTTAGTGTCCCCACCAACCATCATTCGGAATTGCCTCCACATCGACCCGGTCCCTGCGTTGGTTGAGCGGAGTCGAATTTATAGCTACACCCCTACAGGGTTTAATGCCGTTGTACAACCATTTCTATAATATTTCCGCCCCGCTGGGGCGGTATGGCGTCATAGTCTTTTCAGTATTCGGTGAAGACACCGACCACGGCTTTGTATTTTATCTCCACTTTGGCTCAAAATCAAATTGTTTCAGTCTATGTTTTTGTTTTCATTGTAAATATTGTTAATAAATCTCAAATTTTAATACTAATATTACATAACAAACCAATTTTTTTAAATAAAATCCTTAAAAAACAACCGATAAACCTAAAAATCATCAATTTTAATTATTTATTTAATAAGAAAATTAAAATTATTTGTAACATTGGATTATTAATCGTTAAAAATCCAATAAAATGATGTTTTTAATTGATTTTTGTTTTCATTGTTCCGTTATTTTAAATATTTCAGTCTAATAATTACCCATTTTATTGTTTTTTTACTGAGTAAAACCTAAACATTTTAAATAAATCTCTTAAAAAACAAATTATGAAAAGATTATTATTAACATTTTTGACATTATCAGTTGTTTTTCTGTCCTTTTCTCAAGAAAATGAAGCATTACAGATCTCCGGTTATGCGGATGCATACTGGAAATACGATTTTTCTAAGCAAGAGAACATAAAAACATATTTTGCAAACGACCATAACTCAATTTCATTGGGGATGATCGGCCTTGGACTTAAAAAAGCTGTTGGAAAGGCGTCCTTCGTCGGAGAACTCGCCTTTGGACCTCGTGGACAATATTTGAGTATTGCAAATGGAGACGACAGAGAACCTAATGCCGGAAATTCATTCCATATCCAAAATTTATATGCTAGTTATAATTTTACTGATCAGCTGAGCATGACCGCAGGCTTTATGGGAACCTTTGTCGGGTATGAGGTGATTTCGCCAGCTGGAAATTTCCATTATTCCACATCCTATCTTTTCGGAGCTGGACCATTCCAAAATGCTGGTATTAAAGCTAATTATCAGTTCTCCCCAAAAGTATCAGCAATGGTCGGAATCTTTAATGATTGGAATGTGTATCGTGATCTAAACGGTGTCTCGCATTTTGGAGCACAAATCACCGTCAACCCTGTCGAAGGATTAACAGGATATCTCAATTTTTTGACCGGAAGTTCTGAAGGTGGAGAAAATAACTATAGTTCAGGGACTCTATTTGATTTGGTTGCATCCTATTCCATTTCAGAACATGTGGATTTAGCATTGAATGCTGCCGACTATACCTTTAAGTCCGAAGGTGGTTATCAAGGGGTAGCAATATACCCTAAATATAATATCAATGAAAATATCGCCGTTGGATTGAGAGGCGAGTATTTTCGAACAAAAGATGTTCAAGAAATTGAAGGTTCCGAAATACTTTCCTTCACCTTGTCGGGCCAATTCAAACATAAAGGCTTGGCAGTAATTCCTGAAATCAGACTCGATAATGATAATAGTGCAGCCTTTCTGGAATCAGATGGCCTGACAGCAACAAAAAAAGCGGCACAAGCATCTATTGCTTTCGTGTATGCCTTTTAATAAAAAGGATTCCAAGTACAAAAACTTGGAATCCTTGTAAACAAATTCGTTAATCCGTTTTCTGTTGTTGGTTCTTTAAAGCTTCAATTTCTTGCTTTAAAACCTCAATCTGATCTTGTTGCTCCTTGATTGCAGCAACCAATACCGGAATCAGCTCTTCTTTCTCAATCTCATTTACCTTGGTAACCTTATTGGCATTCTTGCCAGAAGGAACAAGGTATGAATTCGTCTTTATCAACGAAGGAAAACTTGCCGAAACACTAGTTTCCGAAAAACTAAAACGTTCACCACTCGGAAGATGTTTGCTCAATTCTTTGTCGTTGCTGTTGTTATATTGAAAACTGATAGGCTCCAAAGACTTGATCTTTTCTATACCACCAGAAACTTTGTTAATGTTTTTCTTAAGTTGATCATCTGTATTATTCTGCGCATTAGCAAAGGAGAATGTCATTAGCATAGCAAATAGCATGCTGCTATATTTTAATATAGTATTCATTGTTTTTAATTTTTTAAAGTGATTGGATTGGACGAAGGTCCTTTATGAAAGCAATAGCTGCTCAGGATTAGGAGGCGGATAATGCCTCGAAAAAGATATAAAGGGCAAAGACAGAGACTTTAAGCCTACCTGAACATTTAAATCGAAGATCGGACTGAATATAATATACCTTTCAGAGTTTATATATTCATCTTCCAAACTATTCTTCAATTCCTCTTCTTCGGATTCTCCTGGTTCGTTAGAATAATCAACAATTTCTGAAGCATGACTCTGCATAAGATAAGTCTTCCCCTTTACCAATAAGGAAAAACCTAAAATAATTGTAAGTATAAGTCCCGTATATCTCCAGTTCATCAATAGTAGATTTTCTTTCACAAAAATACGGAAAAAATTAAAAACAATCTAATTTTTAAAGTCTTTACTCATTGATAGATAATGAGTTATAATTATAAATCAACTTAAAGAAATTTAATTCATAATTTGAAAATCACCTCGTTTTAAGAAGGGTTTTTATAAAAATTTCATGCGATTTTTTAAAAAGACATTAAAACCATAAGAAATTATGCATTCAAATTTCTAGAAAAAAATTTCAGCAGCCAAAATTTTGTTTTTTCTGTTGAATTTCTAATCCTCTTCTTCGTAAAATTCTACCAAAGATGATATATAAGGGTCGTCCCAACCAGCAGTAATATCATCAAACGCCTCATCCGGAATATTTGTCTGCCGAACTTCCAATGAAGTACCTTTCTTATGCTCATGCAGTTTCAACGTAACTATTGAGGGTTCATCCTGTTCTCCAAAGTACCATTCTTGTACAATTTTACTAAAAGGTTCAAGTTCCAGAAACTTCCCTTCTATTGCACCATCCCACATCGAAAACTCACCCCCCGGTACTGGGTCTATCTCCACAAGATCCCCAGTCCACAATCTTATCGTTATCTCTGTCGTCAATGCACGGTATAGTTCTTCAGGACTTGCAGGAATTGTATAATATTTTTTAAAATCTTTCATTCTATATTTTTATGGAAAAAGGATAATTCCTGTAAATTTACATAGATTTATTAGCATAATATGAGTAATATTCTCCCGAATTCATTAGTAAGAAGACTAGGAAGCAATCCCCTGTTTGATCAAGAAGCATTTTTGGCAGCCCATGAAAGCGGTGAGAAATTAACTTCTATCCGGATAAACCCAAAAAAAGAAACAAAACTAGACTTCGATCTAGACACTCAAGTGCCTTGGTGCAAGAACGGGTATTATTTGGAATCTAGACCAAAATTCACTTTGGATCCCTTGTTTCATGCAGGTTGCTACTATGTGCAGGAAGCATCATCGATGTTCATCGAGCATATAATAGATTTCCTAAAACTTAGTTCTGAAGAAATAAAAGCTCTCGATGTCTGTGCCGCTCCTGGAGGGAAATCCACCTTATTGAATGCATGCTTGAATCAAGAGAGTTTATTGGTGTCAAATGAAATCATTAAAAGCAGATCAATAGTCCTTCAAGAAAATATGATGCGCTGGGGATATGCCAATGTAGTTGTCACCAATAATGACCCATCAGCGTTCAGACGACTGCCCGGATTTTTTGACCTGGTATTGGTGGATGCACCATGTTCCGGCTCAGGAATGTTCAGAAAAGATGAAGATAGCATAGATGAATGGTCAGAAGCAAATGTCAAATTATGCAGCGAAAGACAGCAACGAATACTGTCTGAAATCCTACCTTCAATAAACAGCAATGGATATTTACTCTATTCCACGTGTTCTTATTCAATAGAAGAAAACGAAGAGATCCTGGATTGGCTCATTGATGAATATAATCTCGAAAGTATTCAAGTCCCATTAAATACCGCCTGGGGAATTGAGGAGACCGATTCTCCTAAGAACAAAGCTTTTGGATATCGATTTTACCCACACAAAGTGAAGGGGGAGGGCTTCTTTATTGCAGCCTTGAAAATGAAAAACATTCAACCCCGTTTTTCTTTCAAGAAAATGAAATTCGAAAAATCACCAGTCCCTAAAGATGGATTAAGTCCATGGGTTGAGAATATGGATGAATTTTCAACATTGGTACATAATGAGAACGTTCATATATTCCCAAAGCATCTCGAAGCAAGTATAAAAGCTTTGCAGCAAGTCCTCTATCTAAAGAATGCTGGGACAATGATTGGTAAATGGCTTGGAAAAGAACTCGTTCCATCCCATGATCTTGCCCTAAGTATCCATAGAAATAACACCTTGCCCGCCGTAGAATTGAATATTGATGACGCACAAAACTTCTTGAGAAAAGAACAACTTGATATTGAAATATTCACCTCCGTGAAAAAAGGATGGTGCCTTGTAAACTACAAGGGTGAATCGCTGGGATGGGTGAAAGTATTGGGAAATAGGATCAATAATTACTATCCAAAAGAAGTTCGGATAGCGAATCTATAATTTACTTGTTTTGCTCTTTTATAATTAATTCACAGATGTCTCTTGCAACTTCGTCTTTTGATTTAAGGTCGAATGAAAGGACCTCAGCATTCTTATTGATGACAGTTACCTTATTGGTATCATGAGCAAAGCCGGCGCCCTTATCTTGCATCGAATTTAGCACGATAAAATCAAGGTTTTTCCTTTTCAGTTTATCTATGGCATTATCCAGCTCATTGTTGGTTTCCAATGCAAATCCCACTAAAGTCTGATGGTCTTTTTTGACTTTCCCCAATGTTGCAAGGATATCTGTGGTTTTCTTGAGCGCAATGCTGAAATCTTCAGCCTTTTTCTTGATCTTCTGGTTGGCCACCTCAATCGGAGTATAATCCGCTACTGCAGCGCTCATGACCGTGATGTCAGAATCTTCAAAGTATTTGCTGCAGGCGGCAAGCATCTGTTCTGCTGACTGCACGTTGATACGCTCTATTCCAGCTGGGGTTTCCAATGATGTTGGTCCGCTTACCAAAGTCACCTTTGCGCCCAAATGCTGAAGCTGTTTTGCAATGGCATAGCCCATTTTTCCGCTCGAATGGTTGCCAATAAACCGAACAGGGTCTATTGCCTCATAAGTCGGTCCTGCAGATACCAAGGCTTTCTTCCCTTGAAGGGGAGCACTCTCAGAAAATGATGAAACGATAAAATCGAATATTTTCCTCAGGCTCCGCTAAACGGCCTTCGCCAAATAGACCGCTGGCAAGTTCTCCTTTACCCGGAGGGATAATGATATTGCCATATTCCTTGAGGAGCTTGAGGTTATGAACAACCGAAGGGTGCTTCCACATGTCCAGATCCATAGCTGGAGCAAAAAAAACTTTGCTCTTGGCAGAAAGATAAACTGCCTGCAATAAATTGTCACAGATCCCCTGTGCGCTCTTGGCAAGGGTATTCGCCGTAGCCGGTGCAATCAGAATAAGGTCTGCTGATTCTGCAATATGGACATGGTTGTTCCATTCCCCTGTTTTCTGATCATAATAATCTACAAAAACGGGGTTGTTCGAAAGGGTGGAAAGAGTAAGGGGAGTAATGAACTGGGTAGCCTCTGAGGTCATGATAACCTGAACAGTGGCGCCCGATTTCCTTAGTAATCTTACCAATGTTGCAATCTTATAAGCGGCGATACTGCCGCTTATACCAATTACAATATGTTTGTCCCTTAAAGACATGGTAATTGCTTACTCTTGTTCTTTAGAAGGGTTCCTAAAGTAAACTTTGTCGTGCAAGAATTCATCAATAGCAACTAATGTCGGTTTTGGCATCCTCTCGTAGTGCTTTGAGATCTCAATCTGCTCACGGTTTTCAAACACTTCCTCTAAGTTATCATTGCTGCTAGCAAATTCCGACAACTTGGAGTTCAATTCTTCCTTCATGTCAACAGCAATTTGGTTTGCACGCTTGCTGATCACTACGATCGACTCATACAAGTTTTCTGTGCTTTTGTCCAACTCCCTTAAATCGCGAGTTACTGTCGTGTTTGGAACGGTATTTTTATTCTGACTCATATATAAATAAAAATGAATGTACTAAAGATTATTGTTGATTGTTATTGTTTTTCTCTTCAATCGGAATACCAGTAGGAGTTGAAATCCCCAAATCTGCTTCCCGCTGTTTCCTTGCCTTCTCGTCGTTTGCCATAATCTTCAATGCTGTGGCAATCTTACGGTCGGCACTGCTGCGAAGACCATTTAATTCATTGCCGTACTTACTCTCCGGATAATGTTCAGTGAAACTTTCATAATAGTCAATCATCTGGTTGAACCTTTCTTCTTGACGGTGAGGGTAGGAGTTGTCAGCAAATAAATACTGCGACTTCACTAATAAATATTCAATGTCTTCAGCATGTCTTGTATCTGGATATACTTTCAAAACATTCTCCAATGCAATTACCGCCGCACGATAATCATCAGGCAAGCCCATGTTATAGTACAACTTCGCATTGTCAAATGCTTTTTTCTCCAATTTGTCGCGCAGGTTCTGGATCAAATCCCCAGCTTCCTTCGCACGCTCCGATTCTGGATATAAATTCACGAACAATTGCAGCTGATCAATGGCCTTACGCGTATTGTCCTGATCTAAATTAGACCTCGGTGAATCCAAATAATAGCAATATGCCGACATAAATCTACATTCCTCAGCTCTAGGACTGTTCGGATAATTGTCCGCAAAGTTCTTGAAGTGAAACCTCGCCGCAATATAATCCTTTAGCCTGTAGGCCGAAAATGCAGTATAATAATTGAGGTCCTCCGCATCTGCGGTGCCTCGATACTTCGCTAATAAATCTTGAAATAAGGTCAATGCCTTGGAGTACTTTTCCTTTTCGTAGTACTTTACAGCCTCCTGATACTTCATTTGTACATTATTGCTTGCGCGTAGTTTTTCAAATTTACTCTTGCAACTACCCAAGCCTAATAAAAGAAACAAGCCGACAATTAGGCTAAATACATGATTCTTTAAAAACATCCCACAAAGATACGTGAATTAATACTAATTTTCAATTATTTAATAATACGCGAAAATACTTCATTTCGATAATTAACAGCTTTGCCCAACGACCCTTTTAACAATCTTTAACTTAAAAGCCCTAATCCAACTCAAATCAAGATTTTAACAGCATTTATTTACATCCCCTAAAAGTCAGCAGAATGTTGAATTCCAAGTGCCAATTCCTCATATAAATAAAATATTACCTATATTTACGTTTAAATATTTTATCTGAATTTATAATGACCTTATTAGAGAGAGTAGAGCAAGCATTGGATTCTATCAGACCTTATTTACAGACTGATGGTGGTAACGTTTCTATCGAAGAAATTACACCTGACAATGTTGTGAAACTTAGATTGTTGGGAACCTGTGCCAACTGCTCTATGAGCATTATGACTTTTAAGGCTGGGCTGGAACAAGCAATTAAAAAAGCTGTACCAGAGATCGTCGCAGTGGAAGCCATCAATCTAACAGATATGAATGATCCAAATGCGATCAACCCCAATCAATTGTAATAAAAATTTTAGATGCAGTTAACACTATTTAACAGCATCTTAAGTATGATTTTCCATAGTTTTGTTGCTAAATGAAATTCCTACAAAAATATATCATTCTTGCTGTTCTATTGACAGTTGCCCTTTGCACGAATGCTCAGGACAAAAAAGTCGTGCAAGTTTCTGGGTATATTATCGCAGAAGGGACCGAAATAGCAGTGCCGTATGTGTCAATCAGGAATGAAAGCTATGGCAATGAAACCTTTGCCGCCAACCATGAAGGATTCTTCTCTTTTGTAGCCCATGTCGGCGATGAAATCGTATTTTCTTCTATCGGATATAGATCAGTGCGAATCAGCATTCCAAATGTAGACTCCGATAAATTTACAACCCGAATTGAAATGATGCCCACCATTGAGGAACTGCCAGTCGTAACAGTTGGGCCGCCATTGCCATGGGCAAGTATCGAAGAATTCAATATGGAGTTCCTTGCACTCAATATTGGTGGCGATGATGTCATGACCGCTAAAAGGAATTTGTCTCCCCAAGCATTGGCATCCCTTTCGAAGATCGTTCCTAGAAGCGCCGAAGAAATACAAACTTTCAATACCTTTCAGAGACATATCAATATGTCAAACAAAGCGATCAACCAAAATATGGCAAATCCACTGTTAAATCCTTTTGCATGGGGACAATTGATCAATCAGATCAAAAGGGGAGATTTCAGTAGAGAACGGTTAAAGTATTAATTCGACTCCAAAGCACCACGCCTATTTATTCCACGGATATTAAGCCTGGAAGCCATATATGATACCAATGTCGATACGACCATAACCGTCACAAAAATCAATACCAAATCCATATACCTGATATCAACAGGATAAGCATCAAATAAAGACCCTTCGCTAGTCGTTACAAATCCGAATTGTTCCTGCAGCAAGCAGAATACCAAACCCAAAAACGCACCGATGACCGAACCAATAAGCGCAATCAAGATTCCCTGATAAAAAAAGATATTCTGGATAAGGTTGTTGTTCGCTCCTAAACTGTTCAATACCACCATATCCTGCTTTTTATCAATAACAAGCATCGTCAAGGAACCGATAATATTGAAGATGGCGATAATTCCTATAATCGTTACGATAAAGAATACTATCCATTTCTCTGACCTCACGGTTTTATAAAGAGTAGGATTTTGCTGCTCCCGGTTCTTGACGATGTAATCAGAGCCCAATAGATCCTGTATTTCTTTTTGTAGAGCAGAAGAATTGTTGTTCTGACCATATAGCTCAATCGCAGAGATATTGTCATGTTCATTGAGTAAATCCTTGGCGAAATCAATCGGTACAATGATCAGGTCTTCAAAGCCCGGTTGGTAACCTAGAATAGCACTAGGCCGGATTACACGTGACCGAATATCCTCAAGCGGATTGATATTGTTTGGAGAAGCTTTCTTGTCAGGTATATGAAGCAAGATTTGGTTGTCGTTGCCCTGAAGGGGTACCTGCAGGTTAGCTTGGACCGTAGTCCCTAGAATAGCATAAGCTGTACTGTCAATTTCTACTTCCAAATTCCCTTCCAGTAACATCTGTTCATTTGCTACATGGTGCAGGCTCTTGGGCTCTACACCTTTTAATCGACCGATAAACTGTTGCTGGTTGTGCTCCGCCAATATCTTGTCCTCAAGGACTTCACTGTAAGATGAAATCTCCGGTAATGATCTAATCTTTTTGAAAGATTCGCTCTGTGTAGAAAACACCTTGCCAGATGACGGCTCGATCCGGAATTCTGGAGAAAAGGTGCTGTATTGCGAAAGGATAAAATTCTCCAAGCCATTGTAAAAAGAAAGTACAATGACCAAGGCCATCGTGCTCACCAAGACTCCAATCATACTGATCGATGAGATAATATTGATAGCATTGACGGACTTCTTCGAAAAGAGATATCGCTTCGCAAAAAATAAAGGGAGCTTCATGATTTACGCTCGTATAAATGGATTTGTTCTTTTTTCTTCTCCAACAGTGGTACTAGGGCCATGTCCCGGATAGACAACCGTTTCTTCAGGCAATGTGTAGATCTTTGTAGCAATGCTATTCAATAATTGCTGATGATTGCCGCCAGGAAGATCCGTTCTACCGATGCTGTTCTTGAAAAGCACATCACCACCAATCAAAAAGTTGTGTTTTGAACTGTGAATACAAAGGTGAGCAGGGGAGTGACCCGGAGCCAAGATGAAGGACAGTTGCTCATCTCCAAGTTGGATAATGTCGGATTCGTCCAAAAAAGTCTCGGGAATCGGTGAAGGCTCGTATCGTATGCCCATCTGGGGGGCATAATTCTGCACCTGGATCACCAAAGGCAATTCACCTTCATGAAATTGTGGGGTCAACCCATAGGTTTTCTGCAACAAATTTATTCCCCAAAACATGGTCAATATGGCCATGTGTATTGATCAAATGAACAGGTTTGAGACCATTCGAGTCTATATAATCTTTTAGCTGATTCTCTTCTTGATAATTGTGCATTCCAGGATCAATGACAATACAGTTTTTTGCATCATCATAAATTAAATAGGTGTTTTCCTGATAAGGGTTGAATACAAATGTCTTGATATGTAGCATATCCAAAAATAGGAAATATTTCTAAGCAATTGGCCGAATCTATTGATTCCAGATCTCCCAGTTTTTTTCAGCCTGCAGGACCAACATCTCATAACCATTTTTGATCATGGCACCTTTTTCTTTTCCTTTTTTCAAAAAGCTGGTCTCTTCAGGGTTATAGATCAGATCATATAAAAGGTGGTCAGCACCTATAGCTTCATAGGGTAGGTCAGGATGCTCTTCAATATTTGGAAATGTACCTAAAGGAGTGCAGTTGATCAACAACAAATGATCCTTGATAATTTCAGGACTCAGATCTGAATAGGAAAGATTGTCGGAAGTTTTGGTACGGCTCACGATTTGATAAGCTATCCCTAAGCGGTTCAGGGAATAAACAACAGCTTTAGTAGCCCCGCCGTTTCCAAAAACCAACGCTTTCTGATGATGTGGTTTTAACAGTGGACGTAGGGACATCTCAAAGCCATAAGCATCGGTGTTGAAGCCCTTCAGATACACTCCCTGATCAATATGCTTGATCTGTATACAATTTACTGCCCCAATTTCCTCTGCTTCCTCTGAAAGTTCATTTAAATAGGCCATGACATCCTTTTTATAAGGAATAGTCACATTGACACCATAAAAATCCGAATTGTTCAAATACAGGGATGGGAAGTCAGTAATTGAAGAAATAGGGTATAGATCATAATCAATATGGTCTATACCCTCGTTCTTGAATTTCTCTTGATAATATTTTTTTGAGAAGGAGTGGCCCAATGGATAGCCAATCAATCCTAATTGCTTCATCTTCCTTCTGTATATTTCTTGATAATATCTACGATTATTTGATTTCCCTGTAGCTGAGGTAAATATTCAAATAATATATAATGCTTCTCTGGTTCAACATTCAGAGCCAACTCCAAGAAACTCAAAGCTTCTGTGTATTTCCCTGCTGCAAACATGTAAGCAACCATCCTATAATAAAGGGTTGCCTCATCAAGATTACATTTAATAGCTTCTGAAATCACTTCAATGGCTTCATCCAACCTGCTCTGTTCAAACAATAGCGATGAATAGTCCAACCATGCTTCCGCATCCGTAGGATTTAATTCCACAACTTTAGAATAGGCCTCGATGGATTGTTCAAACTGCTTCAGCTTATAACGAGCATCTGCAATGGCAAACCAATAGTCCGGATTCTCATCGTCTATTTCCAATGCTTTTTTATAGAAATGCAAGGATTCAAAATAACGTTCCTCGAAATCCAAGGTTACGCCAATCCCAAACCAGGCATCACTTTGGTTGCTGTCCAGTTTTACCGCTTTTTTGTAAAATTGTCTTGCCTGGTCCATCAGCTCCAACTTCTCATAGCATTCTCCAATCGCACAATAGGTGTCGGCATTTGGAGTTTCATGCTCGAATGTCTGTTTATAAACATCGATGGCCTCAGCATATCGATCCAAGTTTACCAAAGCATTGCCCTTGTTAAAATAGGCGGATGAAAAACTCTCATTGATCAAAATAGCATAGTCATATGCATCGATCGCCGCGTTGAAATCACCCAATTTATGGTAAGCATTCCCTAAATTATACCATGCGGCATAAGAATAAGGGTCCGTATCGATATATTGTAAGTAAAACTGAATACTTTCTTGCTGCTGTTCCAGGACATCATAGCAAAAAGCTATCTCATAAAGAGCCTCCTGGTTGTCCATGTTGACCTTCAGGCATTTCTTGAGATAGGTAATAGCCTTTTGATATGACCCTTGCATCTGGTAAAGTCCAGCGATTTGGTAATAGACCTCATCCTTGGCATCACTGAGCTCCAATGCTTTGAAGAAATTCTCCTCAGCAAGGGCATGTTCCTGTAGGGAAGAGAGAATGGTACCTTTGATCAGGTAAATATCTCCTTCCGATGGTTCCAGTAGTTCTGCTTTGTTCAGAGCGTCAAGTGCAGGTTCATATTGAAGCGTGCTTGCCAGCAATTGTGCCTTCTTGATCAAGAACATGGTCTCGAAAGGGTGCTGTGCAGACGCAAATTCTATAACCTGTAGACCTTTGATTGGATCGTTCTTAGAAATATAATAGTCTATTATGCTTTCAAAGGCTTTTGCATCAAAAAAGTATTGATCTTCATTCCGAAGCATTTCCTCATAGCGATCCACTGATATCTTTTGTTCTTCAGGGGACCCAAATTCAAAATCTTCTTCCATTATACTCCTCTTTTAAATTTTTATCGTACTCTCCAATTCCTTAATGAAAATACTATTTTTTGAACATCTTAATATGCAATTGTTTTCAACATATTCACATTTATAGACTCCATGATTCTGCAAATGTAAAGTTTAAAAAGTAATTACATTGTAAATACTTGGTTGTTAACCATAAAAAAAGCCAGCTGAAACAGCTGGCTCTTTGTATTTCAAATTGTTAATTTCTAACAATTATTTTTTGATCTCAACACGACGGTTTTGAACGCGACCTTCTTCAGTGTCGTTAGAAGCAACTGGGTTAGCTTCACCGTAACCTGTAGCTGTGATGCTTGATGCAGATACACCAGCGTTAACTAGGTATTGTTTTACTGCGTTAGCACGGTCAGTTGACAAGTTCATGTTGTAAGCTTCAGTACCTTCAGCAGATGCATAACCATCTAAAGTAACTGTAGCGTTGTTGTCTTTCAATTCTTTAGCCAATTTGTCTAAAGTAGAGTAAGATTCAGTTTTCAATACTGAGCTATCGAATTCGAATTGAATTGGAGCGAAGTATCCTGCAGAACCTTCAGTCAATTGCTGAGCTTCTGGGAATTTGATAGGACATCCAGAACCATCAACTACTGTACCAGCAGGAGTACCTGGACATTTATCGAATTTATCAGATACACCGTCACCGTCTGAATCTTTGCTTAATTGATCAACAGTACCTTCTAATGTAGATACGCGTTGTTTCAATGCTTCAACCTCGTTACGTAATGAAGGGTCTTTCAACTCATCATATAATGTAGCAACTGGGTTAGTGAATGTTAAGCTTTCTTTATCACGTGAACCTAAAGTGAACTCTAAACCACCGTATACGTTAGAGAATTTTTGTTTTCCGTCGTAACGAACTGGTCCGTATAACAAGTTGTCATCAGTGAAGTTCATTGTGTAACCTAAGTTCAAGGCAACAACTTCTGATAATTTGAATTTAACACCAACACCAACTGGGATAAATCCTGTTAAACGGTTGTCTTTGTCACCAGTTTTTTCACGGTCACCGAAGATTTCTTCTCCCCAGTTACCTGCATTGTTGTAAACTTCGTTACCAGTGAAATCGTTGTTAGCGAATTGTACTGGGTTGTGAGCCATAACACCTAAACCAACTTTAGCGTAGAAGTTAACAGCGTTTTCTCTTCTCATGAAGTCGATAGTACCCAATTGGAATACACCATTTAAGCTAGCTGCCCAGTTAACTGAAGTCTCAGCAGATCTTGCACCGTTTGCAGTCTCAGGAGCAGTTACTAAGTCATGGTTGTAAGTTTTGATACGACCACGGTTACCTTCCAATTCTAAACCGAATAAGTGAGAGAATTGTTTACGGATAGTTAATCCATAATACTCACCTACTTTGTTTTGGAAATAACCAACTTTTTGACCGAAACCGTTTTGGCCACCTAAGATAGTGTTAGGAGTAGTAATACCACCTTGAACACCGATTGACCAAGTTCTGTATTGTGATCTACCACCAAATACAGTTGGGGTTTGTGCTTGTGCAGTTTCTGCGAAACCTAAAGCGGCTACTAATGAAGCTGCAACAGCTGTTTTTTTAATTGTAGAATAGTTCATACTCTTTTTTTTAAGGTTATTAAAATTTTTAATTGTTTCTAGTTGTTCAAAATCAATTTAACATAACTTAACAATAACGATGCCAAAAAATGTTAAATCCAGAAAAGCTCATAATTATGTTTATTTAACACGCTTTTGCCGCGTAAAAATACTTATTAACATTAAATAACACAAATTTTTTGTCAAAACTTTATTATCATTCAATAAATATAGCAATAATACAGCTCCCTGTATGATTTTTACTACAGAATATAATGAATTATAGCCAAAGTTAACCCTCCCAACAAGGCGCTGACAGGTATCGTCAAGATCCAAGCCCATAATAAACTGATCGTCACACCCCACCTCACTGCCGAAACACGCTTAACCAAACCAACTCCTATAATAGATCCCGTAATCGTATGAGTCGTCGATACTGGAATACCAAAATGCTCCGTAATACCCAACGTGATCGCTCCAGCAGTCTCCGCACTAACACCCTCCAATGGCGTAACCTTCGTGATCTTCGTACCCATGGTCTTCACGATCTTCCATCCGCCACTCATCGTACCGGCAGCAATAGCGGCATAACAGGTCAATGGAACCCATTCCGGCATCTCCTCAAAACTGCCTATCACACCCTGAGCTATCAAAGCCGTAGCAATAATACCCATAACTTTTTGAGCGTCGTTACCTCCGTGCGCGAAGCTCAACGCACCCGAAGATACCAATTGCAAGATCTTAAACCATTTCTCTGCAACAGCAGGCCTCGCTTTCTTACAGATATTGATAATAATCAATGTAATGATGATCGATATAATCATACCCACCAATGGAGCCAAGACTATAAATGATACAATCTTTAAAGTTGCACTCAAGTTGATCGCATCAATAGGATTCGCCCCAACGAAAAGCGCATAGGCCATCCCCGATCCAGCAAAACCGCCAATCAAGGTATGACTCGAACTCGATGGAATGCCATAATACCAAGTAAATAGGTTCCAGGCAATCGCCGCAACCAAACCTGCAAAAATTACCTCGAGCGTAATATATTCCTCTATCACCGTCTTGGCAATCGTGTTGGCTACCTTATGATCCGTAAAAACAAAATATGCAACGAAATTGAATAGTGCCGCCCATAATACCGCCATAAATGGTGTCAGTACCTTGGTCGAAACGATAGTCGCAATGGAATTGGCTGCATCGTGAAATCCATTGATGTAATCAAATGCAATCGCCAAAACGACAACGACAATTAATAATGTGGTTATACCCATAATATAATATAATTGTGAATTCCTTTGTAAATATTACGCGTTCTTCACTAAAATACTCTCAAGTACATTGGCTACATCCTCACATTTGTCGGTCGCGTCCTCCATAGCAGATAATACTTCCTTGTTCTTGATCAAGTTGATCGCGTCCTTCTCGTACTCGAACAATTCTGCAACAGCCTTGTCAAAAATATAGTCAGCCTTGTTCTCAACGCTGTTGATGCGTACACAAGAATCGGTGATGTTTCTGATGTTCTTTAAATCCTTCAATTCAAACAGTGCCTTGGCAACATGCTCCGTAGCCTCCAAGATCAAACTTGAAATCTCTTTCATCGCATCGCTCGTTTCAGTTACCTTATATAATTCCATACGGTTGGATGCACCATGGATAAAATCTGCAACATCGTCCAATGAACTCGCCAAGGCATGGATATCCTCACGGTCAAAGGGTGTAATAAAGTTCTTGCCTAATTCTAAATGAATCTGATGGGTTAGGTTGTCCCCCTTATGTTCTAGATCCTCCAACAACTTGGAATTGTCGGTTCTTAATTGAAGATCGGTCGTGTGAACACTCTCTTTTAAAAGCTTGGCCATTTCAATTAAATTAGAGCCGGCTTGTTCAAATAATGGGAAAAATTTCTTGTCCTTTGGGACAAAGTATTGAAAAATGCTGTTCAAAGACATAACATGTGTTTTAAGTAGCGCAAAATTATGCACTTAATGTTAAGTTAATGTTAAGTTTTTATAAAAGACCAGTTTTATGCCTTTTCCAAGGTAAAGGAAAAGGTAGTTCCAATCCCTTCGGTACTACGAACATGTACATTCTGTTGATGGGCCTCTATAATATGTTTTACAATAGCTAGTCCTAATCCTGATCCTCCAATATCCCGCGACCTGCTCTTATCTGTCCTGAAAAAGCGCTCAAAAACGCGTGGGAGATTTTTTTCCTCGATCCCCTGTCCATTATCTGTTATTTCGATCAGAACCTGATCTATTAATAAATGAACCTTGATATTTGTTTGCCCCCCTTTGTTCCCGTATTTTATGGAGTTGTCAATCAAGTTGATCAAAACTTGCTGGATTTTTTTTCGATCACCTTTTACCTGAATAGCTTGATTTCCCTTGGGGTTGAAATTCAAGCTGATTTTGTTCTCCTTGGCCTTATATTCCAAATCATCGATCGTTTCCTTGATCAGGGCAACCAGATCGAATTTTTCCTTGACAATAGACACCTCGCCAGACTCCAATTTCGCGATTTCATCCAGGTCATGGATCAAATAGCTCAATCTGTCCAAATTGCGGGAAGCCTTGTTCAGAAAATTTACCGCCATATCTGGGTTGTCCTCCAGCATCCCATCCTGCAAAGTCTCAATATAACCCTGGATAGCAAATAAGGGAGTCTTGAATTCATGGGAAATATTGGAGAGAAATTCCTTCCTGAATTTTTTCCTGAGCTTTTAATTGGTTGATCTCGATCGTTTTTTGCTTCGCCCAATCCCGAACTTCCTTCTCAGCATCGCCGATAGGATTCTCAGACTTATGGTCACCCAAAGCATCTTTCAACTCCTTGCCCAACTTTAGATTATGAATCAACTTATAAACAGACTTAATCCGTTCATAAACAAACTTCTGGAAAACATAATTCAATAAACTGAAGGAAAGGACAAAACTTAAGATCAGAATAAAGGAAAAGGTAGGGAAATCCCGCTCATAATAATAGTTCATCCCTGACAAGAGCAGCGAGAATACAAAACTTATGACTAAGATGAGTGTACGGAAATTCATGGTTTTACCCATTTTTAGGGATTGCCTATGTTTATTTATTGAATTCAGCGATAATCGTCTTACCACCGGTCACTTTATCCCCGATATTAACATTGATCTTGGAATCTAGAGGCAGAAACAAATCCACACGTGAACCGAATTTTATAAAACCGAACTCTTGCCCTTGTTGAACTTCTTGGCCTTCTTTCACATACCATACAATCCTCCTTGCCATAGCTCCTGCTATCTGACGAAATAAAACCTCAACACCAGAACTGTTCTTCACAACAACCGTCGTGCGCTCATTGTCTGTCGATGATTTTGGGGTGCCAAGCAACAAGGAATTTGCCTGGATGATATTTGAAAAAGGAAATAACCCCTGAAATAGGATTTCTGTTCACATGAACATTGATAGGCGACATGAAAATAGAAACTTGAATCCGACGATCTTTCAAATATTCCGTCTCCTCCGTTTCCTCAATTACCACGACCTTGCCATCTGCAGGACATAAAACCGTTGACTCATCAATGGTAATCTTTTTTATTGGACTCCTGAAGAATTGTAAAATCGTAAGCAGTAAAAAACCAGAAACAATATAAACTAACCATTTCACAGTATCCCCTGCATCATAATAATGAGCAATGGCATTTATTATAAAAATAAATAATACTACTATTGCTAAACTGGTATAGCCTTCTTTGTGAAATTTCATGAATTATAATTTGTGCAAATATAAATATTCTATATAAATGTCCTATTGTTCATTCTTCCTTTGGATAGAAATGCTGTGAAAATAAATCTTCCCCGCAGCATTAATAGCCACCTTACCCTTGATATGGAGTTCATCTTCAATATATTCACCATTTACAAAGGAAGGAATGTAACGTTCAATAGTTGTCAATATATATTTAAATGGCCTACTTATTTCTTTAGGGACGTCATCAATGATCTCCAGTTTTGATGGAGAACCTTCTTTGCTTACCTGAACTATATATTCAAATTCATCATCGATTGTCCCCTTCGGTTCATACGTTATGAATGGCTCGGAAAGCTGATCCATCAAATAATCTATATACCCCGCAATCTCATCATAATTGCAGCTCTTGGAGATAAAGCGCTCCGCCCTGAAGAATTTCTCCACCGGCAACAGACTGAAAGTCGGAGACTCATACTCCCTTTCGTTGATCAGGTCAACCCCAGATTTAAAAACCCCTTTAGAATACATTTCTTCAGCGATCAAATCCGAAATCTTATCTGCCTCGTAATAAATCTGCCAATAACCGTCAGGAACACCTTCCTTGAGCTTGCCTTTCTGCTTTACAAATGGATAACCATAAGGATTATATCCCTGCACAGGAACCCTGAACTCAAAACGACCGTTCCCCTGATGCACAACCGCTCTACCTCGAGTATCGTAAAACTCCATTATCCTAGCCGTTTCCGGAAAAAACAATACGACCATCATCAACTTGCTGTCCGGATAATAATATCGCCATTCGCCAGAAGGCAAGTTGTTCGAAAAATTACACTCCCATTTTATGGAGCCATTGGGATGATAAGCCTTGAATAAACCCGACCGTTCTCCATTTACATAGTTTCCCTCAAGAATGGGCCGGCCATTAAGGTCAAAATCCGTAAACGAACCTATGTATTTATTAGTTGAACCATCAAAGGCAGCTAATCGTTCTATACTTTTGAATTCACAGTTCTTGTCAACTAGGTAATAATTTTCATCAAAATAAAACCTTACCAATTTATCGCCTGCGGATTCAAAAAAAACCTGCTTTTGCTCCTGAGAATAAACACACAGGAACATAATGATAAATCCAATAAGTACAATTGCCTTTTTCATTAATGTGCTTCCAGCCAATTTTTGCCCTCGCCAATCTCTACTTCTATCGGTACCTGAAGTTCAATCGCATTTTTCATCCGATCCTCAATAATCTCCTTGAAAACGGAAATCTCATGGTTCGGAACATCAAACACAAGCTCATCATGAACCTGCATAATCATTTTCCCTTCAAGGCCTCTATCCTCAATATCTTTCTGAATATTGATCATCGCGATTTTTATTAAATCTGCTGCAGAACCTTGAATCGGAGCATTGATCGCATTGCGCTCCGCAAATCCCCGAACCGTCATGTTCGCAGAGTTGATATCCCTTAAATAACGTCTTCGCTTCAATATAGTTTCAACATAGCCGTTCTCCTTCGCAAACTCAATTACCTCACCCATGTATTTCCGGATGCCCGTATATTGACTGAAGTATTGTTCTATGATCTCGGCAGCTTCCTTACGGCTGATGCCCAAGTTCTGGGACAAACCAAATGCTGACTGACCGTATATAATCCCGAAGTTTACTGCCTTCGCGTTTCTACGCATATCAGAACTGACTTCCTCCAGCGCTACGCCATAAACCCTGGCCGCAGTGGCTTTATGAATATCTAGTCCCTGCTTAAACGCCTCCAACATATTCACATCCTGGCTAAGTTCTGCCATCAACCTCAACTCGATCTGAGAATAATCCGCAGATAACAAAGTCCAGTTTTCATCCCTACTGATAAATGCCTTCCTGACCTCCCGACCCCGAGCAGTACGGATAGGGATATTCTGTAGATTTGGATTCGTAGAACTTAATCTCCCTGTCGCAGCAACCGCTTGGTTATAAGATGTGTGAATCAACCCCGTATGTGGATTGATCAAATTAGGCAAGGAGTCAACATACGTCGATTTCAACTTCTGCAATTGCCTGAAATCCAAGATGTCCTGTACAATATCAGACTTGTTGGCCAAAGCCAATAATACATCCTCACCAGTTTTGTATTGACCTGTTTTAGTTTTCTTCGCTTTCGGGTCCAATTGCAATTTGTCAAACAAAACTTCGCCCAACTGCTTCGGTGATGCAATGTTAAAGGAAACACCAGCCTTCTCATAAATCTGCTGCTCCAACTGCTTTACCTCTTTTTCAATCTCCTTCGAAAACAATTGCAAAGTGTCAACATCGATCTTTACACCATTACGTTCAATCGTAGACAAAACCTTCAATAATGGAAATTCTACCTTTTTCGCCAAATCATGGGTAAAACTGTCCTCTAAAAGAGGAGCAAACTTGTTGCGAAGCTGTAAGGTAATATCAGCATCCTCAGATGCATACTCCTTCACCAATTCAATCTCCACATCTCTCATATTGCCTTGATTCTTGCCCTTTCCGCCGATTAATTCTGTAATAGAAACCGGTGTATAATTCAAATAGGTCTCCGAAAGAAAATCCATATTATGCCTAGTGTCGGGATCAATCAGGTAATGGGCAAGCATCGTATCAAAAAAGTCGCCTCGAACATCGATGCCATACCTTGACAACAATAGTATATCGTATTTTAAATTCTGACCTACCTTTTCAATCTCCTCATTTTCCAAAACCCCCTTGAAAATATCGGCAGTCCTCTGAGCCTCCACCGGATCTGCAGAAACCGGGACATAATAAGCTTCCTGTGGCTTGATACTAAAAGAAAAACCAACCAATTCTGCCTGTAAAGCGTCTAAACCCGTGGTTTCCGTATCAAAGCTGAATGATTTTTCTTTACTCAACCGTTCTGCAAATTCCCTTTGTTTCTCCTCGGTATCCAACAGAATATATTCATGGTTGGTATTGTGGATATTTGTAAATGCTACCGGTTCTGTGCTTGCAGTAGTCTGGGAAGAAGTTGCACCAGCAAGGTTGCCATCCTCATGGACGGCAAATAGATCCATCTGTCCTGCTTTTGGATTGGCATGTTCCAGCATGCTGAAGTCATCTCCAAAAACTCGCTTCCCTAAAGTCCGAAACTCCAGTTCGACAAAAAGAGGCTCCAAAACATCTTTGTTTGGCTTCTCTAGCTCCAAGGATTGCTCATCGAAATCCACCGGAACATCCAATAAGATCGTCGCCAGCTTCTTTGAAATCAAACCTTGTTCTGCATGGTTCTCGACATTTTCCTTCAACTTGCCCTTGAGCTTGTCGGTGTTCTGGATCAGGTTTTCTATCGACCCAAATTCCTGAATCAACTTTTTTGCGGTTTTTTCACCAATACCCGGTATCCCTGGGATATTGTCGACGGCATCACCCCATAAACCCAATATGTCAATCACCTCATGGACATGGTTGATTTCCCATTTATCCAATATCTCGGTAACACCCAATGTTTCCGCACCATTACCCATACGGGCAGGTTTATAAATAAAGATATTTTCTGAAACCAATTGGCCAAAATCCTTGTCTGGTGTCATACAATAAACAGTATAATCCAGTTTCTCGCCTTTTTTTGCCAAAGTCCCAATAATATCATCAGCTTCGTAACCATCCTTCGTGATTATTGGGATATTAAACCCTTCGATAAGCCTGAATATATAAGGAATGGAAGCTGCCAGGTCCTCCGGCATCTGCTGACGCTGGGCTTTATAGGCCTCAAATTCTAAATGTCGATTGGTAGGTGCTGCCGTATCAAATACAACAGCTATATGTGTAGGCTTTTGATTGTTCAAAACTTCAAGTAGCGTATTGGTAAAACCCATAATAGCACCTGTGTTCAGTCCGTATGAAGTAATACGTGGAGTCTTGCTCAATGCAAAATAGGCACGATAAATCAGTGCCATCCCGTCTAAAAGAAATAACTTTTTCAAATTCTCAGTTTTTTAGCTGTATAACAAAGTTAACAAAATCAAATAGACCTAAAGATTAATTATTTTTTTCCATTTTTGTGTCAGGAGCTTGTATTTTTAAAAAATATGGAAAACAGATATGCGCGGAATAGTAACTAAATCAACAGGTAGCTGGTACCAGGTTTTGGATGAAAAGGGGAATAGGTATGAATGTAGGATCAAAGGTAAGTTCAGAACCCACGGTATCAAAAACTACAAATCCAATCGCTGTGGGCGACTGGGTCGAGTTTGAAGTGGAACTAGGACAGCAGAGTGCTGTAATCACCAAGCTGGAACCCCGCAAAAACTATATCATACGCCGCTCTGTAAATCTTTCAAAACAAACTCAAATCATCGGCGCTAATCTAGATCTTGCGTTATTGGTCGTTACATTGGCATCCCCACCAACTTCAACAGGCTTTATCGACCGATTCCTCGTAACTGCGGAAGCATACTCCATCCCCGCCGGAATAGTATTCAATAAATTAGACCTCTTCTCAGATGAAGGTCTGGAAATATTGGCCGAATATGTCGATATATATGAGTCCCTAGGCTATCCATGCTATACCGTATCCGCCCTAGAAAAACAGAATATCGAAGATCTCAAACAGGTGTTAAAAGATAAAATCACCTTGGTGTCAGGCCACTCCGGAGTAGGAAAATCAACATTGATCAATGCCTTGACCCCGGGATTGGAGCTCAAGACCGGCAATATATCCGATTGGTCCGATAAAGGAAAGCATACCACCACTTTTGCCGAAATGATAGACCTTCCATTTGGAGGGAAACTCATCGATACGCCCGGAATCCGAGAACTCGGAATCGTAGATATAGAACCCCAAGAGCTCTCACACTTCTTCCCCGAAATGAGAATGCTCCTCAACCAATGCAAATTCCATAATTGCAGGCATATCAATGAACCCGGCTGCGCAGTCCTCGAAGCACTCGAAAAAGGAGAAATAGAACCGTCTAGATATGATAGCTACCTCAGCATCTACAATAATGAGAATAATAGGAATTAATAATTCAAAAAAAAGTCCCCAACAAACATGCTGGGGAATCTAAGGGTTATGAAATATTCTTGATCGTAGACCTGGTATTAATACCCCTCATTCTGTTTAAGATTTGGATTTTTAATTATCTCGTCTTGAGAAATAGGATAATATTGATGATATGGTCTGACCTTCGCAGCTCCAATCGGATTGTCGACAGCCACTGATTTTGCCGCTTCTACCAACTTGCCCCAACGGTTGAGGTCAAACCTCCGTTGAAATTCGCCAACAAACTCAATGGCTCTTTCGCTGAATATCTTTTCGGTGATTTCCGCTTTTGTTGTACTAGTTGCCAAGGCTGGAAGTCCTGCTCTTTCCCTTATCATGTTCATCCATCTAACACTTCCACTGATATTGCCCAATTCATTTTCTGCTTCTGAAAGCATAAGTAATACATCTGCATAACGAAGGACATATAGGTCCTTGCCCGAAGCTTGCCCTCTTGCGTTCAAATCCCAGAATTTACTGCCAAACCATGGATAACCTGGTTTAGGAAAAGCCGTGAATTTTTGATCTTTAAACCCATACCCTAAAACAATGTCTTTACGCTTATCACCTGTCTCAAACATGGTCACCAATTTGGCTGTTGGCAAAAAATACACTCCAACCATCAACCACCAATTTCCCGAAATCAACCCCGGCATAGGTGCTTTTGCCAGCATCCCTCTGTGGAATATAATAGGAAATCATAGAATGGGTGCGGGTATTCTTGTTTGAAGTGGGCTCACGCAGATACTGAACCTCAAAAATAGACTCTTGATTGTTTTTAAAGCCAGTGTTAACATCAAATAGTTGTGAATAATCTGACATAAGTGAATAAGTGCCCGAATTCACTACTTTCTCGGCTGTTGCCTTGGCATTTTTCCAATCCTTAGCGTAAAGATAAACTTTGGCCAATAAGGTTTGGGCCGCTCCTTTAGTTACTCGCCCTACATCGCTGCTCGGATAAGACAGGGGCAACACTCCTTCTGCTTCACTCAAATCTTTGACGATCTGTTTTCTAACATCTTCTAAGCTGCTTCGCTCTAAGGATGAGATTGATTCTATAACGATTTCATCTGTCCATAGTGGGACTGCACCAAAAGTATTCGATAAATTGAAATAATACAAAGCTCTTAAAAACTTGGCCTCCCCGATAACTCGATCTTTTATCGCACCATCAATAGGGGCTTTCGAAACTCTGCTAATCACCAAATTGGAATTCTTGATGCCCGCAAAGGCATTCAACCATAAATTGCCCGTGCCTGTATTGCCTGATCCGTATTCGTAATTCTGAACCGACGAATTAACATCCTTCGAGTACGCAACATCAGTACCTAAATCTACCATCCGCCAATAATCCGGTGAACTGTAGATGTCATATAATGTTTCATAAACTCCATTGACTGCTTGGATACATTGGGTTTCGTTGCTGAAGAAATCGTCAGGATTGATAAAGGTCTTTGCCTCCTCATCCAATGATTTTTCACAGCTAGTTAAATAGGCACTCCCTACTAAGAGAGCTAAAAATGCTCCGATTTTATATAGTTTAGATGTTGTTTTCATAGTTAATTGATTTTACTAAAGTGTTAAGTTGACTCCAAATGTGATTACTCGGCCATTGGGATAATTTCCATTGTCATTAGCGATGATGGTCGAACTGCCACCACTACTGTTTACCTCCGGGTCAAACCCACGGTATTTCGTCCATAGAAATAAATTTGTGCCGCTTGCAAAAACATCCATATCCTTGATAATATGAGGAAGGATCAATCCGCCAAGGGAATATCGGATCTGAGCAGATTTAAGCCTGATAAAGGATGCGTCCTGCAATAATCTCGTGCTAGCTATATTGTCCCTTGATTCAACCTTCGGAATTTCTGATGTTGGATTCTCAGGGGACCACCGGTTCACAAAATAGTGAAACTGGTTGGTCAGGGAGGATCCACTACCGTTGAAGAATTCCATAGCATTGTACATTTTGGCACCTTGGCTAAATTGAAAAAAGACATCCATGCTCAACCTTTTATAGTTAAAGGAACTTCCAATTCCGCCAAAAACCTTGGGATTGGCCTGCCCCAAATAATGATAATCATTGATGTTGATCTGACCATCTGGACTATAGTCCCGATACTTCTGCCCGCCAGGAAGGTAATGGCTATTATGTGAAACAAACTCCCTCTCTTCAATAGGTTTTGCAAGTTCCGCATCGATCTCCTGTTGGTTCTTCCAAGTCCCAACATACTCCAACCCGAAATTTCCCCCGATTGGATATCCCTTCTGAAGATAACTTGTCGTCACTCCATAACCTATTCCTGCATCCAGAAAAACCTTGCTCAACGGACCAATGTCGGTTACTTGTTGACTATTTGTCGATACATTCAGGTTCGCCTGCCAGCTGAAATCTCCCTTATGCAATACCTCGCCTGATAATGAAAAATCAAAACCCTTGGTTTGAGACCTCCCAAGATTGATCAACCTACTCGTATATCCAGTCTGTGAGGGTAATTGAACAGTCAACAATAAATCACGGCTTTTCATGTCATAGTAATCCGCTGTCAAGTTAATCCGTCCATTGAAAAAATGCATGTCTAAGCCAGCATCAAATTGTGCCGTAGTCTCCCAGCTTAAATCTTTGTTTGCTAAATTCCCCTGAGTATATCCAAGGGTCTGTTGACCTCCAAATATATAGGAATTTGGATTGGAAGGCAGGGAAGCCAGAGATTGGTAGTTGGCTATTCCCTGATTCCCGGAAATACCATAACTTGCCCTTACTGCAAGCTCTGAAATAATTTCCTTTATTTCTGATTCCTTAAAGAAAGATTCTTCCGAAATCCGCCACTTTGCCGCACCTGACGGAAAAATGCCCCACTTTTTGCCAATAGCAAAATTAGACGCACCGTCGGCACGGCCCGTCAATGTAAGATAATAGCGGCCGCCATAATTGTAATTCGCCCTGCCCAAAAATGAAATGATCGTATTCTCATCCAGACCTGAGGCAAGACCACGGAATTGTAGCTCCGTCAACCCTAAGTTATTATATTGCGTAATATCATTTGTCAAATTACTGCCGGCTCCATATAAACGATCCACACGCTTAGTCTGATAACTGGTACCCGCCAATAAATCCAGAGTATGCTCTCCAAAGCTGCGCTTGAAATTTAGAGTGTTCTCGTTGATTAAACCAAGGGTGTTATAGATATCCGAATTGGCAGAACCAAACAAAGTGTTATTGAAAACATTCTGAGGCATGTCGGTCGGACTATAATAATTTCCGCGCTGATTGATGAAATTAATACCTAAGGTGGATTTTAATTTCAGATCCTTCAACAATTCAAACTCTAAATAAGCATTGGTCAAGATATTATTTATTGCCCTTTCATTTTTCACCTTGTCCAATACTGCAACCGGATTGTTGATGTGGCCACCTGTATACCAGATCGGATTATACGTTTCATAGGAGCCATCTTCTTTGTAAATAGGCATTGTCGGAGGTAAGAAAATGAAGGAAGATGACCAACCGGTGTTAGTTCCAAAATTTAAACTACTTATCTTATGCTGTTCTCTGCTGATATTTGTGCTTACACCCATATTTATACGGGAACCGAATTTCTTCTTTAAATTGATCCTCCCTTGATATCTTTTGAATCCAGTGTTTTTGATGATCCCATTTTGGTCCAATAGATTTGCAGATATAAAGTAGGTATAGCCTCGGTCTCCTCCTGCACCACCAGATGCGGAAGCATCATAACTGGAAAATGGAGCTGTTTCCGTAACAGCATCAATCCAGTCCGTTCCATCGCCTATCTTATTAATCAATGAATCTATGTTGGAATATAAAGGTGGTTTATTCCCAAAAACTAAAGCCTCATTGATAAATTCAGCAAATTCACGAGCATTCATTAAATCCAATTTCCGAGGTAACTGGGAAAACCCCTGGTTTGTCGAAAATCTAACGATATCCCTGCCGGCTACACCTTTTTTGGTCGTGACCAAAATTACTCCATTGGAAGCCCTTGAACCATAAATAGCTGTAGTCGAAGCATCCTTTAGAATATTGATGCTCTCGATATCACTTGGGTTGATGGAGTTTAAACTAGTGCCGCTTGGATCCACGATTCCGTCAATGACGTATATGGGTTCATTCGTTGCGGTAATAGATCGGGAACCCCTGATCCTAATGGTTGTAGGAGCACCGGGAGCGCCATTAGTCGATTTTACATCTACTCCAGAGGCCTGACCTTGTAGTAATTGATCGATTCTTGTAGCTGGAGCATTTTCAAACTGCTTGGTAGAAATTGTACTCGTCGATCCTGTAACGTCAGTTTTTTTTGACGTACCGTAACCCACAACCACAACTTCATCGATGTCGTCACTATTCTCCAATAACGAAATATTCACTTCTTGAGTTGAACCGGGCGAAACCGTAACTTTCCTTTCTTGGCTTGCAAAGGATATAAAACTTACTTTCAAGGTATGTTCCCCTGAAGGTAATTCTAGGCTGTATCTTCCAGCACTATTTGAGGAAGTGGATATTCCCAACGCGGGTACACTTATCGTGGCTCCGGAAATCGCATTACCATTACTATTGGTAACATTACCAGAGACGCGACCAGTCTGCTGTAAGCCAATATTGTAAACAAATAATTCGCCCGAGGGGTATACTGAACCGCTATTAGCGTGAGAGGAACCCATGGAATTCTTGATGCAGAATAACTGCAATATAAAACAGAGACTTAAAACGAAGTTAAAACTTGAGTAGCCTTTTTTTAGGATAGTAGACATGTAAAAAAAATTATCAATCCTGAAATTTAAATGCTAAGGATTGAATTATGATGGTTGATTATTTCTTTGATTAATTCCTGCTTAGAGAAATCTGTGCGCTAGTTAATGTTTATTAATGTTAGTTTTGATTTAGTGGCTAGATTGATTTTCTTTGCCCTCCTTTCTTTTTTGTTTTTCAGAGGCTAAAATTAAATAAGCTTTGTTAACAGAAGATTAAGTAAATATTTTATATTAATTAATCATGCGAAAGAATATTAAATGTTTTTAAACAAATCTAAAGCTGGTACCCAAGCAGATTTCGCTTGTTAAAATTTGTAATTCTGATTACAAATGTTTTAATTCATCAGGAGTAAACATTCTTGGCTAAATTATTGTTAATCCTATAATATAGTGGGGTAAATCGTTGTATATAAAATTATGAAACCTATTTGGAAATGGATTATTGGAATTGTTGTCGTACTGATTGCGGCTGTATTTGTTGTCGGCTGGTACTATAGCCGGAATTGGAAGCCTATTGTAGAAACTAAACTGAAAGAAACCGTCAGTAAATCAACAAATGGGCTGTATACATTGAAATATGATGACCTAGACTTGAATATCACGTTGGGGAATGCTACGCTGAAAAATGCGGAATTGACTCCCGATTCTGCAGTCTACAATAGAATGGTGTTGGCAAAAGAAGCACCAAACAGCAGGTATCATATCAAGTTGGCTGCATTGAAAATCCGCCGATTTAATATATGGGATGTTATAAAAAACAGAAAGCTCTATATCAAAGACATCATATTTGAATCACCGGACATCCATATGATGTCTGAGCGTCATGCCTATAATGATACCATCCAGCCAAAACAGACAAAAACATTATACGACAATATCAAGGATGTATTCAGCTCCATCAATGTAAGAGACATCAATATCGATAATGTCAAATTCAAGTTCTCCAAGATTGAGGAAGGAAAAACCAGTGATATTGTTCTCGATAGCATTGGAATTAAGGTTCATGATGTTTTGGTTGACCAAGCATCCATTCATGATACAACCCGACTTTTCTATACCAAGATGGTGGAGGTGGAAGTGCCAAAGTTTGAGTACGACATCTCAAATGGGATCTATAAAGCAAAATTTGACCGACTGTTGTTGAACACGCAAGATCAGAATGTGCTGTTGACAAAAGTTGAATATGCTCCTAAAATAAGCAAAGCTGCTTATTTTAAGGCTAAAAATCAAAATGTAACCATGGCGGTCATGAAGTTTGACACCCTACGGTTTGAAAAACTCAATTTTAAAGAGCTTATCGACAACCAACAAACCGTGGCGGAACAGGTTCAGATCAAGAATGGTTCGGTTTCATTATATAATGACAAGAGATACCCTAAAAAATCAAGCTCTAAAATTGGAAAAGGTCCACAACAGCAATTGATGAAAGTAAACCAACTCATTCGAATTGATACTGTCTTTGTGGAAAATGTAGATGTGCTCTATGGTGAATATTCTGCCAAGTTCAATAAAGAGGGAGTCATAACTTTCGATAATGCACGTGGTACCTTAACAAATGTTACCAATGACAGCACTGTCCTGGCAAAGGACAAATTTATGCGTGCAGATCTGCATGCAAAAATCATGAATGCAGGACTGTTAAAAATACAGTTTGGGTTTGATATGCTCAGCAAGGATGGATATCATACCTACAAGGGTTCGCTGGGCAGAATGCAAGCACCGGCATTCAATAAAATATTGACACCACTGTTGAATGCACAGATTGAATCCGGCAATATCAGAGGGATATCCTTTAATTACCAAGCCAATGATTATAGGAATTGGGGTGATTTCAGGTTTGATTATGACCATTTGAAGCTCAACTTGATGAACGCAGTGGATCCTGGGATGAGCAAAACAAAAAAAGGAGTCTTGTCTTTTGTGGTAAACAATATCCTGATCAATGACAGTAATCCGGATGCAAATGAGAAATACCATATCGGGAAGGTGAATTATAAGCGTGTGCCAGAACATACATTCTTTAAGACTTTATGGCAAAGTATGCTTGAGGGTATTAAGCAATGTGCAGGTATCAGCAAAGAGAGAGAAGCAAAATTGATGGGCGCGGCAGAGACCGGTAAAGAAGTTGTGGAAGAAACGAAAGAAGTGATCAAAAAAACCGGGAATTTCATCAAAGGACTGTTCAAAAAGAAAGATAAAGGAGAAAAAGAAGAAGAAAAAAAGAATTAGTTTCACGTGAAAGCTTTGCCGTGGTCGGTGTTTCCACCGACCACTGAACTTTTGATTATAATCTTTTATTTAGATATTCCTATGTTTGTAAATAGATGGATTCAATATATAGCTTTCTAAAGTATATTTTCCGATATAAGAAGAAGGTCGTTGATCAAGTTGTGTTCTACATCAGCTTGATCAGCGCTGTTACCATGGTCATCCACGTCGGCTACATTACGGATCCAGAATTGGCAGTAATCAGTGATAAGATCGTAGTAGCACTGTATTATGGGCTCTTTATCTTTGAGCTGTTCAGGACCATCTCCTCCATCCTCGTCGCCCGTAGGATAAATATGTCCCATTATACCGGCGTGATGGTCAGTGCCTATTTCCTCTTTATTACCATCGCACGACTCAGCGGCGGATTCCTCGAAACATTCGCAAAAGATGAATGGCTATATCTCGGAATAGCAATCATATTCCTTACTGAACTGTCAAAAAACAGCCTCTTCTTCGATAATTTCTATTTTAACCCGACCATCCTGTTCGTAGTGAGTTTCCTCGGACTTATCGTGTTGGGCGCCTTTCTATTGATGCTGCCCCGAACGACTACAGAAGCGCCTCTCAGCTTCGTCGACGCTTTTTTTATGGCAACAAGCGCCGTGTGCATTACAGGACTCTCAACAACAGATATATCTACCAATTTTTCCCTCTTCGGACAGTCCGTTATCATGGCACTCATACAAATCGGAGGACTCGGAATCATGACCTTTACCGGGTTTTTTGGATATTTCTTCTCAGGAGGATTCTCCTTCAAAAACCAACTCATGTTCGGAGAAATATTAGGGGAAAATAAACTCAACTCCGTCATATCAACATTGCTGACCATCATCTTCATAACGCTACTTTTTGAACTTATTGGTGCAATACTTATATTCAGTTCCCTCAATCCTAAAAACTTCGAATCCATGGGAGAAATGATATTCTTCTCCTGTTTCCACGCTATTTCAGGATTCTGTAACGCCGGATTTACCATCATCAAAGATGGAGTCATGAACGATAATTATAGATTTAACTATAACTTCCAACTCGCAGTATCTTCCATGTTCATTCTGGGAGGATTCGGTTTCGGAACTATTTTTAACTTCTATACCTGGGTAAAAGAAAAGATTAATTCAGTAATCTGCCAACTCATTAGAAAACAAACCTACAGACATAAACCACAGGTATTCTCATTCAATTCTAGATTTATTGTTGTCTGCAATACCTTGTTTATTGTATTGGCCACCGTTTCATTCTTTTTATTGGAACAGAACCATAGCTTGATGGCTGATAAATCAACTATTGGTGAATGGATTACCTCGATTTTTATGGCTAACTCGGCCCGTTCTGCAGGTTTCAACAGTGTAGATCTCAATTTTATCAATGTGCCAACCTTGATCATGTTTGTGACATTGATGTGGGTAGGCGTGTCACCAGGTTCAACGGGTGGTGGCGTCAAAGTAACTACTATAGCAATCGCACTGATGAATATTGTAGCATTGGCTAAAGGAAAGGAATCTATAGAAATATATAAACGCAAAATAGCATCAGAATCTATCAATAAAGCATTCGCCATCATCTTGCTTTCAGTGCTTACAGTTGCCCTGAGCTTTATTCTGCTGAATTTCTCAGACCCTAACCAAGAAATGATGTCCCTGCTTTTTGAAGCTGTTTCAGCATATACAACCTGTGGGCTTTCATTGGGAATAACTCCATCA
This sequence comes from Sphingobacterium daejeonense, assembly GCF_901472535.1. Lineage (NCBI taxonomy): Bacteria > Pseudomonadati > Bacteroidota > Sphingobacteriia > Sphingobacteriales > Sphingobacteriaceae > Sphingobacterium > Sphingobacterium daejeonense. Next base: position 4,524,887 of record NZ_LR590470.1, on the reverse strand, counting down.
CTGTCCGCTACCAGCAAGATTATTCTGATGTTCACCATGTTTGTCGGTAGGGTAGGGATGTTGACATTATTGGTGGCATTTATTAAAAACACAAAGAACAAAAGTTATATTTATCCAACTGAAAAGATATTGTTTTAGAGCTTATGAAGTACATCGTATTAGGATTGGGACATTTTGGAAGATCATTGGCCATACATTTGACCGAATTGGGCCATGAGGTTATCGCTGCGGACAAGAATATGAGCATTGTCGAGCAAACCAAAGACCGAATTACCCATACGGTATGTATGGATACAACTGACAAAGATGCAGTGAGCTCTTTGCCATTAAGGGAAAGTAATGCCGTGATCGTGGCCATTGGAGAGGAGGAGGGAGCAAGCCTGTTGACCGTTGCTCTGTTAAAACAGCTCAAGGTTAAGCGGATAATTGGAAGGGTAGTATCTGATCTTCAGAAAACTGTACTCGAAGCCATGAATATCGATGAATATATTATGCCCGAAGAAGAGGCTGCTGAACGATTGGCAATGCGTCTCGACAATATCGATATAGTCGATTCATTTAAGATCTCTGATAAATATAGCATTATCGAAACCAAAGTGCCAAGCAAATACGTTGGCATGACCCTGCGGGAAGCTGACCTCACCAATAAATACAAAGTAATCGTCCTGACTACGGTTCATGTTGAAAACGAGACCACCAAAGAAGGAACTACAAAGCTCAGCAAGGAAGCCTCCGGTATCGCCAAGTCGGATACCGTTCTGATGGAAAACGACCTGCTGGTCCTTTTCGGAGAACTGTCCAATATCAAAAATCTGATCCAGAAAGGCTAGGCTTTTTTCAACTTTCTCATATCTCATATCTCATATCTCACATCTATTCTATATTTTTGGGGCTATATCATTAATAATCCTATCAATTACTAGATGAAAACTTGGTTTAAGGAAAATCAGAATCACTTAATCATTATAGGCATCTTCTTGCTTTTAGTGGTGTTTTATTTTACGCCAGTGTGGCAAGGTAAAACCTTGTTGCAGAGCGATGTGATGCAAGCGCGTGGTAGCCAAAAAGAAATTTTTGACTATAAGGAAAAAGACGGAAATACCCCCTTGTGGACAAACTCCATGTTCGGAGGGATGCCAACATACCAGATTTTGGTATGACCATGCAAATAATATTACCAGTCATATTGGTCCTGCCATCCGGGCTATATTCCCTCCGCCATCAGATGTGCTCTTGCTATTTCTACTGGGAGGATACTTTCTCTTTGCAGTGCTGAAAATGCGACCTTGGGTCGCAGCCCTCGGAGCTATAGCCATAGCTTTTTCATCCTATAACATGATCTATGTCGAAGCAGGACATATTAATAAAGCTTATGCAATAGCCTATATGGCGCCTATTATAGGGGCTGTCATACTCTGTTACAGAGGCAGTAAATTCTGGGGACCTAGTTTGCTCGCGCTATTCCTGGCCTTAGAAATCCGTGCCAACCATATCCAAATGACCTATTACCTGTTCTTGGCACTATTGGTACTGGTAGGATTCGAACTTTATTACGCTATCCGTGACAAAAAACTGAATAAATTCTTGCAAGCCACAGGACTGCAGTTGATAGGTGTCGCAGTTGCGGTATTGGTCAATGCATCAGTATTGTTCCCAACCTATGAATATAGCAAGGAAACAATCCGTGGGAAGGCAAATATCACGAAGCATACCGAAGACGGAAAAAGTGCAGCAGGACTTGATAAGGAATATGCCTATGCATGGAGCCAAGGAATTGGTGAGAACATAACCCTGTTGATTCCAAACGCGTATGGAGGCAGAACCGGCGGTACCCTTGATGAAAAATCAAATACGGTAAAAACGCTACAGAAAATTAGGTGCATCTGCTCCCGAAGCCTTGCAGTCAGCAAATAGATTCTTCCCTACCTATTGGGGCGAAAAAACATTCACTTCAGGGCCATGGTACTTTGGGGCCGGAGTAATATTCCTATTTGTGCTTGCCCTGTTCGTTGTAAAAGACCGCTTGAAATGGTGGATTCTTACTGCAACGATCCTAACCTTCTTCTTGGCATTCGGTAGACACCTGCCATTTATCTCAGATCTGTTCTTCGACTATTTCCCGATGTACAATAAATTCAGGGCAGTGGAATCTATCTTGGTAATTCCGTCCGTACTGATGCCGCTATTGGCGATAATTGGACTGAATGAAATTATTACAAGAGGCAATGAAATCGTTGATCTTGATAAAAAGGTGCTGTATTCAGGTGGAGCGGTAGCTTTAATCTGTTTATTGGTGGCAGTGATGCCTAGTATTCTTTCATTAAGAACATCTACACATCAAGAATTCGCAGCATCCGTTCAGCAAATGCTTCCAGATCCAAATCTAGCAAATGAATTGGTCAATTCATTATTGAAAGACCGTGCTGATTTGGCATCTAAAGATGCATGGCGATCGTTCTTTATCGTCGCATTGACATTCGGATTTGTATGGTTCTTCGTCAAAAAGAAACTTTCTGCTACAGTTTTGATTGCAGCAGTTGCAGTTATCACCCTTGTTGACCTATGGTCAGTGGATAAAAGATATCTTAATTCAGATTCATTTGTAGATAAAAGCACGTATGACCGACCAATACCAGAACGTGAAGTAGATCAATTGATCCACTTGGACAAAGACCTTTCTTACCGTGTATTTGACCTGACCAACAAGTCCATTCAATGACGCTAGCGCATCATATTTCCATAAAAGTTTCGGTGGTTACCATGCTGCAAAACTGATGCGTTTCCAAGAATTGCTGGAAAACAAATTCAATGGAGATCTGAATGAGGATGTGCTGGATATGATGAATGTTCGTTACCTGATCACCAAAAGATCAAAGCAACAATTCCGACAAGATTCAACGCCGAAGTTCAGCATTGGGAAATGCATGGTTTGTCAACAATGTTAAATTCGTCAACAGCAACCAAGCTGAAATGGATGCTTTGGGAACATTTGACCCAAGCAAAGAAGCTGTTATCTACGAAGGACTGAAAAGCCAATTGGGAGACAAATCAATTGGACAGCCAAATAACGCAGATATCAAATTGGTATCCTACCATCCAGACACCTTGAAATATGAGTATTCAGCAGGAAACAATGTATTTGCTGTATTCTCAGAAATCTATTATGATAAAGGCTGGAAAGCTTATGTCGATGGAGAAGAGGTGCCAATCATCAGGACCAACTACCTGTTGAGAGGGCTTTCATTACCGGGCGGTAACCATAAAGTAGAATTTGTTTTCGCACCTAATTCAATGAAAGTAAGCAATGTGATCTCTTTGATCGCTTCAATTGTTTTGGTGTTGGGATTAGCATTCGCAATCTGGCTATCAATCAAACATAAAAATGAAAAGCAAAAACCTGTTGATGCGAAAGCAAATAAATAAGGTATAGATAAATATCATAAAAGAAGGCGACCTTTTTAGGTCGCCTTCTTTTATGATGGGCGAAGCTCGCCATGGTCGGTGTCCTCACCGATCATGCGGAAATAGACGCGCCCTACCAATTCTAATGTCTTATGTCTAATGTCTCTCTTAAAAAAGAGTAAGCTGAGGATCTGTTACTCTAAAGGTCTTTCTATGATGCGGTGTAAAGCCCAACTTCAGTACTGCTTGTCTATGCTTGACTGTCGGATAGCCTTTGTTCTGTCTCCAGTCGTAATCAGGATAGTCGCAGGCGATATTTTCCATGTACTCATCGCGGTAGGTTTTTGCCAAGATGGAGGCAGCAGCAATCGATAGGTATTTTCCATCGCCCTTGATAACACAGGCATGTGGCACCTCTTGATAAGGAATAAATTTATTGCCGTCAACAATTAGGAATCCAGGTTTCATTCCCAGCATATCCAAAGCTTTGTGCATCGCCAGGTAAGAAGCTCTGTGGATATTGATCTTGTCGATTTCCTCCGCAGAAACACTCGCTACAGCAAAATCCAAGGCCTCCTGCTCAATAATAGAACGCAGTTCCAAACGCTGCTTCTCCGACAGTTTCTTCGAATCATTCAACACCGGATTGCAATAATCCGACGCAAAAATAACCGCCGCCGCAAAAACAGGACCCGCCAAACAACCACGACCAGCCTCGTCACATCCCGCCTCAATAAATTGATCCTGAAAATATGAAAGTAAGGTTAAGGATTCCATGGAGGTAAAAGATAAGGATCTTTAGACACAAGACAATACACACAAGACATAAGAATCTGAACAGTTTGTCGGTTTTTTGATTCTTAATTATAAAGAGAAACCTTTCAAAATTAAAAACGTTAGGTAGACCATTCCATTTCTATGTCGAATGTCTTGTGTCTTATGTCTAAAGTCTCATGTCCCCTCTGTAACATCTCCGTGATTAACCCCCGTTTACACTTATTTACACTTCTTGTACTTTTCTTTGTGATGTATTCGGGAATAAGATTTTTTTTCTTATACTGCTGTCATAAAGTAGATTACCTAGAATTGTATGAAAAGGAATATCATTATTGCCATTTTAATCTTTGCTAGTTCGAGCCTGTTGGCGCAGAAGAAAAAAGAACCGTACGCGATTCTACCGAGTTTTCAGGTCACTTTGGATGGAGACCTGAAAGAATGGGAAGATCAGCTTACCCTTGTGGACAAGGACTCCAGCTGGAGTTTCGCTGTTACAAAGGACGGTGAATTTCTGTATGCGGCGGTAAAAATCAAAGATCTTGCCCTGCAACAGGAAGCTGCTCGAAATGGTATCATCATCAATGTCAATGCCGATGGGAAAAAGAAAGATGGGGCAACATTAATCTTTCCGATCCCAGACAGCGAGTCTGTTAGGGCTATGAGAAATGACGAAAACCTCCCGAATATGAACGTTCGCGAAGAGCTGATCAAGCGAAGCAGGGGATATGGTGTCAAAGGTTTTGCTCGGATAGTGGATGGATTGTTGTCATACGACAATACGTATGGCGTACAAGCGGTAGCAAAGCTGCTGGATAATGATGTTTTGGCTTACGAATCTAAAATCCCGATTCAAGTGATAGGGATCAAGGACCTAGATAAACCCGTAGCCATCCAAATCATGATCAACAACAGGTTTTCCATATTACAAAAAACTATCAAAAGCAGACCTGACCCGAGAGGTTCGTACTATGGACGATATACTCCGACGGTCAAGAGCCCCTACAAGATGGAGACTGATGTATGGATCTTCGGCACCCTGAACTAGAATTAGTTTAATTGATATATGGATAGATTATTGAAAGGCCTGATATGCTTTTGCTTCATGGCTATTGGAATTACTGTGTACGGACAATCAAGCCGTACGGTCTCCGGAATGCTCCGTGATACCGAATCAAGACCCATCGCCGGAGCATCTGTAAGGCTTATTACAGACTCAGATACCATGGCGACAAGTTCCTCAAATGCCGGGTTCTACACCTTCGAAAATGTAACTGCAACAAAATTTAAAATCAGGGTCAGCAGCCTAGGCTTCGACACCTTCGAAAAAGAAGTTGAATTGCCTCAAGGGCAAAAGGAAATTCAAATTCCAAGCTTTGAGCTCGCAGTAAACGAGAACCAAATCGAAGAAGTCGTAATTCAAGGGGTATTGACCGTTCAAGTTAAAGGAGATACCGTAGAATACTCCACCAAAGACCTCAAACTTAGAGAAGGGTCCGTAGCTGAAGATGCCTTAAAAAAATTGCAGGGCGTTGAAGTCGATAAAGACGGAAATGTAACAGCTCAAGGGGAGTCCATCACCAAAGTAAGAATCAATGGTAAGGATTTCTTCGGCGGAGATGTGAAAACAGCAACCCAAAACCTGCCAGCAAATATCATCGAGAAAATCCAAGTCGTAGATGACTATGGCGATATGGCAAATATTACCGGTAATAAATCCGGTGATTCCGAGAAAATAATCAATATACAGATCGATCCCAAGTACAACAAAGGTTATATGACCACCCTAAGGGCAGGATATGGAACAGAAGACCGTTACCAAGCAACTGCTATGTGGATGGGAATGACCAATAAAACACAAGTTTCTGTCTTAGGAAACCTCAATAATATCAATGCTCCATTGTTTGACTTCAATACCATGGGCGGTGGTGCCAGAAGAAGACAAGGTGGCGGCGGTAGACCAGGTGGTGGAATGTTCGGAAACCAGGACGGATTGACCAATGTCGCTTCCATAGGTGTGAATATACGCCATGACTTCTCCGATAAATTAAAAGTCTATGGTAACTATTCCTTCGGTCGTGACGATAATACCACTCTGACAGAAAGAATCAACCAATATACATTCGAGCAAGGAACCCAAGAAGACAAGGCCGAATCCGACGCAAATAATATCACGGCAAGCCATAGGTTGGAAGCAAATCTTGAATGGAATATCACGGATAAGGATTATATCAAATTGACACCTCAATTTGGATTCAACAACAATAAGTTAAATTCAACTTCATTGAGCCAATCATTCTTTGAAAGTGTACTGACAAATACAGACAATGAACTGGAAGCTAATGAATCCAATATCCCAAGATATAGCATTTCCGGTTTGTACAACCGTAAACTAAGCGATAATGGCCGTAATTTATTCTTTAACTTCAACTATGATAACGCTGCCACAAACAGTGACTACGACCGTATCCTCGAACGTTTGGTAAATGACCCTAAAAATGCTAATGCAACAAGCGAAGAAATCTACCAAAGAACGCTTCAAGAGGTCAAAAACAAAAGCTGGAATGCTGGAGCTAGCCTTTCCTATATCGAACCTTTGTCAGAACATGGAAAACTGGAATTCACCTATGATTTCAACAAAAACAATTACGACAATAGAAGATATCAGGATGCATTCAATGAAGATGGTACGCCATTCTTAAACAATGACAGTACAATCATCAATTTCCATTATGATCAGGATTATAGCTTTACTACGCATAGGATAGGAGCGAACTATGCATTCGAGAACGATAAGGTAAAATATTCGATCGGTGCAGCAGTACAACCTTCTCTTTTGGATGGGTACGCTTCTAGTGACGACCTGACCACGCAGATCAATAGAAAAAACTTTAACATAATGCCTATTGCCAGGTTTGAATATAAGTTTTCACGCCAGAAGAACCTTAGCATAAACTATTCAGGACAAGCAACGGAACCTTCAGTGGATCAAATCCTTCCTTATGAAGTTAGCTTGAACGAAACAAATAAGACCATCGGTAACCCTAATCTAAATCCTGAATTCAGGCACCAGATGATGATGCGTTTCCGTGCTGGAGATTTCCAAAAAGGGAATACCTTCTTTGCATTCGTTAATGGTAACCTTACAAATGATAAAATCGTCTCATATGTAAAGCGTATCCCAGGAACTGGAAGAGGTATGCTTTCTGAGACTCGTTATCTGAACGAAACCGAGGAGCCTGTGTATGCGGTGAACTCTTTCTACCACTTTGGTAAATCAATGAAAGAGAAAACCTATAACTTGATGCTGATGGGAGGAATCAACTACAGCAAGAACGTCGCCTATACTTCAACTGACCCAGACGCAGTAGAAGGAATGAAAAATATTGCCAATACTTGGAGATTTATGCAAGGATTGATGTTCCGCTATAACCCTTCTGAAAATCTAGAATTAAACCCAGGAATCAGGTATTCCTACAATATGGTTAGAAATTCCTTGACAGAGAACAACACTGCAGTATCAGGCTTAACGCCGACATTTATCGGTTCGGTGAACATCACTCCAACAACAATTTTCGGAGTGGATGTCTCAAAAACCTTCAATAAAGGATACGGTAGCCTAAGCGATGCCAACCCTTTTATCATCAACTCTTACATTGAACAAAAGGTATTAAAGGATCAACGCGGAACAATTCGCTTCCAAGCATTCGATTTGCTGAACGAACAATTGAACCTGAACAGAAGTTTCCAAGACAACCTAATCTCTGACACCAGAACAAACCGCCTTGGCAGATACTTTATGCTGACGTTCACCTTCAAACTTCAAAAATTCTCCGGAATGGCACCAAACATAGACAACGGAATGCCTCCAGGAATGAGAATGCCGAGGATGTAGGTTGGGAGATATGAGATATGCGATATGAGATATGAGATAGAAAGCGGGATAGACCGGCTGTGGGTATAAACTAGTTGGAGGGATAAACTGTATGGGGGTGAGGTACAAGTCAACTCTGACACTGTGATTCGAGCTCACTGTCTTACATCCCACATCTCATATCTCACATCTATTCACTACCTTTGTCATTCAAAAAATCAATATGGATCATAAAATATTCCAGCTTGACAACGGGTTGCGGGTTTTGTTTCAGCCACATTCTTCTTCCATTACTCATATTTGCTTGATAGTAGATGCAGGTTCAAGGCATGAAGAAATGGGAAAGTTCGGTACTGCCCATTTTATTGAACATCTGCTGTTCAAGCGGACCGAGCGCAGAAGTACAAATCAAATTTTAAATAGATTGGAATCTGTCGGTGGTGACCTTAACGCCTACACAACCAAAGAATATACATGTATCCATGCTTCCTTCTTAAATCCATACCTGGATAGGGCAATCGACCTGTTCGAGGATATCCTGTTCCATTCTGTCTTTCCTGAAGATGAAATGCTGAAAGAGAAAGAAGTAATCCTCGATGAAATGGCATCTTATCTGGATAGTCCCGAAGAATCCATTATGGATGATTTCGAAGATCAGGTGTTTTCAAACACAGGTTTGGGGCATAATATCCTGGGCTTGGAAGAGGATCTCAAATCTATACAGCAATCAGATATCAAAAGGTTTATTGAGCAGCATTATGATAGCTCAAAGATCGTAATTGCTATCTCAGGGAATTACACAGAGAAGAAGGTCAAAGCGATAGCCAACAAGAGCTTTGGTAATGCAAACGCTCATAGTTGGGTGCACGCCGCTGAAGATATGGTTAAAAGACCCGTGCTGCAGGCAAAACAGGAAAGACCAATCAATCAGGCTCACGTCGTGATCGGAGGTTCTGCTTATGGAATCCATGACCACCGAAAAACCGGACTCCTGCTATTGAACAACCTGCTTGGAGGATATGGCATGTCCAATATCCTTAACCTCAATATCCGAGAGAAATACGGTATCGCCTATACCATAGAATCCAATTATAGCCTCTATTCCGACACCGGACTCTTCAGTATTTACTTCGGAACCGATGACGAGAAAGTCGAAAAAACCATAAAGCTCATTCATAAAGAACTGGATAAGCTCAAAGAAAGTCAGCTGAGCCCACAGATGCTCGAACGCGCAAAGAACAAATTCAAAGGACAAATTGCCCTGGCAGAAGAAAACAGGATGAGCCTTATTATCGCTGAAGCTAAGAATATCTTGGACTATGACCGCGTGGTAGGATTGGATGAAGTATTCGGAAAAATCGATAAAGTGACCGCAAAGGAGATCCTAGAACTATCCAATGACATTTTTAGTAGAGAAAATCTTTCTTCACTTTCTTTTCTACCCGAAGATTAAGTATATTTTTGTTGAATTAAACTATAGCATATGAAAACAGCTTATATTTTTCCAGGCCAAGGTGCACAATTTGTGGGCATGGGCAAGGACCTATACGATCTAAATGAAGAAACCAAGGCATTATTTGAAAAAGCAAACGAAATCTTGGCATTCCGCATCACTGATATTATGTTCAATGGTACCGAAGATGAACTGAAACAGACTAAAGTTACCCAACCAGCAATCTTCTTGCATTCAGTTATCCTAGCAAAAGCCTTAGGCGACAAGTTTCAACCAGCCATGGTAGCAGGTCACTCCCTAGGAGAATTCTCTGCTTTGGTGTCTGCTGGTGCCCTATCATTCGAAGATGGCTTAAGGTTAGTTGCCAAACGTGCTAACGCCATGCAGAAAGCAACAGAACTAGAGCCGGGAACAATGGCTGCAATCCTAGGTCTTGACGATGTAATCGTCGAAGAGGCATGTGAACAGGTCGATGATATCGTTGTAGCAGCAAACTACAACTGCCCAGGTCAATTGGTAATCTCAGGAACCGTATCCGGAGTTGACAAAGCCTGTGAAAAATTATTGGAAGCCGGTGCTAAGCGCGCGCTGAAATTAAATGTAGGTGGAGCATTCCACTCCCCTTTGATGGAAGCTGCAAAACAAGAATTGGAAGCTGCTATTATGGACGTTGAAATCCAGATCCCGGTTTGTCCGATCTACCAAAACTATGATGCCCTTCCTTATCAGGACCCAACAGCGATCAAAGACAACCTTATTGCCCAGTTAACTGGCGCAGTACGTTGGACACAGTCTGTAGAAACGATGTTGGCAGATGGCGCCGAAAGCTTCGTAGAAGTTGGCCCTGGAACTGTCCTGCAAGGATTGGTGAAAAAAGTAAATCGCCAAATCCCAACATCATCAGCAGTACTGGAAGGATAATACTTAGACATTAGAGACTGTATAGTTTACTAATACAATTTTTGCCCTGGGATTATTCTCGGGGCTTTTTTTACTCGTCTTGCCCACCAACCATCTTCAGCAGAGCTAGCGGAAGTGTTGAGCGGTGGCCTACGCACAGGGTCACTTGCGTTCTAAACTTTTCCCTTCGACTCCGCCCAGAGACCGCCATTCGACTAATCCTTTCGCCAGCTTGACTTCCGCATTTGTTTTGCGCCGAACAAGGTCCGAACGAAAGAATACTTAGAGTGGAAGGAGAGTGGAACAAGAGTGGAATAAGACCCTATAAAAAGAAAAATCCCCGCATAAAAAAAGGTCAGGAGAAATTTCTCCTGCCCTCTATTTTTTTGTTATCTAATCTAAAGAGATCAAACCTAAGATTATCTCGCCATCTCAAGTCTAATGTCTTATGTCTAATGTTTAAGACTACAACCCAAACACCTTCTTCACCTCATCCACATAGTCCAATTTTTCCCATGTGAACAGGTCAACTTCTACGGTTTTTGTTTCGCCGTTAGAGTTTTCGAAAGTTTTGGTCACTGTTTTTGGGGTTCTGCCCATGTGTCCGTAAGCTGCAGTTTCAGCATAGATCGGGTTACGAAGGCCTAGGCGTGTTTCAATACCGTAAGGAGTCATATCAAATAGATCACCGATAATTGCTGCAATCTCGCCATCCGTTTTGTTGACTTTGCTAGTGCCGAATGTGTTTACATAGATTCCCATAGGATCTTTAACGCCGATAGCGTAAGAGATCTGAACGAGAATTTCGTCAGCCACACCTGCAGCAACGAGGTTTTTGGCGATATGGCGGGTAGCATAAGCTGCAGAACGGTCTACTTTTGAAGGATCTTTACCCGAGAAAGCACCACCACCATGCGCGCCTTTACCACCGTAGGTATCAACGATAATCTTTCTACCTGTCAAACCAGTGTCGCCATGAGGGCCACCGATAACGAATTTTCCAGTAGGGTTGATATGGTATTTGATCTGGTCGGTAAATAAAGCCTGTAGCTCTGGTTTGAGCTGTGCCTTTACGCGAGGAACCAAGATATTGATGATATCAGCTTGGATCTTCTCTTGCATTTCTTTTTCAGAAGCAAAATCATCGTGCTGTGTAGAGATCACGATGGTATCGATCCTAACCGGTTTATGATTGTCGTCGTATTCCAATGTCACTTGTGACTTGGCGTCTGGGCGCAAGTAATTGATTTCATCGTTTTCGCGTCTCAGTGCAGCAAGTTCGTATAATAGTCTATGCGATAGATCCAATGCCAGAGGCATGTAGTTGTCGGTTTCATTGTTAGCGTAGCCAAACATGATCCCTTGGTCACCAGCGCCTTGTTCTTGTTTTGTGATGCGGTCAACACCTTGGTTGATGTCCGCTGATTGTTCGTGTATTGCCGAAAGTACGCCACAGGAGTTGGCTTCGAACATATACTCGGATTTAGTATATCCGATTTTCTCAATAACCTGGCGAGTGATCTTCTGAACGTCCAGATAGATTTTGGACTTCACTTCACCTGCTAAAACCACCTGTCCAGTAGTAACTAAGGTTTCAATAGCTACGCGGGCATCTTCATCCCATGCGAGGAAGTTGTCGATTAAAGCGTCCGAAATTTGGTCTGCGACTTTGTCTGGATGTCCTTCAGAAACAGATTCGGAGGTAAATAAATATGCCATAAAATTTATAAACGTTTGAAGGGAATAGCAGACAGTAGGTGAAAAATCATTTGTCCCGAATGGTTTTAGCACTTTTTTACTGTGGTTGCAATCTCCCATTTACATTATGATAATGCTAAATGCAAATCAGTCCACATTTTGTGTGGCACAAAGCTACGATACTTTGCAATATTTAAAAAGTATTTCAACCAAATTATTATCTTTAGCGGAATTAAATGACGTAAATGAGAAAGAAGCGCATACTGTTTGTTATCAATCCAGTATCAGGTGGGAAGAAGAAAACAGCGTTTAATAAACAAGTACTCGAAGTACTCGATTTAAACAGGTTTGATCCGACCTTTAAAGTGACCGATCACGCTAATCACGCCTATGAACTCGCAAAATCTGCCATCGAAGAGCAATATGATGCCGTTATAGCGGTCGGGGGAGATGGTACAATCAACGAAATCGGTTCCGCTCTTGCAGGAAGTGAAGTCCCCTTGGGAATTATTCCCGAAGGATCCGGAAATGGACTGGCCTATTATCTGGGGATTCCTATGAATGAATCGGCTGCCCTGAGGCGCATCAACAGGTTCGACAGCGTGGAAATTGACTGCGGAAAGGTAGGTGACCGTTATTTCTTCAATATGGCCGGAATAGGCTTCGATGCATCGGTCAGCGATAAATTTGCATCGGAAACATTCCGGGGGCCGGTAGGATACCTACGAACAGCAATCAACGTATTGAGCAAATATAAACCTCGAAAGTATTCGCTAAAGATCGATGGCAAGGTCTATGAACGGGAGGCGTTCATGGTATCGGTAGCAAATTCACCTCAATATGGCAATAATGCCTACATCGCGCCAAATGCTTCTATAAATGATGGGCTGCTCGATGTATGTATTGTGCATAAATTTCCGTTATATATATTACCGATGATGATCTTTCATCTTTTTAACAAGACTGCAGATCAGTCGGAATATGTGGAAATCATCCCCGGGAAAGAGATCTGTATCGAGCAGGAAGGCAAAGCTCCGGTGCATTTGGACGGTGAACCCATGGACCTGGGCGATAAAATAGATATCAAAGTGCAAAGCAATGCACTGAAAATAATTTGTTGATAAAATATGGCAAAACAGAAAAAAACAACGTTTTGAAGGTATAGTATATTCTACATCGGACGATTTTGAGTACAACGAGGCAGAAGGAGGAGAGGAGCAGGAGACCTTGCCCAACGATAAGCAACGTCTTAAAAGTTGGATTGGACAAGAAACAGCGCAAGGGAAAAGTTGTGACAATCGTTACTGGATTTGTAGGAACGGATGCTGGCTTAGAAGATTTAGCGCGGAAATTAAAGCAGAAATGTGGGGTTGGGGGCAGTGCAAAGGATGGTGAAATTTGATACAAGGTGATTTTAAAGAAAAGATTATCCAATATTTAACTTCGGAGAAGTTCCAAGTTAAATCCTTTGGGGGCTAAAGATGGAATTGTCGTGTAAACGTTTAAAAAACAAAGAAATAGTGGTATTTCGTTCCTGTTTTGGTTCTTGCGGAACGGTGGGGATTGTAAGTAAATACTCACTTATTTTTAACATTTAATGATTTGTTAATTTGCAATTCAAAAAAAAAATGGTTTTCATTGTAAAAAATATGGAATATTCAACCGTTATGTGATACGACAAAGAAAGCATTGATTTGAGAGCTGCTGAAGAACGTCAATGAGTAGGTAACACAGCCTAAAAGTTAAATAATCAGATATCTTCAAATTAATTTTGTTTTTAACAGAAAATGCTATATTTGTTTTGAATTAATGTAAAATAACGGCATTTAGCTTGCATTAAATTGAATTTAACTTAATAATTAAACAACAGTAAAAAATCTAAAAATTAGTAAAAAATGGCAAACGCACCAAAAACTACAACCCCTGCTAAACAAGAGAGTGGCAACGCGGGTAACCTATTTGCAAGTTTAGCAATTATCATTTGTCTAGTAATTGGTTTCTTAGTTTATAAGTTTGTGATGGGTGATCCTTCCAACTTTATCGACAACAATCCGGAGAACCAACCAAAACCAGGAAACTACTACGGAATGGTTTACCACGCAGGATACGTAGTACCAGTATTACTTGGTCTATTCTTAATGGTATGGGTATTTTCAATCGAGCGTCTTATCGTTATCGGTAAAGCGTCTGGAACTGGAAACGTAGGTAACTTTGTAAGAAAAGTACAAGGTTTATTGAGATCAGGAAACATTGATAGCGCTATTCAAGAGTGTGACAAACAAAAAGGTTCTGTTGCAAACGTAATCAAAGCTGGTCTTTTAAAATATAAAGATGTTGAAGCACATCCAGGATTAGATACAGAAAAATCTGTATTGGCTATCCAAAAAGAAATCGAAGAAGCTACTACATTAGAGATGCCAATGTTAGAGAAAAACTTGACAGTTATCGCTACATTAGTTTCTATCGGTACATTGACTGGTCTATTAGGTACAGTAACAGGTATGATTAAAGCGTTCTCGGCTTTAGCAACAGGTGGTGCACCGGATTCAGCAAAATTAGCAAACGGTATTTCTGAGGCCTTGATCAACACGGCAACAGGTATCGGTACTTCTACAATCGCGATTATTTTCTACAACATCTTAACTTCTAAGATCGATACATTAACGTACTCTATTGACGAGGCTGGTTTCTCAATCGTACAAACATACGCTGCAAACCACAAATAAGAAGATCCGAAAAAAAGTTGAACAATTTTTATGCAATGTTCAACCCTTTCGCATCATTATTAAAAAAGAAATAGAGTGTTCACATTAAAGAAGTAAAGAAATGGGAAAAGCAAAAGTAAAAAGAGCCAGCACAACGATCGACATGACGGCGATGTGTGACGTGTCTTTCTTGCTTCTTACATTCTTCGTCTTGACAGCAACAGCACGTCAGCCAGAAGTAATGCCCGTAGATACGCCAGCATCCACAACGTTGGATAAATTACCAGATGATAACCTTTCTGTTATCACAGTAGGTAATGGTGGAAAAGTGTTTTTTAGCGTTAAGAACCCTGAGGTTCGTAAATTGACCCTAAAGAATATGTCTGCGAAGTATAAAGTTGGCTTTACAGAAGAAGAGTACGAGAAGTTCAAAGCACTAGATGAGTTTGGAGTACCATTCAAGCAATTGCGTGCACTGCTTTCATTGGAAAATGACAAACGTACTTTAGAAGTTCAACCAGGTATCCCAGTGGATAGTACAGAAGAACTTTCAAACGAACTTTATCATTGGACACAGCAAGCTCGCTTGGCAACAGTTGAATTCAACCGTGACCAAGAAGGCAAGGTGAAAAACTGGGTAGATCCAGGAGCAATGAAAGTAGCGATCAAAGCAGATGCTGAAGAGAAGTACTCAGTAATGAATTTGATTATCGAAACCCTGAGAAACCAAAAACAAAACAAATTCAGTTTTGTTACAGGTTTGCGCCAGGAACAATAACAAGATAAAAAATGGCAGAATTAAATCAAGACTCCGGTGGTGGCAAAAAAGGTGGCAAAGTAAGGTCGAAGAAAAACGGGGGACGCGTAGACTTAACCGCGATGGTGGATCTAGCATTCCTTCTGATCACATTCTTCATGCTTACAACTTCCTTGAACAAGCCTCAAGCAATGGATGTTAACATGCCTGACAAAAATAAAGACAAAAACGAACTGAACCCTGAGATCGAAATCGCAGACAACCGTTCAATCACTTTATTGTTAGGATCAGATGATAAAATTGCTTGGTATTACGGACAATTGGCAAATCCTATCTCTGCACCAGCAGTAGTTGACTACAGCAAAGAAGGAATCAGAAAAATCGTTTTGGAGAAAAAAGCGCAGGTTCCTCAGGTGTCAGGTGGTAAAGACCTTATCGTCGTAATCCGTCCAAGTGATAGGTCTGTACAACGTAACCTCGTTGACATACTAGATGAAATGAAAATCACTGATGTGAAACGCTTTATGATTTCCAAGATCAAACCTGAAGAAGTTGAGGTTTTGAAAACAAACGGAATCTATAACGAATAATCCATCAGATAAAAAGGAAAAAAATGATCGGTTCAAAATTAGATTTATTTAAGAAAGAATGGCTAGATGTCGTTTTTGAGAATAGAAATAAAGACTATGGAGCATATGCATTGCGTAAATACGCACCGATTGCTACCAATATCGCTCTGTTCTCAGTATCGGCAGTAGTCTTGGCTTTCGTGGCTATCAAAGCCTTCGATATAAAGCTTTTTCCTGAGAAGCCTGTTGAGGAAGTAGTAGAAGTTACTCCAGTTACTTTAGAGGATCTTGAGATCCCTGAACCACCTGAAGAAGAAGAACCACTACCTCAAGAGGAAGAACCTCCTCAACGTATTGCAGAAGAACCACCTGCGGAAGACCTAATCCGTTTCCCAGAACCTAAGGTTGTTGATGCAAGACAAGTAAAAGAAGAGGTCGTTTCTCAAGAAGAAATCAAAGAGAAAAATGCTACTCCAGCGCGTATTACCCTTAAAGGAACGCCAGGTGCATCAGGTGTACCAACCGGAGAGTTCGGACCTAAGAAAGTAGAAGGTGCCATCACAGGTAGTACCAAAGGTACGCCAGATGGAGATCCTAACAAAGTCTATGACTTTGAAGCGGTAGAGGTGCCTGCATCTTACCCAGGTGGTATCAACGCCTTCCGTCAATTCGTGTCTACAACACTGCAATATCCACAAGCAGCAATCGATGCTGGTGTAAAAGGAACAATCGAATTGTCATTCGTAATTGACAAAAACGGTGCGCTTTCTGATATCAAAGTGACTAAAGACCTTTCTTACGGAACAGGACAAGCAGCAATCACAGCATTGAAGAAATCAAAGAAATGGTCACCAGCAATCCAAAATGGTCGCCCGGTTCCAGTTCGCTATTCATTGCCTATCCGCTTAGACTTGTCAAACATGTAATTCGATATGTCGAATCATTCAACAAGAAATAATTTTAGACAGAAATCGCCCACACAGCGATTTCTGTCCATTTTAGGACTATTCATGTTCCTCTTTTATTTTGTACTGGGGATCCTGATTATCTTCTGGAACGGCTTTTCCAATAGAGATTGACCCTACCTACAAAAAGATCTTCGGAATACTCCTGATCGTATATTCTTTTATGCGATTTGCTAGACTATGGCAAAATAATTTTCGGAACTAAATTAATCCTTTTCGGTATTTAAGTATTCTAAGTAATATGAAGCGTTCTATATGGTGTTCATTAGCGATGATGATACTTTTGGCCCTCGTAGTTTCTTGTTCGCAGAACAAAAATAAAGGACAGGAAACCACTGATACGACAAAAGTAAGCGCTAATGCGGCGAAAAGATGATATTCTGACGGGTGAACTCTCGGTTATTGTGGACGAAGCAGCACTTCCGCTGATGCTACAGCAAGTGGATGTATTCAAGTCTTCGTACGTCAATTCCAATATTAAGTTGATCCCTCTGCCGGAAAGAGAAGCTATCAATGCCTTGATGCAAGGACAAGCAGACATCGCAATTCTTGCACGCCTGCTCACTAATGAAGAAAATGCAGGCTTCAAAAGCAGAGGAATTTCACCAAGAACCTTCCCAGCATTCTATGATGGTGTGGTTTTTGTAAATAATATTTCGGCAACAGATACTTCAATTGACATTAATGCGTTAACATCAATGTTAAAGGGAGAATCTAAAGACGGGAAGAAGTTAGTTTTCGACAACGTGAACTCTAGCACCTTCCGTACAGTGAAGGAATTGACAAAATTGGAAAAAAGGTATCGGGGCAGTCCGGTCAAAGCAATGAAAACGTCAAAGGAAGTGATAGAGGAAGTATTGAAAGGTGTAAATAGTATCGGGGTGATGTCCTACGGTCAATATTTAGATTGCGTAAGACAGTTTGGAGAAGAAAATAAAATTCGTATCTTAAGCCTTCAGACTTTGAAGGACGGAAAAAGCATAGGATATTTTAAGCCCTCTCAAACCACTTTTGCTACCGATGAATACGCATTGAAGAATGAATTTCAAGTGCTAAATTATCAACCGAATTTGGGATTGGGAATTGGATTTTCTGCATTTATGACAGGAGACCGCGGGCAGAGAATTGTTCTGAAATATGGACTGTTGCCCGTGACCATGCCCGGACGAGAAATTATAATTAGAGAAGACAACATAAATTAGTTTATAACAAAGAGTAAATAACAGATTATGACAAACAGCAAATTATTTTTAAGCCTTTTAGTTGCAGGGGCTGTTGCTACAGGAACAGCTCAAGCTCAAAGTTTAAAGGATGCTAAGGCTGCAATTCAAGCTGAACAATATGACAAAGCTAAAGCTATGTTGCAGAATTTAGTTCAGAAGAAGGCAAAAGATGGTGAGAATTATTTTTATCTAGGAAGAATCCACTTGATCAACGATAAAATCGACTCTGCTCAAATCGTTTTCCAAGAAGGTGTAACAAATGCTCCTAAAGAAAAATTGAATACTGTAGGTCTTGGTATCGTTGACCTAGAAAAAGGCGATGTAGCTGCAGCAGAGACAAAATTCGCTACAGCAGCGCAAGGTGTGGGCAAAAAAGAATATGAAGTACCTTATTATATCGGTAGAGGATACATCGATGCTCCAAAACCTGACTATAAAAAAGCAGTTGAATATTTAACGAAAGCTAAAGAACTGAATGCTAAAGATCCTATGATCCCTACAGCATTAGGTGATGCTTATGCTGGGTTGCGTGAAAGTAGCCCTGCATACGTAGCATACCGTGATGCTTTGGCACTAGATGAAAAATTATTGGCTCCAAAAATCGGACAAGCTATTATTTCAAGAAGAGCACAAGCTTATGATGTCGTATTGGAACAATTAACAACATTGGCAGGTGAAAACCCTGAGTACGGACCAATCTACCGTGAGTTGGCAGAGACATACTACTTGTCTTCTATCAAAGCTCCAGAAGAACAATACCGTGAAATCAACCAAAAAGCAGTTGACAACTATAAAAAATACTTGTCACTGACTGGTGATGCTTCAACTGACGCTAAAGTACGTTACGCTGACTTCTTGGTATATTCTGGTAACTATGACGAATTGAAAACCGTTGCTCAAGAATTATCCACTGTAGAAGGTGTAGACGCCAAAGTATACCGCTACTTAGGTTATATCTCTTTCTTGCAAGATAAAGACTACGCAAAATCATTGGAGTATATGACTACCTTGTTCAGCAAAGTTGACACTGCACGATTGATCGGTCGTGACTACTTGTACGCTGGTCTAGCAAATATCATCGCTGGTGACGCTGCTAAAGGAGCTGAGTACCTGAAAGTTGCAGAAACAAAACAAACTGAAGACGAGAACTACGATGAGGAAATCTCAGAAACAGCTTTCGAATACTTCAAGAATGGTGAGAACGAAATCGCTGCTAAGATCTTTACGATCCCTGCTAGCAATGACAGCTCTGACTATTTCTATGACTCAAACTTCTACTTAGGACAGATAGAGTATGGTATCGGTTCGAAATTAGTAACTGTTCCTGAAGGAACTGAATTGACTCCTGAAGAAGTAGCTGCAAAGATGGACTGAAGCAAAACCACACTTGGAGGCTGCAGTGAAATCATTGGGTATCGTAGGTGACGCAACTAAAAAAGAAGTGGTTGACAAATACAAAATCCCTGCATTGTACTACAAAGGATTGACAGAATTAGCATTGGACAACGTAATGTACGATCCAGAAAATGCTAAAGGTATCTTCGTAGATTCATTCACTAAGTTATTGGCTGCAATCTCAGCTTCAGGTAAAGCAGAAGAAGAAGCTAACAAAACTTATGCTGCAGATGCACATAACTACATCGGTTACTTCGCTTACCTAAAAGGTGACAACGCTAAAGCTAAAGCTGAATTCGCTGAAACTTTGAAATTGAAACCAGAAGATCCTTTCGCTACTCAAATGGTGGAGGCAGTTAAATAAGACAGTAGACAATAGACATTAGAATCTGAATAGTCTATATAAAAACAAAAGGTCTGAAGCCAAGCTTCAGACCTTTTGTTTTTATATATGGATAATATTTTGCCAATTTAACGAACGACATTGGCATTGCAGTGTCCCCACCAGTCAGAACAAGGCGTTTAATTATAGTTAGTGGCTGGTGAGGAAACGGACCGCGGCTTGGTGATTTGCTCATGGACAAACCTATACTCTCTGGCTTCGGCATTGCTGGCAATACTCAGGGGCCGTTTCCGGTGGCTAATAGCGGAGCCGAAGCTCGCGTTTCTACGGACCTAGTAAAATTTCACCTTTCTATCTCAAATCTCACATCCCACATCTACCTTGCCCTTGTTTTTCTCTTTTGCCTTATGTCTACCCTACATCACATCTATTTATAATGATTCAAAATAACAAATACCAACCTTATAGTAATCCAGCTCTCTTTTTTTATTGACATATTTTGTTATTTTTGTTAGACTACTAATAGCAATAAACTAAAGATATGGATGGATTAGCTGGGCAAAGTGCGCCCATAGATTATATTCCTATATTAATTCAATTGGCTGTGGCCGTGGGATTTGGTGTTACCACGATTATTGGAACCCACCTTATTGGTCCAAAGTGCGTACAGAGAACAAACTGGGGGCTTTTGAGTCCGGAGTTGAAGTTGTCGGAAACGCTAGACAGCCCTTTTCAATCAAATATTTCTTGGTTGCTATCTTGTTTCGTGATCTTCGATATTGAGGTCATCTTTATGTATCCGTGGGCCGTGAATTTCAGGGAATTCGGAATGCAGGGGCTGATTGAGATGTTCGTCTTCATGGGGTTATTGCTTTTAGGGTTTATTTATATCATTAAAAAGAAAGCATTAGACTGGGATTAACCTTTTGGTTTTTGCCGGTTTGATCGCGCAAATAATTTAGAGATGAGCAATATTACCTTATCAGATGCGCCTCCAGGTGTAGAGGGAGCGGGATTCTTTGCAACAACATTGGATAAAGCCATCGGATTAGCACGCGCTAATTCGCTATGGCCTCTACCGTTTGCAACATCCTGCTGTGGAATTGAGTTTATGGCGACCATGGGGTCGACGTATGATTTGGCAAGGTTCGGAGCTGAGAGGCCTAGTTTCTCCCCAAGACAAGCTGATATGTTGCTTGTAATGGGAACGATTGCAAAGAAAATGGCACCTGTATTGAAACAGGTATACATACAGATGGCAGAACCACGCTGGGTAATTGCCGTAGGTGCATGCGCCTCCAGTGGCGGTATTTTCGATACCTATTCCGTGTTACAAGGAATCGATGAAATCATACCTGTAGATGTGTATGTCCCTGGCTGCCCGCCACGACCAGAAGCAATTCTGGACGGTGTGCTCAGACTCCAGGACATCGTGAAAAACGAATCATTGAACAGAAGAAATACGCCAGAATATAAAGCGTTATTGGAAAAGTACGGAATCTTAACAGATAATGGATAAGTTGACTAATCAAGCGGTTATCGAAAAGCTGAGAACAGAATTCGGCATAAAGTAACCCATATATCAGAACCTAAAGGACTGCTTACAGTCGAAACAGATACGGAAAATATTATTGATCTGCTGTCAAGCATCAAAACAGATGAATCCATGCAATTTATCTATTTGACAGATATTACAGCGGTACACTACCCGGAAAGGGAAAAACCTTTTGCGGTAGTTTATCATGTACATAGCTTGGTCCATAATGTCCGTATACGTATCAAGGTGTTCTTGGAAAAGGAAACCCATCTATTCCTACAGCAACAGTGCTATGGAACGGAGCAAACTGGATGGAACGCGAAACCTACGATTTCTTTGGAATCAATTTCGAAGGCCATCCTGATCTGAGAAGAATCCTCAACATGGATGATCTTGGCGTATTCCCAATGCGTAAAGAATACCCATTGGGAAGATCCTAACCGTGTGGATAAGAAAGACTTTTATTTTGGCCGATAAGATAGGACAATCATGAGCAAATCTATTTCGAAAATATCACATAATGCACCTGTCTTTGAGGACAATGACCCTCAGGATGAGTTGATAACTCTCAATATTGGACCTACACACCCTGCTACCCACGGTGTATTCCAAAATGTAGTCCAAATTGACGGTGAACGTATCGTCAGTGGTGTCTCTACCATTGGCTATATCCACCGTGCATTTGAAAAAATCGCAGAACATAGACCCTTCTATCAAATTACGCCCTGACGGATCGTTTGAACTACTGTTCATCACCGATCAACACATATCGGTTGGTACCTGACGGTTGAGAAACTGTTGGATATCGAGATTCCAAAACGTGTACAATATATGCGCGTTATTGTTATGGAGCTGGCAAGGATAGCCGACCATATTATCTGTAATGGTATCCTTGGGGTAGATACAGGAGCGTTCTCGGGATTCCTTTATGTGATGCAGGAGCGTGAGTTTATCTATGAAATATATGAAGAGATCTGTGGTGCACGTCTGACAACCAATATCGGTAGAATTGGTGGTTTTGAGCGTGATTTCAATGATATTGCCTTTGCAAAGATCCGTGAGTTCTTGGTAAGATTCCCACCGGTATTAAAGGAGTTCCAAGAGTTATTTGACCGTAACAGAATCTTTATCGAGCGTACTTCGAATGTGGCGGCAGTAACAGCAGAGGAAGCTCTGAGCTATAGCTGGTCAGGTCCGATTTTGCGCGCAACAGGTGTTGACTATGATGTGAGGGCGCACAATCCTTACTGCTCATACGAGGAATTTGATTTTGATGTTCCGGTTGGTACCAATGGGGATGTGTATGATCGATTTATGGTGAGAAATGAGGAGATGTGGCAATCCCTGCGCATCATCGAACAGGCGCTTGAAAAAATAGAAAAAGAACCTAAAGGTGTGTTCCACGCGATGTTCCAGAATATTACCTGCCTCCAAAAGAACAGGTATATACCAATATGGAAGCATTGATCTATCACTTTAAGATCGTGATGGGCGAGTGGGATGCCCCTAAGGAAGAAGTATATGCTTCGGTTGAGGGAGCAAATGGTGAATTAGGTTTCTACCTGATCAACGATGGGGGCAGAAGCCCTTACCGCTTGCATTTCAGAAGGCCATCATTCATCAATTATCAGATGTTTGCACCGATGAGCAGCGGTATGTTGATCTCGGATGCCATCATCAATATGAGTAGTTTAAACGTAATAGCAGGTGAATTAGATGCTTAGTGTTAAAGAAAATATGATTGTCGATTTCTCGGCAGATCTTTTGGGGAAATTCTCCGAAGTAGTAAGTCGTTATCCTGAGGGCAAGCAGAAGTCAGCATTATTGCCGATTCTACATTTGGTTCAGGCAGAATATGGCTGGTTGAGCGTCGATGCTATGGAAAAGGTTGCATCCTTTCTGAGCATTGAGCCTATCGAAGTATTTGAAGTAGCGACTTTTTATACCATGTATTTTTTGCAGCCACAAGCGAAGTATGTACTTGAGGTTTGCCGTACAGGACCATGTTGCCTGGTAGGAGCGGAGAAGATCATGGCACATCTGGAAGATAGATTAGGCGTTAAGGAAGGTGAGGCGACGGCGGATGGTCTGTTTTCTTGGCGTGGTGTAGAATGTTTGGCAGCATGTGGATACGGACCTGTTTTACAGATCGGTCCAAGTTATACATTCTATGAGAATCTTACTCCAGAGAGTGTGGACACATTAATCAGTGATTTAAAGGAAAAATCAAAAAGCGAGGCTTAGTAATATGGGACGTAAGTTATTATTAGAACATATAGATGTGCCAGGCATCAATACCTTCGCTGTCTATCGTGAGAAGGGTGGCTATCGGTCAGTTGAAAAGGCCTTGAAGACCATGTCTCCGGAAGACGTAGTCGAGGAGGTTAAGAAATCGGGTTTGAGAGGTCGTGGTGGAGCAGGATTCCCAACAGGGATGAAATGGAGTTTCTTGGCTAAGCCTGAGGGTGTCCCTCGCTATTTGGTGTGCAATGGAGATGAGTCAGAGCCTGGTACCTTCAAGGACCGTTATCTGATGACTTATATTCCGCATGCATTGATTGAAGGAATGATTGTTTCCAGCTATGCACTTGGAGCACATACCTCCTATATCTATATCCGTGGCGAGATGATGCCTCAGATTCGGATTATGGAAAAGGCCATCGAAGAGGCTAAAGCTGCCGGATTCCTGGCAAGAACATCTTAGGGACAGGTTATGACCTAGAGATTTTCGTTCAGCCGGGTGGTGGAGCTTACATCTGTGGTGAAGAGACCGCCTTATTGGAATCATTGGAAGGAAAAAGAGGAAACCCAAGGATAAAACCGCCATTCCCTGCTGTAGCAGGATTGTATGGCTGTCCGACGGTTGTAAATAACGTAGAGTCGATTGCCGCAACAGTACCTATCGTCAATGATGGCGGTGAGGAGTATGCGAAAATCGGTATCGAAAGAAGTACAGGGACAAAGTTGATCTCCGCATCAGGGAACATAGCAAAACCTGGAGTTTATGAGATCGAAATGGGCCTTCCCGTTGAGGAATTTATCTTCTCAGAAGAATATTGTGGTGGCATGGCGAATGGAAAGCGTCTGAAGGCTGTGGTGGCCGGCGGGTCATCCGTTCCTATTTTGCCTGCAAACCTGATTGTTAAGACCATGCAAGGAAACCCACGCCTAATGACCTATGAGTCCTTGGCAGACGGTGGATTTGTAAGTGGTACCGCTATGGGATCAGGTGGTTTCATCGTATTTGATGAAGACCAATGTATTGTACGGAATACCTTGAATTATACCCGTTTTTATAGACATGAGAGTTGTGGACAATGTTCACCATGTCGCGAAGGAACAGGATGGATGGAAAAGATCCTAGAAAAGATTGAGTATGGCAGGGGTGATATGTCGGACATTGACTTATTATGGCAGGTTCAACAGAAGATTGAAGGAAATACGATCTGTCCTTTGGGTGATGCGGCAGCATGGCCCGTGGCGGCAGCAATCCGCCATTTCAGGGATGAGTTTGAATGGCATATCCTAAATCCTCAAGAAGCAATGCAAAGAAACTACGGTTTAGCACATTATGAAGATCCCCTAGTTCCAGTAACGGAATAAAGGATTTATTTAGAAAGAGCGACAATGGCAGAAGAAGTTCAAAATTTTAAAGTTACAATAGACGGAATAACGGTTGAAGTTGCTCCGGGTACTACGATATTAAACGCTGCAAGGCAGATAGGTGGTGATATTGTGCCACCGGCAATGTGCTATTACTCCAAGCTGGAAGGAACTGGTGGAAAGTGTAGAACCTGCTTGGTAAAAGTGAGCAAAGGATCAGAAAAAGACCCTAGGCCGATGCCCAAGTTGGTAGCATCCTGCAGAACAACCGTCCATGGATGGAATGGAAGTGCTCAACATCACCTCGCCAGAGGTGGTAGACGCCAGAAAGGCAGTAGTGGAAATGTTGTTGATCAACCACCCCTTGGATTGCCCTGTGTGTGACCAAGCCGGAGAATGTAAACTTCAGGACCTGAGCTATGAACACGGAGCAGACAAAACAAGATATGAATTCGAAAGACGTACCTTCGAAAGAATAGACATCGGCGAAAAGATCCAACTGCATATGAACCGTTGTATCCTTTGCTACCGCTGTGTATATGTTGCTAATCAGCTGACCAACAAAAGAGAGCATGGCGTTCTATTCCGCGGAGATCATGCTGAGATTTCAACGTACATACATGAAGCTTTGGATCATGATTTTATTGGGAACGTCATTGATGTATGCCCGGTAGGAGCATTGACAGACAAAACTTTTAGGTTCAAAAACAGGGTTTGGTTTACCAAACCAGTGAATGCTCACCGTGACTGTCCTAAATGTTCAGGGAAAGTGACATTATGGTATAAAGGGCCAGATGTAATCCGTGTAACAGGACGCAAGGATGAACACAATGAAGTCGAAGATTTTATCTGTGATACTTGTAGGTTTGAAACCAAACGAACTGACGATTGGAACTTAGAAGAACCTACAAAATCAGCGATCAATCCGTGATTTCATCGAATCATTACCTGCGTTTCGATCCGCCAAGCGTAATTAAGGACAATCCTGTTTTAAAGGAGGCGAATGTGGAACAGTTAGCAAGATCTGAAAAATTAAAATAGAAATAGGGAAGATGGAAACGGCCTTTATTTTAGAGAAATTAATCTTAGTAGTAATCATTTTTGTGATCACCTTGGTCATAGCGATGTATTCTACTTTGGCAGAAAGAAAGATTGCAGGGTTTATGCAGGACCGTTATGGTCCTGACCGTGCCGGTCTTTTCGGAATATTACAACCCCTGTGTGATGGTGGAAAATTCTTCTTTAAGGAAGAGATTATTCCTGCCGGGGCACATAAAACCTTGTTTATATTAGGTCCTACGATCGCAATCATAACAGCTTGTATCAGTTCGGCTGTTATTCCTTGGGGTCAGACCCTGACAATAGGTGACCAAGCGATCAAATTGCAGGTTGCCGATGTCAATATTGGTGTTCTCTATATTTTTGGGGTCATCGCCCTTGGGGTATATGGAATCATGTTGGGAGGATGGGCTTCCAACAATAAATTCTCGCTGATGGGTGCAATCCGTGCAGCATCACAGAGTATCAGTTACGAAATCGCAATGGGATTGTCGCTGATTGCTTTGTTGATGGTTACAGGTACCCTTTCCATCGGTGAGATCGTAGCACAGCAATCTGGTTTCGTCAATTGGAATATTTGGGTTCAGCCTTTGGGCTTCCTGATCTTTATGACCTGTGCATTCGCAGAATGTAACCGCGTGCCGTTTGACTTGCCAGAATGTGAAACTGAACTAGTCGGTGGTTACCATACAGAGTATTCGTCCATGAAATTGGGCCTTTATATGTTCTCTGAATATATCAATATGTTTGTTTCATCATCCTTGATGGCAGCCCTGTACTTTGGAGGATATAATTTTCCATTTATGTATGACCTCGGACTGTCAGAAAATTGGATTACAATCATTGGAGTATTGGTGTTCTTCCTGAAAATATTTGCTTTTATATTTTTCTTTATGTGGGTTAGATGGACCTTGCCAAGGTTCAGATATGATCAATTGATGAACTTAGGTTGGAAAATGTTGATCCCATTGGCCATTGCAAATATTGTATTGACAGGAATCATTACCATAGTTAAA
Source organism: Sphingobacterium daejeonense (assembly GCF_901472535.1). Classification (NCBI taxonomy): domain Bacteria; kingdom Pseudomonadati; phylum Bacteroidota; class Sphingobacteriia; order Sphingobacteriales; family Sphingobacteriaceae; genus Sphingobacterium; species Sphingobacterium daejeonense. The sequence goes on along the minus strand of NZ_LR590470.1, from coordinate 4,497,614 downwards.
GATACTTACTTTTAATAGGGAGGGAAATGCAGTCGTTATCAAATAGAAAAAAAGTATTAGAACAGAAACCGATGAGCTTTTGGGAGCGTATTTATTTACCTGCCATTGCCAAAGGTCTTTCGATCACTATAAAACACTTTTTCAAGAAAATTCCTACGGTGAAATATCCTGAGGAGATCAGGCCTTATTCGAAGAATTTCAGGGGTCAACATTCATTGAAGCGTGATGAACAAGGCAGAGAGCGTTGTACAGCTTGTGGCCTATGTGCTTTGTCCTGTCCGGCGGAGGCAATTACCATGACTGCCGCAGAACGTAAAAAAGGAGAAGAAAACCTGTATAGAGAAGAGAAGTACGCTGTAGTTTATGAAATCAATATGCTGCGTTGTATATTCTGTGGTCTATGTGAGGAAGCTTGTCCTAAGGAAGCGATCTATTTGGACGGCAAGCATGTTACCGCAGATTACTTGCGCAAAGATTTTATTTATGGGAAAGACAAATTGTTGGAACCAAAGTTTGATATCACGAAATTATCTCAAAATCAGCAAGCTTAACCTATGACCATATTTTATTTTGTAGCGTTTCTATCGATCTTCTTTGCGTTGATGACCATCTTCACAAAGAACCCCGTGCATAGTGTACTCTACCTCGTAATTACATTTTTCACCTTTACGGTTCATTATATCCTGCTGAATGCGCAGTTTTTGGCGGTTGTGAATTTTATCGTCTACATGGGGGCCATTATGGTTCTATTCCTGTTTGTGCTGATGCTTTTGAACCTCAACAAAGATACCGAACCGATGAAATCCCATCTTGTAAAATTCATGGGTGCGATCGCCGGGATGTGTCTATTGGCAACTTTGTTGGGTGCATTTAGAGTATTGGAGACCAATAATGAGTTTGTAAAGGCTTCTGAAGACCTTGGTCTGGTAAAGAACCTGGGAAAAGTATTGTTTAAGGATTTTCTGCTTCCATTCGAACTGTCCTCAATTCTGTTGTTGACAGCGATGGTAGGAGCAGTTTTATTGGCTAAGAAAGAAACACGAGCGAAACAAAATGGGTAATCTGATAGAAAATATGCAGGGTATTCCCCTGAATCATTATTTGATATTCTGCAGCATCATTTTCGTAATTGGTGTAATCGGAGTATTAATTCGCCGTAATGTCATCATCATCATGATGTCGATCGAGCTGATGCTGAATTCTGTGAATTTATTGCTGGCAGCGTTTTCGGCATATAGAGGTGACCCGAGCGGGCAAGTGTTTGTGTTTTTTATTATGGCACTGGCAGCAGCGGAAGTTGCAGTCGGACTCGCCATTATAATTATGGTTTATAGAAATACCAAATCAGTGGATATTGATTCCCTGAATAAGCTGAGGTGGTAAGAATTAGAATTTAAGAGAGAACTAGATATGAAAGAATTCATTTGGATGCTCCCATTAATTCCTTTGTTAGGATTTCTGATAATTGGTCTGCTCCGCAAGAGCGCGCCAAAACCATTGATCTCCATCATCGGATGTGGTACAATCCTGATTTCGTTTTTACTAAGCTGCGGTATTTTCAAGGAAGTATATGATGCACGCCAAGCCGGTGGAGATGGTATAATTTATCAAGAGGTATTCAATTGGTTTACCGTAGGAACATTTAACTTCAATATAAGTTTCTTGGTCGACCCATTGAGCTCAATCATGTTGTTGATCATTACCGGCGTGGGATTCTTGATCCACCTCTACTCAGTAGGGTATATGGCACATGATGAAGGATATGGCAAGTACTTTTCTTATCTCAATCTATTTATTTTCTTTATGCTCTTGTTAGTGCTAGGTTCGAATTACCTAGTGATGTTCATCGGCTGGGAAGGTGTAGGTTTATGTTCGTATTTGCTGATTGGATTTTGGTTCAAGAACAGCAACTATGGCAAGGCTGCTAAGAAAGCATTTGTCATGAACAGAATCGGTGATCTGGGATTCTTGATCGCGATGTTCTTTATATTGGCAAATTTTGGATCCTTGGAATTCAATACGGTTTTTGCCGGTGCCGGACAATTGGCAATGGGTGATACCACATTATTGATCATAACCTTATTGTTATTTGTGGCTGCAACAGGTAAGTCAGCACAGATTCCGTTGTTCACTTGGCTTCCAGATGCCATGGCAGGCCCAACACCTGTATCGGCATTGATCCACGCAGCAACGATGGTTACAGCAGGGATCTATATGATCGCTCGCTCTAATATCATGTTCTCATTGTCTCCTGTAACTATGCAAATTATTGCAATCATAGGTGTGGCAACTGCTTTAATCGCAGCATTTATTGCAATTACTCAAAACGACATCAAAAAAAGTCCTGGCATACTCTACCGTATCGCAATTAGGATATATGTTCCTGGGATTGGGAGTAGGTGCCTTTACTGGTGCTTTCTTCCATGTATTGACACATGCATTCTTTAAGGCTTTATTGTTCCTGGGTGCCGGATCGGTTATCCATGCCATGAGCGATGAACAAGATATGCGTTCGATGGGTGGTCTCAAGAAATATCTGCCAATTACTTACGCAACGATGTTAGTGGGAACCATTGCTATTGCGGGTATTCCACCATTGTCAGGGTTTTTCTCTAAGGATGAAATCTTGGCTCATGCTTTTGTTTCAAGCCCTGTATTCTGGGTATTGGGATTCTTAGGAGCGTTGTGTACAGCATTTTATATGTTTAGGTTGTTATATATGACTTTTTTCGGAGAATTTCGTGGTACCGAAAACCAAAAGCATCACCTACATGAATCTCCTGTTCAAATGACTATTCCTCTGATTGTACTGGCGGTTTTATCTGTTGTTGGAGGAGTAATCAATTTACCTGAAGCATTGCATGGTGGCACTTGGCTGGCAAACTTCCTGAGCCCTGTCTTTGCACAGACCAACCAAGTGGTGGAGCCTTTCCATCTATCGCACAGCACAGAATACGTGCTAATGGGGGCTTCTGCATTAGGAGCAATTATCATGGCCTTTATAGCTTATAATAAATACGTGAAGAAATCTGAAATCCCTCAGGGTGATGGAGCATCAGAAGAAAGCGGACTTTATAAATTGTCATATAATAAATTATATATCGATGAATTATATGATACGCTATTTGTACGCCCTTTGAACAGCCTTTCCAAATTCTTGCACTCCGTAGTTGAGAAAGCAGGAATAGATGGGCTTATCAATGGCATTGGGGATCTCTTTGTTTCTTCGGGAAAAGGAATTCGCCAATTACAGAGCGGAAATGTTGGATTTTATATTTTTATGATGGTAATTGGTGTTATTGCCTTCATGCTTTATGGATTATTTACAATCTAGATCAGAATTTAGGAATCAATGGACAACCTTTTTATACTGCTAATATTACCTGCAATAAGTGCTATCATCTTAGCCTTTATCAAAACGAGCTCTGCAAAATGGGCTGCTTTGGTATTGTCACTTATTCAATTGGGTCTAACCCTTCCTTTCATCTGTAATTTTGTGCCAGACGCCAGTATCCAATTTTCACAATCCTGGAACTGGATCTCCAGTTTAGGGATTCAATTTCAAATTGGTCTCGATGGTATCAGCCTACCGATGCTGATCTTGACAAATGGACTTATCCCATTAATCATACTTGCAAGCTTTGGCCATCAACAAAAGGGTGGTTTCTATGGCCTTGTGTCTTTTATGCAAGCCGGCCTTGTCTTGGTCTTTATCTCATTGGACGCTTTTTCATTCTATATGGGATGGGAAGCAGCATTAATTCCGATTTATTTTATCTGTGCCCTTTGGGGAGACGGCAACCGAATCAGTATTAACCTTAAGTTTTTTTGTATATACATTCTTCGGTAGTTTATTGATGTTGATCGCTATTGTCTATCTCTATCAACAAACTGGTGGCCGAGATATGTCATGGGCAACATTGACCAAACTGGATTTGACAGACGGTGCCCAAAACTGGGTGTTCTGGGCTTTCTTTATTGCCTTTGCAATAAAAATCCCTCTTTTTCCATTGCATTCATGGCAACCTGATACCTATACACATGCACCATCAACAGGAACTATGCTGCTGTCAGGTATTATGCTAAAGATGGGACTTTTTGGTTTATTGCGCTGGTTGCTGCCATTAACTCCTGAATCCGTATTGCGTTATGGTCATATTGCTTTGATAATGGGCTTGATCGGCGTGGTCTATGGATCTATCATCGCGTTTAATATGAAAGACGCCAAGAGATTGATCGCCTATTCTTCTATTGCTCACGTTGGCCTTATTGCTGCCGGCATCTTCTCCTTGACACAAGAAGGGATCCAAGGGGCAATCCAGCAAATGATAAACCACGGTATTTCTGTAGTAGGGCTGTTCTTCGCAATTGATATTATCCAACAAAGAACGGGAACTCGAAACCTAGATGAGCTGGGTGGCTTGGCAAGTAATATGCCTATCTTGGCCATTACTTTCCTGATCATCATTATGGGTGCTGTAGGACTTCCGTTGACCAATGGTTTTATTGGAGAATTCTTATTGTTGAAAGGTATCTTCTCAGGATCCGGTAATGGGGTGTGGTATGCCGTGGTAGGTGGTACTACCTTAATATTGGGTGCAGTTTATATGCTTCGCCTCTTTCAAAAAACAATGTTGGGACAAATCAATGATAGCCATGTTCATGTTGCTGATATCAAAGGCTATGAGGTAGTAGTCCTTTCAATTATAGTTATCCTGATCATCTTGATCGGTGTATTGCCTAATGGTCTATTGCACCTTTCTGAAGCATCAGTTTCACAATTATTACAAAAGATTAAATAGAACAAGTTTATAGATATTATGGGTGCGATTATTACGCTTTCTTTGTTAGGTATACTTATTTTGTATTTAGGGCTCTATAAAGCTAAAAATGCATTATTACCTGTTAGCATATTAGGCTTGTTATTTGCCTTGGGTTATGAAGTTTATTATTGGAATATGGAAGCAGTGCCTCTCTATAAAGGGATGGTAATCTTTGACCATTTCTCCCTTTCATTTTCTATCCTATGCCTGGCATTGACCATTTTGATTTTATTATTGTCGAAAGAATACTTTAAGGCAATCTCCGACAATATCGCTGAATATTACACCTTGATATTATTCTCTTTGACCGGAGCATTATTGGTATGTTCATACCATAATTTTGCGATGTTGTTTATTGGTCTGGAAATTATGTCAGTAGCACTTTATATCCTCGCCGGTATCCGTCGAAATGATAAAGCTTCAAATGAAGCCTCCCTGAAATATTTCTTGATGGGAGCCTTTTCAACAGGGTTCTTATTGTTCGGAATAACATTGCTATATGGCTCCACAGGTTCATTTGACCTGGCTGCCATCAAACAATATATCATTGATAACCCTACCGGAATATCACCGATGTTCTATGGTGGGATCTTATTGTTATTGGTAGGTCTATGTTTCAAGGTTGGTGCTGCACCTTTCCACTTCTGGACTCCAGATGTATATGATGGGTCACCAATTCTGGTAACAACTTTTATGAGTACGGTCGTAAAGATTGCTTCATTTGCAGGTTTCCTAAAATTGTTCAGTACAGTTTTGGTGCCTTTGAACGAATTCTGGACTCCAGTATTACTGACAGTAGTTATTATTACGCTATTTATCGGAAATGTGACTGCACTGATGCAAACAAGCTTTAAACGGATGTTGGCTTACTCGAGTATTTCACATGCCGGTTATATGTTGTTTGCAATCCTATCAATAGGGCCAAATTCAGCATCGGGAATATTGACTTATTCAGCTGCATACGGTTTGGCATCCATTGTTGCTTTCGGAGCATTGATCTTAGTGAAACGACAAATAGGCTCTGACCATTTCGAATCTTTCAATGGACTGGGCAAAAGAAACCCTTGGTTGGCATTTGCTGTTACCGTCGCGATGCTTTCCCTAGCGGGTATTCCTTTGACAGCAGGATTTATAGGAAAGTTCATGATGTTTTCAAATGTTATGAACGACTACCATACCGTGCTGTTAATCCTGGCAGCAATCAATGCAGCAGTTGGGGTTTATTATTATCTGCGCGTGGTTGTCCATATGTATTTCATGAATTCTAAAGAAGATCATACAGTAGCTACACCTGTGAATTTCCAGGTGGTCTTTGTGATCGCTGTGATATTGACGATTGTGCTGGGAGTTTATCCGGACTTTCTATTGGTGCTGCGGTAGCAATAGCCACCGTTCGGCTCCGCTGGCGCAAGTCTCAGTGCTGGCCAATGCTCAGGGCTAACTTGTGCCCTTATGCCCGTTAAGACCTTGTGCTAGCTTTCCCTATTGAAAACCAATAGTTGAAAATTTGTTCAATAACTCATTTCAATTTTTTTAATAGTCCTTTTAGTCCGTAATAATCTCTAGCACTACTATAGAGATACTCTTCTGCATTTTCTACAATTCCACTTTTAACTGGGTTATTATGTATGTATTGCAACTTTTGATTATATATAAATGTAGAATTATCAATATAGATAGGATGATTATCTTGAATCCAAAACTGATAATTTACATTATTTGAATTTTTTCGACCTGCATTTTTGAAAAATTGAACCATCCATTCTTTTCTGCTTTCGTGATTATTATTAATTATTGTCAATATCTCCTGAGATGTAAACTTTTTAAAGTCTCTTAAAATATTTGATAAGAAATATCCCTTTTTGCAACTAATAATCATATGCATATGATTGGTCATGATAACCCAAGTATGTACTTTCAATCCTTTATGGACTATGCAATGTTCTAGACTTTTTATAATAATGTCTCTATATAATTTATTGCTAAATACATCAATCCAACCAACAACCGTTAGAGTCACAAAATATTTAAGGCTATTATCAAAAATTTTATATCTAGTACTCATGATTAAGTCATTTATGAGTATTTAATATAACACTATTTGATATTAAAAAATTTAAGTTTGTATTAAATATTTATAACTTTTAAGTTACTTTAGAAATACTAGTAACATCAACGATTTTAGCAAAGCCAATGCTGGTGCAAAAGCCATGGCTGAGATTTGAGGCAGCATGCTGAAGCACAAGTCCGTCCGGCGCAAAGGCCATCGCAGAGACTTGCGCCAGCATTTCTTATAAAAGCAAGATCTGAAGCACGGTCAAGAAGCCGTGGTCGGTGTCTTCGCCGACCACTATTTTTTGAAGCAATTACAAAGGCAAATATTTAGGATCCGTCCCTGTACATTCAATAATCCCTTGCAACAAACTCTGCCATACCACCTTGAAAAAAGGGTGATTTGGATTTCGTTCATAATCTACCTGAGCAACATGATACTTCCCATTTGCATCGGGATTGCTGTCATTGATAAAGAATTTGTTTGCTATAAAAGAAAGAATCCCTTTCTTGCCTGGTCCCTTTTCCGGATGCTTCAATACATCAACCTTCAGGTGGTTGTAGTCAAATGTGAACTTCCCCCAATTCTTCACATCATTGCCATGCATATCAAAAGTAATCTTTTCAATATTTCCTTCAGCCAATCTAATATTCAATAGTGGTTCCAAAATCCGGTTGTACGCCCCTACTTTCATAGCCGTCAATCTCCCTTTATAAGAGTGATTGCCAGCCTTGCTGAGCATGTCAAAGGTGAAAAACGCACTCAGACGACCTTCCCCATAAATATTGCCCACCAAGTCTGCCGTCATATTCTTGTTTCTGCGCAAAACAGTTGTATCGTTGCTTACATTTTTCAATGTCCCCATGATGTTTTTGAACTCTATTTTTCCTTCCCTAAAGTACTTATCGCTGATCTGAGCATAACTGAGGTCTATGCCACTTACTTTTACTGCTTTTATAGAAAATGGCAAGCCTACCTTCATCAGCTGTTGGGCTGGCGATTGGCCCACTTTGGAGACGTTCTCCAATTGATAGCGTTTGTCCTTGGAAAGATCAAAAACTCCACCGACAACATGAGCTCTATCGGCCTCAAATAATTTTTCTGCCAATAGTTTGTCCATATTTATACCTGTAATCCATGTTGAATCCAGGTCCAGTTCTATCCTTGGTTTGTTCAGTTTGTCCTGTTTTGCAAAAGCCTCTAAGCTCAATGTAGGCTGCAAGCTCAACTTGGAAATCTGAGCATCCCGATTTTTTGAGCTGAACTTTAGGTCTTTGAAGCTAAACGTATATGGCGCTCCCTCCAAATTGGTCTTGAACCCCGGAATGTGCAAGGAGATATTCTTGGAATACAGAAACCTCGTGCTGTCAGAGCCCGAATGTTCATCAATCAGAAAATTGTCAACGGCTAAGTCAACTCCATTCACCTTTTTTGGTTTTGTGCCTTCCTTGTTTAGGTCCGCAAGTTCCAAATCAATGCCCTTCGCCCGAAACTCATCTACTCCCAATGACTTAAAACGATTCTTGATCATAGCATAAGGGCCTTTTTCTTCCTTTTTATCTTTATTATAAGGCCTATCCCGGAGTAAGACCTTCGCTTTCAAGGAATCTAGAGCAATGGTTCCAATATCGATCTTCTTATTGACTAATATCCCCCATACACTGACACCACTAATCGCTAAATGGTCCGCCCTAGCCTCAAACCTTGTATTGGGTGCTTTTTTGGCACTATCCAACTTTATATAGGCAGCACTGTCATTTTTGAGAAGAATGTCCTTTAGCGTAAGATTTCCACCCGCGATATCTAAGTCCAGGTCACTGTACTCAATGCTGTAAAGTCCTTCGGAGGAGTTGGTGATTCCTTCCTTCAGCTTATTGTCCAACATGGGTTCCAATTTATAAGAAACAAAATATAGCCCCCCTAATATCAATAAAATCAAGGCAGCAAGGATGCCTACCCAGATTTTCCATCTGTGTGATTTTTGTTTGTTATCCATTGTTTAAAGAACAGATAAGGAAAGGGGATTGTTTTAGGACACTATGGTTGGTGTCCCCACCAACCATCCATAGGACAATACCATTTCATGGCATGGAATGTTACTTTTGAGGCGCAAAAGTAACCAAAACGCTTGCTCATTTAAGGTGGCTTGTCGCACAAGTTTAACCCACATGGACAAAATGCCTTTTTGCCGAGGATGCCGTTCTAATCAATTATCTCTTTGGAGGAGATAATTGCTTGAAAGCATCCAAGGTCAATCCCGACGCACATTGGCCGCCGCATTTTATCCATCCTTCCGCCACTGAAAATGAGCGGGCTGAAGAATGCAAGCCAGTTTGAGAGCTTGAAGGCCCTTTTAAAAAATGGCGTCTGTCATTCCTGAGCTTTAGCTCAGGAAACTATTTTGGAGCTATAATAGTTACAGAGTAATATTGTTGGTGGGGCCACCAACCCATGCCGCTGCCAAAAGAAGTGCAGCCAATTCTATGTCTATGTCTTATGTCTAATGTCTCCTAACACCCAAAACTCATCCTCCCACAGCAACTCCGTGATCGGATGGTCATGCTTTGAATTGATATACGCCATCTGCTCTTCCGAGGCCAAGGATTGAACCAATGGAAATAACTGACGTTCCTCCATCCTGATATGTGCCTCTAGCTTTTCCTCAATACGGTTCAGTGATTTCTCGGTGAAAGGTTCGTTTAGTATCAGTCGCTTTATTGCTCGGTGATCTGAAATGGCATCATGCACCAATTTATTGTCATTATCAAGTATAGGGAATACAAATTCCTCCTCAATGTTGAAATGCAAGTCCAATTGATGGCTCCACATTTTCTCCAAATATCGGCCAATCCTTTCTGGGTCAATCTCTAATTCTAATCCACGCCTTATCTTCCAGCATAAAAGCAATGCAAAATGATGCTCCTTGCTGAGAGGTTGAAGAGCCTTGTGTCTTTTAAGTGGTTTTGGTTCCATGGTTATTTTATTAATTGAAATATTGGCACCTCCTAAGGCGCCATTATCTAATACTGTATAAATACTAATTCAAGGATAATGATGCTGGTCCAAATTCCTCAAAGTGAATCGATGACGGATCCACACCAGCCTGCTTTAAATATTCATATTGCTTTCTTATAAATCCTGCAGGACCACATAGGTAATAGTTAGCATCATCCAACAAAATCTTGTCTTCGATCTGTTGAAGATCTACTATTCCGCATTTTATATTTCCGTTCTCAGCCTCCTGCTGCTCATAGAACAGGTGGTTCTGAAATGCTAAATTCGCTGCAGACAATTCCCTTAACCTGTTTTTAAAGGCATGAACCCGTTCATTTCTACAACCATGTACCCAAACAATGGGCTGATCGGTGTTTTTGTTGAAAATCAAATCTTCCACCATCGCCAATAATGGGGTCTGTCCGATTCCACCGCTGATGAAAACCTGAGGCTGACCTTCCTCCTTATTCTGCAATACAAAATTTCCTGAAGGTGAGGACAATTCAATGGTATCTCCAACTTGCACATGATCATGTAAACGATTGCTGATCATGCCATCTGGATGGGTACTGCCTTTTTCCTTCTTAACGGAAATTCTATAATATTCACCATTGGGAGAGTTTGAAACTGAATATTGTCTCGGTTGTAGCAAGTCCAGCTCTGCAGGAACAAACGAACGGAGATATATTGTCCCGGAAGATGCTCAGCAATTTTTCCGCCATCGGTAGGGTAGAGGTAGAATGAAGTTATTTCCTCCGATTCATTGACTCTATCTTTTACTGTAAATGGTCGCCAGCCAGTCCAACCTCCTGATTTTTTAACCTTATCATCATAAAATATGAGCTTCATGGCCCGACATAATCGCGGCCAACTGATTGTAGGCAATGGTCCATGCTTCAAGAAGCTCATCCGTTGCGCTTTCGCCCAAAACCTCTTTTATGGATGATATAAGGTGGTTGCCGACGATCTGATAATGCTCAGGACGGATATCTAAACTAGTATGTTTATGCCCAATATGGTCTACAACTCCCATTAATACAGATGGATTCTCAATATTCTCAGCATATGCCAGCACTGCCATTGCCAATGCCGTTTGTTGCTTTCCTGATTTTTGGTTACCCATATTGAAAACATGCTTAAGCTCAGGATTATGCTTGAACATACGCTCATAAAAATAACTGGTCAATAAAATGCCATTTTCTTTTAATACTGGTACGGTAGCTTTAATTAGTGCAATTTGTTGTTCGTTCATCACTTTGATCTTTAATTCTCTCAACTATTTAATTCTTAACTTCCTACAAAATTAGAAAACAAAAAAGACAAATTTGTCTTTTTTGAATATGTTACAAATGGACAGTGTTTTTCAGTTGTTGCAAACAATTGAAAAACAGGCATTTGGATGGCAATGTTTGGAAAAATGATTTTGGTCATTTGAAAAACGGAAATAACAAGACATAGTTCCCGTGCGGGGAATGAAAGGTTTGACTTGTCCGCTTACAGGCCATGGTTGGTGTCCGCACCAACCATCCATAGGAATAATGCCATTGCATGGCAAAGCTGGTGTTACTTTTGAGGCGCAAAAGTAACCAAAAACGCCTATAATAGTTACACCCCTATAGGGCAATGTCATTAAGTTAAGAAAAAAAATAAGGCCACAAATCACGTAAATGTTTAATTTTGAATTCACTACTAAACAAATCTAAACAAGCGTGTTTATGGCCGATGTAAAAATAGCACTTAAAATCATATCAGACCTAAAAAATTTTATTTCTATCTGTTTAGCAGATCCTTTGCTGCTCAATCTTTTCAGGAATTCCAAAACCCATTTCACCCGGGACCGCAAGCTCAATTTCGAGAGATTGGTCCTGCTGATCGCCAAGATGTGCAAGCGGACCCTCTCTGTCGAACTGGAAGGTTTCTTTGGTGAGCTGGGCAAGAAGATCAGTTGCTCGGTGAGTGCCTTTTCCCAGCAGGGGAGCAAGCTGAGCCCCCTTTTCTTCCTGGTCTGGAACCGGGTGCTCTGCGAGAGCTTCCTGCGCCATGCTTCGGGGATACCCGGAGATGGATGGGCTACCGCCTGATCGCAGTTGACGGCTCCAACCTTGCCCTGGTGAACACACCTTCCCTGCAGGCCCACTTTGGCGGCCAGAGCAACCAGAACTCCAGCTTCGTGCAGGCAAAGACCTTCTATCACTACGATGTGCTGAACGACCTGGTGACCCATGCCTGCATAGCCCCATACCGGACCAGCGAGCTGACCCTGGCCTCTCATTGGATCGAGGAACTGCCCGTGGACTCCATTGCCATCTATGACAGGTACTATTCGACGTTCAAGATGTTCGCGCTCCATAGCTGGCAGGAGAGCGAGCGCAAGTTCGTGATCAGGGCGAAGGATTCGCTGGAGTTCGTCAAGAGGTTCCTGAAGACGGGAAAGGTTTCCCAGGTCATCGAGCTTGCCCCAACCCAGGCCTCCATCAGCGGCCTGCGCCAGAGCGGGTTCGCCACGGACAGCTCAACAAGGATCCGCATACGCTTGGTCAGGGTAGAACTGCAGTCGACCACGGAGGTGATCGCGACCAACCTATGGCAGGAAGAGGGGTTTGAAAACGATATGTTCGGGGACCTGTACTTCAGGCGCTGGGGAGTGGAGACGAACATCTCCAAACTGAAGAATACCATGCAGATGGAATCCTTCAGCGGGCTGACGGTGGAATCCGTCGAGCAGGATTTCTATGCAACGGTGATGATGTCAAACCTGCATTCGATACTGATCAGGGATGCCCAGGTCCAGCTCGACCGCGATACGTCCACGAAAAAAGTACCCCCGAAAGGTCAACGGGAACAAATCCTTCGGAAAATTAAAGGAAAACCTGATAGCCATCTTTTTCAAAAACAGGGAAAGGGAAATCCTCAGGGAGCTCACGGCCTATTTCCTCAAGGACACATTGCCCATCCGAAAAGGGAAGATCGTTCCCAAGGCAGCTTAAGACCTCGAATAAAAAGTGCAAGCACAGGACCTACACAAACTACAAACCGGCATGATAAAATCCTTAACTTAATGACATTGCCCTATAGGGTTGAATGGCGTAAGGATATTTTCAGTGGCAGGTGGGGACACCAGCCATGGCAATGGGTCACCAGCCACGGCTAATTGGACTTCAGGAATGGCTAATGTGTTACCTTCAAGGGCATGGCTTAATACAAAATTCACAAAAGGGAAACATATTTTTTCCCTTTTTTCGTTTAATAATTTGAACTTTCGCAACAAATTGTATCTTTATAAAGTTCAGGTTTAATTATGAGAAGTGTTCCTTCCTTCTATTTGTGGTGTGCATTCGTGTTTGTTTTTTGTTTAACGGCTAAATCATCGTTGGCCCAATCCGTTGTTTCCGGAAAAGTACAATCAAAAGAAACAAAACAAGCAATCCCTGGAGCTACCATTTCTGACCTCAACAGCAAAAAAGGTACCTCATCAGATAAAAGCGGAAGCTTTACCCTCAAACTGGACTCAAATGCAAAGCAAATCGAAATCCGGGCAATGGGCTATAAACCCATTGTCGTCCCGCTTCCAATCAGACCTGGAAACAATGTTTTTGAATTGGTCGATGAATCCAACCGTATCGAAGCGGTATCGATAAGCCATAAAAAGGAATATAGCAACAAGAACAACCCTGCAGTCGAATTGATCGACCTCCGTCATCCGAAACAAACATAAAAACAGGCTTTCAGGAAAGGATAGCCTCGAGTTTGACCAATATGATAAACTTAAATTCGGACTCCTAGATCCCAAAATATCCGGTAAACAAGGAATGCTAGGATTAAACTTCCTGTTCCGAAACATCGATAGCAGCAGTTATGACGGAAAGAAATTATTATCACTCTATCTGGAAGAAACCAACGCCAAAGTGTTTGGCAAAAAGAACCCCTCAAAATTTAAAAGGGTAATTACCGCCCAGAAAAAGACAGAGTTTGACAAACGATATATCAACAACCCCAATATACAGGAGTTCCTGAACTTTATGTTTCAACAGGTCGATGTATATGATGAAAGTATCTATATCCTAAACAAGCAGTTCCTAAGTCCTATCGCCGACAATGGGAAGATATTCTATAAATATTATATCACCGACACCATCTTTAATGATGAAGGTTATTTCATACAGTTGCGTTTTGAACCGCGCAATAAGACCGATCTGTTGTTTAAAGGTGTACTCCAAGTGAGCATGGATGGTTCTTATGCCGTAAAACAAGCTAACCTAAAGATCGATAAAGAGTCCAACCTGAATTGGGTGAAAGAAGGTGAAATCAATTTCCATTACCTCAAAAATGACTCTGGAATTATGCTAATCGATAGTACTCGTACATTTCTAACCTTTGGTGTTCGAAAAGGCGAGTCCATATTTGCTGATCGTGTTAGTGTAAACAATAATTATAAGCTGGGCGAAAAATTTCCTGCCGATGTTTTTGCTGGCCCCACCTACGGAAATCTTGCCCCAAGCAGGGATAACTATTCCCGAACGGCCAATTGCCTTAAATCAAGCTGAACAAAATACATATAGAAACATTGAAACTCTAAATCAAAAGAAAAGCTTCAAAACCCTGATGGCAGTTGGTTACCTGCTTTCTCAAGGTTACTATAATCTGGGGTTGTTTGAACTCGGGCCTCTGGAATATGTATATAGCCAAAACAATATTGAAGGAAACAGATTTAGAATCGGTGGCCGTACCACTCAAGCATTGACGGATAAAGCATTTTTTGAAGGTTATATTGCATATGGGCAAGATGATGCAAGATTGAAATACTTTCTTCGGACAGCAGTATCCCTGAATGGTAAGTCGATAGTTACCTTTCCGGCACATTATATCGAAGGGTCTATTCAAAATGACATCATGGAGCCTGGACAACAGATAGGATTTCTAAAAGGAGATAGTTTCTTCCGTTCTATACGAAGAAACCGTCCGACTAAATGGTTTGATACCCGCGCTTATCAATTGCAGCATGTCTTTGAATTTGGCAATCACTTTAGCATCAGCACTGGATTTACCCATAGAAACCAAAATACAGTAGGTGATCTTAGGCTAATCAACTCTGGCAACCCAGATCTGTTGCTGACCCATATACAGAGCAATGAAGCTCACATTGATTTTAGATGGGCACCATTCGAAAAATTCTACTACAGAAACTTGACCCGCAAAACTATTATTGAAAAACATCCGGTTTTCAATATTATGTATACCCATAGTTTGGATGGTTTTTGGAACACCACGTATAAGTACGATAAGCTGACGGCTTCTGCATCCAAGCGTTTTTTCCTGAATCAATTGGGGTTCGCTGACCTAAAGGTAACCGGTGGTAAGATATGGGGAACCCTACCTTACACCATGTTGGAACTTCCGAATGTTAAACAAAAGGAAGACCGCCATACCGTTGATTTCGATATGATGAACCCTATGGAATTTGTGGCCGACAAGTATTTAAAGGTTAAGTTTTACCACCAAATGCAAGGGTTCCTGTTCAACAAAATTCCGCTAATCAAGAAATTGAACCTTAGGGAAGTGTGGGGAGCACAGATGTTCTATGGTCAGTTAAGTGACAGGAATAACCCGTATATTAGTAATAATGTTGTTGAGTTTGATACCAATAAGGAGGGGCTGACATTGACTCACGTTCCAAACAGTGAACCTTATTGGGAAAGGAATTGTTGGGATCGATAATATTCTGAATGTTTTAAAGGTAGAATATGTAAAGCGACTTTCCTTTAACGTCCTTCCAAATGTTAACAATGACCGATTTAGAGTTTCAATAAATATCAATTTCTAATATGAGTTACCAAAACATAAAACTTGAAATAAAAGATAAAACTGCATGGATTACCATTGATCGGGAGAGCAAGTTAAATGCCCTGAACAAGGAAACCATCGGTGAGTTGAAATCTGCAGTTGAGGAAGCTGAAAATGATGGATCTGTACGGGGTTTGATTATTACCGGTTCGGGACAGAAAGCCTTTGTTGCGGGTGCGGATATACAGGAGTTTTTGGGAAAGAGCAAAGAGGAAGCTATGGCCCTTTCGGAATTCGGGCATGAGCTAATGGACAGGATAGCAAATCTTTCTAAGCCCGTTATTGCAGCGATCAATGGCTTCGCATTGGGCGGCGGATTGGAGCTCGCTCTGGCATGCCATCTTCGTGTCGCTTCCAACAGTGCCAAAATGGGCCTGCCAGAAGTGTCGTTGGGACTGATTCCGGGATATGGAGGGACGCAAAGATTAACTGGACTCGTTGGAAAAGGTAAAGCCTTGGAAATGATCCTGACCGGCGATATGATCGATGCGCAGGATGCCCTGCAGTGGGGATTGGTCAATAAGGTGGTCGAGTTGTATGAACTGGAAGAAACAGCTCAAAATATCCTCAACAAAATATTCTCACGTTCGAAAACTGCGGTCGCAACAGCTATAAAGACTGTAAATTCTGGTCTTGATAAAAACAAGGATGGCTTCAAGGAAGAAATAGATGCCTTTGGTGTTTGTTTTGGCTCCGATGATTTTAAAGAAGGTGTATCCGCATTTTTGGAAAAAAGAAAAGCTAATTTTTAGTCTTCAAGCCGTGGCTGGTGTCCCCACCAGCCACTGAAAAGACATATCACGCCATATCGCCCCAGCGAGGCGGAACTATAAAATGCTGGTTTATAAAACCAATAGCCCTCTTCGTAACAAAACGATGCTTGTAAATCGCCTAGGCATATTATCAAACATGTCACACCTATGGCGTTAATTTTTGGTTGCTATTCATTTTCTATAGATATGACATGCCGCTGGCATTTAAGAAACATATAACACCTACGGCGTATAATGCCGCTGGCATTGTATTAATTGATGGTTGGTGGGGACACCAACCAGGGCGGTAGTAGGGTCGCCAACCAGGGCAATTGTGGAGACACCAACCATGGCGGTAGTAGGGTCGCCGACCAGGGCATTCGTGGAGACACCAACCATGACAGACTTGGGGTCACCAACCATGGAGATGTGACTTCTACCAAAACTTTTTTGTGAATGTATATTATGGGTTGCGATATTCAGTATAAATAAAAACCAGCCCATTGCGGGCTGGTTTTCCTTATTATTGATAGGATTACTATAAATCTAAGAATCTACAATTAAAACATCATTTAATATCCCGCATTCTGAACCAAGTTTGGTTCAACTTTAAGGGTACTTTCATGGAAAGGCCATTTATATTGGTTGTTGGTAAACCTGCGGTCTTCGATTTTAAGTGATTGAAGTACATTGTTAATCCTGCGCGTATGGCCCATGGCAGGTTGGTTTAACACCTTGTCTGCAATCTTCCAACGAATGATATCGTCATACCTAATTCCTTCACCTGCAAACTCAATCCTTCTCTCATTTCTGATGAGGTCAATCCATTGCTGTTTAGATTTGGCTGTTAATTTAACATCTGCTTCGGTCATGTCCAAGCCAGCTCTTTTACGGATGTTGTTGATGCAGTCTTTAGCAAGTTCATCTGGCTCACCGGACATAATTTTCGCTTCAGCATAAGTCAACAGAACTTCTGCGTATCTAATCAATGGAAAATTCATGTTCCCACCTGACCTGAAGGCATCGGCTTCGTCAACAAATTTCTTGAACCAATAGCCGGATTTGCTTCCTCTTAATTGTTGGTAGTACATTGGGCTGTTGGGATTATAGATATCGATAACCTCACCTGCAAAATTGTCGCCATGTCCAAAAATACTCTGTGCATAACGGGGATCCCTATTTAATTTTGGATTCAACTCATACTCTTCTTTTGAATGCAACGGGCATTGGTCAATTGGTTTTCCTTGCAAAGTCCAGTAGCTATCCACTAAAGATTTGGTTGGAACTAGGTATGATTGACCTTTTCCGGTTCTGTAATGTGGGCCCAAATGTTCAAAAGAAGCCGTAGCTGAGTTGTCATGACTCTCCATGTCAAACTTGATGATAAACTCCTTGTTGGTTTTATCGGCTTTGTAACCAAACATATCCCCATATTTAGAGTGAAGCTTAAATTTGCCTGAATCCATGATTTCCTTAGCCAATTTAGAAGCTAGATCATATCTTTCGTAATATAAGGCGTATCGCATTATGATGGCCTTGAAAGAATATCTATTGAACATATAGGCGTTTGTCGTCCCTTCAGTTTCTGGGAGTCTGGAAGCGATTTCCTCAGCCATAGGGAATAATTTGTCCAGGATCTCTTGTTTAGGAGTCGCAGGTTGTTTTGCGGTTTCCAAAGTTGCCGGCTCCAACACAAATGGAACATCACCCCAATGACCGACAATCCTGAAGTAATGCCAAACCCTTAATGCTTCCAATACACCTTTGTATTTTTGGCGGACTGCTTCATCCTCCACGTAAGGGATGTCTACATTTGCAATAAATGTATTCAAACGGCCAACGTGCTTGTTGAACAAAGTCCAATAATACTCCGCCGCTCTGGAATTACTATTATAGTTGCCATTGGCCATGATCCCATGGTGGTCTGTTTCGATTCGGGCATAGCCATTGTCCGATCTACCATCCATCATATAGAATAAAAGTCTTCTTTCGGTTGGATGTGTAAATACATCCCTATAGCTGCTGTAAACAACCCTCCTCAAATCTTCTTCCGTATTGAAAAATTCCTGGAAATTGGTAGCTGTTGGATCTCTTTTGTCAAGGAATTTTTCACAGCTGGTCGTTCCTAAGGATGTTATTAATGCTATTGCAAATATTGTCTTTTTCATTTTGTTAAAATAAGTGGTTAAAATATGGTTGCTCTTACTCCAAAACTGTAAGTTGCCATTCTTGGGTAAACTCCATTTCCTTGGTTTTCAGTTTTGGACTTGTCCAATCCTCGTTCGGGTTCAAGCCCTTCCCATTTAGTAAAGGTAAAGGCATCCTGTGCATTCACATATAACCTGATATTCTTAATGCTCTTTCCTATACCAGGAAATGTATAGCCCAATTGGATCATTTTGATCCTGAAATAAGAAGCATCTCCCAGCCATACGTCACTCAAATAAGCATTAGAACTGTTTCCGCTCCAAATCCTTGGGAAACGGGCGTTCGGATTAGATTCCGTCCAGCGGTTGTCTGCATATTCCTGTCGTGGTGTGCCCAAGGAGTTGCTGTCACCGTCTACGAATACAGGATACCCTTCCATACCTACCAATCTTCCATTTCTTTTCCCTACACCTTGTCCCATGACGGAGAAATCCCAGTTTTTGTAATTCAGGCCTAAGTTGATAGAGTAATTCATGTGAGGAAAGGGGTCGCCCAAATAAGTACGGTCCTGATCGTTGATGATGCCATCACCATTTTGGTCAATATATTTGATATCACCTGGAAGGGTGTTAGGTAATTTAGCGGCAGTATTCTCCACTTCATCAGCATTCTGGAAGTAACCGTTGCTTTCAAATCCATAATAGTTGTCTATAGAAGTTCCATTGTACCAAATTTTGTCACTATCTCCTTTGAATATTAGTGTATCAGAATTGCTATAACCAGCTTTCAATACCTTATTGACATTATCAAATAACATGGCGCTCACGTTGTAGGAAACCTTTCCAATTTTATCTGACCATTTTGCTGAAAGCTCCCAACCTTTATTTTGAACTTCACCGATATTCACGGCAGATTCTAATGAATTTGATCCAGTCAATGGAGGCACCGGGAAGTTGTCATAGATTAAGTCGTAGGAGAATTTATCGTAAACCTCAGCAGTGAATGACAATCTATTGTTCAGGGCAGTCAAATCCATACCGATGTTCCACTGTTTTTGTTTCTCCCATGAAAAGTCAGGGTTAGGGACACGGATGGTCCAACCCCAGTTGTTCACAATTTCTTGCCATAGATAAGGAGCGACATTTTCATTGCCGATCAAACCATACGAGGCGCGGAATTTCAAACTGTTAATTGCTCCGCTTTCATGGAGGGAATTGAAAAATGACTCATTGTGAATGTTCCATGCAATTGCCGCTGAGGGGAAGAAGCCCCATTTATTTCCCGGAGCAAATTTGCTGCTACCATCAGACCTTCCGGTTAACTCCAAAATATATCTGTTGTCAAATGAATAGTTCAATTTACCAAAGAATGAAGCTTTATTTTCTTCCCTATAGTCGGTATAGGTAAAACTCATCATTTCTGTGCCCAGGGTAAAGTAAATTTTATCTTTCCCTCCACGTAGATCTTTGGTATAATTTGCCATAGCACGAGCGGTCAATTGAGATGAGCTGACTCCCTGATCAGCCGTTACAGAATTGTTCCAGATGGTTACTGGCGCGCCATCGCCATCAAAAAATTTAAAAGTTCTTCGCTCGGCTTTATTAGCAGATTTATTGATCATGTAAGACACATTACCTTCAATGTTCAAATTTTTGTTGATGTTGTATCGAGGTCTTAGATTGATTGTGCTGCGATCATATAAATAATTTTTAATACCTCCTTTTGCAATAGATGCCAAAGGGTTCATGTTATTGTGCAGAATGTAATGGTCGGGAAGATCTGATCCTTCATAGAATATTTGTTGAGTAGGATTCATTCTCCAGGCTATCTGATAAAGACCGTGGCCATTGTCATTGGCCATAAGGCGGTCTACCTGAAGTCTATGTGCATAGAAATCAGCCAATAGCACAAATTTGTCAGCAATATTAATGTTTGTATTGAAACGAGCGGAGAATTTTTCTGTTCCTTCTATATCATTCAATCCCTTTTCTCCGATATGGCCCAACATCAGGTTGAATGTACCAACGCCCCCTCCGCCGGAGATACTTGCGGTTGTATTGTTCGCGAAAGCATTTCTTGTCATTATTTCATCCAACCAATTCACACTTTTGGTCTCTCCGCTTTCTGCCCTTCGGATATCTTCATCAGAAAAAAGGAGCGTTTGATTTTGATGAGCTCGCGTTTCGTTGTTAAGTTTCATGTATTGAGCTGCATCGACCCAGTTAGGGAGGTCAATAGGTTTGCTGAAAGCGCCCCACGCATTTAGGTCTACCTTGAATTGGCCAGTATAACCGCGATTTGTTTCCACTATAATTACCCCATTTGCACCCCGAGATCCATACATGGATGTTGAAGCCGCGTCTTTTAGGACAGTCACACTTTTGATTTGATTTGGGTCCAGGTCTGTTATGGACTGCTCCATTCCGTCAACAATAACCAGTGCGTCTGCATTTTGGAGGGTACTGATACCACGGATAGAAATGGTGCCCGGTACTGCACCTGGGATATTTGATCCTTGGAGCATCGTGACTCCCGGGATTGTGCCAGAAAAAGCTTCCTGCATCTTAAAAATCGGCCTTGTTTTCGTCTGTTCCATATCAAGAGTCGCTACAGAAGACGCCACGTGTTGCTTTTCAACCTGGGAATAACCTACTACAACGATTTCATCAATATTTTCTTTGTCATTTTCTAAGATGATGTTAATGAAATTTTTTTCTTTGGTAGCCGCTTCCTGAGTTATAAATCCAATGCTCGAGAATATCAAAATCCCATCTTGTGGAATATTGATTTGAAATTCACCCCCTGAGTTGGTTTGAGAACCAATGTTTGTTCCCTTAAGAAGTACCGAAACATTAGATAATGGTACGTTGTCTGCAGTCCGCACTTTACCGCTTACCGTTCGTTGCTGGCTAATTGCTGTGAAAGAACAGCACATGCAAATGAGCAATACAAAGATTGACCTCGCTGTGTTTTTCGAAGTTAAATTCATGGATAATTAAGGTGTTATAGGTTATAAAATATTATAAAATTGAATTGATAAGTATAGGTTTTTCATAAGTTCTACTGTAGTGTTGGCACAAAGGTTAACTTTTAAAGTTAAGTAATGGTTATATAATGGTTACTAAGTTATTAAATTATATATAATTGTCTTTCTTTTGGTTAAAAAATGATATGTAAAATTTATGTTAATATTTAATTTTGTTATTTTTTTATGGATTATAGGTAAATATTTGAATGTTATAACGAGTGTTAATACAGTTTCGCTAAATATAATTGCTTGTTTTTCTTATAAACACTTTGTAACAAGAATATTAAGGTTAATATTTTCCTATTAGAATTTATTTAGTCGTCTGTCAAAAAAAGAAAGAAAAAAAAAGGAAGGTTAAAATTAGCTTATTGAAGTCGAAGCTCGCGCTGGGCTTGCCCTTCGGCTACGCTCAGGGACCGCCCTTCGGCTCCTGTTTTCGACTCCGCTCAACCAACACAGGGTCCGCCACTTCAAGCCGTGGCGGGTGTCCCCACCTGCCACTAAAAATATCCCTACGCCACTCAACCCTGTAGGGGTGCAACTATTATAGGCATTTTCTCCATGTGCGTTGGACTAGTGTGACAACCCGCCTTAAATGAGCAAGCGTTTTGGTTACTTTTGCGCTTCAAAAGTAACGTCATCCTGCCATGAAATGGCATTATTTATTGGTGTTAATAAGGCTAAGTCTGGCCAGCGAAGGCTTTAACACAAGTCATGCCTACGCACATGGCCAGCGCGCAAGACTTGCGCTAGCAGTGCTGAAGATGGTTAGTGGAGACACCAACCATGGCGTTCTTGCCGTCACCAACCTTGGCGACTTTTTTTCTGATTTTCTAAACCAAATTTCTCAAAAGTTGTTATCTAATTTTAAAATCAATTATGAGCAACAACGATGTTTTTTCACAGAAAGAGCGTAATATTATTATCCTGATTATAATTGTAATTTTAGGAGGGTTATTTTATATGCTACTTCAGGAATTTTTGGGGCATTCCTGGGGACCATGGTAATGTATACTTTATTCAGGAATCTGAATATCTTTTTGATCGAGAAATGGAATTGGCCAAAACCGGTCTCTGCAGTGGTTATTATTGTTCTTTCGATATTCATTATTGTACTTCCATTCTTTGGGATTGGGAAGATGCTTTTTAGCAAAGCCATCGAACTCCAGCAGAATCCGCAATGGATCAGCAAGATCATGGATGCCATCAACCATTTTGTCGGCGATAAATTGGGTCAGCCGGATCTTATCGAGAAACAGTTGGAAGCGAGTTCTTCCTATTTCGGAGGTCTCTTGACTTCTGCACTCAGCGGTGCTGCCAATGTGTTTCTGGAGGTAGCCGTTATGTATTTCTTGCTTTATTTCCTTTTCGTCAACTACCGAGGGTTTGAAGGAAGCCTGATTCACTATCTTCCATTCGATGATGAAAACGCCGTTGCATTTGGCGAGGAACTAAAAAATATAACCTATTCCAATATAATTGGCCAGACCGTAATCGCCATTATCCAAGGTGCATTTTTGGCTGTCGGGTTTTGGATCTTTGGAGCCAAGGATCCGCTCTTTTGGGGGGTCATTTGTGCTATTTTGTCCTTTATACCATTATTGGGTCCACCATTGATATTTGTTCCCGCGGCGGTGATCCTGTTGGCAGATGGGATGACCTGGCAGGGTGTTGGTCTTTTGGTTTGGGGATTTGGGTTGGTGATCAATATCGACAACGTTCTGCGTTTGGTGATCGCCAAAAAGTTGGGGGATATACATCCCATTATTACGGTTGTTGGGGTTATCATTGGTATTCCATTATTTGGCTTGATCGGCTTAGTGTACGGACCTCTTCTGCTGGCGTATTTCTTGATTGCGGTCAGGATCTATAAGTCTAATAAGCGGCTTTCGCTAAAACAGGACGGTTGTTAAAGCATGGCCTTGCACGGTCAAACACGCAAGACTTGAATTAGCTTAGCCATTAGATGGTTGGTGAGGACACCAACCATGGCGGTCGTTTTGGCGTATTATCAATCATGTCACGCCTATGGCGTTAATTATTGTTTGCTATGCATTTTCTATAGATATGGCATGCCGCTGGCATTTAAGAAACATATAACGCCTACGGCGTATAATGCCGCTGGCATTGAATTAATTGATGGTTGTTGGGGACACTAACTATGGCGATGATGTGGCCACCAATCATGGTGTCGGTTGAGCCAACATTGGTGTTTCAACCCACCACATATCCCAACATATACTCATTAAACCTCTCATAAAACACATTAAACTTCCTAACCTCATTATTCTTGTTGAGGTTAACGGTCATTACGCCTTGAGGCGTATACCTGAAAGGTTCAATCGTCATGTCTTGATAAAAAGATACCCCCTTATTGCCCTGGAGCTTATAGACAGCTTCCTTAGCGCACCAACAGGCATACAGCTGATCTACAAACTGGTCCTCTTCGATAAAACCTATTTCCTCAGGCTTCAAAAACTTATCTTTAATTCGTACCACCTTCTCCTTGACAATCTCCAGGTCAATGCCACAAACCCCAGCCGAACTCAACATCACACCTGCATAATCATAAGAATGCGTCAATGAAATTTCATAAGGAAAATCAGGAAGATATGGCTTGCCGTTTGAATCTGAAGGGCAGCTGATAAATTCAGGTGTCTGCAGCAAGTATCGTAGTAGTACTCTTGTTGCAAGCCAATGCAACGTTCTTTTCCCTTTTGCCAAACTGCTGAGTTTCGCAAGTTCTGCTTCATCAAGCTGCAACATAGAAATCAATTCGTCCTCCGACTCTTCAATTTTCCATAATGCAATACGACTGTGAGCGTCTAATTCTTTGAGATAGGCTAGTGACATAGACAAAGGTAGGGATTAGATTTGGGATGTGGGATATGAGATTTGAGATGAATAGGTTTAGACATAACACATAAGACATAAGACAGGTAGGGTGAAATGGATTTGGGACATGAGATATGAGATGTGAGATAGAAAGGGTGAAATGGAGGTGGTATTGGGTGAAAAATGAGATGTTTAATTCCAGGTTGTCTATCCATTAATTTTATGTATTTTTGAATCCTGCTAACTCGCAGATGTTTAGCTCCAGAATATGATATTATCAGACAAGAGAATTTTAGAGGAAATCGACAAGGGGATGATCGTTATTGAACCTTTCGACAGGAAATGCTTAGGTACAAATTCCTACGATGTACATTTAGGTAAATACTTGGCCACTTATAAAGATGAGGTGCTAGATGCCAAGAAGCACAATGAGATCCAACATTTTGAAATACCTGCCGAAGGTTATATCCTTCAGCCCGGAACGCTTTACCTAGGGGTTACCCTGGAATATACAGAGAGCCATGGTCATGTTCCTTTCTTGGAAGGAAAGTCAAGCACCGGCCGCTTAGGGATCGATATCCACGCCACAGCAGGAAAAGGTGATGTCGGTTTCTGCAATACCTGGACACTAGAAATCTCCGTAGCGCAACCAGTTCGTGTATACGCAGGTATGCCAATAGGTCAATTGATCTACTTCGTAGTTGAAGGTGATATCGAAACCATGTACAACAGCAAAGGAAACGCAAAATATAATAACAAAACAATCCGCCCCGTAGAAAGTATGATGTGGAAAAATGCGTTTTAGACAATAGACATAAGAACCGATATAGTTTATCGGTTTTTTTTATTCTTGATTATGGTAAAAAACCTTCCAAGTATTAAGACGTTTGGTAAGCCATACCGAGTCTATTGTCTTATGTCTATTGTCTTATGTCTATCCCTTAGCCCCCAAACTCCATCAAGTAAGATTTCAGGAATTCATCGAGGTCACCATCGAGGACGGCTTGTGTATTTGATGTTTCCGTGTTTGTGCGGAGGTCTTTGATTAGTTTATAAGGGTGTAGGACGTAGTTTCTGATTTGGGATCCCCACTCAATTTTCTTTTTGGAACCTTCGATGGCTGCGGTTGCTTCTTGGCGCTTGCGCATTTCGATTTCGTAAAGTTGAGATTTCAGTAAACGCAAGGCATTCTCTTTGTTCTGCAGCTGTGACCTAGACTCCTGGTTCTTGATGATAATACCGGTAGGTTTATGGTGCAATCTAACCGCCGTTTCAACTTTATTCACGTTCTGTCCACCAGCACCACCTGAACGGAAAGTATCCCACTCAATTTCAGAATCTTTAACTTCAATCTCGATATTGTCGTCCACTAATGGGTAAACATAAACGGATGCAAAGGAAGTATGTCTTTTAGCATTGGAGTCGAACGGTGAGATCCTAACCAAACGATGTACACCATTTTCACCTTTTAGGTAACCGTAAGAGAAGTTTCCGGAAAATTGCAGGGTTACGGTTTTGATTCCGGCTACATCTCCTTCCTGATAATCTTGCTCTGTAACTTTACAGCCGTGTTTTTCACCCCACATAATATACATACGCATCAACATGGCCGCCCAATCACAGGACTCCGTTCCTCCAGCACCTGCAGTAATCTGTAGGATCGCATCCAGTTGGTCTTCCTCCGCGCTGAGCATATTCTTGAATTCCAACTCTTCAATTTCTGCAAGAGCGGTTTGATATTGTTCTTCGAGCTCCTTTTCGCTGGCATCACCTGCTTGATAGAATTCGAAAATAATGCCAGTGTCTTCAACAGAAGCGTCCACCTCATCAAACTGATCGGTCCATACCTTATGGTTCTTGATGGAATGTAATACCTTTTCTGCAGCTTTGGGGTCATCCCAAAAATCTGGCTGTAGAGTAATCTGGGTTTCGCGCTTTATTTCTTCTTTTTTGACATCAATGTCAAAGATGCCTCCTCAGGGATGTTACTCTATCCCTCAAGTCTTGAATTTGTTCTTTGGTCATAAAAACAAAGATAACATAAAATTGAGGATTGATTAGGCTGTAATCCTTATATTTGAGCAAAAGCAATAATTTATGTTACCAAAAATTGATTTTACAACAACCCAAGCATTCAAATATTTAGCCGATCATTTCATTACCATAAATGAATCTACCATCAAGGAGCTTTTTGCTGCTGATCCGGAGAGGTTCGGTAAATTTTCAGTCTATCTATGCGATATCCTCTTGGATTACTCCAAGAACAGGATCAACGAAGAAACAATGGCTTTATTGATTCAGCTTGCACGTGAGTGTCAGTTGAAAGATGCAATTGAGGCCATGTTCAATGGCGAAAAAATTAATGAAACCGAAGGCCGTGCAGTACTGCATACCGCCCTGAGGAATCAGTCGGGTAATCCGGTGTTGACGGATGGTAAAGATGTTATGCCAGAGATTAATGCGGTATTGGAAAGAATGAAAGACTTTTCTGATCGTGTTATCTCCGGAGCATGGAAAGGATATACTGGAAAAGAGATCACCGATGTTGTGAATATCGGTATTGGTGGTTCTGATTTAGGGCCAGTGATGGTCACCGAAGCATTAAAGTCCTATAAAACGCGACTGAACATGCATTTTGTTTCCAATGTAGACGCAACACAAATTGCAGAGACGCTGAAGGATTTAGATCCTGAAACCACGCTGTTCCTGATAGCTTCCAAAACATTTACCACCCAAGAGACGATGGCCAATGCCAATTCAGCAAAGGAATGGTTCTTGAAGGCCGGTGCAAAAGAGGCAGATGTTGCGAAACACTTTGCTGCATTGAGTACCAATGAGTCTGGAGTGTCAGCATTTGGAATCGATACCAAGAATATGTTTGAGTTTTGGGATTGGGTAGGGGGAAGATATTCATTATGGTCTGCAATCGGTCTGTCGATCTGCCTAGCAGTAGGTTTTGATAACTTCAAGCAGTTGTTGACAGGTGCTTATGAAGCTGATGAGCATTTCAGAAATACGGAGTTTGAAGAAAATATCCCTGTTATCCTAGCACTTTTAGGTATTTGGTACAATAACTTCTTTGAAGCTGAAAGCAACGCCATATTGCCTTATGATCAATATTTACATCGTTTTGCTGCGTACTTCCAACAAGGAGATATGGAGAGCAATGGAAAGTATATTGATAGAAACGGCAAGCGTGTGGAGTATGAAACCGGACCTATTATCTGGGGCGAACCGGGAACAAATGGTCAGCATGCCTTTTATCAATTGATTCACCAAGGCACGAAATTGATTCCTTGTGATTTTATTGCTCCAGCAATTTCCCATAATCCATTAGGTAGGCATCACCAGATGTTGCTTTCGAACTTCTTTGCACAGACAGAAGCGTTAATGAATGGGAAATCTGAGGAAGAAGTGGTTGCGGAACTTAAAAAAGCAGGAAAGTCAGAATCAGAGATCAAGGAGCTTGCGCCATTTAAAGTTTTTGAAGGAAATAGACCGACAAATTCATTTCTGATCAAAGAAATTACTCCAAAGACCTTGGGATCCCTAATTGCTATCTATGAGCACAAGATCTTTGTTCAAGGAATTATATGGAATATCTTCAGCTTCGACCAATGGGGCGTTGAGTTAGGAAAGCAATTGGCAAACAAGATATTGCCGGAGTTGGAGAATAATGCGCCGGTCGAATCTCATGATTCATCTACAAATGGCTTGATCAACCAGTATAAAGATTGGAGATAAACGTAAGTCAGGCCTGCACGCAAATCCAACGCGCAAGACTTGCGCTAGCTGTGTAGGAACCGAGTATCGAAGCCGTGGTCGGTTTCCTCACCGACCACGGCTTTGTCGTTTTGAACGTTTGGTTTCA
The DNA here is from genome assembly GCF_901472535.1 of Sphingobacterium daejeonense. NCBI lineage: Bacteria > Pseudomonadati > Bacteroidota > Sphingobacteriia > Sphingobacteriales > Sphingobacteriaceae > Sphingobacterium > Sphingobacterium daejeonense. Next base: position 4,469,269 of record NZ_LR590470.1, on the reverse strand, counting down.
ATCAGCAATTGATAGTTACACCCCTACAGGGTTGTGTAGCAACACGTAATCAATTCTATAATAGTTTCACCCCTCTGGGCAATGTCATTAAGTTAAGGATTTTATCATGCCGGTTTGTAGTTTGTGTAGGTCCTGTGCTTGCACTTTTTATTCGAGGTCTTAAGCTGCCTTGGGAACGATCTTCCCTTTCGAATGGGCAATGTGTCCTTGAGGAAATAGGCCGTGAGCTCCCTGAGGATTTCCCTTTCCCTGTTTTTGAAAAAGATGGCTATCAGGTTTTCCTTTAATTTTCCGAAGGATTTGTTCCCGTTGACCTTTTGGGGGTACTTTTTCGTGGATGTATCGCGGTCGAGCTGGACCTGGGCATCCCTGATCAGTATCGAATGCAGGTTTGACATCATCACCGTTGCATAGAAATCCTGCTCGACGGATTCCACCGTCAGCCCGCTGAAGGATTCCATCTGCATGGTATTCTTCAGTTTGGAGATGTTCGTCTCCACTCCCCAGCGCCTGAAGTACAGGTCCCCGAACATATCGTTTTCAAACCCCTCTTCCTGCCATAGGTTGGTCGCGATCACCTCCGTGGTCGACTGCAGTTCTACCCTGACCAAGCGTATGCGGATCCTTGTTGAGCTGTCCGTGGCGAACCCGCTCTGGCGCAGGCCGCTGATGGAGGCCTGGGTTGGGGCAAGCTCGATGACCTGGGAAACCTTTCCCGTCTTCAGGAACCTCTTGACAAACTCTAGCGAATCCTTCGCCCTGATCACGAACTTGCGCTCGCTCTCCTGCCAGCTATGGAGCGCGAACATCTTGAACGTTGAATAGTACCTGTCATAGATGGCAATGGAGTCCACGGGCAGTTCCTCGATCCAATGGGAGGCCAGGGTCAGCTCGCTGGTCCGGTATGGGGCTATGCAGGCATGGGTCACCAGGTCGTTCAGCACATCGTAGTGATAGAAGGTCTTTGCCTGCACGAAGCTCGAGTTCTGGTTGCTCTGGCCGCCAAAGTTGGCCTGCAGGGAAGGTGTGTTCACCAGGGCAAGGTTGGAGCCGTCAACTGCGATCAGGCGATAGCCCATCCATCTCCTGGTATCCCCCGGTGCATGGCGCAGGAAGCTCTCGCAGAGCACCCGGTTCCAGACCAGGAAGAAAAGGGGGCTCAGCTTGCTCCTCTGCTGGGAAAAGGCACTCACCGAGCAACTGATCTTCTTGCCCAGCTCACCAAAGAAACCTTCCAGTTCGACAGAGAGGGTCCGCTTGCACATCTTGGCGATCAGCAGGACCAATCTCTCGAAATTGAGCTTCCGGTCCCGGGTGAAATGGGTTTTGGAATTCCTGAAAAGATTGAGCAGCAGAGGATCTGTTAAACAGATAGAAATAAAATTTTTTAGGTCTGAGACGATTTTAAGTGCTATTTTTACATCGGCCATAAACGCGGTTGTTTAGATTTGTTTAGTAGTGAATTCAAAATTAAACATTTACGTGATTTATGGCCTTCTTTTTTTCTTAACTTAATGACATTGCCCTCTGGGGTTGTATGGCGTGATATGTTTTAAATGGCAGGTGGGGACACCCGCCACGGCGGAGCACTCCTATAGGTTTGGTTTGGGTTAAATGACATAGTCATGTTTTCAGTGCAAGTCAGTAGACGAAGCCTCGCTCATTTTCAGTGGCGGAAGAATGGATAAAATGCCGCGGCCATTGTGCGTTGGGATTGACCTTGGATGCTTTCAATCAATTATCTCCAAAAAAGAGATAATTGATTAGAACGGCATCCTCGGCAATAAGCATTTTATTCATGAGCGAGGGATTTGCGCGACAAGCCACCTTAAATGAGCGAGCGTTTTGTTTACTTTTGCGCTTCAAAAGTAACATCCCATGCCATGAAATGGTAAAGAATTTGTGTTATTAGCCCAAGTCAGGCCATTGCCCTAGCAAACGCGCAAGACTTGAGCTAGCTCAGCTGAAGATGCTAGTTTGGTTGTATCTCACCATTCATCATATCTAAAGGCTTAGATTTATGTGTTGGTTTTTCGACGATGAGATTACCCGTAAAGGCTATTTCTCTTTTTATAATTCCCAAAAATTGTCGACCTTAGGGTAATACCTAATATTTAACCCAAAAAATACACATGAAATTCAATAATCTAAGTATTACTTATTTCGGTAGAATGGCAATTTTAGTGCTTGCATGCGGTTTTAGCACTGATTTGCAGGCGCAGCGTTTTCCCGGTCGGGCAGCCCAAAAGTTGGATCCCATCGTTGAACAGATCGTAAAGGAAGCAAAGGACAATTCTGAATTGGAGCGACTTGCTTTTGAGTTGTTGGATGTTGTTGGTCCGCGCTTGGTCGGCACACCGCAGATGACAAAAGCAAACGAGTGGGCACTGCAGACTTTTGAGAAATGGGGGATACCTGCCAAGAATCAGCAGTTCGGTGAGTGGCACGGTTGGAACGCGGGATTTCGCATATCGATATGACCTACCCACGCCAGAAGTCATTGGCCGGTACGCAATTGGCATGGAGTCCTACCACAAATGGGAAAGCTATTGAAGCCGAGGTCATACCTTTGGCTGACGTGAAGGATTCGCTGGCATTCAGAGCATGGTTGCCACAGGTAAAAGGCAAGTACGTGATGATTTCGATGCCGCAACCAACAGGTCGACCAGATGCCAATTGGAAGGAATATGGCACCCCTGAGTCCATCGAAAAGATGAACAAAAACAGAGATTCCCTCTCTGCTGCCTGGAACAATAGGATTAAAGTAACCGGGCTAGCACCATATTCAATTCCTACCGTATTGGAGGATGCAGGAGCGGTGGGCATCTTGAGCAGCTACTGGTCAGGCGAGTTCGGTGCCAACAAGATATTTGGGGCAAGATCGTATAAAGCGCCGTCATTGGATATATCCCTGGAAGACTATGGTATTCTTTATCGGTTGGCAGAAAAAGGATATAAGCCGAAGATCAAGGTGGAAACTTCATCGAAGCACTTGGGCAATGTCCCTTCTTTCAATACGATTGCTGAAATCAAAGGGACGGAGTTTCCGGATGAATATGTAATCCTGTCTGCCCATTTGGATTCCTGGGAAGGGGGTTCAGGTGCTACCGACAACGGTACTGGTACCATTGCCATGATGGAAGTAGCGCGGGTACTCAATAAAGTACTTCCTAATCCTAAGCGCAGTATTATCATTGGCCTTTGGGGTAGTGAGGAGCAAGGTCTGAACGGATCTCGGGCGTTTGTGCTTGACAACCCTGAGATTGTCGAAAAAACGCAAGCGGTTTTCAATTTGGATAACGGTACAGGTCGGGTAGCCAATATCAACGGATCGGGCTTTGTGCATTCCTATGATTTTATGGGAAGGTGGTTGGCGGCCGTTCCGAATGAAATTACAAAAGATTTAAAAACAGAGTTTCCGGGTTCACCGGGTGGTGGTGGTTCGGACCATGCCTCATTTGTTGCGGCGGGTGTACCGGGGTTTATGCTGAGCTCCCTGTCATGGGGCTATTTCAGCAATACCTGGCATACCAACTTGGACACCTATGATAAATTAGTTTTCGACGATCTATTGTCGAACGTTATTTTAACGGCGGTATTGACGTACAAAGCTACTGAAGAACCGAAGTTGGTGGATCGCGAGAAAAGGGTGCTTCCAGCAGACCGCAATGGTCAGCCTGCGACTTGGCCAGCAATACGCCAGCCTAGAAGATCAGGGGTGGGTTATTGATAACACAAGTCAGAGACTTGCGCTAGCAGTGGTCGCAAGCTAAAGCATAATAAATCAAAAAGGTCTGAAGCTTGCGCTTCAGACCTTTTTGCATATTAATAAACTATTTAGTGTCTAATGTCTAATATCTACTGTCTATTTCTTATTCAACCTAATATAATCGGTCAATACATTTGCGCTTTCTTCAAGGACAAAGTCGTAATCGATTTTTGGTTGTGGTTGACCTTCTTTCCAGAGAGGTTCACCTTGGAACGCCAATTGTTTGTTAATGCGTTCGCGTTGTTTAATTCTGCTTTTTTCTCGTTCTGCTTTCAATTTTGCTTCGTTCAGGGAGATTGAAGGCATTGTTTCATTTTTATTGAATTCTGCGATGTCCTCCAATAGGAAGGTGTAAGCAGGAGATTTCTCCATACGTTTTTTGTGTATTTCTTCAAGCTGTGTGCTGATAGGCTTAAGGTCACCGATCTTAGCAAATTTTGTAGGCTTGATCTGATCCCAAGGCAATGCAGAAGGTTCTGAGCTTTCGCCGAATTTTTCTGCTGAGTATTGAGTTGGGAATGTCACATCAGGAGTAACGCCTTTATGTTGGGTACTGCTACCGTTTATACGGTAGAACTTACCCATAGTAATATTGATCTGTCCGAATTCTGGAGCACCGTTTGGAGTATCAGGATCTGATTCACCAGCTGCTTTGATCAACAGTTTGTTGGTCGCGCTGATAAAGCGTGACATATCAACGGCGTTCTGTACCGTTCCTTTACCATAACTTGTAGAACCCAATATGATTCCACGGCCATAGTCTTGGATTGCACCAGCGAAAATTTCAGATGCGGAGGCAGAGAACCTATTGATGATAACACCAAATGGTCCTTCCCATACCAATCCGACCTCTTGGTCGCTGTCTACCTGAACACGGTTCCTAGTATCTCTTACTTGTACTACAGGACCTTGATCTACAAATAGACCTGTCAATTCGATCGCCTCTTGTAGAGAACCACCGCCATTGTTTCTTAAGTCCATCAATACAGCGTCAACTCCGTCTTGTTTCAAGCTGTCCAACAATAACCTCACGTCTCTTGTGGTACTCTTATAGTCTTTGTCGCCACGGCGTACCGCTTCAAAGTCAATGTAGAACTTAGGAAGGTTGATAATACCGATTTTGTATTCTTTTCCATCTTCACCTTTTATCACCTTAGTTTCTCTTTTTGCGGACTCTTCGGCCAAGATTATTTTCTCGCGTGTAAGTTTTACGATTTTTGGAGCAGCAGAAAGCTCAGCACCAGCAGGAAGGATTTTTAATCTTACGACCGTTCCTTTCTTACCTTTAATTTTAGCTACTGCAGCGTCCAGTCTCCATCCGATGATATCTTCGAATTCACCGTTGTCACCTTGGGCAACACCTACGATGCGGTCGTTGATATGCAATGTTTTGTCCTTGAATGCCGGGCCACCAGCGATGATCTGTTTGATGGTTACCATTTCATTTTCCATCTGAAGCTGTGCGCCGATACCCTCTAAGGTATTGGACATGCTTTCATTGAAAGCCTGAGCAAATGATGGGTTGTAATAAGTTGTATGTGGATCTACAGCATCTGTCAGAGATGTCATGATCATTTGAAAGGCATCGTTGGAATTGGTTTTCTTTGCTTGAGAAATCAAGTTGTTGTACCTGCTGCGCAATGTCTCTTTATTTTTTTCGATATCTACCTTTGCTGAATCACCCGCAGTAAGGCGAAGATTCAACAAATCGTATTTTACACGTTTTCTCCATTGATCTTTTAATTCAGCGTCTGATTTGAACCAATTTTCTTTTTCACGGAAGCTTGTGTATGTTTCGTCTTTGTTGAAGTCATGAGGAGCATCGATTTGTTCCAGGGCATAGTTCATGGCCTGCAAATATCTGTTAGTATATTTATTGAAGATATAGAATGCACTGGAAAGATCACCTTCCCTGAAGTCTTGGCTCAATGTGTTTTTAAACTGTTGGAAATCGTCTATGTCGGATTGCAACATGTAGTTTTTGCCTTGGTCGATACCTTCAAGAAGATTGTTGAAAACAATATTCGAGAGTGAATCTCCCATTGGTACTTTTTTATAACTGAAGTTCTCCAATAAATTGGCAACTTCTTTTGCGATTATTTCGTGTTGCGTCGTTGGTTTAAGCTCCAAGCCATCTTGATCCAGGTTTACGCGTGGTTTAGCTCCACAAGCAACAACTGAGATCAACGCAAGACAGAAAATGAGATGTTTAAACATATAAGTATAATTCTTGAAATTGTTCATTAAGTTTTATTATCAGTATACCCCAGCATTATTTAGAGCTGGGAAATTTCTAACCGCTAAATTTAGTTAAAAATTAAATCAATATATGAGTGACAACGTAAAATATTCATTTCAAATTGTCAAAAAACAGTTTATTTAGGGTTTATTAACTTTTCCTTAACGCGGAGTTATTATTTTCTATAAATCGACCTGTTTTGATCTGAAAAGTTCGTTTCTAAGTCTCCAATAATCCGACAGTTCTCGTTCTGCGTCTTCAAAGTTTCCTTGCATGAGGTAGATGTCGCCGAGTTTGTCGTGTATTGCCAATTGCAGGACTTTGTTCTTTTCTTCATCTGCCAATGATCTTGCTTTTTCAAACTCTCGCTGCGCAACGGAATAGTTTTGCTGTACATATTTTGAAAATGCGAGCATATATTCAATTTCGGGGAGTTGGTTGTCTACTCTTCTTAGAGTTGCCAAGTCTCTAGCTTGAATAAGGAACCATTGTGCTTCGGTATGCTTGTTCTGCAATTGGTATATTTTCGCCAATCTGATTTGAGCATTAACCTTGCCAATATGATTTTTTGTTTTGTTGAAGATGGGGAATGCGCGTCTGATGATAGTGTTTTCAGCTGCTTTGAAATTTTTCTGGTAGGCTTGTACCATTGCAATTCTCACCAATGTATTTGCTTGGTCTACTTGCGCTCTGCTAGAGACGGCGGACTGTAGGAATGTTTCCTGCATTGCGGAAGCGTCGGAAATGTTACCGTTGTATAGGTAAGCATTCGCGAGGTTATGCTCCAAGGCGAATTTCTCGCCCGTATTTGCCGACTTCGCCAAATTCAAACCGCGAATCAAGATAGCGATAGACTTGCCGATTTCGCCTAGCTTCAGCAGTTGCAGCGCATATTCATTGGCCAATCCAGCGGCCCACGGAAGATTTCTGTTCTGTTCGAGCTTAGTCAACAGGGCATTCCAGTCCTGTTCATTGCTGGGGAAAGGGTTGAAATTCTGTTTTATATAACCTGCATTGGAAGTAGGCTTAAAGTCTTCAATAATATTCTGATAATCCAGCTTTCTGGCAATCGAATCAGAGAATCCTTTTTCTCTTTGTAGGAATCTACCAGTTCTTCCTCTTTTGTCCTCGGTGCCCGGCAGTACATATACTTTAGGGCCGATCCCTGCGAAAGTGCTGTCGTATTTTGTAATAAATCCCGAAGGATCATATGGTTTATCACTGTTCTGCGCCCTTATGTTAAATGTTGTAATAACTAAAGCTACTGCAAATACAACACGCACTTTATCAATCATTCGCAATTCATTTTTTTTCAAAAGTATCGAATTATTTCCAAAAATTGGGCAGTCCATTGAGGTTCATGAGACCTATAAATCATTAAAATATGTTAAATTCTAAAGATCTCTCTTATGGTGGTGCAGGTAGACCCGTTGCTCGATTTGTTTGTACAGTATTTCGATTCGGCTACTCAGCCGAAAAATTGATAATACCTGAGGGCGCGAAGTTAGATACAAAAAGGATTAATACGATTTAATTTTTAGGTTAATTATAGTTTAACTGACCAATAAAGAACGTATTAATCCACTAAAACGTCCTATTATGGGAAAAAGCCACTCTTAGTGGCTTTTTCCTATATACTATATTGAGAATTTAGCTGTGTGAATAAAATTCTGTCAAAAGAACAGCTCGCGCACGGAAAGGTTTGCATTCACCGGAAAAACATTTAGGCACATTTTCACAACACAGGTCAAGATAACCATTCTTGAAGTCCAATTATAGTGCCCAACGAATATTTCAAGGGTTCTCCTTTTTCTTCTTAGCTGAGAAAAGCTTTCTGCTAACATCGGATATTGAAGGGACCCCTGCCAGGAGCAAGGAGTGTAATGAGAAATTGTGGGCAGATGCGTTATTTTTTCAGAGAAAAAGAGAGCTATTCGGTAATAAGGTCGCGATCTCACTGCAAACCGCAATTGAATCCCGAAGAAAAACATTGGGGACTGCCGATGTTTCCTCAAATTTTGCAAATTATAAAATAACCACCGTCTCCCTCCTGAAATTTCATGATCCTGAAATTCGTGTATAAAGTCAATTCAATTAATAACTTTTCCAGAACACGTGGGCTTAGCGAGGCGCTGACGTCATTTGCTCTAAATTTATAGTTTCGTTCACTATATCTTTTTTCATAAAATTCGGAAAGAAATGCTATTTTTCGATTCTTACTGCCAGTTGCTAACATCTCATTAAAATTTGATACATGTGTAAGAAATTATTTGCAAGAGTTTTTAGCTTAAATCGCGCTTAAATGATAGGTGATTGAACATTTAGTGTAAATAATGATTTTGAAAATGTTTATTTTTTTGTATTCATGTGAGATAAAAATGGGCTGGAAACTGCATAGGGCATCAAATTCAATCCTTTCTTTTTGTATTAGAATAAGGGAAGATCATCTGGCCAGGATGAAATCAAGATGTTATTTTTAATGGTATACACAAACAATGATCTGGAAATCCCTCGATAAGCCCTTGTGTGTGTCACATATCCAATAGGGAAGAGCCCATTATTGTTGATCTTTCTTTTTCGGCGGTAATTTTTATAAGGGAACTCAATACCGCCCGAAAGGTGATGTCACCGTTCAAATAAGCATGCCCGCTGATCTGCCGAGCAGCCTGGATTCATAGTAGTCGATTTTTTCTGCAATCATTCATGTTTTAAGACCCCCATGGGTTTTTTATCTGCACCTTAAAACGTAAAAGTGATTTGGTCACATGATTAACGGTAAGGGAGGACAATAATGGGTGAACCGATCCTATACAGGCCAAAATATATATCTTATAGCTCGGAGCTGTAATTTCGATCGCCTTAAAATAGTTAATGTTGCGTTTGGATCTTTAATTCTATTATTGTAAAATTTGCAGTGCAATCTGTTTCTAATGCTGCAGGATAATTACGATAGCAATTAGCTATTATCTAATGGAATTTTCCTGTTGAGTTCGATAGAGGTTGTCTCGCAGGGTCTGAGTTCACTCTGTTTCTGATTTCTTTGACTCTATTTGTGCATAGCATTGCTAGGTCCGCGGGCACGATATCGTCCTAAAGAATGATCAGGTGATGGGAAGTTCCTTTAGGGCAATTACAATCATGGCAGACCAAAGTGAGTGATTGTTGAAGTGAAGTGCATGGGGAATAGATCGGAGAACCCACTTGCCCCGGTTTATTATTTATTGTTGGTAATTTTGACATATAGCTTGTGTTCATTTCACAATGAATGTTCTATCAAAATTCATACGGAACAAATTCAATCTTTTAAGCTCTTTAAAAGTGGAGATTAAACTTTTCATCAAATATTCCATGCCAGCAATGCGCTAAGTACTGGGGCCAGAATCTTAATTATATCGAAGATTATTATTGTGTTCGGGTCAGAGAAATCTTCCTCTTCACGTTCATGAATGTAGATCCTAGAGAATTTTTGAACAGAATTGATCACCTCTTCATAAATTTCTTTGGTCTTTCGCTCAAGCATACTTAATACGATTTAAAATTTCTCTCATCTTTGATAATCAGAAATGTGGCAAGTTTCTTCAATTTCCGTTTGGCTTTAATGAGAGGCGAAAGTTCTGATTCACTCACAACGATATATTTCAGGGTACTTTCATCTCCCAGCAAATGGAAAAAAACAATCCGACTAAAAGCAAATCATTTCCAATTAAGGAAAAATTGTGCGAAAATTTAAAAAATGATGGCATAGGAGCAAAATTTGTAGAGAGGAATCTACGATTCATGGAATTACAGATATAAATAACCATTCCTGCGAGGAGCCTTGAGTGCAATTGGTTTAAATTAATTCCGGGAACGGAGCGATTTTTATGGTTGAGCACACGGTCCAATGACAAAACAAATTAGAAGTAAACTTCATTTATCAGTATCCATGGATGAATGGAAGGGTCGGCTTTCCTTTGGCTAACTGCCATTTCACGACCATGCCTTTGAAATATGTTTATGAGTGGTTTTTTTTTTTTGGGGGTTTTGAGACTGTTAGGTCTTTAGGGATACAAATTCGGGAAAGCTGCAACCCCGATTCATCTTACGATGATCAAGATAAAGAATAAGGCAAAGGAGAAATATGGTTCCGTAATAATACGGGTAAACCTCGGAATTAATTGTTTACAAACAAGTATTTAGCTCCTACCCTTTCTCTTGATTTGGCATGTTCATTGTTTAATTGTAGATATACAACCATTAAGAATTTATTAGACTGGTTCTGAAACGCGAGGTTTAAACCAGTCTAATTAAATCAGGACCGTCTTTGCGCAGGACACAAACGTAGTTTTTCACATAATAGTTTAACAATGGACAAAGATTTTATAAATAAAGAAGTGTGGGTTCATTCGGATACTCTATTGAAGTATGCCAACAGGTTTACCAAGGACGAAAATGAGGCCGAGGATCTTCTGCAGAACACGCTGTTAAAAGTTTTGCGCTATCAGGATAGCTATTCAAAAGGCTCCAATATTTTGGGATGGATATACACCATAATGAGAAGCTGTTTTTTGAACGACTGCCGCAAAAAGAAACTTGCCGAAAATCATAAGAATAGTTCCCTTTCGATAAACGACCCAAACCTGAGCTCAGCAAAGAACAAGGGGGAAAACAGGTTTGCCATGGAAGACCTCGATGCTGCGATGAAAACAATACCTGAAAAATACTTAAGTGCATTTATCATGCATTTCGAAGGCTATAAGTATTATGAAATCGCGGAGCACTTTAATGTTCCAGAGGGCACAGTGAAGACCCGCATACATACGGCAAGGAAATTGTTGCAGAAGAAACTATCAACCTACCGTGACTTAAAGCCGTGAAGGCTGATTAGATATTCCCCGGCCAAGTTAGGAAACAACGGGGAATATTTGACCTTTGATGGATTGCCTCCACTTTTCGGCCCATCACTTACACAGATAACTATCCCCTTTTTCTTGCAAAAACCTCAGCTTCTATTCATGGCTCATTTACCTGTATAAAAAGGAACAGTTGGTATGTTCCAGCCCATTTAGTTGTTCGGGTTTGTGTCTTGTCCCGGCCCTTAAGAAACGTAAATCACTTCCAATGTCCACTGGAGCTTACCTTATGGGCACCCAAATGAATGAAGCCAATTAATTGGGTCGCAAGATTCGCATCGATGCAAAATCTATATTGCTGCTATTTTAAACCTTCCAAAAGCATTTTTTTTCTAACTTTTTTTAATAATTTAGCCAATTGATCTACCTACGGGGGTGAACGGGTTATCGTGCCCGCCACTTCCCATTAAATTTTCTGATAAATGATTCTAATCGTTGACGACAAGCAGGAGAATATCTTTTCTCTTGAAAGGACGTTGCAAATTAAGGGCTTCCAGACCGATTCTGCCCTCTCTGGGGAAGAAGCCTTGAAAAAGTGCATTAAGATGGACTATGCGCTGATTATTCTAGACGTACAGATGCCGGACATGGATGGGTATGAGGTTGCAGAAACCCTTTCGGGGATAAAAAAGACCAAGGACATTCCCATTATTTTCCTCTCTGCGGTGAACCGCGAAAAACAGTACATCACCAAAGGATATGAGTCTGGTGGGATAGATTACATCACCAAGCCCGTTGACCCGGACATCCTTCTGCTCAAGGTTAAGACCTTTTATCGACTATATGAACAGACGTCGGAACTTAAAAGAATGCAGGACGATCTTCGAAAGGAGATCCAATATCGGAAACGGACCCAAAATGAGCTCTCTGACAGACTTGGGGAATTGAAGGTCACCTTGGAGGCATTGCCTCAGTTGGCATTTACTACAGACTCGCAGGGAAATATAGATTTTGTCAACGAACAGTGGTTCCGCTTTTCTCCCGATAAATCTAGGTGGCCATCCCTCCATCCCAAAGACCAGGCTGTGTTCGAGGACTGGAAACTAAACCTGGAAAGTCTGCAGCCTTTGGAAAAAGAAGTTCGGATCCTGGAGATCAATTCGCAGAGCTACCGCTACCATCTCCTAAAGATAGTTCCTGTAAGCCAGCAAGGCGATGGAACAAGATGGGTGGGAATCATGACAGATATCGATGAGCGCAAGCAGCTAGAAAAGAAAAAGGATGAATTCCTGAGCGTTGCGAGCCATGAGCTCAAGACTCCCCTGACGAGCATCATGGCGTTCTCGAAGATCGCATTGCGGGCCATGAAAGACCTTGCCGACCACAGGGCATATGGCTATGTGCGCAAAGTGCAGGACCAATCCGAAAAACTAAACTCTCTGGTCCAAGATCTCCTGGACATTTCCAGAATGGAGACCGGAGGATTGAAGGTAAACCTGCAGCAAGTAGACCTCGATGATGTCATCCACCAAGTCACGGAGTCAACGCTGATGGCAAACCCGCACCGAAGATTGCAAATTGAAAGGACGGGAGATCCTATAGCCAATCCTGTGTTGGCGGATCCCCTGAGGATAGAGCAGGTGCTGAGCAATTACCTCTCAAATGCCGTTAAATATTCCCCAGACTCAGAGCTAGTCGGTATAAACACCAGCTTTGGCGAGAACTTCCTGACCGTAGAAGTGCGAGATTATGGGATCGGGATCCCTGAGCACAAGATCCCCTACGTCTTTGACAAGTTCTATCGCGTCCAGGAAGCATCTGCAAGGTTCCAGGGCTTGGGCCTCGGGCTGCACATATGCAAGGAGATTATTGTTCAGCACGGTGGGACATGTGGTGTGAAAAGTCAGGTAGGAGAGGGGTCCACTTTTTACTTTACGCTCCCAATTCATAGATAATGGCACAAAAAGTACTAAGAAACCTACAATTGGGTTTCGGTTTTTCAATGGCAGTCCTGTTCGCATCATCCCTGGTCATGTTCCTTTCCATAAAGGACCAGCGGGAAAGTAAAGCCCTTATGGATAGGGCACAGGGTAATATTATTAATTCCCAGCTGATACTCATGGACCTGCAGGATGCTGAGACAGGGCAGCGAGGATTCCTTCTGACGGGAAGGGAGAAGTTCCTCTCCCCTTACACTGTGAGCCGCAACTTGCTCCCTCAGCGAATTGACGCACTGCTGAAGGGAGAGCTGACTGCCGAACAATATGCACGCGCGGAAAAACTTAAAGTGTTGGCCACGGAAAGGCTAGACATATTGGACGAGCTCATCGAACAGAAGCGGAGCTCAACGGCGCTGAGCCCAGATCTTCTGGAAAAGGGAAAGTCGATCATGGATTCCTGCCGCAGCCTGATCGGAACAATAAGGCAGCAAGAGGAACTCAGGGCCGAAAGGCGCTCCCAAGAGCTTGAGAGCTCCTCATTGACGACAACGGTCCTGATAGCATTTGCATCTGTTGTGTCCTTGATTATAACTTCCGTTCTTTTCTGGAAGCTCCGGACAGACTACAACAGTCGGGCGCAGCTGCAGGCCGATCTCCTGGAAAAGGATAACGAGATGAGACGACGCCTGAACGTGATTAGGGGTATTGCCCAGCAGGTAACACAAGGGAACTATGATGTTTCCATCGACGATTCCCAGAAGGACGACCTGGGTACGATCGCCCAAAGCTTGCGGATCATGACCGAATCGCTCCAGAAAAACTTCGAACTTCTCCAGTGGAACGACTGGCGCAAAAATGGCCTCTCCCAACTCAATTTTGGAGTCAGCGGCAACCCAGGGCAGGATGATATCTCGCGGTTCAGCCTGAATTTCATCGTGGACTACATGCGGGTCGAAAACGGGGCCTTGTATATCGTGGAAAGAAATTCTTTCAGGCTTGCCCACAGCATGGGTCTGAAGGAACTTCCATATTCAGAATTTCCGATAAGCGGGGGGGTGCTAGGGGAAGTATACACGAGCCAGCGTCCCAGGGTGGTGAGCGATATCTTACCCGAGGAATTCAATTTGTCATTTGCACAAGGAGAGATACGGATTAAGCAAGTTGCCCTTATACCCGTACTGTATCAAAAGCAGTGCTTAGGTGTCATAGAGATCGGCTCTCGAGTGGCCCTGAGTGACAACATGATCCAGGTAATGATGGAATTCGGTGAGATCATCGGAATAGCGCTTGCCGCTGCCCAAAGCCGTGGAAGGGTTCAGCAACTTCTAGAAGAAACACAGACGCAGACCGAAGAGCTCCAGGTGCAGCATGCGGAGCTGGAAAACCTGAATTCTGAACTAGAGGCACAGGCCAACAAACTCCGGGTTTCCGAAGAGGAGCTCAGGTCCCAGCAGGAGGAACTGCTTATCTCAAACCGCGAGCTGGAGAACAGATCGCAGGCCCTGGAAGAAAGAAATAAGATGATCGCCCTCAGAAACAGGGAAATACAGGAGAAAGCTGAAGCTCTTGCCCTGAGCACGAAATATAAATCGGAATTCATGGCTAATATGTCGCATGAATTGAGGACCCCACTGAATTCTATACTTTTGCTCTCCAAGGTCCTTACAGAAAACAACGAAAGGAATCTCAATGATGAGCAAATAGAATCCGCCCAAGTGATCTGGTCCTCGGGGACGGGTCTGCTCAATTTGATAGACGAGATCTTGGACCTTTCCAAGATAGAGGCAGGAAAGATGACCCTGGAATGGGAGGAGTTTCCCATGGAAGACCTGTTGGAGGACCTCCGGCAGATGTTCAAGCCGATTACCAAGGACAAAATGCTCGATTTCCAGGTGGAGAACTTGTTGGCCAGCGGCTTTCGCATAAACACCGATAGGCTACGGGTGGAGCAGATCCTGAGGAACTTGCTCTCCAATGCCATTAAATTCACTGAAAACGGAAGCGTGACCATGAGAGTGGAGAAACAGGTTGGATCGAAAGATAATGTCCTGATCAGCGTTAGGGATACCGGGATCGGGATTTCGAACGAAAAGCTGCAGCTTATTTTCGAGGCGTTCCAACAGGCCGACGGTTCCACACGTCGCCGTTTTGGGGGAACGGGCCTCGGTCTATCCATTAGCCGGGAAATTGCACGCCTGTTAAATGGAGAGATCACTGTACAGAGCGAACCGGGAAAGGGCAGCTGCTTTTCACTCTCGCTGCCCGTGGGAGGCGGCCCTGAATTTGAAAGGGATCACCAGGAGGTCCTGGCCGAAAGTAATTCAGACCAGTTGCCCGAAGAGTGGAATGCCGCACTGCCCTCTGAAGGCCCCATTCCCGAAGAAGTTCCTGACGACCGCCGCGATCTTGGACCTCAGGACAAGGTTCTGTTGATCGTGGAGGACGATGCTGTCTTTGCCACTGCCCTGATGGGGTTTGCGCGAGAGGCAGGATATAAAGCCATTGTTGTGGGCAGAGGAGACCTCGTGCTGAGGGCTGCCCGGAAATATGGTCCAAAAGCCATTCTTTTGGATATCGTACTGCCGATCATGGACGGATGGCAAGTCTTGGACGGGCTCAAGTCCAATGCCGACACAAAACATATACCGGTGCATATGATGTCGGCAGGTGAGGCTAAGAAAAATGAGAGCATCAGGCGGGGAGCGATTGATTTCATCCGCAAACCATTCCAGAAACAGGGATTTCAGGGCATTTTCTCCAAAATCGATTCGGCACTGGGGAATGGCCCCAAGAAAGTGCTCATTGTTGAGGAGAATGCCAAGCACGCTGAGGCTCTCTCCTACTTCTTGGAAAGCTTTGATATCTCAACAGAGATCAAGGGGTCTCTGGAACAGAGCGTAAAGGCACTTAGCGAAGACAAGGTGGAATGCGTGATCCTGGACATGGGAATTCCCGATCAGGTAGCCTATGAGACCCTTGAGACCATAAAGAGAAACAGTGGGCTGGAGGAACTTCCCATCATCGTGTTCACAGGGAAGAGCCTTTCGGGGCACGAGGAAATGAGGATAAAAGAATATGCGGACTCGATCGTGGTGAAAACGGTGCATTCTTATCAGCGAATCCTTGATGAGGTTAAGCTGTTCCTGCATTTGGTGGAACGCAAACCTGAAAATGCTCCAACAGCTTACCTTCAAGGCAACCAAAAACTCACCGAAATACTTCATGACCGCAAGGTTCTGATCGCGGACGACGATATCAGGAACATCTTCTCAATATCCAGAGCTCTGGAAAAATACAATGTTGAGGTGGTTTCTGCTATGGATGGGCAAGAGGCATGTCATATTCTGGAGAAGACCCCGGGTATCGATATTGTGCTTATGGATATCATGATGCCCAATATGGACGGGTTCCAGGCAATTGAAAGAATACGATCCCAGGCAAAATTCCGAGATTTGCCAGTTATTGCCGTTACTGCAAAGGCAATGATAGGCGACCGTGAGCGCTGCATGAGAGCAGGAGCTTCCGATTATATTTCTAAACCTGTCGATATAGACCAATTGGTGTCCCTGTTGAGGGTCTGGCTATTTGGACGTTAATCAAACTTAATAAATGAAAATCCTAATCATTGACGACGACCACCGAAATATTTTCGCCCTGAGAACTGCACTGAAAAGCCGGGGCATAGAAGCAAGTGGTTGCCAAAGTGCAATCGAAGGTCTGGAACTCTTGAACACCGAAATGGAAATCGATGTGGTGCTTCTGGACATGATGATGCCAGAATTTGACGGATTCCAGTTCTTGGATCGCCTTCATCGTCCTTCTGGGAGAGTCTATCCTCCGGTCATCTCGGTTACTGCAAGAGCTATGAAGGGCGATAGGGAAAGATGCCTTCTGGGCGGTGCCAGTGGGTATGTTGCCAAACCAGTTGACATCGACGAGCTGTTGGAAGAGATCAGGAGCGTAATCTCAAGAAAGTGATATGGAACCTGTGAGTCAATTGGAATGGTTTGTGCATCGTTTCCGCGAGGAATTCGGTTTTGACTTTATGGATTACAGCAGGGGTTCCCTTGAACGGAGGTTACAGCGTATTTTGTCGATCTGGAGGGCACAAGATCTGAGGGATCTATTCGATCGGGTTCGACATGACCCCTCCTTGGTAACTGCGTTCTTACAGCAGGTTACCGTACCCTTTACCACGATGTTCCGAGACCCGGGGTACTTTCTGGAGTTGAGGAGGGCGATCCTGCCTTATTTGGCCACATTCCCCACCATCAGAGTATGGATAGCGGGATGTTCTACGGGTGAGGAAGCCTATTCTATGGCGATACTTCTGAAAGAGTGCGGTCTTCTGGAACGTTCCCTCATTTACGCAACGGACCTCAATCCCCACGCGGTCGAGCGAGCCTCGAAAGCTGTCTTCTCCATGGAAGTCGTCCGGGATTTTGTGCAGAACTATGTTCAATCTGGAGGAACGGTCGGTCTGTCCGCACATTATACTGCCAACCACGGCATTGTGCAGTTCAACAGCGATCTCCGGTCGCGCATGGTCTTTTCAACCCATAACCTTGTTTCTGACAGCTCCTTCAACAGTTTCCAGCTTATCCTATGCAGGAATGTTCTAATATATTTTAATAGGGACCTGCAGAATCGTGTACTGGAACTCTTCTGTGAGAGTTTGGAAAATGCCGGTTTTCTGGGACTGGGGCCAAGAGAAACTTTGGTGCTTTCAACTATTGCCGATCAATTTCAGCGAATAGGTCCGGAAAAACTTTGGCAAAAGTGCAAATGATGTTTCAGCAAGCTTAGATTTAATAATTTTAAAAAATAGAATGAAAAATAAAACGATACTAATCTTTGACGACGATCCACACGTAATGGAAATTTTTTCTATTGTCCTGGAGGATTTGGGGTATACAATAAACCGCTCAACTACCTCGCACGATGTTTTGGAAAAAGTTGGCAGGTACCAGCCTGACCTGATACTAATGGATAATTGGATCCCTGAAATAGGTGGTGTGGCCGCTACTCAGCTCTTGAAAGGACACGCTGGATTTCGGTCTATCCCAGTCATTCTTGTTTCGGCAAACAGCGAGGTAGAAGAACTGGCAAAAAAGGCTGCTGCTGATGGGTACCTTAGCAAGCCTTTTGATCTGGATAGGTTAGAAGAACTCGTAAATGATATCTTCCGTCAATAAATTCAGGTCACCATAAACCCCTGCAGCTTCGCAGATGGCAGGAAATGTGTACACCAGTTTGCTGATCGCTACAAGCTCTGGAGATGGAGCTCTAGCGGTGGCATGCTATGGTTAGCAATTCTGCATACCTGATCCTAAGGAACTCAGGTTTACATTACTTGCTGCAGCAAGTTTTCTGGTTCTGTTCGGGCAATCTGACCTATTTGCTAGAAGATGCTCAGAAGATGGTGGACTATGCTCATTATGGAACCTTGCCGAGATTTTTATCATGTAGCGCAGTCATGGCTTTGCCCCTTTTCAACCTGGAGCAGCCCGACAGAGCTTATAGAGGTCATAGAACTCAACCGCCTTGAGAACTGCATAGGTTCTTAAGAAAATGCCGAAAAATATATTTTCCCTTTAATGAACATCGAGGCCAATATGGCAAGGTTATGTGGTCGGTCCCGCTAGGTTTGCCATCTTGGCCTCCATAACAGGAATTACTTACGGTATGGACATTTATATCCCGATTGAAGCCAAAAGTGGTGGGAGCGAGCCCGGTTTCTTACAACAGCCCCTGGTAAAGCGATCAAGATACCCTGCAGGCAAGCGTTATTCTTTCCGATCCTAGTTACCTAACAGATATTGTAGGGAAATCCTTAGGTGGGGATTGTAAAATCCGCAGGGTTGATCTCGCGCTATATATTGTCGGGGGTATTTTCCAGCAAAAAAATACAGCACAAATGGGTAGCGTAAAATTTTAATGGACAATAAGTTAGAATTTTAAAGGATCAACTCCCAGTGGATAATTAAGGGTTTTTAATGCAAAAGCAACCGCCAAGACGCATATGAAATAGAAATGGAAGTGCGGTCGGGTAATTCAATCGGTTTTCCAAGGATTATTTGAACCAGTTCCACAGGTCATCGGTCTTGTTCCGCTTGGGGACAATAGGAAGCCTCAATGGGGGAGTGTTTGCACTTGGGAGGTGCTTGGATTACAGAGATCTCTGTCAAAACCATCCAGGGGAACGGGGCTGTTTATCTAGCGTGTGCCTTGACGGCTGGAAATCACGGTGTACATTGTTTTTTTCTGTTATTCCAGAATGATTTAAATGGTGGAAGATGGAAATTATTTGTCTACATAATTGGATGGATATGTAGCCAGTAAAAAACTCTATTTAGTTTGAATTGTAGTCGGTCAGAAGAAATAATTTTCATTAATTGTGTCCTTTACACCAATTAGTTGAGGAAACGAAGCGAGGCTCCCAAAGAAAACTGGTCTGTGTCCATTTTATTGTCTCCGGAGAATTATTAGGGAGAACTGTATGGGTGTTTGTTTGGTTCGAGATGCGCAAGTGTTTCATTGATTACATTCAAGGAATGACCCAATCCGGGATTTGGTTACGGATAAGAATGGGAGCATCCCCAGTTTGTTCTATTTAATATAAAGGAAAAATTTTGGGGAAATCTTCTCGATTGCTTCTCGAAAGTGTCCTCTTTAGGGATGTGTTCCCGGGAACCCGAGCATGTTGCGGACGGATAATTTGGCTCCTGTTATGCAAGATAGATGTAGGGCTCCCATCGGCACAGTCTGACAGGACGAAGTGTTGATAAGATAATGTGAAGATTGTTTTTTTCTTCGGCCTCCCTGGAACCTTAACTTGGTGAGCATGTATTCCCTACCGATATGCCATCTAGGGGTTTTGGGCGCCATGCCGCAGGCCGGGAATTCTCAGAAAAGATCAAAGTATATTTGTCGTTGAATCCCAAGACCAACGATCGCTTTTCTTCGGATTGTATGACTATCTTTCCCGGAGAGTGCCCGGAAGGTAAATATTCCGATCGCCCTCCGATTCCTGTTCCTGCGTGAGTTAGCCGCTTTTGAGTTAAATTCAGCTTATAAACTGTTGCTATGCATTAGATGAAAATCCACTCCAAAAGTTTTTCAGTCGATAGTTTGCGGTTAACGGTACAGGTGCTGTGACCCCCGTACGGTCAAAACGAATTCATAGGGATAAAGGGCGGGATCTTTGCATTGCTGTTTTTGTTGGATCATTCCGGAGCGGAGTAGTTTTTGTAGCTCCTCTTCGAAATTCCCGAATATCTCGAGCTCAAGCAGGGACCTGTTCTGCGATATCCTGTACAAAATAAGGTCCTTTAGGGGAAATTCCGTTTCCATATACGATATGTTATATGTTTGAAATACTGAAGAAGGATGCCCGTGGGTCCTTGGAACCAAGCACCAGAGTTCAGTATCGTTGAGCATAAGACAGATAAGTTTCCCAATTGTTTTTTCAGTACCTTCGTTTCAAAATAAATTGTCCGTAAAAGCTAATCGTCAATCCGGATCTGCTGGCCGGGCGTGCCGAGAAATGGACCGAGAAGCTGACATCAGGTTGATTTTCCAGCTGCTGGGACTAGTGGTGGTTATCGACCTGCATGAAAAAGAGAACAGGTACTATATAGAGATCCCGTTACCCCAGATTACCGTGCCTATTTCCTATCATGGGATATGCCATTACCCGAACGGCAGCACCAAGCAAGAGCTAAAGGGAACAGCCCTTCATAACTGGTTGCTAAAGAAAAGATTCTGTGTTATGATCCAAGTTTTTGTATTCTTTTTTTAGTTGATTTTGAAGGGTCTAAAAGTGAGCTTTCAAAATAAAAAATAAAAATCTTTTGTATCTAAATTTAATATCGTAATATTGCGATGTAAATAAATTTAGAAATGGGAGTTACAAAAACGGAAATATATAAAGACGAGCAAAATAAACTTGCATCGCTTCTTAAAGTTTTAGCACATCCAGCCAGGATAGCAATCCTGCAATATATTATCAACCAAAAAGCATGTATTTGTAATGATCTGGTTGAGGAATTAGGTTTAGCACAGGCAACTATTTCACAACATTTAAAAGAATTAAAAACCATAGGAATTATTCAAGGCTCAATTGAAGGAAAATCAGTTTGCTATTGTATTGACGAAAAGGTATGGAAGCAATTTCAAGAGGAATTTAATGGCTTTTTCAATCAGGATGTAAACGTAAAGCATTGCTGTTAAGGCAATTTTTTTACATTTTAACATCGTTATATTGCTATATAGCGTTATTTAATTATTTATTTTATCATTTTAAAAGTTAGTATTATGAAGTTATCTGAAATCAAAGAAATTTTATCAGCATTAGAAAATGTTGAATTTCAATTAGAAAATGGAACATTTGTTCCTGAACACTTTCACGTTACTGAAGTGGGGCAAATAATCAAAAATTTTATTGATTGTGGCGGAGTAATCCGTAAGGAAAAAGTAGTCAACTTTCAATTGTGGAATGCCAATGATTATGAGCACAGGTTGAAACCCAGGAAAACTATTAAGTATAATTAAACTTTCAGAAAATAAATTAGGAATTGAAGATGCGGAGATAGAAGTGGAATATCAAAGTGATACTATTGGTAAATACGATTTGGATTCAATGAAATACATTTGTACTGAAAAATAAAGCGACTGCTTGCTTGGCTCAGGATGTTTGTGGAATTCCTTCTGAAAAACAAAACAAAAGCCTTTACAAATTAACAGCAAATCAATCCAATTCATGCACTCCAAATTCAGGATGCTGCTAAACCCTAAATCGAACATCCATGTATCCAATATTATCAGAGACAATTCAACAGTTAGAATGGGAGAAAATCAATATCGATGAGCGTAAAAGTACCTTACAGCCGTTGATTGATTTTATTCAATTGAAAATAAATAGCAAGCAGCAAATAAATATAAATTTCATTTGTACCCATAATTCGCGCAGGAGCCATTTATCACAGGTTTGGGCACAAGTAGCAGCCTCTTATTTCGGTATTGAGAATGTGATTTGCTATTCAGGAGGTACTGAAGAAACCGCATTATTTCCAAAAGTAGCAGAAACATTAGCCGATCAGGGACTTAATATTTTCAAAATAAATGATGGCTCTAATCCTGTTTATGCGATAAAATATAGTGATAATTCCCAACCTATAATTGGGTTTTCTAAAAAATATGACAATCCTTTTAATCCAGTATCTGCTTTTGTAGCTATAATGACATGTTCACAAGCTGATGGTGGATGTCCATTTATTGCTGGTGCGGAAAAAAGAATTCCCATCACATTTGGAGATCCTAAAATTTCAGACAACACTTCCGAACAGACAAAGATATATTCAGAAAGAAGCTTACAGATAGCATCGGAAATGTTTTATGTTTTTTCAAAAATTACTAAATAGCCGATGCAACCAAAACTAAAATTCTTAGACAGATATCTAACTTTATGGATATTTCTAGCTATGGCTCTTGGCCTAGGCTTAGGATATTTCTTTCCGGGTATTTCAAATGTTACAAATACACTATCTGTCGGCACTACAAATATTCCGTTGGCAATAGGTTTGATATTGATGATGTACCCGCCACTGGCAAAGGTGGATTATTCATTGCTGCCTATAGTATTGAAGGATAAAAAAGTTGTTAGTATTTCTTTATTATTGAACTGGATTGTCGGGCCTATTTTAATGTTCGGATTAGCCATTCTTTTTCTAAGAAATGAGCCTGATTATATGATTGGCTTGATATTGATAGGCTTGGCAAGATGTATTGCAATGGTCATAGTATGGAATGACCTTGCAAAAGGTAACAGAGAATATGCAGCCTTATTAATTGCATTAAACAGCATCTTTCAGGTATTTTCTTATAGTTTGTTAGTTTGGCTGTTTATCAATGTACTGCCAAACAGATTAGGCTTGGCAAGTTTCAATGTAAGCGTATCTATAAAAGACGTGACTGAAAGTGTAATGATTTATTTAGGGATCCCTTTCTTGACTGTTTTCTTAGCCGTTACTTACTTGTTAAATCCAAAGGCATAGAATGGTATAACCGTAAATTTGTACCCAAAATATCGCCGATTACATTATACGCATTATTGTTTACCATAGTATTAATGTTCAGTCTTAAAGGTGATAAAATAATAGAGTTGCCAATGGATGTCATTACGATCGCTATACCGTTAGTCATCTATTTTGTACTAATGTTTTTCGTAAGCTTCTTTATCAATAAATCTTTGAATGTTCCGTACGACAAAAATGCAGCAATTGCATTCACCGCCACAGGAAACAATTTTGAACTAGCTATTGCCAGTGTCCATAGCTGTATTCGGAATCCATTCACCTCAGGCATTTGTAGGCGTAATTGGACCATTGGTAGAAGTTCCCGTTCTGATATTATTAGTAAAGATAAGCTTGTGGCTTAAAAAGAAATATTACAAATAAATAAAATGTAAAAAGAGTTCAGGGCTTGAGCTAAAAGCTAAACCTCTTAAAACAGATTACAGGGGGAGTGACTTATAAACTTCCCCTTTTTTATAAATGATACTTCCTGAAATGGAATAATTTGAAACTCGTGCTCTGAATTAATAATAGGAATTATTTTTCCATAAGATAAAAGTCAGTTCCAGCAGTTTTCTTTGGATGGCAACTATAGCTTTCATTTTAATTCCATGCCTTGAAACTATTCTTAAGAAAATATCTCTAAACCTTTCATCGGTTCTTATTGCAGCCAGTGAAGGAAAGTGCATTACTTTCCTTAAATTCCGATTACCACGCTTGGATATTCGGGGTTTGGATTTCACTGAAGTTCCAGAAGTCTTTTCTCTTACATCTAATCCTGCATAACTAACCAACTGTCTTTTTATTCTTTATTAACTCGAATCCGTTAGTTTCGGCGATAATTGTTACAGAAGTCAGATTTCCTATTCCCGGAATTGAAGATACTATTTTCATCTTTTCTACTAGAGTTTTATCTCCTTTGATGAGGATAGCAATTTCGTATCTAATCTCCTTTTCCTGCAAATCAATAAGAGCTATTCTTTTTTAGTTCGATTAACTGAGTTTTCACTTGAAGTTGCAGAAGTACCTTCTGCGTGCAGTTGATTTTTCAACATTGTACGCTCATGTACAAGCTGCTCACGTTCCCGACAAAGCTGTCTCAAATCATTAAATATTTTAAAGGAGGTTGCCACACTTCCAATGCCTTTCCAAACCAAATCTAGCAATCGCTTGTGAAGCGCTCTTATCAGTAATGGTTTTTATGTCAAGTGTTTTTGCATAATTACTGATCTTGTTTGGCAAAACGATGCTGACATGTTTTCGAATACTGTAAAGATAGTAGGCTAAGGATTCATGGTAAACTCCTTGTTGCTTCCATTACATACCGTACTTCTGTCTACTTGATGTCTGTTTATTTACCCACGCGACAAGACTTGAAAACCCTTTTTTAGTATTGGGAAATACTTTGTAGGCATAGACTTCTATGCTGATCTGTTCATCCATTCTACCAAGCGATACAACTAATTCATTTTGTGCAACATCAATTCCTACTGTCTGCTTACTAATACCTTCATCTTATATGGTTTAGGTAAGTGAAAAACCTTTCTTCATCTTTTTTCCAGATTGGATATACTGGCTATAAGACTCATAATAATGGAGCAAATTCCTTGCATTCTGTTCAGATTCTAAAAAGTTTAAAGAAGAGGAGGCAGTCTCTTTTCTTGAATATACCATAAGGCTATTTAAAGCAAAATCTGCTCTCGCTCTTCTTCACTTAGATTATATTATACAAATAAATATAGGAGAGGCAAGAGTTGGGAAGCTATCTCCGTTCCCGGTGCCGCGGCTAATGATCTGGATGCAGAAACAGTACGGTCGTTTTTAAAAAAGGCTATCAGTAAAGGACCGTATCCCGGCACCTGCCGCCAAGGAGGAGTCACCCTGTTGCTGATGAAACGACTGAACCTGCTTACCAAAGACGGCGAACTGAGCTAATGCCGGCCTATTGCTTTTTGGTAAACAGTCCTATGCACTTTCACCGACAACTAGCTTGAAGGTAGGGCGGTTTGGCAAGAGCTCGAGCCACCTTCTTTTTCAGGATATTATCGAGACCAACCTATTGACGATGGTCGAAAATGATGGATAAACTCAAAGACCGCTATCTTATCCGTCCGATCTCGTATGAAAGGTCTCGAACGTATGGAACCGTTGGGATATCCCGAACCAGCACTATGTGAGGCAGTTGTGAACGCCATTGTCCATAAGGATTATTCAAGTACATGGATATTTCTGTGTGTCTATGATGACCGCCTGCACTTGTGGAACCCGGTGACCTTTCCGGAAGAACTGACCGTGGAAGAATTGAAGCAGAAACACTCCTTTTATCATTGAACAGGAATATTGCCTGAGTGTTTTCAAGGCCGGGTATGTAGAGGCCTGGGGACGTGGTACCAATGATATTATCAAAGGTGTAAAGAAGCGGGGCTACCTGAACCCGCAATCGAGGAAAATCAAGGGGGACTTAGTGTCGTTTTCCTTAAAGATATCTATACGGAAGAATATCTGCATAAGTTGGAAATCAATGAAAGACAGGTAAAGGCTATATACACATAAAGGAACATGGAAAAATATCCAACGCATCTTATCAGTATATCAATAATATCGGCAAGACCCTGGCGACCTGAGAACTTAGCGATTTGGTAGATAAAGAGTTAATCCAACAATCTTGGACTAAAGGCATGGGAAGCAAATATGATTTGGTTCGAAATATTAAAATGGCCGCTATTTGGCCGAAATTCTTCAATACCTTGTGCGTCTATACTTTTCGTTTCGCCAAGCCCAAATGGGTATATTTGTATGTTTACCAATAGACAAGAAAATGAAAGAGGTGTCCTGTTTCAGTACCAGTCCAAGTTCTGGCAAAGTGCACCGATGTGATATCGGCAGGCCGCTGTTCTGGCGGAAGGGACCCTCGGATGGCCATTTCCTCAATACCCTGTACCGGATCGATGAAGATGAGTTTGCCGACTTCTATTCCCTCCACCCCGGAAATTTTAGAAAAACGAACGATAATTCAGATGGAAAAGCATTAGACTATTACAAAAAAGGTTCGGTTTTGTAAGAGCGGGCGAAACAGATCCAATGTAGATATGCGGTAGGAATGAACATCAAAGTTTATGGATTCATTTTCTTTAAAGCGTTGCATAACGCAAAAAAGCAATTCCAAGGGAGTTTATTTAAGTAGCATCTCTTAATAACAATAAATTGAAATAGATATGACGAATGCAAATATTGAACTATCGTTCTTTTCAGAACTTGACCTGAATGAGCTTCATTTATTTATTGGTGCCACTGTAGAACATAGCTATAAAAGGTATATATGCACGGGAGGCCATCGACTTTTTCCTTTCTTATCTCGGCAAAAAGGATATTCTCCAAGAAAGCAAGGACCACCCAATTATAGTACTCAGGGAAGAAGGGAAGATAGTTGGGACGGCAACTTTAATTGCGGCATGTCAAGCGATTGTTTGTAGAACCGTCCTGCCAGGTCAAGGGATACGTCAGATTGCTCATGGAAAAACTGGAAGGTATCGCCGTTCGAAATAAACACTCTTTCATTGAACTACATTCCTCACTTTTTGCAAAACGTTTTTACGAGGGCCTAAGTTATCTTACCTTTAAGATTGATAGCATTCCTGTATAGAACGGTCAACTGCTTACATATTATAGAATGGCCAAATTTCTGATGGGTAATGGGACTAGTTCACAACTCGGAATCGACGGCAAATGTTTTGTTATAGATGCACCTTCGGAAAAAAATCCGTTATTCCCCATTGGAACAAAGTTTGTGTTAGACCAACAAGAAAACCTGATTTTTTGCTAATATTCAAATAAATACGTTAAGGATGGTGAAATGTTCGGAGCATTTCATGACAATAGCAAACTATTATATCACAATCACATCAACAAGGATAATGGCAATTACGAAAGTGGCGTATTTAATTTCAAAATAGTGCGTAATGAAATCAGGCTGTCTCTTTTAGATTATTTCAACCCATCAATTACCAGTGAATTAACGGCATACTTGTTATTAAAGCCCTGTTTGTGATATTTTGAGTGCCTAATGCAAATAAAGTAATAGAATACTATAGTTGTTTATAGGCTAACATAACCTCGATTTTTTATAATCCACGTTACAGTTTCAATAGTAAAACACATATTTACAGACCAAGAAAAGCAGTTCCTATTTCGCAACCAAAGAGAATTAAAATTCTTGTTGTTTTAAAGGAATTGAAACATGAGAGACACAAGTGACATTAATGTAAATCCTGCAATCCCTCCGCTCATTTGCGGCCTGCGAAACCCCGCCGCTCTTGCCCTGTCCTGTTCTCGCTTTGGCTCTTTGCGGTGAATGGCTACTGTATAATTTGTGGCTGAATGTTTCCTTTTGTTGGTTTAAGCAGTTATTATTGTGTCAATCACCAAGCAAACTTTATGTGTGCAAAAAGGCGAGCGGTTCCTCAAATGGATTTTCAGCCAATTGATTGGTAGATTTGGCGCAGGCATGGAGTCATCCTGACAGACTTTGCCCAGATTGGTCGTTCACCTTCCTTTCGCTGTAGGGAGTGTAGGGGTGATTTTATCCTATTGTTCGGTGCATTCGGGACATCCTCAGGCCAGGGAATCACTAGATACAGATGTTGCTTTTAAAATTTTTGCCCGTGGAGTAATGTTTGGTAAGGAATTAGTTGAGTTGGTTTTGATGCCGATCTCATGGAGATCTCCACATTTTTTTAGGATCTTCAAAAAATTGCTATATTGTTGCCCGTGGGACCGAAATACCATTGAATATATTTGTTATTTATGAGGTGGGTGATCTGGTGGGAATTGTCTCGCACGGGAAAGTGTTTTATTTATTTAGTTTATTTCAGACCCGGTGCAGGGAAAGTACCGGGTCTTCTTTTTTCTACATTGTTAAAAAGTGCCGTCGCTGTTAGTAGAAATACTTTTCTGGCACCCTTTGAGACAACCCAGGAGAGCTCTGGGATCGGCTTCTGGCGCCACTTTTGCTTATATCCTGCAGGATGCTGAAAAGGTGGTGGAAGGTACTAACGTACTGTTAGTGGAGTGGCTAAGGAAAGATTTTTTTCACAGTTAGCCATAGGCAGGAAGTTATAAGTAAGGGGAAACAAGAAACAACTATTAAGGCTCATAGACATATTGCCACATTCATATTACTATATACTTTTTACGTTGCCTTTACTATGAAAATTCGATAGCTTTGTGAATTATGGCAACACAAATACCTTTGGCTGAGCGGATGCGTCCCAATAATCTTACAGAATATATTTGGTCAACAGCATATTGTCGGTGAGGGTGCCGTGCTGTGGAATGCCATAGAACGGAAGTCCGTTCCGTCCATGATCTTCTGGGGACCCCCCAGGAGTAGGTAAGACTACACTGGCGCTCTTGATCGCGAAATCCCTGGACCGCCCCTATTATAGCTTGAGCGCCATACAATCCGGGGTCAAGGAGGTCCGTGAGGTGATCGAAAAAGCAGAACAGATGCGGCAGTTCAATCAGGAAACAGCCGATCTTGTTTATCGATGAGATCCATAGGTTTTCTAAATCCCAACAGGATTCATTGTTTGGGTGCGGTTGAAAGAGGGACCGTGACTTTGATCGGTGCTACTACGGAAAACCCTTCCTTTGAGGTTATATCCGCTCTGCTCTCCCGCTGTCAGGTGTATGTTCTGAAAGAACTGAGCAAGGATGAGCTGGTAGAGATTGTGGACCAGGCCTTGACGCAGGATGAATACTTGAAGGAAGAGAACGTTCAGGTCAAGGAATATGAAGCCCTGCTTCAGCTCTCGGGAGGAGATGCCCGGAAGCTGCTTAACATCTTGGAACTGGTAACTCAGGCCGCCTCACACGGCAAACACGAGATCACTAATGAGTTTGTAGCCAAACATGTGCAGCAGAACCGCATTCGATATGACAAATCAGGCGAGCATCATTATGATATCATCTCAGCATTTATCAAGTCCATTCGTGGTTCTGACCCTAATGCTGCGGTCTATTGGCTGGCAAGGATGATCGAGGGAGGAGAGGATCCAAAATTTATTGCTCGGAGGCTGTTGATCCTCGCTTCGGAGGATGTTGGGAATGCAAATCCCAACGCACTTCTGTTGGCGAACAATTGCTTTCAGGCAGTCAATGTCATAGGTTGGCCGGAGTCGCGCATAATTTTGTCGCAAACAGTTGTCTATCTGGCTTGTTCAGCTAAGAGCAACGCCTCATACGAGGCGATCAACAAAGCTCAGGCCATGGTGAAGAGGACCGGCAACCTTTCGGTTCCGTTACATTTGCGGAATGCGCCGACAAAATTAATGAAGGAACTGGACTATGGCACGGAATATATGTATGCCCATGTTTATGCAGGGAACTTCGTTGAACAGGAGTATATGCCCTCAGAACTGGCCTCTGAGAAGTTATATGAGCCGGGCAAGAACCCGGCGGAAGACAAGCTTAGGATTTCCCTGCGAGAAAGGTGGAAAGGTAAGTATGGTTATTGAGTCTAATTTTTTTTAACATAAAGATGTCGAAAACATTTACCGCTATAGACTTTGAATTAGCTACTGCGAAATACAGCAGCGTTTGCGCTGTCGGGATTGTCGAGGTTGTTGATGGGGACATTGTCAATGAATTTTACAGTCTGGTGCAACCGCCCCAGAACAGATACATGTGGCAAACTTCACGTGTCCATGGCATCAAGCCGAAACATACGGTTTCGGCACCGACATTTATTGAGTTGTTTCCAAGCATCAGGGACATTTTGGTTTGCAAGCATATGGTGGCCCACGATGAACTTCTGGACCGTTCGGTCCTGAAGGAAACCATGGAATTCTACGACCTTTGCTACGAGGATCTTGGCCTTGACACAATTTGGGACTGTACGAGCAGGATTTACAGGTCACTGGGGTTTGAGCGTACTAAATTGAGTATCTGCTGTGAGCTGATGGGCGTTGAGCTGAAGCACCACGATGCACTTTCAGACGCTAGGGCGACAGCAGAGCTGTACCTAAGAGTTGATGATGCCATTGAAATGAAAAAACTAGGATAATTATGGGAAAAATAATTAATGTAATACTTTCTGGGGGGGTGGGTTCTCGCTTATGGCCCCTTTCACGCAAATCCAAGCCAAAGCAATACCTTCCAATCTTCGAGGGAAAAACTCTTTTTGAGCTAACCATTGCCAGAAACCAAGAGATAGCATCCAAAGTGATCCTAGTGGGCTCGACCCAGAACAAGACTATCGCAGAGCCATATTTAAAGCCCGTGAGCTATGATATTATCGCTGAGGCTGCACCGCGCAACACGGCAGCAGCAATTGCATTTGCGGCATTTCATGCCGATCCGGACGATATTCTGATCGTAACTCCTTCAGATCACCTGATCGAAGGCATGAAAAACTACAGGGAAGCCATCAACCAGGGCATCATGTACGCGCAAGAGGGATTCATTGCGACTTTCGGTATCGTACCGACCAGGCCGGAGACGGGTTACGGATATATCGAGCACGAAGGAAATACCGTACTTTCATTTCGTGAGAAACCCAATGAGGACACCGCACGGGACTTCCTGAAGAAAGGAAACTTTCTGTGGAATTCCGGGATCTTCTGCTTCAAGGCAGGTGTTTACCTGGAAGAATTGATGCGGTTCGAACCCAAGCTGTACAATGCAGCGGAAGTAGCATTTGAATACGCTGAGGACCTGGTATTGGATGAAGAACATTCTAAGCTGATCCCTTCCAAGAGCATTGACTATGCGGTCATGGAAAGAAGTGACTTGATAAAAGTGGTTCAGGCGAGATTCGAATGGTCAGATATGGGGGCATTTGACTCGTTGTTCGAATATTTTAAGGGCAAGGGACATCCTGTAGATGAAAATGGCAATATTGTTGTAGGTACTAACAAGCATACTGTATTTGTAGGCTTAACTAACTGTATGTTAGTGAGTACGGATGATGCGGTATTGGTTTTGGATAGGAACAGAGCACAGGATGTTAAGGCCGTTTACGAACAACTTGAGAAAGATAATTCGGGGCTGATTTAAAATTTTTGTAGCATAAGGTTCATTTTTGACGTATTAATTAAACCTTATTGACAAACAGAACATCTAATAAAACAGATATTACCTATTACCAAACAACTAAATAATTGAGAAAATGGGATTTTGGAGTAATTTATTTGGGGGCAACAAGAAGGCAGAACCTTCGTACAAAAATCGACTGAATTGGGTCGGATGGGATATACACAATCATATCCTTCCAGGAATCGATGACGGTAGCCCTGACGTGGAGGAATCCATTAAATTGATCAATGGCCTTAAGGAACTGGGCATTCACAACAGTGTTTCTACGCCCCATGTTATGGCCGGTGTACACAACAATACGCCTGAAACTATCAAGGTGGCTCATGGCAAACTGAACGATTACCTCAAGTCAAATGCCATCGACTTCAAGCTCAACTACAGTGCTGAGTATATGATCGATGACCAGATCGACCAATGGATAGAAACCGACAAGTTATGCTTGATCGACGATAAATATATGTTGATCGAGATGTCATACCTTTCGGAGTCGAAAGCTCTTTTCAATATTATTAAAGACATCCAAGACCGCGGGTACCAACCCATCCTAGCCCACCCAGAACGATACAATTACTACCATAACAACTTCAAGATTTTCGAAGAAATAAAAAGTGCCGGCTGTTACCTGCAGTTGAACCTGTTGTCCATCAGCAAGTACTATGGCGAGAATGTTAAAACATGCGCTTTGACATTGATCCGTGCTGGAATGTACGATTTTGTAGGCACTGATATGCACCATACAAGACACCTAGAAGCCCTAAAAGCCGTGGTTTCAAAATATGATGTCCAAGAATTATTGAAAGGATGCCCTATCAAAAACTCCAAATTGATAGAATCAAAAAGCGAAAAAAAAACGGCATAATATATAAGAAAGCGCAGCATAAGTCGGGCTAGCGCCTGTTGCTGCCCTTCGGCGGCTTATTGGAGCCGAAACCACCGAAGGGGGGCCCTAAGCATTCGAAGGGCAGATACCACCTTTGATTCCCGGTCCCCGAGTAGTCGAAGGATAGGGACAACTCTTCGGTTCCTGCTTTCGACTCAGGTTAACCAACGCAACCAACGGCTATCGACCCTAAAATACCTAAAATAGATAAATTTTAATTTTAGAATCCACTAGCTTTCCGAAAATTTCTATAATTTTATCTCGTAAATAATGAATTTTATTGTTGTGTAAAATTTTGAATAATAAGGTATTATGCAGTTCTATGAGCTTATTTTAAATACATTTGCATAATTAAAATACATGTAACCTTTTATTAGCGAGTTCACATAAAACTTGAGATTCCACGTTATCAACGATCTATATTATAAAGATTTCCATGCCGGCTTTAAAGCAAAATATGATGTTTACGAAATCATAAAATCAGATATTCCAACTTCCAATACCTATAATTTTTACAAGGTCAATTTAATGGATTCGAAATATAGAATCAGGAGAATCCTTTCCAGGCGATATGCAAATTATTACAATTACCTAACCTTCAAAAAATATATTGCAGAACTAGACGCTAATGATGTGGTTTTGGTTTTTATTCCTTTGAAAGTTTGTTTAACGTAGCTAAAGCTGTATACAACAGTCTTTATAGTGCGAAAATCAAAAGAGGGATTCGCATCATCATGATGATCATTGATTTAGATTCGATCCGAAGGATTGGGCAAATCGATCCTGAATATGAAATTAAATATCTGGACTTTGCAGATATCGTGATTTCTCAGAATGCGGAAATGTCAAAATGGCTCATAAGTAACCGAATAAATCCTGCTAAGGTCGTTAATTTAGACCTTTTCGATTTCCGGCTCGATACAAATTATCAAGTGATCACGGCTAGTAATGAAGTTTTTGAAAAGAATATTATTTTCGAAGGAAACCTAACCCCGGAAAAAGCAGAATTCCTCTATAAATGGAAGCCTAATTTCAAAGCAAAACTTTATGGAATCAATTTGAAACAAAACGCAATTACCAGAAAATATGGAATATTTGGGCTTTTTCAATCCAAGCAGTCCTGCCATGGACGTCAGTGGTTTTTCGTTTGGTTTGGTTTGGTTTGGGAAGGGAGTAGTATAGAAACATGTACCGGATTGGCTGAACAATATTTAAAATTTTCAACTCCCCATAAATTGTCAATGTATCTGTCCCAAGGCTTACCAGTTATTGTTTGGAAAGAATCGGCAATGGCAAATTTCGTGGAAGAGAATAATATTGGTTTTACCATACAAAGCTTATCTGAAATTGATGAGATTTTCGAAAAAATCACTGCTCAAGTATATGCAGATATAAAATCCAATGTCCAAATCATCAAGAAAAAAGTTGTCCATGGTGAATTTCTAAAAACTGCTCTATCAAAATGTTTTTCCAAATTAAATATTCCAGAATTGCGGGAAGCTATAAAGTAAAAACTACATTTTTAGCTAAAGAAATAAAGACCTTATTAAGTAACTAGTTTTATTTGTTTATTTTGTGGAATGAATAAGACAATTCTAATTACAGGAGGAGCAGGATTTATTGGATCTCATGTTGTAAGGCATTTTGTGCTAAAATATCCGGATTATAAGATTATTAATTTGGATGCACTGACCTATGCTGGTAACCTTGAGAATCTTGTAGATATTGAAGGACATCTCAATTATGCATTTGTAAAAGCTGATATTCGCGATGAAGGCGCATTGGAAGATGTTTTTACACAGTTTCAACCCGACTCCGTAATTCATCTTGCTGCAGAATCGCATGTGGACAGATCCATTACCGACCCTATGGCATTTGTAAACACAAATGTAATTGGAACTGTCAATCTATTGAATACTGCAAAGAAACTTTGGAACAGCGATTTCGGAGGGAAGAGATTTCACCATATTTCCACAGATGAAGTATTCGGAGCATTGGGCGACAGTGGGTTTTTTACGGAAGATACCAGTTATGATCCTCATTCGCCTTATTCCGCTTCAAAAGCTGCTTCAGATCATTTTGTGCGTGCCTACCATGATACCTATGGTCTGCCCGTTGTGATTACAAACTGTTCGAATAACTACGGCCCCAATCATTTTCCTGAAAAACTTATTCCTCTCTGTATACTCAATATAATCAACAATAGACCCTTGCCAATTTATGGCGACGGGAAATATACACGTGACTGGTTATTTGTAATTGACCATGCGAGAGCTATAGACACAGTTTTCCATCAAGGGAAAAACGGTGATTCCTACAATATTGGTGGGTTCAATGAATGGAAAAACATTGATTTGGTAAAGGAACTGTGCAAGCAAATGGATGATAAACTAGGTCGCCAGGCCGGAACATCTGAAAAATTGATACAATTTGTAATGGACCGCCCAGGACATGACCTGAGATATGCAATCGATGCTACAAAAATAAAGAATGAACTAGGGTGGGAGCCAAGTGTTACTTTTGAGGAAGGTCTGTCGAAAACCATTGATTGGTTCTTGCAAAATCAAGAATGGCTGGAACAGGTGAGTTCGGGAGAGTATCAGAGGTATTATGAGAGTAGATATCAGATGTGAGGGTGAAAAAGACATAAGACAATAGACATAAGACATTAGACAGGGAAAGAAGGAGAGAGTTTAATGGAATGGTTGATTGAAATTGGGTTTGAATGGTGTTTTAAGAAACGTTAAATTTAGGGGTAGAATTTGAAGGGGTTAATAAAAAGGATAATTAATTAGATTCATAATATGAATGCAATAGAAACTGGTCTTAAGGACTGTTTCATTTTAGAGCCTCGAGTATTTGGTGATAGCAGAGGCTATTTTTTTGAGAGTTACAATAAGTCTGTTTTTAAGAAAGCTATTGGTTTGGACGTGGATTTTGTTCAGGATAACCAAAGTTTCTCGACCAAAGCTGTATTGCGTGGTCTGCATGCACAGGCTGGTGAATTTGCACAGGCTAAGTTGGTGCGAGTATTACAAGGTGAGGTGCTGGATGTTGCTGTTGATGCTAGACCGGACTCAAACACATTTGGTAAGCATGTTGCAGTCCTGTTAAGCGCTGAAAACAAACGACAACTTTTTGTGCCAAGAGGATTTTTGCACGGTTTTATTGTATTATCCGAAACTGCTGAGTTTTCTTATAAATGCGATAACCTTTACAATAAAGACGCGGAATGGGGTGTGATCTACAACGACAGTCAACTGAATATTGACTGGTCATTGCCAACTGACAACCTCTTGGTATCTGACAAAGACAGGTTATTGCCGTCCTTTGAGGATGCTATTGCTCAATTAAAGCTAAAGACTAACTAACATTGAAAAAGCAAAAAGTATTGGTTACTGGAAGTTCAGGCCAATTGGGTTCTGAGCTAAAAGATATTTGGTATTCTGACTATCGCTTTGAATTGTATTTTCTGGAGCGAAAAGATCTAGATCTAACCAATCCTGACCTAATTCAAGGAATCCTTAATCATTATCAACCGGATTATATCATCCATTCAGCGGCCTATACTGCTGTTGATTTGGCGGAACAGGAGCCTGATATTGCCAATGTTGTCAATCATCTTGCTACATCGGAAATCGCCAAATATGCTGGTAAAAATTCTGTCAAGTTGATCTATATCTCAACGGATTATGTTTTTCCGGGAAATAAAGACGAAGCTTTAAGTGAGGATCTACCGACGGACCCAATTAATATCTATGGAGCTTCCAAATTAAAGGGTGAATTGGCTGTACAAGAGTTTTGCAATGATGCCATAATTATCAGAACAGCTTGGGTATATTCTACATTTGGGAAAAACTTTGTCAAGACCATGCTCAACTTGATGAACAGCGGGGATGAAATCAATGTTGTTTCAGATCAAATCGGTAGCCCTACTTATGCATATGACCTGGCTATTCTGATAAAGTATATCATAGAAAATGGAAAATGGGTTGCTGGAATTTATCATTATTCCAATGAAGGTAGAATCAGCTGGTATGATTTTGCAAAAGAAATCAGAGATCAATCTGATCTAGACTGTAAGGTGAACCCAATTCCAAGTGCTAGTTACCCTACACCAGCAAAGCGCCCACATTATTCATTGTTGAGCAAGGAGAAAGTAAAACATACCTTTAAAGTTGATGTTCCGGAATGGAAAGAAAGCTTGAATAAGATGCTTGATAAGTTGAAAGCTAACCAATAAAAACAATAGATAGATATTATGAAAGGAATAATTTTAGCAGGTGGTTCAGGGACAAGGTTGCACCCATTGACACAGGTTGTTTCTAAGCAATTGTTGCCGGTATATGATAAACCCATGATTTATTACCCCTTATCGGTATTAATGTTGTCAGGAATCCAAGAGGTTCTCATTATTTCTACACCTGTTGATTTACCTAATTTCAAACGTTTATTTGGAGATGGCAGTCAGTTGGGAATTTCGATTTCCTATGCTGAGCAACTCTCGCCTGAAGGACTCGCACAAGCTTTTATTATAGGGGAAGAATTTATTGGCAGCGATGATGTCTGCTTGATATTGGGGGACAATATATTCTATGGAGCAGGCCTTCAGCAACAATTATTGGATGCCAAGAAAAAGGTCGAAGAGAATAAACAGGCTGTAGTTTTTGGTTATTATGTCGATGATCCAGAAAGATATGGAGTTGCTGCATTTGATGAATCCGGACGTGTCACTGATATTGAGGAAAAGCCAAAAGAACCAAAATCGAATTACGCGATTGTGGGTTTGTACTTTTACCCGAACACCGTTGTAGAAATTGCTAAGAATGTAAAGCCCTCTGACCGGGGTGAATTAGAAATCACCACCGTAAATCAAGAATATCTTAATCAAGATAACCTTCAGCTTCAGCTATTAGGCCGTGGCTTTGCTTGGTTGGATACGGGAACTCATGAATCATTATCTGAAGCTACGGAATTTATAAAAACAATCGAGAAAAGAACCTCCCTAAAAGTAGCTTGCCTAGAAGAAATTGCACTATCCAAAGGATATATTGAAAAAGAAGATTTATATAACAGAGTCAAGGACTTAAAAGGAGTATATTTTGATTATCTGAAAAAGATAAGTGGATGAAACACAAGTCGGAGACTTGCGCTAGCTTTGCTGAAGATGGTCTGAGGCACAAGTCCACCCAGCGCATATTGTAGCGGGCGGTCGTTGAGCGTAGTCGAGGCGTGCGCTAGCAAACATCGACCACTAAGATTAACCTCAACCAATATCCATATTGGTTAATTTTTCCTTTTATATCTAAATTTTCCCGAAATTTAGGGAAATGAATTTTATACCAACCAAATTAACCATACTTCTATTAACTTTACTCTATTCTTTTGGGTGTATATTCCTTTGAAAGCGCAGAGCGAACGATCCAAAGCTCTTAAGGAGTTAGAGGAAGTACTTAATATCGATGTTAATTTTAAGACAGATACCATTGCACTTAAAAAACGCTTGGATTCTGTTCGTATTCTTGCTGACGAAAGACGCAGTATTCCTCTGAAGTGGGCGTATTACCAGTTTGATGGCGGATGGCTATTCCATAGCATTCGACCGCGTCAATAATAAATCCAATGAATATTATGCGAAGGCACAAGAATTGGTAGAACCTACAAGAGAGTTTGAACTCCAACAGCTGGGCTACATTCGCCAAGGTTACTATTTTTATGTCTATAGAAATATCAAAAGAAGCCTTTCCTTGCTTCCTGAAAGCCAATGATCTCAAGGATAAGATCGATCCAGATGAAATCCCCAGGATTACCCTTCATTATGGCTTTAATTGCAAGCTTCTACAGTTTTATCGGAGACCAGAAAAAAGCATCTGATTACCTCAAATCAGCATTGCCATATTCAGAGCCTCTGAGCCGTAACAGAATTGATATGGTCAATGCCATAGCCGTTTATAATCTGAGGGACTCAGCAAAAGACGAAGCTTTTCGTTATTTTGAACAAGCCCTGGATATTGCCGAACAAGCCAAGGATTCCGTTTGGATCGGGATTGTATCGGGTAACCTGTCGGATAGGGAGTGGGAAAAAGGCAATTACAACAAGGCCATCGCACTTGTGAAGAAGAATATTGAATATTCCAATAAATTCAATGAACCTTTAGACGCCATGCGTGCTAACCTTATTCTGGCATCCATGTATGTGAAGCTCAAGGATTGGGATTCTGCAAGAAAACATGTGCATGAAGCCCAAAAAGGAATGAGCGACAAGCCTTATTTTTTTACTTTACAAAACTGACGCTTATAAGGTTTTGGCCGAAATCGCACATGGCAGCGGAAACCAAGCAGAAGAACTGAAATATCTAAATACCTACCTCCACTTAAAGGACAGCCTGGACAATATTCGAGATCAGGAGAAGTTCCAGAAAGTCTCCTGGCAATGGGAAGCAGAGAAATATCAACAGAACCTGGAGAACGCTGAGCTCAAAAGAAAACAGATCAATCAGACATATTTTTATGTCGTAGTGTTCTTTGTGCTTCTGTTTGTGATTATCCTTCTCCTTGTCAACCGGTCCAAGAATAAATACTCTTTAAAAATACAGAACTTGAAAAGGAACAGCTGCAATTGTCTTATGAGAAGCAATTGGTGGATCAAGAGTTGATTGTGCTCCAATAATTCCTTGCAGGAATTTACTGCAACCATCAAGCAGAATGACCTTACGATCCAGAGATTGCGCAATGAGGTAATCCATAATCTCGATCATTTTCCAGATCGACAGGAAAAATTCAACGATAGCCTCAACAAATGCTGGAGAACCAGTTGATGACCGATGAACGATGGATCAAGTTCAAGAATATCTTTGACCGCGTTTACCCAGGCTATCTTGATAATGAGAAAGAATCCGTGCCAAAACTTACGGAATATGACTTAAGGCTGCTTGCCTTAATGAAGTTGGGTTTAACAAACCGCAGTGTTGGTGATCTATTGGGTATTTCCTTAGAAGGAGTAAAAAAAGCGAAGCAAAGGCTTAAGAAAAGATGGATGTTGACAGCACGAGTCGGTCGCTGAGTAATTGAAGCACAAGTCAGAGACTTGCGCTAGCAATTGCTGAAGATGGTTGGTGGGGACACCAACCATGGCGTGAAGGCGGGCTAATTTAAGGGCATCTAAATACTAAATACTATATACTTTCTACTAATCCATTTAACATAGAATTAATTTTGCTTTGCAAATAATGTTGAGTACTTTTGTTGCTCACTTTCTATTTTATATGCTGGATTCATTGATAACCTCAAAGACGCGTTTAAAATTGTTGATCAAGTTTTTTTGTAAGCTCGACCAACAAGGGCTATTTGCGTGGCATTGCAGAAGAGTTCAATGAATCTACCAATTCCATCAGGAAAGAACTGAATCAATTGACCGATGCTGGTTACTTGAACAAGTCCCAAGAAAACAACAAGATTTATTACCGTGCCAATGTGGAACATCCTCTTTTCCAGAGTTTGCAGAATTTGGTTCGCACTTTTTTGGGAATTGACCAAGCGGTAGACCAGGTTTTGGAAAGAGCCGGCGATGTGGAGCAGGTTTCTTTATTGGGTGAATATGCCAATGGCATAGATTCAGGGACAATCGAGGTGCTGGTGATGGGGAAGGATCTTGATTCGGCATATTTATTGCAGCTAAGCGGCAAAACCGAGAAGCTGTTGGGCAAAAAACATCAAGATATATCTTGAAAAGCCATTAGAAGTGAAACAACAGATAATATTGTATCGAAAAGAAAAATGAAAGTTGTAAATTGGTAGATAGCCAATTTGAACTCGGTTTACTAGAAATGGAAATCAAAAATATTGCATGTATTGGGCAGGATATGTTGGAGGACCAACCATGTCTGTTATTGCCCAGAAAAACCCAAATATACAGGTAACGGTAGTTGACTTGAACAGCTCTCGTATCGACGCTTGGAATTCCGAGAACTTGGATGAACTGCCAGTTTACGAACCGGGACTGGATCAGGTCGTCGCTGAGGCCAGAGGTCGCAACCTTTTCTTCTCAACAGATGTAGAAAAGGCTATTTCAGAAGCTGAAATGATCTTTAATCTCAGTCAATACCCCCACAAAAACATACGGAAAAGGTAAAGGACAAGCAGCAGACCTTAAGTTTATTGAGCTCTGTGCAAGACAGATCGCCGATGTCGCCACATCGTCCAAAATCATCGTTGAAAAATCAACCATTCCAGTTCGTACTGCCGCAACGATAAAAAGCATTCTGGACCATACCGGAAAAGGTGTGCAATTCAGTGTGTTATCCAACCCTGAGTTCTTGGCTGAAGGAACTGCAATGTCGACCTCCATAATCCTGATAGAATTCTCATCGGTGAGAAGACGAAAGTGCAATCAATGCCTTAAAAACAATATACGAAGCTTGGGTGCCAACGGAAAGGATTATTACGACCAATTTATGGTCTTCAGAACTTTCTAAACTGGTGGCCAATGCTTTCTTGGCGCAGCGTGTATCTTCCATTAACTCGATTTCTGAGCTTTGTGAAGTAACAGGAGCCAATGTGGACGAAGTTGCTCATGCAATTGGACAGGACTCCAGGATAGGGTCTAAGTTTTTGAAAGCTTCAGTGGGTTTTGGGGGTTCCTGCTTTCAAAAAGATCTGTTGAACCTGGTCTATATTGCCAGATCCTATAACCTGACTGAGGTTGCCAATTATTGGGAACAAGTAATCCTGATCAATGACCATCAAAAGACAAGGTTTGCAGAAAAGATTATCCGATCGATGTACAATACGGTAAATGGCAAGAAAATTGCGTTCTTGGGTTGGGCATTCAAAAAGAATACTAATGATACCCGTGAATCAGCCGCCATTTATGTAGCAGACCATTTATTGGATGAACAAGCACAGATTTCAGTATACGATCCAAAAGTGCAGGAAAATCAGATCTATAAGGATCTGGATTACCTTGCTACAAGAAGTGCAGATGAGAATAAAGAATTGTTAAAGGTCATCAATGATCCCTACGAGGTTGCAAAGGATGCCCACGGATTGGCAATCCTTACAGAATGGGATGAATTCAAGGACATTGATTGGAAAAGAATCAAAGAATCCATGAAAAAACCCGCATTTATATTTGATGGGCGAAAGCTTCTGGATAAACAGAAACTTGAGAGTTTGGGATTTGTTTACTATGCTATAGGTGAGTAAAAACTAATATTTCTATAATATGAAAGAATCTAAAAAAGAAATTCAAAAAGAAGTTAAGCAACAAGATTATAACCCAGGACCTAGGGTGGGGATTACGTTTTCGACATTTGACTTGCTACATGCCGGTCATATTATGATGCTGGCAGAAGCAAAACGTCAATGCGATTATTTGATCTGTGGACTGCAGATGGATCCAACCTTGGACAGACCTGAAAAAAATGCACCAACACAGACTGTGGTTGAAAGATATATTCAATTAAGAGGATGTGTTTATGTGGATGAGATTGTCCCATATTCTACTGAGCAGGATTTGGAAGATATATTAAGGTCTTTTAAGCTAGATGTCAGAATTGTAGGTGATGAATATAAAGACAGAGATTTTACAGGTAGAAAATATTGTGAAGATAAAGGGATTGAGCTATATTATAATAGTAGAGATCATAGATTTTCAAGTTCTGGATTAAGGAAGATTGTTGCGGAGAAAGAGAATCAGAAAAACGGCAAAAAATAATTGAAAGATTAATGGTTAAAGGGGGATTTATCGAAAAAGAAATGAGTCAGATAAAAATTGCTATTGTAGGGCAAGGTTATGTTGGCTTACCTCTTGCTGTTGAATTTTCTAAGCATTATCAAGTGCTTGGTTTTGATATAAATCATAAAAGAATCCAAGATTTAAAACAAGCTTTGGATCATACTCAAGAAGTCAAATCAGCTGATTTACAAAAATCAATTAAAAATGGTTTATTATTTACTTCCGATTTAAACGATTTGACGGATTGCAATATTTATATTGTAACTGTGCCAACACCAATCGATTCTTTTAAACTTCCGGATCTAAGTTTTTTGAGAAAAGCTTCCGAAATGATTGGCTCGGTGCTTAAACCTGAAGATATTGTTATTTATGAATCTACAGTCTATCCAGGATGTACAGAGGAAGAATGCATACCGATATTAGAAAAGTCTTCTGGCCTTAGATTTAATCAAGATTTTTTTGTTGGATATTCACCAGAAAGAATCAATCCGGGGGATAAAGTAAATACCTTGTCACAAATTAAAAAGGTAACTTCTGGTTCTACTGAAGAAATAGCTGATCGTGTTGATGAACTTTATCGTTCAATTATTTTAGCAGGCACACATAAAGCGCCTTCAATTAAAGTTGCCGAAGCTTCAAAGGCAATTGAAAATGCACAAAGAGATGTGAATATTTCCTTTGTGAATGAGTTGGCATTAATTTTTGATCGATTAGGAATTGATACCAATGATGTGATAGAAGCAGCTGGAACCAAATGGAATTTTTTAAAATATAAGCCGGGATTAGTTGGAGGACATTGTATAGGAGTGGATCCCTATTATCTGACCTACAAAGCTCAGTCAGTAGGGTACCATCCTGAAGTTATTTTATCAGGAAGAAGGGTTAATGATAATATGGGATCTTTTATTGCCAATAAGGTAATAAAGTTGATGATTCAAAAAGAAATTGTAATAAAAAATTCAAATGCCTTGATATTGGGAGTTACTTTTAAAGAAAATTGCCCAGACATTAGGAA
Source organism: Sphingobacterium daejeonense (assembly GCF_901472535.1). Lineage (NCBI taxonomy): Bacteria > Pseudomonadati > Bacteroidota > Sphingobacteriia > Sphingobacteriales > Sphingobacteriaceae > Sphingobacterium > Sphingobacterium daejeonense. The sequence goes on along the minus strand of NZ_LR590470.1, from coordinate 4,426,691 downwards.
TACGAGGGTGTTTGATATTTATCAGGAATTAAAGTCATTTGGAATGATGGTAGATGTTTTCGATCCATGGGCAAACCCTAGCGAAGTTAATAATATTTATGGATTGAAATGTTCTTCCACTATGGAGGATGTTCAGAATAAGAAATTTGATGTTATTATTTTAGCAGTAGCACATTCAGAATTTAAGAGTTTAGATTTTTCCTCATTAAAGAAAAGATTGAATGTAACATTTGATATTAAGGGATTATTAGATAAAGAATTAGTAGACGCAAGATTATAATATATGAATATTTTAAATTTGATTGGTAGAAAAGACGAGTTATTTACCGACGATATAAGAAATCATGAAACAGAACTTCGTGATATAGTCTCAAGCTCTAAATTTTTAGTTATAGGAGGTGCAGGCTCAATTGGTCAGGCAACTACTAAAGAGATTTTTAAGCGAAATCCTAAAAAACTTCATGTTGTAGATATAAGTGAAAACAATATGGTTGAGCTTGTAAGGGATATACGATCATCTTATGGATATATTGATGGTGATTTTCAAACTTTTGCACTTGATATAGGATCTGTTGAATATGATGCATTTTGGGAGAATGATGGCGATTACGATTATGTTTTGAATCTTTCAGCTTTAAAACATGTTCGCAGTGAAAAAGATCCCTATACATTAATGCGAATGATAGATGTTAATGTTTTTAATACTGACAAGACATTACAACAATCCATAGATAAAGGGGTTAAAAAATATTTCTGTGTTTCTACTGACAAAGCTGCAAATCCAGTTAATATGATGGGAGCATCTAAGCGTATTATGGAAATGTTTTTAATGCGTAAAAGTCAATTTATTGATATATCAACAGCTAGATTTGCCAATGTTGCTTTTTCCGACGGCTCTTTACTCCACGGCTTTAATAAGCGAATAGAGAAATTACAACCAATTGTTGCTCCGAATGATATCAAAAGATATTTTGTCATACCAAAAGAATCAGGTGAACTTTGTTTGATGTCCTGTGTTTTTGGAGAAAATAGAGATATTTTCTTTCCAAAGTTAAGTGAAAACCTACATTTAATAACCTTTGCTGAAATTGCTGAAAAATATCTGCAACAAATAGGTTATGAACCATACCTATGCGAAATGGAAGAGGAAGCAAGGGAATTAGTTCACTCTTTGCCTAAAGAAGGAAAATGGCCATGCTTGTTTACAAAAAAGTGATACAACAGGTGAGAAGGATTTTGAGGAATTTTTTACCGATAAAGAAACTTTGGATATGACAAGATTCAATAATCTAGGAGTTATTAAGAATGATTTGATTGTAGAAGAAGATAAATTAAATTTATTTGAAAATACCTTATCTGAATTAAAAGGAGCAAAGAAATGGAATAAGGAAGAAATTGTGGATTTATTTTTTAAAATGATTCCTGATTTCGGACATAAAGAGACAGGCAAGTATTTAGATTCTAAAATGTAATCATGCAAAAGATAAATGAAATATTATCCTTTATAAAGGATCAATATAAGACGGATGATTTTATTCCATTACATGTTCCTAGATTTAGGGGTAATGAAAAAAAATATTTAAATGAAACCATTGATTCTACATTTGTATCTTCAGTTGGAGCTTATGTAGATCAGTTTGAATCAATGATGGAAAATATTGTGGAGGTTGAAAAAGCTATTGCAGTTGTAAATGGAACTTCCTCACTACAAGTAGCCTTAAGGCTAGCAGGAGTAAAAGCTGGTGACGAGGTTATTACACAAGCCTTAACTTTTATCGCGACGGCTAATGCAATTGCTTACAATCATGCTGAACCAATTTTCTTAGATGTCGATTTGGATACTATGGGATTGGCTCCAAAAGCGGTAGCTGAATTTTTAGAAGAATTCGGGGAGCTTAGGGATGATGGTACATATAACAAAAAAACGGGAAAAAAAATAGCTGCATGTATGCCTATGCACACTTTTGGTTTTCCGGTTCATTTAGATGAATTGATTACAGTCTGTGATAAGTGGGGAATTCCAGTTGTGGAGGATGCAGCAGAGTCTTTAGGAAGCTATTATAAAGGTAAACACACGGGATCTATTGGATTGATAGGAGGATTTTCTTTTAATGGAAATAAAACGGTAACCTGTGGTGGAGGTGGAGCTATTGTTACAAATAGCGCTGAACTTGGAAAGCATGCAAAATACCTGACAACAACGGCCAAACGACCACATCCCTATGAATTTTTTCATGATGAATTAGGATATAATTTCAGGATGCCTAATCTAAATGCAGCCTTAGCGTGTGCACAGTTAGAAATGTTGCCTAAATTTTTAGAGGATAAAAGAAATTTGGCTCATGAATATGCTGAATTTTTTAAATCAATAAACATTAAATTCCGAGAGGAACTTCCTGACACAAAAGTTAATTATTGGCTAATGTGTTTAGAATTAGGCGACAAGGCAGAAAGGGATAATTTTTTAAAAATATCCAATGAGAATTCTGTGATGACCCGACCTATTTGGACTTTGATGTTCAGGCTTCCGATGTATGAAAATTGCCAAAGAGATCAGCAAAAAAATGCAATATTTTTAGAAGAAAGAATAGTAAATATTCCAAGTAGTGTTAGATAAACTTGCCATCATCGGATATTCAGGTCATGCTTATGTGGTATTAGAGTCAGCATTAAGTGATTTTGCCATAATTGGATATTGTGATACTAAAAAAATGGATCATAATCCTTATGGAATCGAATATTTAGGGAATGAAGCAGATCCAGATTTTGCTTTTAATAACGATGTTAAATTTATCTTATGCATTGGAAATAATAATATACGTAAAAAAATCTGTTCGAATTTAAGTCATAGATTTGATTTTACAAATGTGATAGATAGAAGTGCATTAGTTAGTACAAGTGTAATTATTGGAAATGGTAATTTCATAAATAAAAACGTTTGTGTGAATGCTCAAGCTAGAATTGGCAATCATTGTATTCTTAACACGGGGAGTATTGTGGAGCATGAATGTGAAATTTCTGATTTTGTCCATATTGGGCCAGGAGCTGTTCTAGCAGGGAATGTAAAAGTTGGGGAATGTACTTTTGTTGGAGCAAATTCAGTTATAAAACAGGGTGTAAAAGTTGGGAAAAATGTAATTATTGGAGCTGGTTCGGTGGTTATCAGAGATGTTCCAGATAATTATATAATTGCTGGCAACCCATCCAAAACTATAAAATAATGAGTAAGATAATAATTATTGCAGAAGCAGGCGTAAACCATAATGGTGACTTAAATAATGCATTTAAATTAGTAGATGCTGCAGTAGATGCTGGGGTTGATTATATAAAATTTCAAACTTTTAAAGCGGATAAATTAGTTTCTAAGAATGCTAAAAAAGCTGATTATCAGATTCAAAATACTAAAAATAATGAAGATTCTCAATTGAGCATGTTAAAGAAACTTGAATTGAGCCATGAGGATCATGATAAATTAATCGCTTATTGCAAAGAAAGAAATATTAATTTTTTCTCTACTGCATTTGATTTAGATTCTTTGGAGTATTTAAAAGAAATTGGTTTGGAATTGGTAAAGATTCCTTCAGGTGAAATAACAAATTTACCTTATTTACGAAAAGCAGCTAAGTTATTTAATAAAGTAATTCTTTCAACAGGAATGAGTACTATGGAAGATATTTCTGCAGCAGTTCAAATTTTCAAAAATGAAGGAATTGAAAATGATCAAATTACAATTCTTCATTGCAATACTGAATACCCTACGCCAATGGTAGATGTAAATTAAAGGCTATGTTGGCAATTGAAAAAGAATTCGGTACAGAAAATAGGTTTATTCAGACCATACCCTTGGTATTGAGGTGCCGACTGCTGCGGTAGCATTAGGAGCAAAAATTATTGAAAAGCACTTTACTTTGGACAATAAAATGGAAGGTCCTGACCATGCTGCCTCATTAGAGCCACAAGAACTAAAAGCAATGGTCTCAGCTATCAGAAATATTGAAAAAGCGATTTCTGGATCTGGAATAAAAGAACCTAGTGAGTCTGAAAGAAAGAATATGGAAATTGCCAGAAAAAGTATTGTCGCTAAAACTGATATCAAGATGGGAGAAATATTTAGCGAAGATAATATAACTGTTAAACGTCCAGGATCCGGTATTTCTCCTATGGATTGGGACAGTGTAATTGGAAAACCTGCAAGAAGAGATTTTGAATCTGATGAGCTTATAGAAATATGAAAAGAAAGATCTGTGTTGTAACAGCAACTAGAGCAGAATATGGATTGCTAAAGCCTTAATCCAGAAAATTAGGGATGATGATTCATTGGAGTTGCAGATTATTGCAACAGGAGCTCATTTATCGCCGGAGTTTGGATTGACTTACCAATTAATCGAAAAGGATGGTTTTACTATATCAGATAAAGTAGAAATGCTAATGTCTTCTGATACTCCAACTGGAATTGCAAAAACTATGGGGGTATGTATGATTTCTATCGCAGATTCTTTTAAAAGATTAACTCCTGATTTAATTGTGTTTTGGGAGATCGATATGAAATGTTGTCTGTTGTCTCTGCTGCCACAATATTTAAAATTCCTGTAGCGCATTTACATGGAGGTGAAATTACTGAAGGAGCATATGATGATGCGATAAAGGCATTCTATTACTAAAATGAGTCATCTCCATTTTGTATCAACTGAAGAATATAGGCAAAGAGTCATACAAATGGGCGAACCTGAAGAGAATGTCTTTCATGTTGGTGCAATAGGTTTAGATAATATTCGTGATTTTCAATTGTTAACTAAAAGTGAATTGGAAGAAGAATTAGGAATAAATTCAAAAAATACAATTACCAAGTTACTTTTCATCCTGAAACTTTAGGAGACCTTAGCTCTGCCGAACAATTTAAGATCCTACTTTGAATCTATAGATAGTCAAAAGGACAGTTTGTTCCGTTTTTACCAAGGCAAAATGCAGATACAGATGGGAGAATTATCAATCAAAATGATTGATGCATATGTGGCCAAAAAATCATGAAAAAGCTAAAGCTTTTCATAGTTTTAGGTGCTCTCCGATTTTAATCATTTCTTTCTTATTCTACTGCAATTATCGGCAATAGTTCAAGTGGAATTTTAGAGGCACCATCTTTACATATTGCCACTATTAATATTGGCGATAGACAAAAGGGCAGAAACTCAAGCAAAAAGTATTGTGAATTGTAATTGCAATATTAAAGATATAAATAAAGCTTTTGAAAAAGTTAAAGATTTAGAATTTAAGGAATCTTTAAAACAGGTAATAAATCCATATAATAATGGAGGTGCAGCTTCCAAAATATTACGAGTAATCAAGTCTAATAAAAATATTAACAGTATTAAGAAATTCAATAATTTGACATGGAACTAGTTAATAAACATATAATAAATCAAAATGATTCAGTTAGAGAAAGTTTGATAAAACTTGATCTATTAGCATCTGATGCAATCCTTTTTGTGGTAGATTCAAATCTAACACTATTAGGATCTTTGACTGATGGTGATTTGAGGAGGGGCTTTATTAAAGGCTTAGGGTTTTGAAGATCCATTAACCTCATTTATTCAAAAAAACCCAAAATATATTTGTTATAACGAATATAGCATGGAAAAACTTGAAGAATATAAAGCCAAAAATTTTAAAGTAGTTCCAATCTTAGATGAAAAAAACCAAATTGTTGACATTCTAAATTTTAGGACAAGAAGTACTTTAATACCTGCTGATGCTGTTTTAATGGCAGGGGGTGAAGGAAAAAGGTTAAGACCATTAACTGAAACAACTCCAAAGCCTCTTTTAAAAGTCGGAGGGAAACCAATAATTGAATATAATATAGACCGCTTAAAAAATGTCGGGATTAAGAATATTCATTTAAGTGTTAATTATCTAGCCGAGCAGATAGTTGAATATTTTGGGGATGGAAATGATAGATCTTTAAATATTAAATATGTTAAAGAAGATAAGCCTCTCGGAACTATTGGTTCGATTTTATTAGTAGATAATTTTGATCATGAAGACATTATTGTAATGAATTCAGATCTACTTACTAATATAGATTATGCAGATTTCTTCAAGACATTTAAAGAAAGTGAAGCTGATATGGCAGTTGCTGCAACTTCATATCATGTAGATGTTCCTTATGCTGTGTTAGAAGTAAATGATTCTAATGCTGTTAAATCATTAAAAGAGAAACCTAGATATACTTATTATTCTAACGCTGGAATATACATCTTGAAAAAAGATATCCTGAAAATGATTCCTGAAGATCAATTTTTTGATATAACCGATCTAATGGATAAAATTTTAGAAATGAATTTAAAATTAGTGACTTATCCAATAAATGGTTATTGGTTGGATATAGGAAAACACGAAGATTTTAAAAAAGCACAAGAAGATATTAAACATATTCGATTATGATATTAATAGAGAATCTTAAAAGTGATTTAAGTTTGGATGACTTACTTAATAATCTTCATCATAGATTAAGGAATTTCTTTATTATTGATGAGTCTGAGTCAGAATTAATTAAGTCAGTTCATATACCAGTTTTAAATAGAGTTAGGACATGTTTTTCTGGAGTTGATAATAAATATTTCAATAGTGATGGAATTGCTTATTTTTCCTATACCCATTCAGGACAATATCTTGCTTACTTATATTTTTTCAGTTTAGAGTTTTCTTTAATGAATCATCCCTTAAAGGATAAATTTTATTATTTGAATAAAATTATGCATGGTGTTGATATTTACAGTGAGGTTAGATTACCTGAAGTGTTTTTCTTTGAACATCCTATAGGTCTTATTTTAGGGAGGGCAACTTATGGTAACAATTTTTTTGCTATGCAAGGATGTACAGTTGGAGGAAATAAAGGTCATTATCCCACAATTGGAAATAATGTAAAAATGTATTCAGATTCTAAAATTTTGGGAAACTCTAATATCGGAGATAATGTTTTATTATCGGCTAATACTTACATTAAAGATACAAATATACCTTCAAATTCAATAGTTTTTGGACCAATCTCCTAATCTAATTATTAAAGATATAAAGAAATGAAGATTTTAATAACACTTTGCGCAAGGGGAGGATCAAAAGGGATTCCTCAAAAGAATATTAAATTACTTAATGGGATTCCTCTAATTGAATACAGTTTTAGAATTGCAACAAAATATAGTATCAATTTATAATGATTCAATAATTGAACTGTCCACTGATGATGAAGACATATTATCGACAGCTAAAAAAATAGGACTTACCACGAATTACAGAAGACCAGAAATATTTAGCAACTGATAGTGCTGGTAAAGTGGATGCTATAAAAGACTTATTAAAATTTTCTGAATCTGAATATCAAACAAAATTTGATTTTATTTTAGATTTAGATGTTAGTTCTCCACTTAGAACTACTAAAGACATTCTAGAAGCATTTTCAATTATAAAGCAGAATAGTGATGCTTTAACATTATTTTCGGTTAATAAAGCAAACAAAAATCCATACTTTAACATGGTTGAAAAATCAGATGACGGATTTTATCAATTATCAAAGAGGTTAGCCACAACTACACTTTCTAGACAAACGGCACCGAATGTTTATGAATTAAATGCGTCATTTTATATTTATAATCGTAAGTATTTTGATTTAAATCTCAATGGAGTCATAACTAATAAATCTTTAATTTATAATATGAACCATATTTGTTTTGATTTGGATCATTTGATTGATTTTGAGTTTATGGAATTTCTTATGGCTAATAATAAATTAGAATTTAATATAGAATGAGAGTTTTTAATAGTTGGATTGGGTTCAATTGCAAATAAACACATTGATGCATTAAGGAAAATTGATCTTAATATTGAAATTTCTGCATTAAGAAGGAAAGGAAAAAGTGTTACTACATTAGAAGGAATTGAAAATGTTTATGAAATTAATTCGGAACAATTTTTTGATTTTGCTATAATTTCTAATCCTACCTCTGAACATGCAAACACAATTGAATTGCTTAAAGATTTAAAAATTCCTTTGTTTATTGAAAAACCATTGTTTAATAAATTAAATCATGAAGATTTAATTTCTGAATTAATTGATAATAAAATTCCAAATTATGTTGCTTGTAATTTAAGATTTTTGGATTGTATTAAATTTTTGAAAAATATTATTTGTAATAAAGTAATCAACGAGGTGAATATCTATTGTGGATCTTTTCTACCAGATTGGAGACCTGATATTGATTTTAGAAAAATTTATAGTGCAAATAAAGATTTAGGAGGAGGTGTTCATATAGATTTAATACATGAGATAGATTATTTAGTTTATTTATTTGGATTTCCGAAAGATGTAATAAAAACTTTTAGGAGTAATTCATCTTTAAAAATCACTGCATTTGATTACGCTAATTACTTGTTTTTCTATGATAATTTTTGTGCAAATGTAATTCTCAATTACTATCGAAAAATATCTAAAAGGACCATTGAAATTATTTGCGATGATGGTGTGTTTGATGTAGACTTATTAAAAAATGAAGTGTTTTGGAATTCTAGTTTAATTTTTAAATCTAATCAATTGATAAAAGATACTTATGAACCACAAATGAAGTATTTTATTAATGAAGTTTGGAAAAAAAAGAGCAAAAATATGAATAATATTAAAGAAGCTTATAATATTTTAAAGTTATGTTTAGAAGATTAAAAGATAAAGTAATAATTGTAACAGGTGGAGCAGGTTTAATTGGGCAGCATATTGTAGATAAATGTTTGCAAGATGGAGCTATTGTTATAGACGTAGATATCAATAATAAAACGAACTGGGAGGCAGGTAAATACGGGTGTGATCTTACCGATAAAGATTCTATCATAAAACTAGTTGAGGAAGTTTTTAAAAAATATGGTAAAATAGATGGTTTAGTGAATAATGCCTATCCGAGGACATTTGATTGGGGTGCAAAATTTGAGGATATTTCATATGAATCATGGCAAAAAAACATTGACATGCAATTAAACTGTGTTTTTCTATTAACTCAACACGTGCTAGTCCATATGAAACAAGAAAAGCAAGGTTCCATTGTTAACATTGGTTCTATCTATGGAGTTGTTGGAAATGATTTTACTATCTATGAGGATTATGGTGGAACTTCTCCTGCAGCTTATTCCGCTATAAAAGGCGGCTTAATTAATTTTACTAGGTATTTATCTTCATATTTTGGTAAATATAATATACGCGTGAATTGTGTATCTCCAGGCGGAAATAATTGATAAGCAACATCCATCTTTTATTGAAAAATACGAACAAAAATCCCCTCTTAAAAGGATGGGGAGACCTGAGGAAATAGCACCTCCAGTTTCTTTTTTATTGTCTGATGATTCTTCATTTATTACTGGACATAATTTAATGGTTGACGGTGGATGGACTGCTATTTAAAAAATGTATAAGAGTTTGTTAAATAGATGAAAAAAATAAATAATATTTTAAAACATCCTTTATTAAAAGCTAGCTTAATATATACTATATGCGATGCAATAAACAAGGCAGTTCCTTTTTTTATTTTGCCCATTCTAAGCCATTATTTATTGCCGTCAGATTATGGTTTAGTGGCTAATTTTGGGGTTTTAGCAGGCATTTTAAATTTGCTTGTATTATTAACAATGGATGGAGCAATTTCTGTAAATTATCATAGAATTTCAAAGTTTGAATTACCTGTTTATATATTTAATTCTTTTCTTATTTCACTTGGATCATTTATTTTTCTATTTATTGTATTTTTTATTATAAATAAATCAATTAATGAGTTACTAGAGATTCCTTTTAAATATCAAATCCTTTGTTTAATAATGGCTTTGTTTAATATGATCAGTTCTATTAACTTAATTATTTGGCGATTAGAAGAAAGATCTTTAAATTTTGGAATTTATGGAATAGGAAATACATTAGTAAATATAGTATTTTTCTTTAATATTAGTAGTTACTCTGAATAAGGGTTGGGAGGGAAGAATAATCGGAATGGCAATAGCTATTATTCTTTTTGGAGCATATAGCTGGATTTATCTTTTCAGAAATAATTATTTAAAATTTGAATTTAACAAATTTTTTTCAAAGATGCCCTAGTTTTTGGAATTCCATTGCTACCTCATGCGCTAAGTTTTTGGTTAAGGTCGGGAATAGACAGGATATACATATCAAATTTTTGGGGTTCAGAACAAGTCGGACTTTATGCAACAGGCTTTCAATTTGGTTTACTTGTATCTTTCTTAATAAGTGCTTTTAATAATGCCTTTTCTCCTTATTTATTTAAAACTTTATCCGGCACTGACGAAATTCAATTAAATTTTAATAAAAGAAAAATAGTTCGACTTACATACTATATAATTTTTGGTTTGTCAATTGCAGGGTTAATCTTTGCCTTTTTATCCAAATACATTATAAAATTCTGGTTTTCTAAAGAATATATTCAATCTATAGATTTCGTTACTTGGGCAATTTAGCTCAAGTTTTTAATGGATTTTATATTTTATTTGTGAATTATATTTTTTTTGTAAAAAAGACCAAACAATTAGCAAGCATTACAATAGGATGTGCTTTTCTTCAATTGTGTCTGTCATATATTTTAGTTAAATATTTAGGTGCAATTGGGGCAGCTTATTCAACTGTTATAGTATCGCTGGTTAATTTTATAATAGTAATGTTATTTAGCATGAAAATATATCCTATGCCTTGGTTTACAAAAAATTAAACATTATATAATAATAAGAATTTAGAACCTCTTAGTGAACTTTTAAGTACTAAAAAATTTTGATGATGCAATGAAAATCCAGTTAAAAAGAATTCAATTTGTAATAATTTTAAATTTATTAATATTACAAATTGGTTGTAAAAAAGACCAAATAAATCTAGAGGTTGATAAAAAATTAGAAAATTTAGGTAAAGTCATCACTATTCGAAATGGCATTTATGATGTAAAATTAGAAAAAGGCTATCTGCAGCCAGATAATAGTAAGCTTACAGATAACTTTGCTTATACTGACTTAATAAATGTTCAAGATTCAACTTTGATGTTAGTGACAATGTCCAGTCCAAAAAACATTGAAGATTTTTCCTCTGGATCAAATAATTAAATACACAAGTTACAATAACGGTAAAACCTGGAAAAAAGAGGGTGATATTAGTTCGGATTTTCCAGGATCAATCAATTTGTCAATGCCTTCGATTTTGAACTATGAGGGTGGACATCTGATTTTAGTTTATTTAGTAAAATATAACTTACAAAAAATTGATCTAGTTATGGAGGAATCATTTGATGGCGGTAAAACGTGGTCTGAAGCTAGATTAATTCATTTACCCAATCAAGGGTATCAAATGATAAATAATTCTAGGTTGATGAAGATTGGAAATCGATTAGTCTTACCAGTATGTGTTTCATTTAAAGAAGAATTGTTTCATTTTTTTATTTTTCAGATGATAAGGGGCAGACATGGAATAAATCGGGAGCAATTGGTGATAAAAATATTGACTTTTTAGAGCCAGGAATTGTTTCAACTGGTGGCAATGAACTTTTAATGAATATAAGAACTAATTTAGGTGGAATTATTTTTGCTCGAAGTTTTAATGGTGGTGTGAATTGGCATATTGAAGAGAGTAATTTTAATTCGCCATCTTCACCTCAAACAATAAGGCAAATTCCAGGTACAAATAAATTATTAATGGTTTGGAATAACAATAATGTTCGAGTAGATGTACATGGAGGTAATAGAAGTCCCTTATCTTTAGCTATAAGTGATGATAAAGGAAAATCTTGGACCATGGTTTGCGATATTGAACCATTTAATCAATTTGTTCGTGATCACGCTTATCCAGTAATTAGTTTTGATAAGAAGTTCGTTTATATAGTTTACAACGAAAGAAATAATTATACATCAAGTTTTTCTGTTAAAATTGCAAGAATAGATTTGAAAAACTTTGATTAGTTTATGAGAGAAAATTGCTAATTAATGTAATTATATATGACTGACTTAGATTTAAAGGCAATTATAAAATGAAAATAATAATTATTGAACATGAACCATTTAATGATAGGAAAAACGATCATTATTATATACAAAAATTTAAAGATAGATCAATTTCTATAGAGTATTGGGATTTAAGTAAAGTTTTGAATTATTCTAAAAACATTAATTATAATAACGAAAAACCCGAAAATTATGTTCTTAAATTTGATAATTTGAATCAATTTTATGGTTCTTTAAATGAAATTGATAACCTTTCAACCATATTAATTGTCGAGTTGTTTTTCAAATTACAGACAGTTGAGATTTTTAAGAAAATTAAGGATTTAAAAATTAAATGGGTGAGATTAGATTTTTATTATAATCCTACCAATATTTTTGAACCTTCAAAAAAAATTAATGATATTATTTTCAAACTTTTAGAAATAAAAAAGATTAAAGAAAGATATAATAATTTTTTACTCAAAAAATGGCAACATCTTAACTTGCCCAATAGAGTATTTGTTACTGGTAATTTGAAAAATTATCCTTTAGTACCAAAAGAAAATATTATTGGATTAGATTATTTTGACATAAAAACCTATGAAGAAAAAAAGGGAATCAGTTCATTAATTGGAAAAAAATATATTGTTTTTCTTGACATTATGCTTCCTAATCATCCTGATTTACAACGAAGTAATTTGTCGAGTGTAAAGGCCTCCACTTATTTTAAAAAATAAATTATTTTTTTGATAAGATAGAAAAAGAAACTGGTTACAATGTCATTATTGCCAGTCATCCAAAAGCAAATTATTCAAATGAATTTAAAAATCGTGTTGTATTAAAAAATCTTACAGCTGAACTATGCATAAATGCTGAAATTATTTTAACCCATGGGAGTTTGTCAATAAGTTTTCCATTATTAGCAAAAAAACCTATTATTTATCTTTATTTTGAAGAAATGTTTAAAATTCCAACATTATATTATTACTATAAAAGAATGTTAAAAGCAAGTGAATTATTAGGAGCAGAAATTATCAATATTGATAAGATTCTTTTTAATAATATATTAGATTCAAAAGTAGATTTTTTAAAATATACTGAGTTGTTGGAAAAAGTATATTTAAAGGATGTTTTAGAATTTGATAATTTCGAAATTTTATTGAACTCTTTTAACAATTTATTGTTTGGTGAGATGGATTTGGCTAAAAATTAATTAGGTAATATTGAACTTTGAAATACTAAGCCATGGGAATTTATCTATTGTTCTTTATTTTTATATCTGCTTTTTCAATCTTTGATTTTATTGGAAAAGAAAGTAATCAGAAAATTTTTCTGTTTATCATTTGGTTATTATCAACACTATTTATAGGTACAAGAACAATTGGACCAGATTATTATGTTTATCATACATATTACTTAATGGTTCCAAATATTTTTGAACTCTCGGGACAATTTGCTGAATATACTATTTTTTCTAAGTTCGAACCATTATATATTATAACGACATCCTTAGGAAAATCTTTGGGTCTATCTTTTGAAATTTTTCATTTAATTTTTACTGGGTTTTTTGTTGGTTATTTATCTTTAATATTTCAAAATATACTCCCTACGTCTTCATTTCAATTATGGTCTATGTAGGATTTGCTTACATATCTGGATGGTCAGCTATCCGTCAATTTATGGCCGGATCAATATTTTTCTATGCATTAAAATTTATTATTCAAGAAAAACGTTTTAAATATGCTATTTCAATTGTGATAGCTACCTTGTTTCATTATTCGGCAATTGTTTTAATAGTTTTTATTGTCATTAGAAATTGGAAATTATCAAAATTAACCTGTACAATGTTAATTTTATGTCCTTTAATGATTTACTTCTCTGGGATTTTTAGTATTATTTCATCTTATTTGTTAGGTTTCTTGCCTTTTTTGGATGCAACAAAAGTTACAAAATGGACTAATGAAGAATCGGGATTGATATCCACAATCTTTTTTTTGTGGGTGTTTGTTTTAATTTTCTTTATCGCAAATTTGGACAAGTTGCGAAACTTGCCCAATTTTAATTTGTTCTTTAATATTTATATTTTTTCATTTTCAATGTTTGTACTAGTTCAATCTTTGGGTGAATTCGGAAGAATAAATATGTTTAACAAAATTCTTCATGCTTTAATGTTTCCCTATATAATATTTATTTTTTCGAAATCCTCTAGGTTAGTAGTTTATTTAATTATATGGACTATATCAATTGTAACTTATTATAGGGACATAATTACCATGGATGAGTTTCAATCTAAATCTACAAATTTGACTACTAAGTTTATTCCTTACAAATCTTGGCTATTTCATGAATAACTATTTAATTTTCCATCAAAGCTTTAGTAACTCTGCAGGAACAGAAAGAGTTTTGTATAATATTGCAGAACATTTATCGTCTTCATCAAATAATCGAGTCAGACTTTTATTATGTGAGAAAATTGAGAGTTTAGTATATGGTATAGATGGTCTGCCAATAAAAATTGATAGCTTAAATTTAGAAGCAATTAGGAGTAGTAAGATCGCATTGCTGTCAAACTATCTAAATGTATTTAAAAGATTAAAAAATTATATTAATTTACTTGATTCTAGCGAAAATTATACTGTTATATGTTCAAATTCCTTCCTTGCGGCAATTTTTTATTTTTGCAGTAAAAAGTTTTCCAATATAAAGGTAATCTCATGTGAACACTTTTCAATGCATATAGCAGGCAGATTCTCGAATTTTTTAAGACAATCATTTTATTCAAAAATTGCTGTGGTATCTCTTACAGAGCGAGATAAAGAACTTTTGCAAAAGAAGTTTAATCCTAAAATTTGTGTTTGTATACCTAATGCTATTCCATTTGATTTAGAACATTATTCAGGAGAAAATAAGAATACAATAATTTCTATTGGAAGATATACTTACCAAAAGGGATTTGATTTGTACTTGGAAGCTTTGTCAAAATTAGACAAAAAAATATTTGATAATTGGAAAGTAGTAATTATCGGAGACGATTATGGTGATAAAAATCTTTTAAAAGGTTTAATAGATAGGTATAATTTAGATTTTGTTCATTTGGAACCTTCAACAGAGAATATAAAGAATTATTATAAAAAAGCATCTTTTTATGTGATGAGCTCAAGATTTGAAGGTTTACCGATGGTGTTATTAGAAGCGATGGGTTTTGGTCTCCCTATTATTTCATTCGATTGTCCCACTGGTCCTGCTGAAATAGTAAGTTCTAAGAATGGTGTTTTAGTTAGAGACGGAGATTTAATTGAATTGGGTGAAGCTATAAAACTATTTATTGAGAATCCTGAAATCATGAAGGAAAAGGCTGTTGGTTCTGAAATGGAGGCACAAAGATTTAAGAAATCTAATATTAATAAGTTATGGGATAACTTATTTTATGAACTATGGAAAAATTAAAACATGAAGATTTAAAAATATCAATAATAATTCCTTGTTATAACGTTGCAAATTTTATCGAGCGAACGGTAAGTAGTGTTTTCAATAGAAAGAACGATGTAAATTTGGAGGTGATAATAATTGATGATTGCTCGAAAGATAACAGTTGGGAAGTTATTAATAGACTAAAGCATATAGAGATCAAAGCCTTCAAGAATCCTGAAAACAGAGGAGTATCGTTTACGAGGAATTTTGGTATTTTCTATTGCAACTGGAGATATTATAATGTTCTTGGATGGAGATGATGAATATAGCGGAAATATCTTTGAAGAATTAAGGAAAGTTTTCTCTGAAAACCAAAGTGTTGATTTTATTTCTTTTGGTTTTTGAAAATAATTGAAGGAGCGAATTCTAAGAAAATAGTTTCATCGGAATTTGATAATCATACATTTAAAAGAGATGATTTCTTAACATTATTCTTTAGAAGAAATATTAGACAATGCATGTGTTCTTTTGCAGTTCGTAGGATATTTTGAAGGACAATGAAATTAATTTTGATGTCAATACATTTGCTGGAGAGGATCAAGAAGTGCAAATTAACTGTATGCTGAGTAGTAGATATATTCATTATATAGGTGAGATATTCTTTGTTTACCAAAATGCAATCAGAATCTTTTATGAAAAGCAAATTTTCTGGAGAAGAGAATAACTTCTATGAATGTTTTCAAAAGATTAGAGTCTAATGAGGAAGTTTTAAAATTATCAGAAACTTTAAAAAGAAGTTTTTACACCTATTTTGCTTTAGAATATTTCTCACTTTTGAAACACGGGAGTTATTCAAATAACATGTCTTTAATTGAAAAAGTGTTAGTCCACAAATCTATTCTTGAAAATAAATTTGATTTCCCCAGTAATTCACAAGCAATAAAAGTTCGACTATTGTCTCTTTGGCATAGGAATTAGTTTAAGGTCATTAATATCTTTTTTAAAAAAAACATAAAATGAAATTATTCATATCAATTATTTTTTTATTCATATTAACATTCCAAGCAAATTGTTCAACCATTCAATTATGGCGGCAAAATTCTTCAAACTATAGTATAATATTGCCATCAAATTCGAATGCGGATTTGAAAAAGGGAGCTTCCATTTTACAAAAATATATTCAACAAAAATCAGGTATTAATTTTCCAATAATTGATGAACAAAAATATAAAGGAAGTAGTGGAATTTATATTGGTCAAACTCGATACTCTAAATCAAAGTTTAATACCAATAGTCTATCCGATCGGGGTTATTACATTGGTCAAGATGGAAATAATATTCTATTAATAGGAAAAAACTGAACGAGGAAGTCTTAATTCAATATTTGGTTTTTTAGAAAAGTATTTGGACATCGAATTACTATCGAAAAATGATGTTTATTTTTCTAAAGAAAACCAAAAAACAATCGATATAAAAAATCAATATTTTAATCCAAGCTTTGAAAGGATGGATATTTTTAATGCCATATCTTATACAGATTTATATGGGTTTTGGTATGGGAATGATCATTTGTTTAAAAACAATTTTGATTCCGAGTGGGGAATTTTTGGTCATACATTTTTTGCAATTATTCCTCCAAGCAAGTATTTAAAGTCTAATCCCGATTTCTTTTTATATGATAAAGGTTCTCCTTCACAATTAAATATTTATAATTCAAAATTAGTTGAAGAGGTTAAGAAAAACTTAAAGGAATTGATGAGTAAAAAGCCAAATAAAAAATATTGGATGGTTGGTCAAGAAGATGATAAAACATTTTTCGGAAAAAATAAATCTTCTAATTTGTCAAATGATTTGATGAAATTTATAAATAATATTGCAAGTTCTTTTCCAGATAAAATAATTGGTACATTCGCCTATCAGGAAAGTCTAAGTGCTCCAACTAATATCAAGCCACTGACAAATGTATATGTTTGTTTTGCACCAATAGATGCTGTTTATAATCAAAATATTTATTCAGGTGTAAATATTAAATATTCGAATGAACTAATTAAATGGAGTGAACTCACAAAAAATTTAATGGTTTGGGAATATGTGAGCAATTATTCAAATCCAATGATGCCATATCCAACTTTCAATGTCATCAGTGAAAATTTAAAATTCTATCACAAAACTGGTGTTAAAAGAATATATTTAGAAGGTATTAATAGAAATGAGGAAGTATTCAATGAGTTATATACTTATTTATTTAATAAATTATATTGGAACATTAATCAGGATCCAAATTTTATAGTTAAAGATTTTTGTAATAAATTTTATGGTCCGGCCGGTAATTATATTGTTAAATATATTACTGAGTTGCAAAATAATGTTAAGAATACTGGCGATAGATTTCGATTTTACGACACAAGCAATAAATATCTTGATAGTAAATATTTAAATAATTACGATGCAATTTTAGCCGATGCCAGTAAATCGGTTGACAGCAGTCCTATATTTCTTAAAAGAGTAAATAAAGTAAGGTCTCAAATTGATATAAATATAATGGGGGGGAAATTTGAATAAGGGAGACAATAGATCAAAAAGATTCAAGCAAACTATGAAGGATACAGAAGTTTCTTCACTAATGTTCAAAGGTAAAAGTATAAAAGTTCAATAAATATATGGTTGGTTTTTTCTGTTCTACTTTCGGTTTTATCATAAGGAAAAACCGGAATATTTAAAATTAGCTTTAAATAGCACTGTAAATCAATCATTGGTTCCAAATGAAATTGTTTTAATTAAAGACGGAAAGTTAGGTGATGAACTTGAAAATGTTATTAATTCTTTTACAAAGGACTTTCCTAAAATTTTCAAAGTAATTGAATTGCCAGAAAATAGGGGATTGGGTAATGCTTTATCTATTGGCGTCAGTCACTGTTCATTTGATGTAATTGCTAGGATGGATACAGATGATATAGCTCGGTTTAATCGTTTCGAAACGCAGTATAAATTTTTAGAAGAACATCCTGAAATTGATGTTGTCGGTAGTAATATAGAAGAATTTAATAATGTTCCTGGAGATTTAAAAAGATTTAAGATTTCTCCAGAAAATCATGAAGACTTAATTAGCCAAATAAAATTAAAATCCCCTTTCAACCACCCATCTATAATGATGAGGAAATCTTCCTTAATAAAATCTGGTAGTTATAATGGTGATATTCTACTGTTTGAGGATTATTCCTTATTCTTAAGAATGTGGATGGCAGGTTTGAAGTTTTATAATATTCAAGATGTACTTTTGGATTTTAGGGTTGGAGATGGTATAGCTACTATTAAAAGAAGAAGTGGAAAACACTATTTGGAAAAAGAATCTAAATTTTTAGATTATGCAAAGCAAATAGGTGCATATAGCAGTTGGGATGTAGTAAAATACAAAACTTTAAAGTTTCCAATAAGGTTGTTACCAGCTCCACTAGTTTTGTTCATTTATAATAAGTTCCTTAGAAAATGATAATTTTAATTACTGGGGTTACAGGTTTTGTTGGTAAGAATTTAAAAGAATATTTATCTAATGGCAGCAATCAAATACTTTCTTTGCCATTAAGAAATGACAATTGGGAAGAATACTTTGATTTTAATTGCGATGCTTTAATTCATTTAGCTGGAAAAGCTCATGACCTAACAAATAGTTTAAATGATGAAGAATATTATAAAGTTAATAGAGATTTAACTATTAATATTTTCGAGAAATTTCTAAAATCTAATATCAGAGATTTTATATTTTTTAGTTCAGTTAAAGCTGCTGCTGATACTGTTGACGGAGTGTTGACAGAAAAATTACCCTTTATCTCCAAAGACTGCCTATGGTAAATCAAAATTAGAAGCAGAAAAATACCTTCTCAATAAAGACCTTCCTTTTGGAAAAAGACTTTTCATTATTCGCCCATGTATGATTCATGGACCGGGAAACAAAGGAAATTTGAACTTACTATATAATGTTGTTAAAAAAGGAATTCCTTGGCCGCTAGGAAAGTTTCATAATTGCAGGTCATTTTTATCTATAGATAATTTATGTTATTTAATAGCCCAAATTTTGGAGAATAAAGAGGTTAAATCTGGGATTTATAATTTTGCAGATGATAAATCAATTTCTACAAATGCGTTAGTAAAGATTATCTCGGAAGCAATAGGCGAAAAAGAAAAAATTTGGAACGTTAATAAAAACTTTATTAAATTAATTTCCAAATTAGGCGATATTCTTTCTTTTCCATTAAATTCTGAAAGATTAAAAAAACTTACTGAATCTTATGTGGTTTCAAATAAAAAAATTAAAAAAGAATTAAATTTAACAGTACTTCCTATCTCATTAGAAGATGGAATTAAAAAAACTATTCAGTCATTTTCAAATAAAAAATAGTATAGATGGAATATTTCGTGATTTTGGTAGGTCTTATAGTTTTAGAGTTGCTGTATTTTAAAGTCGCTGATAAATATAATATTATAGATAAGCCAAATTTAAGATCGTCACATACAGAAGTAACAATAAGAGGTGGCGGTGTAATATTTTATTTTGGAGCATTAGCATATTTTTTTTATTCAGGATTTAATTATCCTTGGTTTTTTTTGGGATTAACTTTAATGACGGTGATCTCATTTTTGGACGACATATTAACATTGTCAAATAAAATTAGGTTATTATTTCATTTCGGTTCTGTTTTACTAATGGTTTATCAACTAGAAGTATTTGATTTACCTTGGTATTATTTAATTATTACCTTCATTATAGTTGTTGGAGTGATTAATGCTTATAATTTTATGGATGGTATTAATGGTATCACTGCAATTTATAGCCTCACAGTAATTATTTTATTAATCATAGTAAATAATTATGAAAAATTTATTGATCAGGATTTACTGATATTTTCAATGATCAGCATACTAGTTTTTGGATATTTTAATTTTAGGAAAGTAGCAAAAACATTTGCTGGAGATGTGGGTTCCGTATCTATAGCTTTTATTATATTATTTTGCCTTGGAGCATTAATAATAAAAACTGGAAATTTGATTTATATTTTGTTTTTGGCTCTTTATGGAATTGATACAATTTGGACTATAATTAGAAGATTGTCTTTGAATGAAAATATATTTGAAGCACATCGTTCACATTTATATCAATATTTAAGCAATGAAGCTGGAGTGAATAAATTATTTGTTTCATTTACATATGGTATAATTCAATTTGTAATAGGTGTTTTAGTTATTTTAGTCTCAGGTTTAAGTTCAACCATTCAAATAACTTTTTCAATCATTTTATTATTGTTTTTAAGTGGAATCTATCTATGGATTAAAGACTATATAATTAAAGTATATGTGTTAAAAAATATTCAAAAATGATAAAAATTATCCAAGGAGTATAGCAAGTGATAATAGAGGTCAAATTAGATTTGTAAATGATTTTGATATGTCTCTAGTCAAAAGATTTTTATTTAATTAAAAATTCAGATACTAATCCTAGTAGAGGATGGAGGGCTCATAAGATTGAGAAAAGGTGGTTTTATGCTATTTCAGGTAGTTTTTTATTAAGTTTTGTAAAAAATTGATGATTGGAATTGTCCGAATCAATTATCAGAGATTGATCAAATTTTAATAAATTCTGAAGAAAATAAATTGGTCTATTTTCCTCCAGGGTTTGGTACAGTATTTAAGGCTCTAGAACCTAACCAGTGAATTGTTAGTTTTTGCTGATCATTTATTAGATCATGCAGATAAAGATAATTATACTTATCCATTGGATTATTTTTTAAAATTTAATAACTCATGTTATTAGTTTTAAAAGCTTTTTAATAACATAGAAATTGTTAGAATATTAAATTTATTAACTTATTTTATTAATTATATTAACTTGGATTGATTTTTGATAATCCTGACCATTAAAAATAAATATATGCGTATTTTTCTGTTTATAATAGTTGGACTAAGTTTATTTTCTTCTTGTGCTTCAAGAAAGGATTTAGTCTATTTTCAACCAGATTCAACAGCCTTGAACTCTAGTTTTAATATAAATGCACCTACTTTGAAACCTGGTGATATATTAACGATTTCAGTTTCTGCAGATGATGAAAAGGCTGCGCTACCATTCAATCAAATTGGTGCATATCAAAATGGGGTATTTCAAAATACTAGTTTGTTTGTTCCTACTTATACTATTGATGCAAATGGCGATATAAATTTTCCGAAATTAGGTAATATTAAATTAGCTGGATTGACAAGGGTAGGTGCGATAAATTTATTAAAATCTAAAATTTCCCAATATATAATTGACCCGGGAGTAAACATAAATATTCAAAATTTCAGAATTACTGTTTTAGGCGAAGTTGTACGTCCTGGTGCTTTTCCCGTTCAAAATGATAGGATAACAATTCTGGAGGCATTAGGAATGGCTGGTGATTTGACAATAAATGGAGTTCGAAAAAATGTACTAGTAATAAGAGAAGAAGATGGAGTTAAAAAAGAATATAGAGTCGATTTAACTAAACGAGATGCTCTAAATTCACCAGTATATTATCTAGCCCAAAATGATGTAATTTATGTGGAACCTAATGGTGCTAGAGTTCAATCCTCAAAATATACACAAAACACTTCCGTTTTTGTTTCCATTGCAAGTTTAATTATAACTATCGTTGCGGTAATTGTTCGCTAATTTTTCAATATATTAAAATGGTTAATTCGTCAAATCAAGACAATTTAAGTAAGGAAAATCAAGAAATAAATTTAAAACATTTATTTGAGCAATATATTTATTATTGGAAGTGGTTTTTTGTATCTGTTTTGTTATTCGGTATTTTAGCATTGATTTATCTTCGATATGCCGATAAAATATATAAAGTTGATTCAAAAATTTTGTTGCAAGACGAAAGTAAAGCCACAGGAGAGCTATCTGGATTAACCGAAATAGCAAATCTTACTGGAGGTCCTGCTTCTGCTTTTGTAATGGACCAGATTGATGTAATTAAATCTAGAAGAATATTTAGGAAAGTTGTTGATCAAAATCGATTAAATATTGTATATCAGTATAAAGGAAATGTTAAAAACTCTGAATTAACTGAGCAACAATCCCCAGTGAAATTAGTTGTTTTAGATCCAAATAATTCTAAACTAGATTCAATAAAATACAGTTTTACTTTATCTCAGAAAAATGGAGAATTTTTATTTGATGATGAAATTAATGGACCAAGAAAAATACTCTTTAGGTCAGAAGATATCTTCCCCCTTAGGACAATTGATGATTTTGCCACAAAATAACAAAAAGTTGTATAATGACTTAATCATCAGTTTTTCCCCTGTTAATAGTATTGTTGAAGATTTGATGAAGGATGTTATTGTTGAGCCCAATAATGAAAAACAATCTTATGTTGTAAATTTTTCACTTGAAAGCAAAAATATAAGTAAAGCTGAATTGATTTTGAATTCCTTAATTGATCAATATAATAAAGATGTAACCAATGACAGGTCACAACTTACTAGAGCGACATCTGATTTTATTGATTCAAGATTAGAAATTATTTCTAAAGATCTTGCAGCGGCAGATTCTAAAGTTGCTGATTATAAAGACAACAATAATTTGGTTGACATGAACTCTGAAGTTCAACTATATATGCAAAATGCTTCAGAAAACGAAAAGAAACTAATTGAATTTGAAACTCAACTTCAATTAGCTGATATGATGAGGCAAGCAGTAAATCCTTCTAATCCTCAACTATTGCCTTCTAATATTGGATTAAATGATTTATCAGTAGAAAATACTGTGAAGAATTATAACGATTTAATTTTGGAAAGAGAGGATTTATTAAAATCTGCCACACCTGAAAATCCCGTAGTTCAAAATATAACTAAAAATATTAATGAAATTGGAGCAAATTTAGGTACTTCTTTAAATAATTATAGACAGGTTCTGCAAAGTAATGTAAATTCTTTAAGAAGTCAAAAAAATAAATTTGAAGGAAAGTTAAATCAGTTGCCTAATCAAGAAAGAGGGTTTAAAGACATCTCTAGGCAGCAACAGATTGTTGAATCTTTATACTTATTCTTATTACAAAAGAGAGAAGAAACTGAAATTAAAGCCTCAGCTACTCCCGCAAATCTTAAAGTGATTGATGAAGCGTACGGTTCTGATAAACCTGTTGCTCCAAGAAAAGTAATTATTTTGTTAGGATCTTTGATTATAGGATTTCTTCTACCTCTTGGTATTCTTTATCTAAAATTCTTAATGGACAATAAGGTTCATTCAAGGAAAGATATTGAGGAGAAATTCAATGCTCCTATATTAGGCGAGATTCCGGCTTCTGATGATCCAGTAGTTAAAGATAATGATAGGTCTTCATTAGCAGAAGCATTCCGGATCTTGCGCACCAATATTGCTTTTATGTTGGGAGCAAAGAAGGATTCAGCTGTAATCTTTGTAACTTCAACTACATCAGGTGAAGGTAAATCATTTGTTTCTACTAATCTTTCCAGAATTCTAGCTATGTCTGGTAAGAGAGTTTTATTGATTGGTGCTGATATTCGTTCTCCAAAAGTATTGGATTATCTAGGCTTATCCCATTTACAGCATACCAATATTGGTATTACACAGTATTTGATCAATCCGGATATGCCTGTGGATAATATTATTATACGCAAGCCTGCCCCTTATGATTTTGATATTATCTATTCAGGATATATTGCTCCTAACCCGGCAGAGCTTTTGATGAATGGCCACTTTAAAGAAGTAATTGAGTACGGACGTGAAAATTATGACTTTGTTATTGTAGATACAGCTCCAGTGAGTTTAGTAACCGATACCTTATTAATCTCTGAATTTGCAGATCTGACTATGTATGTTACTAGAGCGAATTACCTAGATAAACGCTTATTGAATGTTCCTAAGGAACTATATGAAGATGGCAAACTTCGCAATATGGCAGTTGTTTTAAATGATGTTGACTTTGCTAGGGGATATGGATATGGTTATGGCTACGGTTATGGTTATGGCTATGTTGATGCGAGTTCAGTATCATTAAGAGCTAAAATTGGTAAGCAATTTAAAAAGCTTTTCAAAAAGAAAAAATAATGAACATTAAATAATTGAACTTACAGGTTTCAATTATTTGTTATAAATTTATTGAATCATTAATTGGCATCCACACGTTAATTTTGATTTTTCGTAAGTCCAATGAATTATTTCATTGGACTTTTCTTTTGAAGTTTACGACCACAAGCGCATGTTTTTCACAAATTATTATTTGGTAACAATCTGGTAATCAATACTTAATATTATTTATTCGATAAATAATTGATTAAATATTAAATTTATATTGTTTAATGAGAAGGTTTGATTTAATTTGTTTAATCCAATATTTATAGTTCGAATAGCGACAAATACTTCAACATTCGTTACTTCGCCTGTATCACGGTCGACGATCTGGAGCTTCTTTCCAGCAAAGTCTATGAACATTTCCTGGCCGGCAACATGGTCGAGCTTCATGGAGCCTTTTTCTACAGGATATTTACGGCGGTAATGCTCTAGAAACTGCGTATAGCTATATGGATCTTTGCTCTGTTCGACATATTGCTGATAGTGATACAGAAATGTGAAGCCAGGGTGGTGACGGGCTCTGTTTACACCCTCGAAAAACAGCATCAGCTCATTGTGACGGTCAGTATCGATCGTAGTATAGGAAGAAAATAGTTCAGCTAAAGCGGCATTGTCCAACTCCAGAAGAGACGTGAAAGGGTAATCACTGGCAGAGAACAGTTTGATATAGGTATTTACCGGTATTGCGTGAAATACCCAAAATGACGGCTATTCTACGATTGCTCAAACCATCAATATGTAATGTAAGGATCTGTTTTAAGTCCATTGGATCAAGTATATTGGCCATGTCGCTGATTTTTTTTTGGCGACAAGGTAATTTATTGATCTCAGAAAGTGGCACAAATCAAACCGTAAACCACTGCTGTTTAGACAGTAGTGACATAGATGATGATTGACGGACGGTGGCACAAATCGAACCGTAAAGTCAAATTAAGGAGAGAATATGTAACCAAAAGTTTCTCAAAAACTAATAATGGCACAAATCGATCCGTAACATACTAAATCATTACTAATCATATGGCACATTTTGAACCGTAATAACTGGCACTAACAGACTTAAATGACTGGCAGTGAGCCCTCGGAAAAGCAGATGCTGCAGCGACATAAGTTCAGGGTAGGTCTGGATTTTATGAAGATGGTGAAGCAGGCATTTGAGGTTGGGCATATCGGTGTTAGGTTTACCAGGACAACTGTGTACTCAGAAACTTTTGGGCATGTCCTGAATGATGTGATCGTAGGAGAATATCCCAATTTCAGGATCGATCACAGCAAGGTAGAGATCAGTAAGGGACCTTTGTTGCGGCTGCATGACCTCAAATGGGCCAGTACTGCGGAGGGAAAGATCAAGGTGAGCTGGAGCAATGACCGGAACCTGTTCAATTCTGACGATACCGACCAGGTCATCGTGTTGCTGATGGACAAGGAAAGGGAGTTGGTCTGGCTGTATGGAGCGGTTCAGCGCAAGGACCTGATGATGGAGCTGAGTCTGACATCAAGCTCAGACCGGAAGAATTTAATTGCTTGGGCCTTTGTGTACAATGAGGAATCTCGGAGGTGTTCCGACAGTGAATTCCTATCGGAGATCACAGAAGAAGTGGTAGAGTAAGAAGATGGGAGGGTAGACCTCCCATTTTTTTCTGATATAATCTAAAATTAAGTTCTTGTTAAATTATTCATTACATTGTTTTCACGTAGTTTATATTTCTATCTTTGTAAAAGATTTAATCAATCTAATTAGAGTACACTAACGAATTTAACCATAACTTGCTAAAAAACAATTGATAGTATTTTTACGTCATCTTGTGGCACTAACTTTGTAGATGTTTACTTTGATACACGACACACGGACCTACTCCCAAAATAGGTTTGGCTTTAATTTTAAAGGAAAATATTAGTAGTTAATGGACATAGTTGGACTGAGAAAGTATTTCAAGAAAGACAGCCCTAGGTGGGTTATCTTGCTGATCGATATGATGATAGTGATTTTTTGCTTTTTCCTATCGAATTTTGTGATTAATAGTTTCAAGGGAAGATTCACTGTGGAGCTGATGGTCAAGAAGTCCATTTTGATCGGGGCTGTTTACTACTTGTCCTTTCTATATTTCAAGACATATCGCGGTATTGTAAGGCAGACTGGTTTTCGGGATGCTTGGGGGATTTTCAAGGCTGTATTTGCGGCTTGGGCTGTGCTGATGTTGGTTTCAACGGTTATACGCTTCAATTATGAGCGTACGGCGGAAATCAGTGAATACCTACGTCCATCGTATGCCGTATTGTTTACACATGCATTCTTTACAACGGTATGTCTGGTGGCGGCAAGGATTTTTTACCGCACCATCTATGAGAGCTTTTTCTTTAGCGGTCGTGAGGTTGAGAATGTGCTGATCTTTGGTGCCGGCAATATGGGAAACACCACCTTGAACTTATTGCGCAATGATACGCGCAGAAAGGTAAAGGTGGTGGCATTTGCAGATGATAATCCCAACAGAATCGGTAAGATGATCAATGGCTATAAGATTATAAGCATGGTTCGCTTGACGAAGGAATTTGTTGAGAAACTGAAGGTGGACAGCATCATTATCGCGTTGGATGACAACAACAAGGAAAGGGTTTCACGTATTTCTTCTCAAATAGAGCCATTGCCAGTTAAGCTGAAGATCATGCCTACTTCGGCAAGGTTGATGAGTGGCAAGGTAGCTACTCGACAATTGCGTACCTTGAAGATCGATGATCTATTGGGCAGGGAGGCCATAAAACTTGAGAATCCTGTTGTCCATGAAATGATGCGCGAACGCGTGATCTTGGTTACGGGTGGAGCGGGATCTATTGGCTCAGAGCTGGTTCGTCAGATCAGCTTTACGGATTTTGATAAGCTGTTAGTTATAGACCAGGCTGAGTCAGCACTATATGATATTCAGCAGGAGTTAAAGGCGAACTGCCACAAGGATACTTTATTTATGGTCGGCAATGTTCGCGATCGTCAGTTTATGGAATCTGTCTTTGAACATTATAGACCACAGATTGTATTCCATGCAGCTGCCTATAAGCATGTTCCTTTGATGGAGCAGAATCCTTATGAGTCTATCTTGACCAATGTTTGGGGTTCAAAGAACCTTGCCGACATGGCTGATAAATATGGGGTTGAGAAATTCGTGATGGTATCTACGGACAAAGCGGTGAACCCAACGAATGTCATGGGGGCAACGAAGAGAGCAGCGGAAATCTATGTCTCTGCACTGAACAGACAGAGCAAAACCAATTTTATTGTGACTCGTTTTGGGAACGTTTTGGGCTCGAACGGTTCGGTTATTCCATTGTTTGAGAAGCAGCTGAAACGTGGTGGTCCATTGACAGTAACCCATCAAGATATTACGCGTTATTTTATGACCATTCCGGAGGCCTGTCAATTAGTGCAGGAGGCTGCGGTAATGGGTCAGGGCGGTGAGATTTATGTATTCGATATGGGACAACCTGTCAAGATCATGGATCTTGCGATACGTATGATCCGACTGAAAGGTTATAATTATCCTGAAGACATCGGTATTGAAGTGACAGGCCTGCGTCCGGGTGAAAAGATCTATGAGGAGCTGCTAGCGGACAATGAAAACACCACCAAAACGCATCATCAGAAAATTATGATCGCCAGGGTAAGGACCGAAGAACTGGATGTCAATAAGCAACGAATTGAGCACCTATGTGCTCAAGTAGCCAACCAATTCGCTAACCATAACCCAATGGTATTGGTTGAGCTAATCAAGGAAATCGTACCAGAATATATCTCACAGAATTCTATTTTTGAGAAGCTCGATAAAATTAATTAAATTATGTGTTTTAGTCGGCTAGTTACAGATGATGTCAGAAATATAATAAGTTTCAAAAAAATTATTTCGCAAGAGATCATGTACTTGAAAAAATTTTTATATTTTTTGTATTCTACAATTTTTCGATATTTCTACGATTTTTTATTCATCCATTCACTTGGATAGAGTAAGTCTCTAATATCTACTTGCAAAAACTCTGCTAAGTCGTTTAATGTATTTAAAGTAGG
Source organism: Sphingobacterium daejeonense (assembly GCF_901472535.1). Taxonomy (NCBI): domain Bacteria; kingdom Pseudomonadati; phylum Bacteroidota; class Sphingobacteriia; order Sphingobacteriales; family Sphingobacteriaceae; genus Sphingobacterium; species Sphingobacterium daejeonense. The sequence continues at coordinate 4,398,123 of NZ_LR590470.1, read as the reverse complement.
TTGTTGTTTATTATTAATCCATCGTGAAACTGTTTCTTTCTTTATTTTAAAATGGATTATTAAATCTTTATTTTTTAAGCCTTTCTCCTCTAAAATTTCTCTTATTCGATTGATTTTCTTAGGTGACATATTTTTTTTATTTTTTGTTGATTTTTAAAATCAACTTTATTATATTTGTAATGACGTGATAATGTATGTCAAAAAGTTTGAGCAGTAATTAGAATTAACTAATTAATACAACGAGTCTCCAACTTCTCAATTGGAACCTGGGATGGAGGCAGTAAGGTTATGCTCATTTCCTACGATTTATTATATTTTTGTATATATTTACGTAGGAGTGGGCCTTACTGTGAATCCGCTTTCAGGTTCCGCCTAGGATTGCCTAGGTCTGACCTAAGGTCACAGCCTTAGTGAGAAGAGCGGTGGATCGTAAGGTTTCACTCCTTACGTATTACTTGACTCGTTCCATGATAAACCAAATAAATTATGTGGACGAAAACTATTGAAGCAAGAAAAAAAATGTTTTTGATGATCCAAGATCATCATTGCATTTTCTCCGAGAAACAATTAATAAAGAACATATTCTGTTCGCCCGAATAATAGTCGGTCAATATAGCAGGATGCAAAAGGTGCTTTCGAATTGCAGTTTCAGGCCAATCCCTCTAGTATTCCTGTTCCACCAGTCCCCTTCTTAAAACAAGTGGCAAGGGCAACTTTGCAGAAAGTTAATATCAGCATCATGATTTATTTCTCGACAATCTAAATCTAGGCTAATTTTTTCATTCTGTCAAGTGTATCGGATATAGTTTTCAGGTCAATTTGATCTGGAAGGGGGCTGGTTATTGTTCAATTTGACAAAAAAGCAATTCATTTTAAAGCCTTCATTGCAAAAAAATGAATGCTTTTTGCCATAAGATATAAACCTGTGAAGATTTTTTCAGTGCTCTCACAAAGGACTGAAACTTCACGTAACCAAATAACCAATGCTGAATTTGAACCAAAAAAGATTTAGTAAGACGATTACGACCAAGAACCGGCCGAGCGATCCGTTTGATGGTTCCTCCGCTTCTTGGAAAAAGATTGCGAAAGCGATTTTGCTGACCCTATGTTTCAGTTTGTTTAATAATCAGTTAGTAGTAGCCCAAGATCCCCACGAGAGTGGGGGCGATGGGCCCAACGAGATCCTTCCGATTCAGGCAGGACAGACGCTCCCGGAATCCATGTGGGAAGTGCCGCTGAACGTGACAAGGCATCCCCAGGGGAAACACAGGGTAAGTCTCAACGATTTCAGGGACAAGAAACTGATTATCCTGGACTTTTGGGCAACGTGGTGCTCCCCGTGCGTGGCCATGATCCCAAAAAACGTAGCGTTGAAGAAAAAATTGGAAAAGGACCTGGAAGTGATCATGCTCACCGACCAGGCCAAAGACCTTGTGTCGGCTTTTCTGGAACGGGTAGAACAGTAAGGCAGGCTGATCCAGCAAGTATGGAATAATTAGGCAACCAGGATTTCCATAAGATTTTAAATAGACTGCATTGCCAATGGCAACGATCATATAAGAGGGGTATACAAAAGGGCTGTTTTTGGAAATGAGCATACGGCGGAAATGATTGAGCTTGTGCGAGGAAGCAGATGGGATGATATATTTCTTTAAGAGACCGCAGATTGCCACAGGATATAAGTAAGATAGGGAAAGATTACTGCACATTGACAGAAATAGAGGCGGGCAGGGGTCCATTTACTTTCGATCGGTGCTGGATGGCTACATTCTTTCCATGGCCAGAGGAAAGTTTGTTCACCAATACTGATGAAGGAGAATGGAACCGAGTGGTCCTCAACATGACTCTTCAAATTTTCTATTAGTTCGAAGATGGTAAAAGTAGGAGCATGTTCTATCCTATCCCGCCACAATAAACTTGTGATGGCAGGCAGATCACCGCTTATCTCTCCCTGAAAAAGGGGAAGGTTGCATTGGATCGGACAAACGTGGGAACCCAACTCTGTTGCAAGCAAGGGGGATGTACATTTTAAGATAAGAATCGATACGACCATGAAGGATGCCTTGTATGGCTGGCCCCCAATAAGGGAAAATTGGACAATTGATCGATTTTTATTTTTCTATTGCAAACAGCATGGATAACCTTTAGAAACCAAATTAACACTATGCAAAATAAAACTTTAAAAAATGCAATACCTAAGTTTTTGATAAGGAGTTCATCAGCAGTGAAACCTTTCATCAATGAAAATTATTGCCTGAAAGGGAATTTTCTCTTTCCTATCCTTCTAACGATAGGTTTCTTTCTTCTGGGCAATCAGCTGGTCGCCCAAGAACACCTAACAATGGAAACAAAAGGTAAATTGGCCACCGGGACAGTCCTGGATGCCGTTACTGGTAAACCCGTTCAAGGGGTCAGCATCCGGGGACTGGAAGTAGAGGCCAAGACCGACAGCAAGGGACGGTTCCAGCTGCCATCGGACTCTTCCGAACGAAAGATATCTCTGAGCCATGTTGGGTACAGGGATACGGCAATTTTATTGAACCCATCGACCTTACCGATGGAGATCATGTTGGTGCCCGTGGCCAACATGATCGAGCAGGTAGAGGTCGTGAGTACCGGATACCAGCAGATACCCCGCGAAAGGGCTACCGGTAGCTTTGCTCTAGTGGACAGCAGGACCCTGCAGCGCAGCCCGTCCATGAACATTCTTTCCAGGCTGAACGGGGTCACCAACGGGTTGCTCTTGGACAGGAATACGGGCAATGCCGATGGAATGAGCATTCGGGGCAGGAGTACGCTTTTCTCATCAACGAGGCCATTGGTGGTCGTCGATAATTTTCCCTATGAGGGGGATATCAACAGCCTGAATCCAAGTGATATAGAAAGTGTGACGGTGCTGAAGGATGCCACCGCTGCCTCCATATGGGGCGTAAGGTCTGCCAATGGCGTGATCGTGATCACCACCAAGAAAGCAAAAGAGACCTTCAGCGCTGAGTTTTCATCAAATCTCACCGTTTCAGACCGGCCCGATCTTTTCTATCAGAAACGCATAGGGTCCGCGGAGCTGATCGAGCTGGAGAGTTTCCTCTTCTCCAAGGGTGAATACACCCGGGCCCTCAACAGCAGCTACGAGGACGTTTCGCCCGTTGTGGACCTGCTGGATCGCCTGGGAAAGGGTGAGATATCATCCGGCCGTGCAGAAGGCCTTTTGCAGCAGTATGCAGGGGTAGACAACAGGAAGGACCTGTCCCAAATCTTCTATAGGCCAAAATTCGAGCAGCAATATTATCTGGGCCTATCCTCATCGTCCAGATCTGTGCGCAGTACCATGAGCGTGGGATATGACCGTTCCCTCAAAGAAACGGTATCTGTGGACCAGCAGCGATTGAACCTGAGGGCATCCAGCCAATGGAAGGATGCATCGGACAGGTTTGGCGCGGAAATGAACTTGTGGTATTCCGGCAACAGCAACAGAAATGGGAATGCGCTGGGATTTAGTCCCAGGTTTCCCTATGAAAGGCTGTTGGGGGACGATGGGGCTCCCTTGGAGGTTTCAGCTGCCGGAACGCTCAGGAAATCCTATACCGATACCGTGGGAAATGGAATGCTCCTGGACTGGAAATACCGACCCGTGGAGGAGCTTCGGGGCGAGTGGAACAGCTACTCCCGCAGCGACCGCAACCTGAGGTACGATTTTGGTGCAAGGGGAGCCATTTACCGTTCCCTGGCGCTGAAGGTCAACTTCCTCTCCAGCACGGGTTGGCAGGACTGGAGCACACTCTATGACCCAAGTTCCTTCTTTGTGAGGAACATGGTCAACCAGTTTTCCAGCATCGATCCATCCACAGGTACAGTGACCAGGCCGGTCCCCTTGGGCGCGATAATGGACCGAGGGACGGTTCGCTCGGATTCCAGGTACGGGCGCGCGCAGCTAGACTGGAACGAGACGCTCTGGGAAGACCATAGGCTTAGCGGTCTTTTGGGTGCCGAGTGGAGGCAGGACAGGGTCCGTTCGGAGAGCCCCGGTTATATCTATGGATATGACAGTGACCTGGAAAATTTTGCCGAGGTGGACATATTCAGCTTCTTTCCCATATACCATAACGGTGACTACAGGAGGATCGAGCGGTATGGTTCCCTTAGAAGGCAGGTGGACAACAACAGGTCTTGGTTCGGCCTGATGTCCTATACTTTCAGGGACAACCTCACGGTGACCGCAAGTGCACGGAAGGATGCCTCCAACATCTTCGGTGTCTCCGCCAACCAGAAGGGGGTACCGCTATGGTCCCTGGGCACTTCCTACTCCTTCCAGGACCTTTTGGGGTGGCCGCCCCTTGAGGGGCTGAAGTTGAGGGTTACCTATGGCTACAACGGGAACGTCGACAAGAGTACAACGGCATTCCTGACCTCTGTGCTCTACCAGAACAGGAACCTCTGGGGGAGCCCCGCGGACCGGATCACCAATCCGCCAAACAGTGCCCTGAGATGGGAGCGTGTATCCAATTTGAACATTGGCCTCGATTTCCAGGCCTTGGGCAACCGATTTGGGGGGTTCCCTGGAATATTACATCAAGCGCGGCAAGGACCTGATGGGAAACAGCCCCATAGCCCCTCAGACCGGGGTTACCGAGTTCTATGGCAACGTTGCCCGGACCAAGACCCGGGGCATCGACGCCCAGGTATGGGTCGACTGGGTGAGCTCCGGGGCGGCCAGGTTCAGGACAGACCTGATCTATAACCACACCAGGGACCGCGTCGTTGATTACTATGCTGCCACAAGTACGAATTCCGACGTGGTGACCGCTTCGGGCATCTTCCCTATTGCCGGCAACCCCATCAACTCTCTGGTCCTCTACCGGTCTGCCGGCCTTGACCATAAGGGCGACCCGATGGGATATCTCGGGGGCAAAGAGTCTGACGAGTACAGCGGGATACTGAACGGCTTCGAAAGGGATGCCCTAATCGTGATGGGCTCGATGTCACCGACCCATTACGGCAGTTTGCGGAACACGCTGTCCTTCAAGGGTTTTGAGGTATCCTTCCAGCTCCTTTACAAGCTGGGGAACTACCTTCGAAGGACCAATTCCATGAATTCCTCGGAACTGATCGCCGGACGCTACACCTTCTCGGATTACCATCGCAGGTGGCAGCGGCCGGGGGATGAGGCAACCACACAGGTTCCCAGGTTCGTCTATCCCAGGGATTTGAACAGGGAGGAGTTCTACCAGCATTCCTCTGTCCTGGCCTATAGTGGAAGCGCCGTCAGGTTACAGGATCTCAGGGTTTCCTATGCCGTCCTGCCCTTTGCTTCACATAGAAAGGCAGAACTGCAGCTTTTCCTGCACGCCAATAATCTGGGCATCATCTGGAGGGCCAATGGGGAAGGGCTGGATCCGGATATAGGGGACGGAATCCCATCACCTTTTGAAATGACTCTTGGTATTAAATTAAACTACTGGAAATGATGAAAAGATCAATATTTTATTTTACAGCACTGCTCTCGCTGCTGGGATGCTCGGCAGAATTCCTGGAAGAGAGGCCCAACAGTAACGTCATCGTTCCTAGCTCACCGGATGATTTCCAGCGGCTGCTGGACAACTTTACGGCCGTGGGCTATACCAGCGCACTTCCCCACCTGAGCGCGGACGAATATTTCATAACCTCAGAATCGGACTGGCTCTCCAGCAGGTCGGCCACCGAGCGCAATGCCTATGTCTGGGAGCGGGACGTTTTTGGAGGGGAGGTCGCAAGGGAAGACTGGAACGCTCCCTACAGGACCGTTTTCTACGCCAACAGCATAATCGATGGGGTACAGAAGCAGACCGGTGGCCTCATCCAGGGCGGCCAGTACGCTGAGGTCTACGGACAGGCCCATTTTCACAGGGCAAGGGCAAATTATGACCTGCTCAAGAACTTCTCTGTACCCTTCGACTCACTCACCCAGTCATCGGATTTGGGCATACCCCTGCGCAGGGACCCTTCGGTCGATGCCCTGATGCCAAGGGCCAGCGTTCAGGAGTGCTACGCTTCGGTCTTTGCAGATCTACAGCAGGCACTCGCTCACCTGAAGAGCTATGGACCGCTCCCAGAGAGGAACAGGCCCACCAGGTTGGCCGTCTTTGCGCAGCTCTCAAGGATATATCTGTACAGGGGAGAGTTCCATCTGGCAGAGAGGTATGCCGACAGCGTCCTGAATCGCTACGACAGGCTGATCGATTACAATTCGGTTTCCACGGAAACCAATACACCATTTTCCCTGACCAACGATGAGCTGATTCTGTACGGTGCCACCAACAGCTACAACAACGCATCCCAGCTCAACCAGGGCGGGACGGTGTTCGTGGACACTTCGCTGATGGCGCTGTACGATACGGGAGACCTGAGGCGCAGCGTCTTTTTCAGGGAGGTCCTACCCGGCAGGCACATCGTGAAGAGGGGCTACAACGGGAGTGGGCTCAGCCCGTTCAATGGACTGGCCGTCGATGAGGTCCTGCTCATAAAGGCAGAGTGCCTGGTGCGCAGGGGGCACCTGCATGGCGCGGAGGTCCTCTACAACAGGCTGCGCAAGCACAGGTATTCCCTTGGCTCGTACGCCAGCACAACATTCCTTGAGGCATCCTCTGCCCTTGAGTTGGTCCTGCTGGAGAGGAGGAAGGAACTGGTCTGGAGGGGGATCCGCTGGGACGACATCAAGAGGCTGAACGGCCGTGGCGCAGGCCTCGTGCTCAGACGGACATTGGGCGGAAAGGTACATACCCTTGAGCCCACCTCCGGGAGGTACGTTTTCAATATCCCCCAGGACGAAATAAACAGGAGCGGAATCGCCCAGAACGAAAGATAGATAACACTAAAAAAATAAATGAGATGAAAAAATCAAAAAAAATCAAATTGCACCAATTCTGCCTGGCGCTGGTGGTTTCCCTATGGACAACCTGCAGTTTAGGGCAGAAAGTTTTCATGGGGAGCGTTGACCCTTCCCTAAAGGTTGATTCCATAGAGTTCAGGTATTCGGGTGATGTCCTGGGGATGGGGCGTATATATTCGGAGGCACCCGCTCACTATGCCAGGCTGGAATCGGGGAGTTTCCAAATCAACCTGCCAGAGACCCCCCGGTCCTTCCTATCTGCTCATCATCCCTCCCAGCGGCACACTTCAGGCCGAGAAGCTTTTCCGTCCGCTGTCCTATCGCCCTTTTCTGATGGGAAAGGGGGATACACTTGATCTGCGCGTCTCGGGTTCGCGGATATCGCCCGGACCTGCATCCACCCCAGCGTGCCTCCTGCAGATGCAGGCCATCTCTCTGGATGAGGAGCGTTTAGAGGAAATGGTCCGGATCAGGGTGCGCTACAACCAAAATGACACTCTCGGGCTGGCCCAAAGGACCCGTCCTTTTCTTGATGAAATTCGTTCGGCATACCTGGGTTGGGAAGCCGCCCTGATGGAGAACTTCGAACGCTATCTGCCAATGCTGGACCCTGAGTTTGCACGGGTCCTTAAATATGAACAGATAGGGAGGCTGAGGAACAGGGAGTTGGGTGGATTTCGTTATTTGGTGGAGCTGGGCCCTGATGCTGCCCGTCCCGTTGCAGCGCGCTATTATATGGACAGCCAGATCGGCCGGGAACAGGATTATGCAAGATCATATGAAGGCAACTCGCCCGAATTTGCCTCCTACCTCAACATGAAGGCAGTGACGGACCTGCTTGTAGCATATAGCATGGTCCAGGGGGAGAATGTCGGTTGAATTTCCGCCCGTACTGGATATAATAGCCCGAAGGTATCAGGGCAGGACCTTTGATGAGGTTGCTTTTTCGGCATTCTTGGACCGAGGGGCCCGAAAGTACATGGACCCTAGGACCTTTTCTGTCCTATCCTCAAAGATTGGGGAGCCCCAAAGGAGGGAATACGTGCTGAAGCAGAGGTCAAGGACTTCCCCGGGGAATCCTTTCTTCGAATTCGAAATGGTGGACCAGGACGGTCAGCTGGTGAGGAATTCGGACCTTGAGGGCAAGGTGGTCGTATATGACTTCTGGTACACGGGTTGCATAGGCTGCGCGGTATTGCACAAGGGCAATGCGTCCTGTAAAGGACCGGTTCAGGGGGAATCCCAATGTCAGGTTCGTCAACATATCGGTGGACCTGGATGAACAGAGATGGAAGAGTTCGGTGACCTCCGGAACATATTCCTCAGAAGGCGACATAAACCTCTGGGTAGGTCCGGGAAAAGACCGTGCCATAGTGAGGCACCTGGGGATAAATTCATATCCAACCCAAGTGATAGTGGATGGCAATAACCGAGTGGTAGCCATGAATCCACCGGATGTCCGGACAAGCAGCCAGGTACCGGGATTCATCGAGATGGTCGAGCGTGCCATAGAACCGAAAATGTAGGTTGGTTGCCTTTTTTCAGTAAAAAGGAAAGAATCCCGGCCATGCCGGGATTCTCTGAGTGTTTAGGGGATATAGACGCCCTTCTTGGCATCCATCTCCACGATCAGCCCCTGTGCTTTCAGGTCAGCGGCCTGAGAAGCACTGAAAGTGCTGGGAACGGAACCAGGTTTTTTCAGTTCTCTGCCAAGCACAGGTGTTCGTGCTGTTTTCTCGGCAGTTGTTTGGGTCATAGGCACCGGAGAGATGTGTATATTCCCCACTGGAGGAATTGACGTAGATTTCTTCCAGCCAACCTGGCGCTCGATCTGTTGCTTTCGGTGAACGCACTCATCGAAAATGCGGTCCCGATCACGGCCAGTCCCAATAGGGAGGGGCCGTATGTTTTTTTTATGATGTTCATGATGTTCTTGTTTTTTATGTTCAAAAATCAGTTGTTTTTCCGGATGGCCCACATTCCCAGCATAAGGATGATGATATTGAATGCCAGGTGCTGTTCCCATCCCATCGATCCGATGACACCGCCGCAGTGGCACAGCTTTTCCCTGACAAAAGCGATCATCAGAAGCAAGTAGGCCGTAAATGCTCCCATCAGGGCTACGGAGGCCTTTAGGGAATTATGCCTCAGCTTTCTGCTGGGAAGGACCATGCCCAGGGCCAGGAGTAGTTCTAGGGCGGGGATCCCCCATCCGATCACCGCGGCATGGCTGCCCAGTATGGGGACCCTGCCTATGCCCTTTATGAAAGGTGCGATGTCCATCAGTTTGCTGTAACCCGTGTAAGCAAAAAGGAAGACATAGGTCAGACAGACCGTCTGGTAGACCAAGATATCCCTGGACTGGGACAGCCTTGGGTCGGAGGTTCCGGCCGTCCCGGCCGCCACTCCCGTTCTTTGGAATCGGTTTTTCATGGTATGCTTTGCCTGTTGGTGTGAATCGGTGGTTCATCTTGCGGGGCGCCTGTACTCTTCCGGACCTCACCGCCCAAAAAAAAGTTACCCCCCGGATGGGGAAAGAGAGCGAATTTACGGTTGTGGAATTCCTTTAACATAACTGTGTTCTTGGTCATTGTTGCGATCGAAAAATTGGCCACTTCGGCTTTTCCCATAAAGGTCAAGGGCAAATCAGTGGGCAATCTTTCCAGCTCCTGAAAAGAAGTTGCCCGGCATCGGGCCGCATCCCCGGCTCTTGGACTCAACGGCTCCCGGAACGGGTTTCCAGTGCCGCATTGAATTTTCAGAAACGGTCATGTAAAGGTCGATGGATAATCCCGTGCAACAAAACAAAATACCGCCAACTCCCCCAATTAGGGGTTCCAGGGGATATGAAATGGGAGCTGGATCCCAATTACCGGTGATTTTGGCGATATCGTCTTTCCACCGTCGGAAACCCCTGGTCCAAGGAGTTTGCAGCCGGTACTGAGAGTTCAGGAAGAGGTATGTCTAGGTTTGATTATCAGCGTTTTCGACATTAGGATCCCTGCACGAAGTGCAGTTTTTAACCCTCCAAACAGTCTTTTTGGGCAATAATGACGAATTTCTTCTCCCTGTGGGCCAAAACTTGGTTTTCCTGCCCGTGCCCCTTGCGCTGCCGGGATCTTTGGGGCACCTTTGTCCTGATCGATCGCAAAGACTCCTTGGCCTGGAGCCGCCGTTCCGGTGCGAGACCGGAAGAGTATTAACCATAGAGGACCATAAAAATGGAAAGCAAGCAGAGACATCACCGCTACATCCTGCTCTCGGACATTCCCATCTCCCCGTTGGAGATGCTTGGGCTGGGACAGGACCATCCTGACGACCCGAAATGCAACATCGTGTTTCCGTCTCAGAAATGAGCGTGGGCGCACATCCCCAGGGATGTGCGCCCATCCATTTGCCAGGGATGCGGCACTTGTCCTGCTGTATTCCACTAACCGTCCCCCTAAATCTCTAGACCAATGGACAAGCAAATCAGAGAACATTACGGCAGCCTGCCAGCGGAGAGCTGGGAGGAATTCGCCCACTTTTCGGCCAACCTCCAGCACATCCTGGGCATCCCCTTTTCCGTCAGGCACTTCCAGGAATACTCGGCATGCCGGGCTTATGCCCGAAGGCAGGCAGGGCTGGACCTCCGGGCGGGGATCACCGTGCCCTTTGCGGACACAAACCTGGCCCGTCTGGCGACAGGGCCCCCGGCCATGTTCGTCTCCTTCCATTTCGGCTCCTACCGGAGCGTTCCGCTCAGGATCCTCGCCCTTGGGCGCTCGGTCTGCGTGGTGCTCTCAAGGGATGTACTGGCCAAATATTCACGGTACTATTCTGCCCTGCTGGCCGATCCCGGTGATCCGGATGGCCCCGCGGGCCTCCTTCTTTTAGAGGCGGAGGACCCCTCGCTCTTCTTCAAGCTGCGAAGGGCCGCCCGCCGGGGAATGCACGCCTTCGTCTATGCCGACGGGGCCAGGGGAGCCCGAGCGGCTGGGAATGAACAGGGACAGCTCATTTCCGTGGAGCTCCTCAGTGGGAGGCTGGGGGCGAGGTCCGGATACCTGGACTTTGCCCACATGCTGGACATGGGGGTGCACCTGCTCCTGGACAGCGCGCTCCAACCGCAGCTGGGCTTCCAGGGCCAGGAGATCCGGGCCATGACCCTGCCGTGGGATTCGGACCGCAGAAGGTTCGCAGAGAGGTCCCTGGGCGAGACCTTCCGCTGCTTCGGTCGGAGCCTCCGCCAGTTCGCTCACCTCTGGGAGCCACTCCTGTACCTGCACCGCAAGGGCGTGCCAACCTCCGCACTTGCCGGATGGAAGGCCGAGGAGCGGCTGGTGCCGCTCGATCCCAAGATGCACTGGGGGCTCGACCGCTATACCTACAGGAGGTACATGGTGGGAGACCCGGCGGGTTTTGGTTGGTAAATTCAAAATTTCTCGTTAAATTCAGCTGACCAATAGTAAATCAAATGACTGAATCGTACCTGAGCTCAATAAAGAGAACGATGGCCGGACGGACAGTGAGGCACGCGGGTTTCTGGCTCGCCTATCTCACCTATTTCTATGCGGTGAACAGGCTGGGCAACCAGAACCTGACCTTTCCCACGGTCATCTTTTCGCTCCCTTTCTTCCTGCTGGTCTATTACGGGGTGGGCCACGCGCTAGGGGCGCACTTTTCCCGCGGGAGGTACGCCGCTGCTGCGGGCCTCGCCCTTGCCGTCTACCTGGCCGCTTTCCTGGGAATGCTGTCGCTAACGCACGGCGGAGCCTCCCATTTAGGGCTCTTCTCGGAGTACCTTACCTCCAGTCCCGAATTCTCTTTGGGCAAGTTCCTGCAGAACTACCTCAAGCTGATAGGCAATTTCAGCATATTCGCAGTTCTGGGCCATCAGTACCGCACCAAGCTCGCATCCATGGAAAAGGAGGGGCGCGAGCGGGAATCCCGGCTGAGGTTCGAGTATGCCTCGCTGGCCCAGCAGGTCTCGCCGCACCTGCTGGCCAACCTGTTCCAGTCCCTGGACAGGCAGATGAGCGGGGGCGTGCCCGAGCAGCTTCGCTCGGGGGTTATGGACCTCTACGAGCTCATGCTGCACTATATGCGGGCGAGCCTGCCCGAAAGCTCCAGGACCGTCCTGCTCTCGGAGGAACTCGGTGCCTGCCGGAGGTTCATCCAGGTAAGCTCCTCGATGTCGGGAAGGGAACCCACCTTCCGCTGGGACCTCTCCGGCGAGCTCTCCGGCGCCGTGGTACCGCCGACAACCCTTCTGACACTGGTGGAGAACGTTTTCAAGCACGGTGACCCCTATTCTCCTGGCCGCCCGCCCCAGATCCGGGTGTCCGTGGACAGGGACCTCTGCTCGATCTCGGTCAGCAACACCTGTCGCAAGGGCAATCCCCTCTCGGACAGGCACGGCCTTGGGCTCACGAACCTTCGCAAAAGGCTCCACCACGTCTTTCAGAACAGGTACCAGATGGTCTGCTCCTGCCACGAGGGCGTCCATTCGGTGGATATCAGAATAGAATTCTAACCAAATTAAATCATCATGAGAAATTACAGAGCGATTATCCTGGACGACCAGCAATCGAGCATCGACCATCTGATGGAACATTTCCAGAAGGTGGAACAGGTAAGGGTAGAGGCCGAGTTCACCGATCCCTACCGAGCCCTTGCCTATGTCAGGGTGAATCCAGTTGACCTGGTCATACTGGACGTGGACCTGCAGAACCGCATCGACGGGCTGGAATGGATGTCCGCCTTCACCGGAAAGCACACCAAGTTCATCCTCTATACGGGTTACAGGCAGTTCGAGGACGACGGGTACATGCGCAACGTTGTCGACGTGCTGCTCAAGCCAGTGAGCTACCAGCGATTCGCAACGGCCATGAAGCGCCTGGACACAGAGATCCGCCTGAGCATGCCGGGGAACCCAGCGCAGGATCCCGATGACCATGCCAACGAATACCTGAACGTCAGGAAGGACGGAAAGTGGAACCGACGGCTTGTATGGTTCCGGGAGATAACCCACATTTGTTCCAGCAACGGCTATCTGCTGATCCACCTTGCAACGGACCCTGAGGTCCTGATCAGCAACGCATCCTTCAGGAGCGTCATGGAGATGCTGCCCAAACGGAAATTCAAGCAGTTCTCAAGGTCAATGGCCTTCAATGTCAGGTTCTTCCATTCCTTCACCTCTGGAAAGGTGAGGCTGAAGCATGTCAGGGAGGAGCTCCCCGCCGGCAACCTGGCAAACCACGCCTCCTTCAGGGAATTCCTGGAGACCAATTCGGTATAGTGCTTCCCGTTCCTTCCTTGTCCTGCTTGCCCATTGCGGGTCCTCGAAAAACAAGAAAGAAATGAAAGAAACACCGACTATCGGGCTGGAATATTTCCAGCAAGTCTTGCTGTCCCTTTGGCGGGCAGCTCCCCAGGACCTCCAGGAGATCTCGCTTGCCGTACGGCCCGACCTCCTGGAGCGGGCCTGCTGCCAAGTGATCTCCCAGACCTGTGCAGCAGAGCTCCAGCAGGCTTCGGGCCTCGATTTCAGGGCATACCTCACCGGCAGCTACCGTGCAGTGGGACGGCTCATGGAGGAGGCCACATCGCTCTGCGAGCGGGGCGCGGGCAGCCAAAGGGCTACCTGCCAGCAGGTCCTGGCCAGCCTGGAGACGATAGGGCGTTACATGGAGAACGGCCACGGGCAGCTGCTGGGCCCAGAGCTGCCCCTATTGCCATGCTTGGCAGGAGAGGCCATGGAGGCGCTCTCGGGGGAGTTCCAGAAAGTACGCCACCTCATACCTGGCACACCGGCTGGGGTCCTTCTCACACAAAGGCTGGAACGTTTCACCTCCGGAGCCGAGGCCGTTCGGTTGACAAGGGGGTCGATGGATTATTTTCAGCAGCTGGTGCGTAGGCTTTCGGACTGGGACTGGCAGAGCAAGGATTGCCCCTTCTGTCCGGTCCAGAGGTTCCTGGTCTACATGAACTTCAACAGCAAGGAGCTGATTGACCTGCTGGTGAAGGGGATTTCGGAGAGCTGCAAGGTCTCCGGTCCGCAAACAGGGCGGGAAGTTATGCTCCGTGAACGCCGGGTTTGCTTCAACCAATTGCACAGAAAACCGGGAATCGTCCTGAACCCTGGATATACCTCCCTGGATTCCTTCATCAACGGATGGTTCGACCTGGAGATAGAGCTGGAATCGGGCATGGTGCGGGGAGTGGAACCCGGCCGCAGGGAGCGGGCCAATGCCAACGGGGGAAAAGATGCTCACCCTGAATGCCTCAGCCGACCAGCTGGCCATACTCCTGCGGCTTCTGGACGAGGAGAGGGTGGTGAATGCCCGCTCGCTCAGCCAGGTCTTCCAGAGCATCGTGCCTCACCTTTCAACGGCATACAGGAAGGACCTTTCACCCTCATCGGTAAGGGTGAAGTCATACCACCCCGAAGAAGGGGACAAACAGCGGGTCATCCAGATACTGCAGGGCATGGTGCGCAGGGCAATGGATTACTGATGGCAAGGTTTTCGCAATTCGGCAAGAAGGGGGCCTGGCCCCGGAACATCCATCCGAGCTGCCTGAGGACAGGGGACAGGGAAGCCCCGGCTCGACCAGATTACGGGGGCTCTCAGCGCTCTCCATGCGCCGAGGAACCCGGGAAAGCGCCATGCAGGCATCCCTGGCAAGGGGCTGTCTTCCCTATGAATGAGCAAAAAGGCCCGGTACTTAAATTTGCCCCCTCAGGCTCTTTATTTATTGGGATGCAGTTTCTATATTTGTCGATATCAGTTTAATGATACACCGGTAATCAGTAGCCGAGGAACCACCTCCCCAAGGTGGTTTTCTTTTTGCACCCCATAAAAGGGGTTCTGCGGGCGGACCCTCTGTTAGGGCCGGTGATTTCACAGGATTGACCTCCAGTTGATAGGGCGGCCGAAGTTCCCTTCCAAGCGGGAACGGTAAATCTAGGACAGGAACGGTAAACCGTACAAAGAGGCCTTTTCCATGTCCGGTGGGACAAAATGTGCTCTTAGGGACATTTGGTATTGACCGTCCCGTACTCTGTTGTGACCATGTGCCCTGGTACTATTGCCAGCATTCCGGTGGATTTATTGAAGTTCTTTCCAACCAAAGTCCCGAAAAGTTTGTTCCCCTATAAAACATCTTATCAATAAACCATCAAAAAGAAAAAAATTATGTTCAGAGACGGAGCACGCAAGAGCATGTGGCAAGCTGAGATCAAGAGGTACGGCACCGTATTCAGCGAAGACCTAAAGTACGATGTTGTCATCATCGGGGGAGGGATCACGGGTATTTCGACAGCCCATAGGCTGCAGCTATCGGGGCTGAACTGCCTGCTGCTGGAAGCTAACAACCTGGGTTTTGGCACCACCGGGGCACCACCGCCATCTCAATGATTTTTTCGACACGACGTTCGAGGAAGCCATAGGAAAGTTTGGGCTTTATAACGCACGCTTGCTGGCCGATGCGGGAAAAGAGGGCCATGAGCGTATTTCCGTTCGAACGTAACCCAGCATTCTATAGACTGTGGACTTTGAAGAGAAAACTGCAGAACTTTTCGCTGTGGACCAGGATCAGGTGAGCCAGTTGGAGGATATCGTTGAAGGTGCGAAGCAAGTAGGCTACCAGATGCACTACACCGACAGGATCGACTTTCCGATCCCCTTCAAGAAGGCGTAAGGATACCGGGCCAGGCGCAGTTCCATCCAATCAAATATAATCAGGGCACTCGCCGAGGTGTTTATAGAGAACGGGGGCGCGGTCGTCGAGAACTGCCTATTCCATTCCCACGAGGAATCCGAAGAGGGGGTACTTCTCCATACCAGCCTGGGGGAGGTCCGGGCAAAACATGCCGTTTTTGCGACCCACCACACCTCCCGGGATCAGTCTGCTCCACTTCACCAGCCGCTCCCTACAGGAGCTACGTGATTGCCTTTTCGCTGAAGGGAAACAGCTACCCGAGCACGCTCGGCTATGATCTCTACGATTCGTACCATTATTACCGGACGCACGAGATCGATGGCAAGAAGATGGTCATAGCGGGCGGGGAGGACCACAAGACGGGTCACACGGGCGACGCAGGGGCATGCCTCTCGCGGCTTGAGGACCACTGCAGGCAGCAGTTCGACGTCGATAGGGTCGAATATGCCTGGTCGAGCCAGTATTTCGAACCGGCCGATGGGCTCCCCTCCATCGGGGTACTGCCTCCCAGCGAGGGCAGGGTCTTCGTGGCCACGGGGTTTAGGGGGAACGGCATGACCTTCGGGACCCTTTCTTCTGCAATTATCACCGATCTGATCAATGAGGGTTCCAGTCGGTACGAAGCTCTTTTCAATCCCAGGAGATTCCGGCCAACCGCGGGATTTACCACCTTCATCAAGGAGAATGCGACCGTGCTCAAGGACATGATAGGAGATAAGATCGGAATGGAGCGGATACGTTCATTGGCAGAGATTGCTGCAGGCGAGGCAAAGGTAATAAGGCATGAGGGCCGATCCTATGCAGTTTTTGCAGAGCAGGATGGGGAGCTGCACGTCTTAAGGAGCACCTGTCCGCACGCAAAGTGCGAGGTTCGCTGGAACAATGCCGAACTGTCCTGGGACTGTCCGTGCCATGGCTCCCGGTTCAACGTTAACGGGCAGATCCTGACCGGGCCGACTACCACTGGCTTGGAACGGATAGAATGATGGTCTTCCCCAAAAAATGGCTGGTGAGGGGAATCTCGAAAATAAACTTATGGAGTACGGCTCCCTACCGGGCTCACCGCACAGCCGTGCAATTCCAGCGTAGGTGAGCATATCTGGCTAATGGGCAACAGATCTCTGTATTCCGCCATGACGGTTCGACCTGATCGGGTACTATTCCGACCCAAACAGCAAAGTTCATAACCGTCCAGATCTCTGAAATGGAAACGCCTGCCACCGGGGAAATTATAAAGATGCCTTTGCTTATGGCTCCGCCCTCTCCATCGATCTTTCCCATAGTGGCTTCCAGGTCCTGTTTAATAGAGGACAATAAGGAGTTAGGCCATTCAGGGGCGTGCCGAGCCTAAATACCCCATCCGGTGTGAAATCCGGCTTTGGCCCGTGTTTCCCAGTAAACGTCCAACCGAAGCATGTGGTGTAAAAATTGTTTTGCCCGTTGGAGGTCTTCAGAGAGGAATCTCGATGTACTGAATCTGTTTCGTGGATCGGGGAGTTTGGAATTGGTTCTCACTCATCATGATTGGTTTTGTTGCTCCCAAAGTTAAATGATCCGAGCGGTTTTTTTTGCAGGGAACCAAAATTGAATCACTCGAATCTTTAACTTAGACGCTCAGTCTCTTTGGAATCCATTGACAATCAGAAGGAACCATGGGTTCGTAGGGACCGAAGTTTCATAGCCCTGGGCTGCATGTCCAATGGCAAGCCGGCTGCACCAGGGCTTCCTGTGCCCTTGGCTACTGACAGCCTTCTCAAAACCGGTCCGGGTCTTAGAGTTTATTTTCTAATGGCCCCGGGCTCGGGATTCCCCCACAAAATGCAAAATGATGCCAGCCCTCTACCGCCCATAATAACATGGATCAGAGAGGATTCCTGAAGAATTTTGAACTAGGCCCAAAGCCTGAACAGGTAGGACCTATTTCCTGATTTTGAGATCTCTGACTATCATCAAAACTATTCCAATAACCGTCAGTAAGCAAAAAACCTGCAAGCCTAACGCTCCTGCTGAGAAATCCATAAATAAGTATCAGTTAGTGTGTTGCGCAAAAATATACAAAAAAAGGACAATGTCAAACTCTAGGCGTTTTCGTGATAAGCCTTGCATGGCCCGCTTGAAGGCTCCCCGATCGCTTTGACTCCCCCTGCTTAAGTCCTGTTGGTTTCCTTTTCTCCAAATATGCCAGAGGTCCCCTACAAGTTGATATGGCCGGGAATGGGGTCGTGAACATTGTTAACCCAGTTCCTGCCTCGTTGAAAAGATTTTTCGGCCAAACACATGCTCGGAAATATCGATTGATGGTGATGTAGTGAAAGGGAGTTGGAGTATTCGAGATGGATTGCGCAATCGATCGGGACGGGACCGGTGAAAACCTTCTTGCCACCAAGCCAAGGGCTGCTGACCTTATTTACCTGGGTGTAATTTCCCGCAGGTTATGGGCTTTTGCTCCAAATAAGCGATTTGGGTGGCACCAAAATCAAAAATCATGAAATGTCCTGATTGTAAGCAAACCTTATTGGTAGCCGAAACGCACGGTCTGGAAATTGATTATTGCCTGAACTTTCGGGGCGAATGGACATAACGGGAGCGAACCAGACTAAATCATGGATTTTTCCGCAACGCAGTAAAGTACGCTGGCAGCAAGTGTACCAGATGGAAGGAACGATCGAAGTCCGATCTCCATAAAGGATCATTTGGGCAAAGGGGAGCGGAATTTTAGAGAGCGGAATGACCACGATAAGCACCGGCAATGGAATCAGAAGGGGCCGGGGGACCAACCCAGGAGAAAAAGCCATTTCTTTCGGATTTCTACGATTTTGACTAAACTCCTTTTTCTCCAATACGTACCAGGGAGCAGAACAGAAAGCTCTGAAGGCCGGACATCATTCCGCTACGGGAGATTTTGGCCCTCTTCCAAAACACTGTCCTTCGGGTTACGGCCCAACTTCGCTGTTCATCTCGGACTGCCTCGTGGTAACCGATCATCTTTTTACATCGCAGATCGCCAGCCCGATAGGGAAAACTTGATGAATCTATAATTTTTTGGTCCGATTATGGTCCGGATATGTTATATTTGATTTTCCATAATACTTGAATTTGAGTTGTTTAATTCAATAGGTAGTGACCTCCCTTACCATAAGGAGGTTTTTTTTATAAATAAATGTTCGATTTTTTGCTATATTTATAAATCAATTTTTATCTGAACATTATGGAGTTACTGACAGATGTGCAACGAGAGTTCCTGAAGATAACTGCACAGGACGAGCTGCTCAGAATAACTGGGCAATCCGGGGCTGATAAGATAGAGTTCACGATAGACGAATTCGGGTCGACTTTTAATGTAACCGCTATAAAGGGCGAACAGGACAAGTGGAGTGTTGTGAGAATATTGAGGGCCAGCATAAATTCCGGTTGAGATGGCCGCGGTTCCCGGTGATCATTTGTTGTCACCTCTTACACGTGAAAGTTCCCATGGCTATCCCTCTTCCTCTAAATGAACTGAAATTCTATAATTTATTTAAATAAATCGATATATTTGGGTCATTCAAATGTTTTTCAAAAGTAGTTAGCAAGAAACCTCCAAATCCCATGGAGGTTTTTTTGTGGAACAAAAAGTCCCCCGATATGTGGAAACAGGGGGGGCTGTGCAGGTCACGAAATATTGCCCGGTAGCTGTCCCCGGAATAGGGAACCATGGAGAGACACGGAATGGACAAGGGGTAATGCGGGATGACCCCAGGTGTTTAGATATGTCCTGTTCCAATGGCACTCTAAAGTTCACTTCTCTTGAAATCCCAGGGGATAGATGTCAGGAAAGCTGTGCGATGGGTAGGGAGAACCATATAGGTTTAATTCCGGGCAAGGTCAGGTGACAGCGCGAAGAAGAATTTCCTCCTTCCCCGGCCCCCCCCGGACCTGTTGGGGCAGAGGACCATTGATCTGCTCCCCGATTTCGATGTAAATTGTATCTTTGGAAAAAAAACACGAACGGTTTATTAGTTTGGTATGAGTCAAAATGCAGGAGGGACTGAAAAGAAGAGATACTCCCTAAAGCCCGAAAAAGAGGAAATTATAATCAAGAGGATCAAGCAATGGGAAATGGGGAAGCACTATAGGGATCCCCGTTACAACATCGATAGGTTTACGGAAGATGTCGGGGTAAACAAAAAATACCTCTCCCGTGTGATCAACAGGGGTTTTGGGACTAACTTCAGCGGATATATCAATAGCTTGAGATTGGGATACGTCCAGGAACTGATAGACGACCTTGGGCCGGGGGCGATCTATAACCTTACAGCCATAGCTCTCCTAGCGGGTTTCTCTAGCTATTTTAAATTCTCACACTACGTCAAGACCGCCCACGGGGTCAATCCGACAGATTACTTCAGGCAGAAGAGGGCGAACTGAAAGTGAGATGCCCTCGGATTTTCCTTTACTCCAATGGTACTTAGTTCCGGCCCCGGGGCTTGATTGTTGAACGGCCCTTCCATATGATCGGGTCGGTCCATCTTTTGGTGGGCTCACAAGGGGATAAAGAAATTCTTCCTGAAGCCACTATTCCGAGGCGTTACTGGTCTGACAATTTCCTGAAACGTTGGAAAGTTAAGGCCGGGCTGGCTATGGCAGTGGTCGGTTTTAGCAACTACCGGTAGACCAATAGGACCTGAGGACCTTTCCATGGACAGAGCAGGCGAGCAAAAAAAAGAATAGCCACCCGTATGGCGGGTGGCTTGGCTTGTTGAAAATTAATATGGATGGAGTAGCTTCGCTGTAAGAGCATCCACCGGATCAAGCCCCCTCTTTAGGGGGCATACCGACTCCTTGCAATTACATTAACAAATATAAACTGAATAAAGAACACGCAGATCTGGCTTTGGTTCAAAAAAATAAAAAATAATGCCATTGGCCGATTTCCGGGATTCCTGCATAGCCAGGCTGGGGCAGACCGTGTTCCAAAAAAAACCAACGGTTCTGGACCGTTGGCTAAACATTCGCCGTTACTCATTTCCTGACTGCCGTAAAGATAGTAAAATTGGGCCATAAAAAACTAGCCCAACGGATTGAATCCCTTGGGCAAAGTACTAAGTGCACGTGAGTGCGGCTATAGAAAACGCATAAATATAGCGACTGTCCTTGGGTTAAGGAAAGTCGGGGTGAGGATAGGTGCAAAATTCCGTCCGGTCCCTTCTGAGCTAGGGCAAATCACACCCGGGATACTGTTGGTTTCGATGGGTGCCATGGTCCGGTCTGCTGTCCGGGTTTCAGCTCTGGGTGATGGGCAGTTCAATCCGGAACTCTGTCCCCTGTCCCTCGGTGCTGTCCACCCTTATGTTCCCGCCCATCCATTCGACCATCGTCTTTACTGCCCATAGCCCCATCCCGTGGGGTTCCTCACCGTTGAGCCCTGTCCTTTTGGAACTGCTGAACTTCTCGAAGACATGCTCCTTAAGGTGCGCAGGGATCCCTATTCCGGTGTCACTCACGCAGATGGTGACAAGGTCTCGGCCGCTCTCCACCCATACCCGCACCATACCACCACTGGGAGTGAACTTGAGGGCATTGGACAGAAGGTTGTTCAGGACCTGGATCAGTTTGTCCTGGTCGATGAACAGGTGGACGGGGCTCTTGACCTGATCGTATTGGACGCTTATCCCGCATTCCGCTGCCATGGATGCAAACTGTCCCATGAAACCTTTGAGCATATCGTTCAGGTCCGCCCTCACCCGGTTCAGTGGGACCCCCATCGAGGTAAGGAACTCCTTCCTAAGAAAGCCCCTGATCAGACCGGCATTGCTCCGGCACATCTCCTGCATGGAGGTGAGGACGGGAACCAGGGGATCGCCCTGTTTCCTGCCGGAGGTCTCCAGTGCGAGGACCGCAAGTTTTTCCAGAATTGCCAGGGAACCCACAAGATCATGGCTCAGGATATTGAGGATGGCGTTCTTCTTGGAGTTGTGGCCGAGGATGGCCTGCTGGAACTCGGTCTGCAGGGTCACGTCTCGAGCATATCCGGCGATCTTGGAGATGCCCGCATCGCGGTATGGGTACATGTTGAGTTCAAGGTAAACCTGCCCGCCCTCGCCTGAGAACTTGACGACCGTTCCCTCGATCGGGCTGTTCTCTATCCCCAGGAGCCTGGCCTGCAGAAGATCCCTGTCCTCCACTGGCAGCCGGTCTGCCAGGTCCTGTATGTTCTGCAACGGTCCCTGAATCTCCTGGAAGAAGCGGAAGGCATGGTTGGCATGTTCGAAAAGCCCGGATTCCCTGTCAAGGGAAAACACCATCAGGTTGGAATTCTCGGTCAGCACCTTAAGTGCGATGTTTGTCATGGCTTCTGGATAGTTAGTTGTTAATTGCTGCAAGTTAGTGAATTGATCGATAAATCCATTGACCGATGTCTGTTTTTTCCTAACGGGAGCCTCACGGGCCCAGAACAGTCCGGAACCGTGACAGCCGGTCAGCTGAATGTGGGACCGGCAACATATTCGGGGCACAACCAGGTGACGGGTGCTCGGATCGGAAAGGGGCCTGTCTATCTCCGAATAGGGGAGGTCCTCAACGTCCTTCTTGATCTGCATCTAGATCATGTGAACATGCTTCTTGTCGAACTCCCTGATCTTGCCTGCTCTTTGTGAAGCTGGCCTACTCCCGATCGATGCCCCTGTCCGTGTCCAGATAGAGAGAGTCTTGCTGGGGTCCCTTCAGCACCAGAAGGGGCCTGCCGAACATAGGAACGGAGTTGAGAACGGCATAGTCCATCCTGCTCTCGTCCAAGTACCTGTGGAGCGCCCTGAAGGTGAGGAAATCCATGAAACCCTCGAAGACGGATGCCACCGGATTACCCTGTTAAAATCGGTCATGGGATGCGCCGGTGGCCCCTTGGCTGCTTCGTAAGGTGATGCACGGGCGATGCACAGTAGTTGGCGGCACTTGACCGGGTATTTATACCCTTTGTGAACAAGGATTAAACCGAAGGGGCCCTGACAGTGTCATAAAGAATAAAAAGCATGCCGAAAAACCTTCACACAGAAGATTATAGTGAACTGAACATCAGGTCGTTTGTGCTGCGACATGCACTCTGGTTCAAGGAGAACCTGGGCATGGAGGAATCCATAAACTTCGTTCGGGCAACCCTTAAGGACCGTCCCGCGCTAAGGGAAGAACTGATAAAGTTGATCAGAGGAGACTGAGCGCCCCACACCACCAAGGGTCTGCCCGGTCTCCGGCTTCCTTTGCCTTAGCTATTACCCTTGCATGGGAGATTCCCCTCCCCGCGTCCCCAACGAGGTACCTTTCAGGTACCATAAAGCTTACTTGCAGATAAAATTCCTCGAGAGAATTCCCATCACATCTCGCCACCTTGCTTCCAGTTGTCGGTCCCGGCCCGGCAGGGAGAAGGACTGCCCGATACACTTCCGCAGAAAAAGTCGTCCTGGAGGCACAGTTAGGATACAAGCTAAACTTGTGCTTGCCTGTTGCCCAGAGATGGGCTTTCTTTGGAATATTAAATGGCCGGCAATCTGATGGGTGCATCCTTGGCCGCTACAAGGAAGGATATGCTAAATTTTATTACCTGGACGGGCTTCATAACTGCGACTGTCATCTTGACGGCAGCCTACTATGCACGGATGCTATCTGCCCATTACGGGATAGGCATCATGGATCGTCTCACAGGTCCAAACGGACAGGGCAAGGGAGGTATACCTCCCTTGCCCCATCGTCAGAAGGGCAAATTGGTCAGATACCTGAGGGATCATCCGAACTTCTCTCCCAGCTCCGGATATATCTGGCCGCTGATCGAAGGAGCAGGGCAGAATGGGACGGAGTTGCACTTGGAGAACCGTTGACACGCAAACAGGGTGGAGAGCTTCTCAGGGAGAGGTTTCTCGTGCAGGGCCTAGAGCCTCCAGACAGTTCTCAATTGGACGAACTTTGGGGCCGCTGCTATCCCTGATCGAACTGGGGTACCCAGCTTCTGGAACCTTTGGTGCAGGCGCGCCCCTTGACTAAATTTTTCAGGCCTCTGGGAGAACAGGGCGGACTGCCCTCCAAGAGTTGGAAGTCGTTCCAGATTATGTGATAGAGCCATGGATAGGTTCGCTCCGTACATCCATCACACCATTGTTGCCGTGTTTCCACAATTCACCTTTTCGCGAGGGAAATTTCTATCAGTGGGGGTATCCGAGCCAAATGGAGGAATGAGAATCGACGTTAAAACCGGACACGGCCAAATGAGCAAGGTATTGCAGATACCATCCTATAACTAAATTCAAGCAGAATGAACAAAGAAAATTACGACTACCTCAAAGACCAGATTTTCTATGCTGGCTTTGGGAACAAATTGCACGAAGCCCTCCAATCAAAGATTTCAAGGGGCAAAAAGGAATTCCAACTACACTTCCAGGGAATTGTCAGCGGCCAAACCGTCTCGGCGGAGCTCCAGTTCTCCCAGAGCAGAAAGACAGAGCACTATTTCTTCAACTCATATACCCTCGAAATCCCCGCGGATTCAAAGCAAGGGCCGAGAAAATTCTACGTGAACGGAAGGGAGAGGTTCACCCTAAAGGAGGCATACAACCTGATGTGCGGCCGATCGGTCCACAAACAGTTTACCAACATGAACGGTGAGCCCTACAGGGCTTGGTGCCAGCTGGACACCAAGGAGATGGACATCCAGGGACAGTACAGGATGTCCAAGTTCTACGAGAGTAACGGCTATGATCTTGAAAAGCAGCTGGAAAGGTTTCCGATCCGTGAGATCTCTGATCCGGATTCCCGCAAACGGGTCCTCGAGTCCCTCAAGAGGGGAAACCGGCAGCTGGTCACTTTCGATCTTAGCAGCGGTCCCGAGAAACTGTACGTTGAAGCACTTCCGCGCTTCAAGGCCGTATGCATCTACAATGGAAAGGGTATTAGGCAGGAATTTATTGACGACCGACAGCACGTTCAACGAAATGGCGCAAAGTTACAGGAACAGCAACGGCAGATACAGGTCCGAAGATCGGGTCACAAACCAGGGAAGCCGTGAAACTCGGTTGGCTGCTGGCACTGGGAAATTTCCTGCCCCGATCGTTTCGCCGTTTGGAAATGGATCCCAGGGTTTCATGCCGCCATATGGCCGTTTTTCCTGCCCTTTTGGGAACGCACCTTGAAAACGGACCGACAGGTCCGGTAAGCATGTTCGGAGTCCAGGGGGCGACGATGTCCAAGATGTCACTGGCCTCCTACTTCAGCTGCCTCAGGGACCTCCACGATCTGGGATATGTTCACTATGTGCGTTTCTTTGACAGGACTAGGCCGAGCAGGATCTAGTTAAGGGGGCTGTGGCCCGAAAGGATCAAGGGAAAGCAAGCGCATGGGGATATACCTTGCAAGGGTGTCCAGGGGGGTCCGTTGGGCTTGGTGATATATCCATGAACACTGGATCCCGGATGTGGTGGGCAACGTTAATCCTATACCCAGCAATGGACTTATATTGCTATCTTTGTTCAAGATGATCAAGAAGGAAACAATTGAAATGGTCCTGGACGCAGCTCGGATTGAAGAGGTGGTGGGGGAGTTCGTAGACCTGAAGAAGCGGGGCACCTCGCTCATAGGCAACTGTCCTTTCCATAACGAAAAGACCCCTTCCTTCCATGTTTCTGTCTCCAAGGGCATTTACAAATGCTTTGGGTGCAGTGCGGGAGGGGATTCCCTGAAATTCGTCATGGAACATGAAAAGTATTCATATCCCGAGGCTATCCGCTATCTGGCGAACAAATACGGTATCCCCGTTGAAGAAGAGCAGGTTAGCCAAGAACAGCAGCAGGTTCAGGGGAAACGCGAGAGCCTCTACGTCTTGAGCAAATGGGCAGGCAGATATTTCGCCGAACAGCTACTGGAGACCGAGCAGGGAAGGAACATTGGCCTGAGCTACTTCCATGAGCGGGGCTACCATGAGGAGACCATTAGGAAATTTGAACTGGGTTATTCCCCGGAAAACTGGACGGCCCTCGTGGACTCGGCCAAAAGGGAGGGACACTCCGCGGAATACCTCCTGGAGGCTGGCCTTGCAATCGAGCGGGAGGACGGTTCGCTGTATGACAGGTTCAGGGCACGCGTTATCTTTCCCATCCACAACTTGACCGGAAGGGTTATAGGATTTGGGGCCAGGACCCTAAAGACTGACAAGAAGGTGCCCAAATACGTTAATTCTCCTGAATCGGACATTTACCACAAGTCAAATGTGCTCTATGGAATACATCTGGCCAAGAGAGCTATAGTGGACAGCGATGCGTGCTACCTGGTGGAAGGGTACGCCGACGTCATCTCCTGCCATCAGGCGGGGGTCGAAAACGTGGTAGCCTCCTCGGGCACTTCTCTTACCACTGGCCAGATCAAGCTCATAAGAAGGTTCACGCGCAATGTGGTCATCCTGTACGACGGGGACCAAGCTGGGATCAAAGCATCCATCCGAGGTGCCGAGATGTTGCTCGAGGAAGGCATGAACGTCAAAGTGCTGCTCTTCCCAGACGGGAACGACCCCGATTCTTACATCCAAAAGCACGGTCCCTCCTCATTCCGGGCCTACCTGGAGAAAAACGAGGAGGATTTCGTCTTTTACATGACCAGGGTCCTGCTCGGCGAGGCTGGCCATGATCCGATCAAGCGGTCAGAAGTTATCCGTGAGGTTGTAAAGAGCATCTCCCTTATCCCAGATGAAATCAAGGTCTCTGTATACATACAGCAGTGCAGCAGTCTCCTCCAGATCGAGGAGAGGGTCCTGTTGACCGAGCTGAACAAGATGAGGCTGGAGCGTGCCAAGAATGTCTCAAAATCGGCCCAGGGACCGTCTGCGGAAAGTAATTCCCAGATCCCGGACGATGGATTCATCCCTGCGGAAATGCTCGCAGCAATGGAGTCGCAGGGCGTACTTCCGCCAAAACCTGGTAATCCCGAGTCCTCCGAGGTCCTTATGGAACGCGAACTGGTAAGGGTGCTGCTGAATTACGGCAGGGAACAGGTGACCTGGGAAGGGGACGCAGATCTCCCGGTTGCACCGTACCTTTTGGCAAGTCTGGAGGATATCACCTTGAGTGACCATGTGAGCAGAAAGATCGTTGAGGAGTTCCGTGCTCACTCAGAGCGTTTCGAGGTGCCAGAGGCCAGGTATTTTTTCTCCCATGCAGATCCCCTGGTGGCCAAAATGGCGATAGACTGTTTGGCAAACAGGTATGAGGTGAGTCCGAACTGGAACGACGACAAGCGAAAGATATTTGTTCCCCAGGAAAGGGACCAGTTGAAGGAACTCGTGGTACAGCTGATCTACAGGATGAAAAAGATCAAGGTCGAGGTGGAGATGGAAAGGTTCAGGGAGGAAATTAAGGCTGAACAGGATCCGGCCAACCTGCAGATCCTCCTGGACAAGTACCAAAAGCTCAAGGAAGCTGAAAAGCTACTTGGCGGGCTGTTGGGAAATACCGTCGTAAAGTGAACTCCCAAGTTTCTCAACCCTAGGATTTTTTGACCCTTTTCCAGCCCTTGGTGAGGCCCGCTGCCCTTGATTGACGGCAGGATAGAACCGCCTCCGCCAGTTCCGTGGAAACCAGGGGTTTGGAAAGCACGCGGTCAAAGCGGTCTTCGGTGTCCTCTCTTCCTGTATAGAAACTGTCCCTGTTCTCTGAGGTCAAAGCGAGGACTGGTAGGAATTCCCTTTCCTTGCGGACCATTCTCAGGGCATCCCATCCGTCAGGTCCGGGCATGTGCAGGTCGGTCAGGATGAGGTCAACGGGATTAGCAAGGGTGAAGTCCACGGCATCACTGTTCAGGAATACCCTGACATTGCCAAACCCTTCGTTGAGTTGAGACATATAGAAACTGTTTATCTTGTTGTCCTCAATAATAACCATCCTGATGTCCTTAGGGATGTACGAAATGCTTTTTGGCCCACTGGTGGTCTATTTTTATTCCATCTTTGGCCAGTCTGACCTGCAGCGAAAAGTTGATCCTCTGCCCGGTGTGCTCCGCACCGTTATCTTTCCGTCGATCTGTTCTGCCAGTAGCTTACTGATGTACAGGCCAAGGCCGAACCCTGTGGCCCGAGAGTTTTCCCTAATCCTGTAGTACTGGCGGAAAATGTACTTTTGCTGATCTTTGCTGATACCCGTTCCAGTCACCTCCACCCTAACTTGGAGAGCTGGGTGCCCGTTGCTTTCCGAGATTCGGACTGAGATCGAAACGGTCCCCTTGGACGTGTATTTTATGGCATTACTGAGCAGGTTTGATACTATCTGCTTTATCCTGAACTCACAGCTATAGATCTGGATTTGCTCTGCTATGGCGATGTCCGTGGCAAGGTCCAGCCCCTTTTTGTCTGCAGCGTACTTCTGTACCTGTATTAACTGTCCGATCAATCGTGCAGGATGGAAGAATTCCTTGGTTACAGAATGGCCGATTGTTAATGCCAATAGTAATGTGGTATTTCAATAACTTGTATGGCCCGCCCATGAGGAAAAGGCTTACAGACACAAGGTGCCAAATTGGGTGTTTTTTCAATTTAACCGTACCGAACCTGACCCGGACGGCCTCCCTTATTCGGGCAAGCCCAGAACCGAGATGGAACACTTCACCGCCGGTTGTATGGAAACCATCGCCTTTGTCGATGGCGGTGACCGTGGCCTTGGTGCCCTCTACCTTCGCAACTATCCTGATATGGGTGCCATGGGAGTGTTTAAGGCTGTTGTTCCGCAGTTCCTGACAGATCCTGTAAACCAAAAATTTCTCGCTTTTCATCAAGTTGTTTTCCGGACCATATAACTGGCCGTCAACCTTAATGCCCCCGTTCTGGAGCTTTGCCTCCATCTCGCCCATGGCACTCTGCAATCCAAAGTCCAGAAGCGTCTTTGGAGAGAGCTCATAAGATATCTTTCGGATTTTCTGTATGGCCTCGCCCAATATTCACTTGGTCGGGGTAATGTCTCCCAGGTGCGCCTGGTGCTGGGACAGAAAGTGCTGTAAATTCAACCTGGCGGCATACAGCAGCTGGCCCACTTCGTCGTGAAGGAGCCTCCCTATGCGCTCCCTCTCCGCCTCAAGTTCTTCATTGAGGTCTGGAGCTACCTGCTTTCCGTCTCCCGGAAATACCAGGATCCTTATCGCTCCCCCCCTGGCGTTCGACGGCAGCACGGAGGTCGTTTTTTTGCCTGCTGCCTGGAACCGAAACATTTAAGAAGTGCCAGAGGGGAGGATTCTCGAGCAGATCCTTGATGCGCTGGGAGATGTTCTTCGCCAGCAGGATGGATAGATCCTTGCCAATGAAACTGCCTTCAACCCTGCCGAGGGGAGAGATGTGGGATATGTAAATTTCCTGGATACTGAGTTCGTCGGTCGTCTCGACCAATGCCCGTAGATTGTGGCCAATCGTCTAAATGTTTTATCGGTCATTCTATTCTTTACCACGAGAAACTTCCCTTTTTCGTTTAATAACTGGTAACAATCGTTAAGAAGCTCAGGCTGCCTGGCCGTGTAAGTCCTCCTCCAGCTATATCCTAGCTCAAAATGGATATAATGAAAAAATATACACTTTAACGATATCCCACGGGATCCCAAATCAATCCAGGCGTAACCCTTGGCAGTAATGGGGATATTGCGTTTCCCATCAGGCCCTGCCTTGTGGGATGGAAGATGGTCCGCCCTGGGACCTGACACTGAATTCTGACAGGTCGGCACTTTCGATCGGATCAGGCAGGGACTTGTTCTTTTCGTTCAGATCCCTCAAAAAGTCCACGAAAACCTCCGGAAGCAGCTCTTTTTTTTCATCCTTGACACTTAAATACACCCTCTCCCCATTCTGAGGGAGATCTTCTGAATAGGTTGCCCCTGCAGAGGGGACGTGGAAATATTCACGAAAAATCTCCCTGGCCGAACATGGCAGAATCCCAATGTTGATGAGCTTGAAGATATGTATGTACTTATCGATCTTTTCTATTATTCTCTGTTTGTCGGTCATATGTAAATGATTTTTGTCTGTTCATCGGTCTATTTATAGTTTGGCTAATGACGCTCTTTATTGTTTGCTCACCCCCTCCACTGGATACTGAACTTTATCAGCAACATGTCGCAATTGCTGTTGAATTCGTGAATGTCATACCCTTTGTAGGTAAATTCCTTCACTTCCTCTATTTTCCTCAGCAGTTCCTCAACCTGGAGGATGGCATCGGACACTACACTGGTCAGCTCCAGTCCCTCTTTAGAAATCGTACTCTTGAATGTCAGAATTTCGGGCATGATGTATCTCCTTTCCTGCATATAACAATCTGCTGGATATATAAGTTTGGGCCGAAGGAAAAATTTTGGACCAATAGGATCGAGCTGTTTGCTCTCTGGGGGTCGGGGTAGGGCTTCATTAGCTTCCTGTCGAAGTTGCCAGGGTTGGTGGTTGCTCAGGTTATGGTGCCTTCCTTTTCGGCCAGAAAGATTTATTGAACTGGTATTTCGGGAATTCATCCGGCTTTTCCTTTCATTGATGAGGATTCTTAAAAAAAATCTCGAGGGGGCCAGGAATGCCGAAGCATCTTGGAGAAAAAGACGGCGAAGTTTTGATAAGTTTTTGAAATTCAGGACTCAGCGGTGATTGGGAAAATGGCCCGATTGGCCACCCGGGACCAGCAGGAGAGATGATCGATATTATTTTTGTACGGAAGTTGCGCCACCATTGAAAAAAATAACTAATTTAACAAAAGCTAAGCGATGCTTAGAAATTTCGTTATGCCCGGGATGGCCAAGTACGCCCCGGGTTTTATTTCCTAAAATCCCCCCCAAGAATGCAAAATCCAATCCGTTCCAAAGTTCCCCTTAACGTCTTTCACATTTGTCCACCAGTCCACGGAGCAATACCTTATGGAACAGCTCAAGTTTTTCTGTAGGGCAAGAAGAGTTTTTTGGCGATGAATTCCTGGAATTCCATGAGATGGACCGCATCCATGTCCTTGGGAAAATAACCAGTGTCCTGGAAATGGGATTCGAGCTCTTTTATCCTTTCCCTGAGGATGCAGTTCAACCTGAGGTTGAAGTCCCTGAAATTACCGGATCTTGATTCCAGGAAGTGTTCAAGGTGGTGGAGGTAGAAAAGTTCAAAAGCTGGGCGGGTAAGGTTGGCAACGGCGTCTGTAAATGCCCTGTCCTCATCATACCTTTTCAAGGGGTTCCTTTTAAGGTCGAAAGGATGAGGGAACAGTCTGAAAACCGTTGTTGTTTTAAAAAGTCTCGTACGTTTCTTGGTCATTAACGGATAGTTTTTTCGGTTATAATTCTATATGACCTGTTGTCACAGGATGATAGCCCATTGGGAGCAGGAACAACGCACAATTGTAGGCATTACCGACCGGGAGGGCTAGAGCAGGGGAAAGTAGGCTGCATCGCCTTTTTTCCCCGAAAGCCTTTCAGGGTAACGATTTGTTCCCCAAAAAGTTTTATTTTATTCGTTTTTATGGTCTTGGTCGAATTCCCGAATCAATCAATCGCTTGTACAGCGGTCCGGAAACATTGATATGGATAAAACGCTACAATGAAATTTTGGAGTATGCATAAAAATAATGCTAAATTTGGTCTGGTACTCAATGAACCAGTGCCGGGATCAGAATTACGGCCCGCTAACTGGCCACTTTCCTATCGACCCAACATGGTTTGTCGGTAGTGTGATGCCTTTTAATCGTTAATTCATCAAATTAAGACAGACAATGAGATCTAAAGTCAAATTATTATTTATGGTTCCCATTCTGACGGTTTTCCTTTCTTCGTGTAGGACCCAGAGTGGTAAGTTCGAATTTTCTGAGCCTTCCGGTACCCTCAAGGTCCAAAAGGGTGAAAAAGTTACCCTAAGATTGAACTTCCCGGACCCGCAGATCGATTCCGTAGTTTATTCTCTGGACGGTGAAGTTCTTGAGGTCAGGACGGACACGAATTCCTTGGATCTCGATACTGACCCGTACGGTTACGGGAACAAGACACTGAGTGCCAAGCTGTACGCCAATCGGTCCCAGGAAATTGCCTACAGGGATATCCAGGTTGTCCCTGTGGCCCCCACCGCCTACTCCTTCGAGGTGTTGAACGTCTATCCCCATGATCCGGCTGCGTTTACCCAAGGGCTTTATTATGACAATGGGACCCTCTATGAGACCACTGGAAGGTGGGGGGAATCTACGTTGAGGAAAGTTGACCTGGCTACCGGCGAGGTTCTTGAACGGGCTGATATGGCAGGAGATGAGTTTGGCGAGGGAATGACCGTGGTCGGGGACAGGATGTACGTTCTGACATGGGAAAACAATCGGGGTCACATTTACGACAAGCGCAATTTCAAACAACTCGGATCATTCGATTATCAGAAGAGCACCAAAGGTTGGGGCCTTACCCATGACGGCAATAGGTTCATAAAATCGGACGGTACGAGCCGACTATATTTCCTAGACCCTGAGAATCTAACCGAGACCGGATCGATCGAGGTTTTTGATGATAATGGTTCTGTTGACAGCATCAATGAACTTGAATTTATCGATGGTAAAGTATATGCCAATCTATATCATGGTGATAGGGATGAGATTGTGATTATCAACCCGGAGACTGGAGTAATTGAAGGGAAGATTAATTTTGTGGGCTTATATGATGGCAAGCGTGCTCCTTATGACAATGAGATGAACGGTATTGCTTATAAGCCTGATACCAAGACATTGCTATTGACTGGAAAGTTATGGACCAAGCTTTATGAGGTTCGTTTAAAGGAACGTTAGATCAATCTATTCTCGGTTGCTATTTTTATTAGCGACATCATATTTTTTGTTTTGAACTTGCTCATCATCCTTTTCCGATGGGTTTCGATGGTGAGCGGGGACAGAAACAATTCCTCTGCGATCTGCACGGAGGTCTTCCCTGAGGCGATCAGTTTCAGGATTTCAGTTTCTCTTTTTGTTAGTTTTGGTAGTAAGGGCAGGTCTGAGCTGATGGGATTGGCAATAATGTCCTGTACAGCTGAACTGAAAACCATCTGTTTGCACACTGCTTGATCGAGGCAATTCTCCAACTCTTCGATATCAATGTTCTTCAACAAATAACCGGACGCGCCGTTTTGCAACAACTGCAGGATCACGCTTCGTTCGGTATGGTTGCTGAGCCCCAAGATAATAACATTGGGTGCTACTCTTTTGATTTCTAGGCATAGATCGATGCCGTTGATGTCGGGCAATGATATGTCCAGCAGGACAATGTCCACAGGGTCGGTTTGGAGGTAGCTGAGCAGGTCGGAACCTTTGGTAAAAGTTGCTGTGACCTCATAGGTTTTGATGCGGTCCAATAGGCTTACCAAGCCTTGAAGAATCAAGGAATGGTCGTCGACAATAGCGATGCTATGGGCAGTATTGTACATTTTCTTTAGGACGAAGGTTAAATATCGCTAAAGATAGCCAAGTTTTCAGCATTTAAACGTTCAATTTTAAATATGCCTGTTTCTGGGTACAAAAATATACCCTATGGCCGGATACTTCCTTTTGGAATCAGGAATTCTACTTTTTCTTTTAGCGGTTCGAATTCTAGTTTTCCGGACTCTTCAATCCTGTCCGGAAATAAAATACCATACAGGTGATCGACCTCATGTTGGAAGATAACTGCTGTAAATCCTTCGACCAATTCTTCTTTCACTTCACCTTTTCGGTCGATATGTTGCAGTTTGATGGCATAGCTGCGTTTTACATCTTGCCTTAGGTCCGGAATTGAGAGACATCCTTCTGCTCCCACACGTGTTAGTTTGGACCTCCAGATAATCTTAGGATTGATATAGAATTCGAAGGGTTCATCTTTTTTGTCCAGTCTCTGCACCCAGATGACATTTTTATTGACACCAACCTGTGGTCCGGCAATTCCGACTCCGGCATGTTCAGGGTCGTTGACTGTCAGTAGCATCCGAGCGGAAAGCTTATCCAAAAGAGGGTCATCAAATTTGATATCTTCAGAAGGTTTTTTCAGGACGGCAAGTTCTTTGTCATCAGTTATCTGATAAACATGCATCTTGCTGTTTTCATCAGCTCCATTTATTAAAGCAATTTCTCCTTCACTGAAGTTCTTTGCCATGCTTTTATTCACGTTACGTTCGTTTTTTGGTCCTTTATATTTCATTTCTCCAGCATCAATTGTAATGCCAGTAAGGATATTTTCCTTTGGAGGTTGTGGACATCTGTAGCCATTGCTATAGGCGCAGTAAGGGTTATAAGCTTTGTTGAAGTCAATTTTGATCTTTCCGTCTTTAATGTCTTCGAGGCTCAGGTCCAGGTATCTGCCCCCCTCATAAGTGGCATCCCCGTTTGTATTGTCCATAAATGGGACAAAAAGATGGTTTTTATAGGTAGGATTCTGGAATAGGGCAACACTTTGATAAGCGGTCAGGGCTACTTTTTGTCCATTAAGCTCAAAGTGGAGAATGCCATATCTTTTGTATTCATTGGATGTTCCATCATAGGTCGGCATGCGGAAGGTCTGTTCATTAAACAGAGGCTCAACCTCAGCGGTTACGACATAATCTGGGTTTACCGGAAAGAACTTGATGAATTCCACTTGATCTTTGCGGAGCGGGCCGAATTCATCCTTTGCCATTTCTTGGATCTGTTTGTCGCGATATTGCTGGATTTCTTGCTCCAAGGACTGTGACCTCACAAAAACAGGGGACAGTAATGTTATCAGATAGATGATTGTTTTCATTTTCAAAATAATATCTATCAAATGTATAGATATTTTGCGATTTATGGGAGGTTGTAATCTAAAGTTTAATTGTAATTTTGTGAAAATTGCAGAGACATGAGAATAATGGCATTTGATTACG
The DNA here is from genome assembly GCF_901472535.1 of Sphingobacterium daejeonense. NCBI lineage: Bacteria > Pseudomonadati > Bacteroidota > Sphingobacteriia > Sphingobacteriales > Sphingobacteriaceae > Sphingobacterium > Sphingobacterium daejeonense. The sequence goes on along the minus strand of NZ_LR590470.1, from coordinate 4,363,714 downwards.
GGACCAAGCGGATAGGGTTGGCTGTTTCAGACAGTCTTCAGATTATTGCGAGTCCTTTAGCGACTGTTCACCCTGAAGAGATATGGACTTACCTGGCAGATTACCTGTCCAAGGAGGAGGTTGAGACCTTCGTCGTTGGCAAGCCGCTGCAAATGGATGGGACAGCATCAGAGTCAGCGCAACATGTAGTAGGATTTAAGCGGAAACTGCGCAGAACCTATCCCCATATTCCCATTAAAGAGGTAGATGAAAGATTTACTTCTAAGATAGCTTCCCACGCTATTTCTCAGTCTGGCATGAAGAAACATAAAAGACAGGACAAGCAATTGATCGATCAGGTGTCGGCAGTTTTGATATTGCAGACCTATATGGACAGTAAATCATTTTAAAATGGCATTAAAGGATATTCAATTTTTTCGGAAGATATTGACTTTACAGTTAAGGATAAACAAAAAATAAGGACCTGGATCGCAGAAACAATTAAGGCGGAAGGTTTTAAGCGCGTAGGGGAATTGAGCTTTGTATTCTGTTCTGATGCTTATCTATTGGAGATCAATAAACAATATTTGAACCATGATACTTTTACTGATATCGTGACATTTGATTCTTCTGAGGATGAAGATGTCATTGCTGGAGATATTTTTATATCTGTTGAGCGTATTCGTGAGAATGCTTCAAAGTTTTCAGTTTCCGAAAAGGATGAATTGAACAGGGTCATTATCCATGGTGTGCTTCACCTTTGTGGCTATTACGACAAGAAAAAAGAAGATAAGGCATTAATGACAGAAAAAGAGGATTACTATTTGTCCACTAGGGCTTTTTAGAAATCCTCCTATCTATTTTTGTTTTCCTACGAAGTCATTAAATGCTTTGAAGGCTTCGTTATCAGTAAGGTTGGATCCTGAGTTGATGATTACTTTATATTTAAAATTCACGGATTCACCTGCTTTCAAATTAAAGTTCAGTGTTTCTTTACCTTTGCTGAATTCTTTCTGTCCCAAAGGGTTTGCAGCAAACAGGCCATATCCACGGGCATGCCAATAGGTTGGGTATCCAATATTTTTATTGTTATCTAGAATCAGGATGGATATGGGTTCATTGTTTATTTTTCCCATCAGGTTGACCCAATGGGCTCTTGTTCCCCAAACATCGTCTCCTTCAATTCCTTCACTGCTTCTATATTTTCCAGTTACTTTGTCATTATTGAGCGCTGCGACTTTGGTGGGGTTTCCATTCGCGTCGGTGAATATCTCTGGGTTTTTGGAAGGATGCTCCAGTTCACGGGCTATTCGTATCCCCAACAATCCTTCTTTGTTGTCCGCAAATGATACATCTTCATCTTGGGCGGTTAGTTTAGAATCCATTTCGATAGACCTTTGATTGTCTACTTCACTGAAAGTATATTTCGTAGTTTCCCTGATCAGAGTTTTTCCTTCGGGTGTTTGCCAGTCTTTTTCAACTTCTAGGATGGCACCATCACGGTTGATTTCCTTGTTTTTTACGGCAACATGCTTTATGGTTCCATAATCTTTCTTTTTATCTTCAGGAATTGCTGTTGAATTATTCCAGAAGTCGAGGCCATTTACATTTCCGTAGTTGAACCACATTCCGACATGGTGTGGGTGGTCTACTCTTTCTCCCGGACGAGGATCTAATGGCCATCCTCGCGTAACTAAAGTCCCTTTGCTGGTTCTCAATGGGTATAGGACAGGTTTCATTAAATCATCAGGGTAGATGTACGATGTGAAAGGTTTTCCATCTACCGTAATATCCACTCGTTGTTCATCAGGTCGTTCTGAGATGGCATATTTTTTCTGTGCAACAGAAGTAAGGGAAATGGCACTTAATGCAAGCAAGGAAATTCCTTTTAAGGAGTATTTAAAAATAAGTTTTCTTTTCATTGGACCAAATTTTTAGCTGGTAATTACTTCTTGTTTCACATCGTCGAATGTTACTCTTTTTCCGGTTTCCATTGCTGTTCTAGCCATAATATTAGCCACGGAGTGATTATATCCAGCTTGTACGGTAGCATTCGGTGTTTTTCTGCTCCGCACGCAATCCATCCAGTTCCTCATGTGCAGCGATGTCATGGGGTCCCCGCCAGTATTTGCTGACGTCTCAATCTTTGTAGCATTGTCCAGGGTGAATGGAGTCAATAGATTTGCTTTCATTCCCATTTCTGCAGCGGATTTCTCGGACAGCCCTCCTTCGGCAGATACTTGATTGGTGTCCAGGTTTAACATTCCGGCATTGGAGTAATAAAGTTCTTTTATTCCCCCAGCGGAGTTCGTGAATCTAGATGAATAGATAACCTGAAATCCTTTTGTAGAGTCGTCCTTTGGACCGTAATCCATTACGGCAGTTACGGTATCTGGGTTTTCGCGGCCATCTTTCCACGTATATATCCCTCCGTTTGCCACGATGCTCCTCGGGTGGTTGAGGTCGGAGAACCAATGTACGGTATCGATCTGGTGTGCCATCCATTGTCCCCAAATACCGGACGAATATGGCCAGAAAAGCCTAAACTCAAGATATTTTCGCGGGTCCCAAGCCACCTTGGGCCTGTTCATGAGAAAGCGGTCCCAGTCTGTGTCTTCCTTGCGTATTTCGCTGACCAATTTTGGTAATCTCCAACGCCCCGGCTGATTGACATTCCAGGTCATTTCTACCATATTGATATCTCCGAATTTTCCAGATTTAATGTAATCGTTTGCAGCGATATAGTTGGATGCACTCCTCCGCTGGGAGCCTACCTGTAGGATTTTCCCTGTATCTTGGACTGCTTTGAGGAGGATTTTAGCATCTTCCAATGTTTCGGCCATTGGTTTTTCGACATAGACATCTTTACCGTTCCTAACAGCTTCGGCAGCCATCAGGGCATGCTGAAAATCTGCAGTACTGATTATAACAGCATCAATGTTACCCGCAGCATAAAGTTCATCATTGTTGCGGTATTTTCTGATACTCTGGTCGGTCTTCTGTTTAATATAGGCTTCAGCTTCATCACGGCGGCGGTTCCAGATGTCAGAAACGGCAACGAATTCAAAGTTGAGGTCTTTGGCATGGTTCATAAACGATGGTACCAAAGAATCTCTGAACCGATTTGAGAATCCGATTATTCCCACCTGTACTCTATCATTGGAGCCCATTATTCTGCCGTAAGACTTTGCGCTCATGCCCATGGCGGATAAGCCAAGCATACCGGCGCCCAAAGCAGCTTTTTTAATAAAATCCCTTCTTGAAGTATCAGAATTGAAGTTTTTCATAATTGATAATTTTATGCAACTGCTATCCAGTTGATGGTTTATAGTCTAGGTTTGCTGCGGGTAGCAGCTTATGTTCTAGTAATTTACGATTTTGATTTTGTAACCCCAATGGCTTGGAGGATATTTTTAGAAAAATTAGGTAATATTGTAATAAGGATAAACCAATGATGATGAAAAAATCTTTTAGTGCATTATTATTTTCTGCATTCCTACTGGGGGGCAGTAAATCTTGTTGATGGGCAGACTGTGCCAGTGATTAAGGAAGGTGAGGCTCAGGTTGTGGGAGGGGTTCAATACGCCGGACAAATGGATCCGTGAGGATCTGTGGGTTGAAACGGAGTTTGATACCGACGGAGATGGGAAGCTGGACCGTATGCATGTGGATGTGACGAGGCCATTTCAGACGGAGACCGAGAAGTTGAAATTGCCGGTCATTTATGAGACCAGCCCTTATTATGCCGGTGTTGCTGGCGATGTGGAAGGAGTGATGTGGAATGTAAAGCATGAATTGGGAGAGGATTCACCGACTCCACGAGTTCATCCAGATGTGAAAAGGACAGGGGAAAGACCGATTATATCAAACAGCTTGATTCGCGAATGGGTGAAGCGCGGATTTATCGTGGTACATTCATCTTCACCAGGGACAGGCCTATCAGATGGTTCCCCAACGATAGGAGGTCCGAATGAATCATTGGCTCCAAAAGCAGTAATTGAATGGCTTTCGGGCAAAGATAATGGTTATACAAGCAGGGAAGGGCAAGAAAAGGTAAAAGCGTATTGGTCTACCGGAAAAGTCGGTATGACGGGCACTTCCTTCAATGGCACATTGCCATTGGCAGCCGCAACTACAGGTGTTGAAGGTTTGAAGGCAATTATCCCTGTAGCTCCAAATACTTCTTATTACCATTATTATCGTTCTAATGGACTGGTGCGCAGTCCGGGTGGGTATTTGGGTGAAGATATCGATGTATTGTATGATTTTGTGCATTCTGGAGATGAGTCTAAACGTGCTTATGGCAATAAGGTTGTTCGTGATACGGAGATGGCACAGGGTATGGACCGTAAAACGGGAGACTATAATGACTTCTGGAAGGGTCGCGATTATTTAAACCAAATGTCGGGAATGAAAGCAGCCCTATTGATGTCACATGGTTTCAACGATTGGAATGTCATGCCGGAGCATAGCTATAGAATATATAAAGCAGCACAAGAATTGGGTATTCCAGCGCAGATTTATTACCATCAGGATGGTCATGGTGGTCCTCCGCCAATGAAAATGATGAACCGTTGGTTCACAAGATTCCTCTATGGTGATGAAAATGGGGTGGAGAAAGATCCCAAAGCTTGGATTGTAAGGGAGGATGAGCGTCAAGTGAATCCTACCCCCTATGCAGACTTTCCAAATCCTGCCGCCTCGGATGTGGAATTGTTTTTAGGTGAAGGTGGAAATGAACATGGATCATTGATGACCAATAAAAAAGCTAAACAGAAGAATGAGACTTTAGTTGATGATGTTTACTTTACGGGAGATTCATTGGCTCAGTTGGCAAATTCAAAATATAGACTATTATACCTAACCCCTATTCTAACTAAGGACCTTCATATTTCGGGCTTGCCGAAAATCAAGATTCGTTTGGCAAGCAGTAAGGCTGCGGCAAATCTTTCGGTTTGGTTAGTAGCCCTGCCTTGGGAAAAAGGAGAAAAGGTAAAGATCACAGAGAATATTATCACAAGGGGTTGGGCCGATCCTCAGAATTATAAATCATTGACTGAAAGCAGTCCTTTGAAGCCAGGTGAGTTTTATGATTTAACCTTTGATCTGCAACCTGACGATCAGATTATTCCTGCAGGCCAACAGATTGGTCTGATGATTCTTTCGAGCGATCCTGAGTTTACGATCTGGCCGAAAGCTGGAACAGAGCTGACAGTTGATCTTAACGGGACAAGCTTGACTCTTCCGGTAGTTGGGGGCAAGACAGCTTATGTGAATGCAGTGAAATAGGAGAGTATATAAAAATAAAAGCCTGTCTAAGAATTTGAGGGCACTGAAAAACTATCCATTAAAAAAGGGCTTATGAATTTTTATGTTCATAAGCCCTTATCTTTTGTCTATTTGAATGCTTCTATATTTTAAGTCGCAAATACTCGATTCTCAAAGGGTTTAACACATGGTTTTCAAGCATTTTGAAACCTCTAAATTTTTAAGAAGACTTTTTCAGTGCCCTCAAGAATTTAGGCAGGCTTTTATTTTTATAGAATATTATTTGTTAGAATCTTTCGAATTGGGAGAAGAAGAAGTTTCCTTCGATATCTGCGTTTTCGTCAGAGTCTGATCCATGGATTGCGTTAGCATCGATAGATTTTGCGTATTTGTTACGGATAGTTCCTTCTTCAGCTTTTGAAGGGTCAGTAGCACCGATCAAAGTACGGAAGTCTTCTACTGCGTTTTCTTTTTCCAAGATAGCAGCTACGATAGGACCTGAAGTCATGAATTTTACTAAATCACCATAGAAAGGGCGTTCTTTGTGTACTGCGTAGAAGTTACCAGCATTTACTTCGCTCAATTGAATGTACTTCATAGCAACGATTTTGAAACCGCCAGCGATAATGTCGTTCAAGATAGCACCAGTGTGACCATTTGCAACCGCATCTGGCTTAATCATTGTGAATGTTCTGTTTGTAGCCATTTTACTCTTAAATTTTTGCAAAGGTAGGGAATAGATTTGAGATGTGAGATATGAGATATGAGAAAATTGCCCTTCGACTCCGCTAGGGACCACCCTGCGGTGGCTAGCGGAGCAGAAGGGCAGCCACCGAGGTTAAGTCCTATCCCTGGACGGAATTCGGTCCCTGAGCGGAGTCGAAGGGCAAGCCAGGAACCGCCACTTAAAGCCGTGGCTGGTGTCTCCACCAGCCACTGAAATGAAATACCACGCCATACCGACCCAGCGGGGCGGAACTATTTTAGAAAAGATTTTACAACGGCATTAAACCCCGCTAGGGGTGTAACTATTATAGGACAATTCCAAAACCAAATCGTCTCAGAAAAAATACTACTCTATTCTTTAAACTCGCAAAATGCTTTTTTAAGATATCTTAAAATTATTAACCTAAAACAGTCCCATCTTTGTCTTGTTAAAAGATATAAGTCAAACTGATTCAAAATGGATTTTAGATTTAAAAAAACCTTTTCTAGCTTAACCCTTACCTTACTGACTTCAATGTCTGCATTCGCACAAGATGGGTTAAACAATTTTAAGATCCCTGTACAACAGGCAGTAACTCACAACAAAAGTCTCATCAATGCTAACCTTGAAAATCAAAAAGTAGCACTGGACAGAGAAAATGTTAAAGGAAAATTATTACCAACTGTATCCGCAAATGCCATGTATGGCTATTTAAACAGCACTTTGGATATAGATCTCCCCGCAAAAACATTGCCTCTATTGGGAACCACAATTTTTGATGGTACCCAAAAAATGAATATGTCAACCCAAATTGGATTGGCAGGCGTAACTGCTACCCAAGTGATTTTCTCAGGATTGCAGATCACGAATGGACAAAAAGCGCTGGAGCAAAAATTTAAAGCGCAGCAATTAATGACCGAAGCAGGTTATGACCAACTTGCCCAAGAGGTAATGACAAGTTTTGACCAATTGATGTTGCTCAAAGAAGTGGATCTTTTGATCCTTGATTCAGAAAAACGCCTCAATAAAGAGCATGAAAAAGTTATTAAAGGAATTGAAAACGGATTCGCAATTCCTTATGACCGCGATAAAATCAAACTGGCAATGCTGGAGCTTGAATCTAAAAAAGCAGAAGTCCAAAGTAACAGAGAATTGCTTTTCTTTAAATTAGAAGAATTGACAGGGATGTCAATGGAAGAATTGAAGGAAAATAAATTATAAACTGGACGAACTCAACCTGGAAATGGATTCAGCAAATCAGATGAACAGAAAGGAGCTGCAAGCATTAGAAGCTTCGCAAAAAGCTTACGAGTTTGTCCTAAAAAAAGAAAAAGGCGCAAAATTACCGCAGGTATTTGCCTTTGGAAACGTGTCTTATTTGAACGCGTTTGGTACAGATTTAACGGTAAAGGATCTTCCTCGTGTGGGTGATTTGAAATTGGAATCCAATCACTTGAAAATGGCGCCGAATTTTGCATTAGGCGTTGGAATGAAATGGACTATTTTTGAAGGTAAAGCTCACAAAACAGCAATCGACAAAGCTAAATTGGATATCCAGATCAATGAAAACAAGCTTGCCGACACCAAGGAAAAACTGTCTTTGCTGCAAAGAAAAACTGAGGTAGATTATAACCTTGCCCGCAAAAAAATCCAAGTGAGCAATCAACAGGTTGAAATAGCAAAAAACAACCTGCACCTAGCATCACGTCAATTCGAAGAAGGTCTTTCTGATGTGACAGAAAGATTGGAAGCCGAAAACGAATTCTATAAACAGTCTCTAGGCTATTATAATCAAGTGCTCAACCAAAGAATGGCAGCATCTGAACTATTGAAAGCAAACGGAAATCTTTACCAAACCATCACTAAATAATCATGAAAAATATTTTATACACTATAGCAGGAATTATTCTTTTACAAAGTTGTTCTGGTGACAACCAAAAAAAGCAAATAAAATTAGAAGGAAAGATCGAACGTGATCAAATTGCGGTCACAACAAAGATCCCCGGGAAAATTCAGAAAATATTGGTCGAGGCAGGTCAGAATGTACATAAAGGGGATACCTTGGTGATTTTGGAACTTCCAGAGGTAGACGCGAAAGCAATACAGGCAGAAGGAGCTCTTTCCGCTGCGCAAGCGCAATATGAAATGGCCGTGAAAGGTGCAACAGATGGACAAATGAAACAGTTGCACGCGAAAGTAGACGGCTTAAAAGAACAGTACGATTTCGCGCAAAAATCTTTGGACAGAATGAACAACCTTTTGCGTGACTCCCTGATCTCACAACAAAAAGTATGATGAAGTATATGCGAAATATCAAGGTGCCAAAAACCAATACCTTGCCGCTCAAGCCGAATTAGCTGATGTACAACATGGAGCAAGGATCGAACAACAAAGAATGGCACTAGGCCAAAAAGAACGTGCATTAGGGGCTGTAGATGAAGTGAATGTAGCGGCTAAAGAACGTTATATTTTGGCACCTCAGGATATGAGCATTGAGAATATAAACTTGCAGGTAGGAGAGTTGGCAATGGCAGGATATAGCTTAGTATCTGGATATATCAATGATGGTACATTTTTCAGGGTAACAATCCCAGAAAGCAAAATCAAGGATTTTGTAAAAGGGCAAAACAAAACCCTTATTATCCCATACTTGGAAAATAAAGAGGTACAAGCTAAAGTCGAAACAATTAAGCCATTGAGCTCTTATGCTAATATCTCAACAGCTTATCCTGATTTTGAAGAACAAGAAACTTTGTTCGAAGTACATTTAAAACCTGTAAATATTCAGGAATCTAAAGACCTGCTAACAAAAGCTACATTTATAGTAAAACAAAATTAAGACATGAAGAATTTTTTGAGTTTATTAAAAAGAGAATTCAGACTCTTCTTCCAAAACAAGGTCTTGCTTGTTCTATTCTTGGGAGCTCCGATTTTATATGGAGTTTTGGTAGGAGGGGTCTATAAAAAAGGAAAGGTTACTAACTTACCTATTATCGTAGTTGATGAAGATAAAAGCCCTTTGAGCAGACAATTGATCGATATGTTCAATGAAAATGATGTTATCTATGTAGCCAAGGTGCTCAATGATCCATTCAGAGCTAAAGATGAAGCCCTGAAAACAGAATCTACTGTTGTGGTACAAATCCCAAGAAACTTTTCTGCAGATGTAAACTATAACAGAAGTACCGAATTGACATTATTTGTAAATGCATCCAACACATTGACCTCAAATTCAGCAATGATGGCAGTAAACGTAGCTGCATCTACTTTAAAAGCTGGGATACAGATCAAGGCGCAACAGAAAAAAGGTGTACCAGAATACGTCGCTTCAAAACAGTTTGAACCCTTCAAAATAACCATGATCAAACAAAATATAAGAAGCGGTAACTATCTTTATTTTATGCTTCCTGGAGTTTTGTTGACTGTATTGCAACAAGTGATGATGTTAGGACTGGCATTGAGTTTTGCCTCAGAATTTGAAAAAGGGACATTTCCAGAACTGGTTCAAAAAAGCAACAATGTATTTGTCCTTATCTTGGTGAAAATCTTGCCTTATATTTTGATGTCTGGCTTGATATATATCTTATACTATGGTTATTCCATTTGGTATAGGATGCCATTGAACTTGGACGGCGGTGCATTTTTTGCAACAACCATACTATTCTCGTTAGCGGTAAGCTTTATTGGGATTTTAGTTAGTATTGCCATTCCAAGTCAGCTGAAAGCTACAGAGATCTTAATGGTCATTGCTACACCGAGCTTTATCCTGAGCGGATTTACATGGCCATTGAGTCAAATGCCTGAATGGGTAGTAGCGATAGCCAAAATGATCCCTTTAACACATTACTTGCAGATCTTCAGAACATTAATGATAGAAAAGGGAAGTATAGAATATCTTCAAGGACCAGTTATTGGACTTGCAATAATAGCAGCTGTGACACTAATAGCTTCAATTATCCTTCTCCAGATTAAAATCAATAAGGTCAAGAAAAATAAACAGGTCCAAGCAACAGTTTAACTTTGTCTTTTAACAAACCTGTCAAGCATTGAATCACTCGATTCAATGCTTTTTTATTTACACCCCTTAGTCCCTGGGCTTCGAATCCGCGAAACCAACGCAGCCACCGAGCCGAAGGACAGCCAACGCAGGGACCGGTTATTTGGTGTTTAGGATTCTAAAGTATTCTTCGCGGTATTCTTTTGGGGTTTTGCCTGTGATTTGTTTGAATTGTTTATTGAAGTTTGTGAGGGAAGGGAATCCGCTCTCATAGCTGATTGATTCTATTGAGTGAGATTCATCTTCTAATCTTTTGCACGCAAAACTAATTCGTACTTCTTTGACAAAGTCTGAAAAAGAGGTGTTCATCCTGGTTTTAAAATATCTGCTAAAGGAGGTTTGCGTCATGTTAGCGATATCAGCTACTTCCTCGAGTCTAATTTTGGAATTAAAGTTTTTCATAACATAATCGTAGACCTCATGAATCCTATTTGCTTCTGACTCTTTAAAGGCGATTGCTTCCAAATCATTTAGAAAATGCAAGTCTGATGAATTCGCGATTTTATCCAATATTTTCAGAAACAATATCACACTGTCCACTCCATCTGTTACAAGAAGTTTTTCGAGCATGCTTCCAACCTCATCTCTGGTCTTTCCAACGATGTGCAGACCTTGGTTGCTCATGTCAAATAGGATCTTGATTTTTTGGAACTCCTGCTTCAGGTAGACACTTTCCCCCAAGATTTCCTTGTTGAAATATATAACTATGACCGTTGTTGCATTCGGTATTCTATGCTGAAAATAGGAATCGTGACTTTTCCAGACATGGGGCAAATGGGGCCCTATCAATACCATGTCACCATCACTGAACGGATTCAAGCTGTTTCCGACAAATCTGTTTCCGGATCCTTTCATGACATAGGAGAGCTGAAATTCAGCGTGGCTGTGCAAGGTTGGGTCGAAGTAGGGTTCTATATTTTTTTTAATAACAAAACACTTGCTCGTTGGAATAAGCGGTTTGGATATAACGTGTCTTATTGTCATAACAGTTTGTTTTTAATAAGGATAGTAATTAATGATATAATTCATCTAGTTTTTTGATAATATACAACCTTATTTATGGTATAATAAGCTTTATATTTGGTTCAACAATTATAATCAAATTCCTATTATCAAATGAAAAGTTATTTCTCACGGATACTCTTATTTGCACTTGTTTTTATTTACTCATGTTCTAAAGAACAGCCACGTAGGGCTGAGGTTTTGTTTTTTGGGGCCGGACATGAGAGTTCCTCCAACTATGCCACTTGGTTAGCAGTAGAGCTATTCAAAAACTGGCGTAAATTTAACTTACACAACTAATTTAGAAGATATGAATACCGAATATTTAAATAAATATGACGGTGTTGTCTTATTAGTTAATGAACAAGAGCTTGATTCTGAGCAGAGTTCTGCCTTAGAAGACTATCTAGAGGATGGTCACGGCTTGGTTTCTTTGAACACTTCAGCCAATTCATTTACCAAAGAACAATGGTATCAAGATTTGGTCAAAGGTGGTTATGAAAACAAAGGTGAGGGTGCTGCGAATGTAACATTTGCTGATTCTTCGGTAGTGATCGGTAACAAGTATCCTGATTTAAAGGTAGTAGACGAATTATATCAATTTAAGAATAATAAAGAGGCTAAATATGAATTGGCAGTTTCCAATAATGGCAATGGAAATCAATCTTATATGTGGGCAGATGAAGTTGGTCGTGGCCGGTTCTTTTATTCGGCAATTGGGGGCAAAGATGCTACCTGGAAAAATTTGAGTTTCTTAAGGGTTCTTTCAGAAGGTATCTGGTGGACCTTGGGGCCGAAAGTTAAGGATTTGGTTGATGAGTTGAAGATTCCGAATGTTAGCATTTATGCAGACACTATTGCAGATTTCACAGCGCGATATGATGTTCCTAAAATGCAAGATCCATTAGAGAGCTCAGAGTCTATGAAATTAATCCAGAAGCCTGTAGACTTTGAGCTTAAACTATTTGCTTCGGAGCCCAATATTGTAAATCCCATTGCTATGAGTTGGGATCATAAAGGAAGGTTATGGGTTATTGAATCGGTGGATTATCCGAATAGTTTTGCTGATGGTGGAAAGGGTAATGATAAAATCAAGATTTGTGAGGATACAGATGGAGATGGCGTTGCTGATAAATTTACTGTTTTTGCTGACAGCTTGAATATTGGAACAAGTTTGACTTTTATGAATGATGGTGTTTTGGTTGCTATGGCTCCAGATTTCTTGTTCTTAAAAGACACCAATGGAGATGATAAGGCTGATGTTAGGGAGGTTTTCATGACGGGTTGGAGCAAGCATGACACACATGCTGGACCATCGAACCTGCAGTATGGTTTTGACAACAAGATTTGGGGCGTGACGGGGTATGCAGGTTTCAATGGAGAGATCAAAGGAGTTCCTTATAAGTTTGGTCAGGGAGTTTATCGCTTCAATACTGATGGTTCAGGGTTTGAGTATTTAGCTACAACGAGCAATAATACCTGGGGTTTGGGCATAAGTGAAGATAACAATGTCTTTATTTCTACTGCCAACAATACACATAGTGCTTTTTACTCTTTGCCTGAGCGTTTCTTGCAGAGGAGAGTTTTTGAAAGTAAGCCTGGTTCCCTTGTGAATGCTGTTCAGAAGATTGATGGTCATTATGATGTCCACGCCCTTACACCTAATTTAAGACAGGTTGATGTTGTTGGAGGTTTTACTTCTGCTGCTGGTCATCAGATGTATACAGCTCGTGAATTTCCAAAATCCTATTGGAATAGGATTGCTTTTGTAACGGAGCCTACAGTTCGTTTAGTTCACAATGCGATCATTGAACCTGAGGGCGCTGGATTCAAAGAAAGTGATGGTTGGAATTTATTGGCGAGTTCGGATGAATGGTTTGGTCCATTGGCAGCTGAGGTTGGTCCGGATGGTGCCGTATGGGTTCTGGATTGGTATAACTTCATAATCCAGCATAATGTCTTTGTTCCTGCACAAGCCCCATCTGAAAAGGTACTTCCATTTGTTGAGCAACCTCATGGCCCTGGGAATGCCTTTGAAAGCGATTTAAGGGACAAGAAATTCGGCAGGGTATATCGAGTTGTTTATAAAGATGCAAAACATAATGAATCTTATAAATTATCTAAAGATGATCCAAAAGAGCTGATTAAAGCATTAAAGAGCAAGAATAAATTTTGGCGTATGCATGCGCAACGCTTATTAGTTGAGCGTCAGAAAACTGATGTCAGAGGTGATTTAATCAAATTAATCAACGACGATAGTAAAGACGAGATTGGTCTGAATCCAGCAGCTATCCATTCTATTTGGACAGCAAAAGGTTTGGGATTACTAAAAGATAAGAATGTGTTGGATGCTGTGATGCAAGCATTAAATCATCCATCTGCCGGCGTAAGGAAGGCTGCCGTTCAAGCACTGGAATTGGACAATAATACCATCAAAGAAATTGCTAAGTCTAATATTTTCAAAGATGAAAATCTAAACACTCGTTTAGCTGCATTTGTAAAGATCGCGGAGAGTCAACCAATTGATGGAGTTTATGAAATATTGGTTTCCTCGTTAAAGGATACAGTAAACCAAAATGACAGATGGCTATCTCCTGCATTGTTTGCCGCGGTACAGACCAACGAGGAGCTGTTTAGGAAAAATGGTTTTCATGATATGTCTACACCTTATTTAACGACCATTTCCCATCATTTAATTCAGGAGACCTATAAAATCGATCGTCGAAGAAGGATGCAATTTTCACCTGACATCAAAAATAAGGATATCATTATTCAGGTTCAATTACAAAAGACAGAGGGAAAACCACTTAACGGTTTGATCTTGGGCCAGGGTGATTCTAAGGAAGGTTTTGCCTTATATGCAGAGAACAACAAGGTTTACTGGCAGATCAATGCATCTGGGAAGAAAGAAATTGTGTCGAGTCCGGGCGTTATTCCAGACAACAGCGTAATCAGGGCAGAATTAACCAAAGAAAACGGAATGTCCCTGTATGTCAATTCAAAATTAGTTGCTTCAAATAAAGGCATATCCATTTTTGCGAATCCTTTGAACTTCTACCTTCGTTCGGGTCAAGATTTCGAGGCACCGTTTGAATTGCATACTTATGGTCAAGGTTCGGAATTCACAGGAAATATAAATGAGTTAATCGTAAATCTAAAACCTACTACCCATGTTCATAGGCATGCCGGCATGGACATGGGTACTTCTGAGGAAAATGTTAAGCCAACCTCTACCATTGTTATCAAAGCTGTGAAGGATCTGATGCAATATGATAAGCGCACCATTGCGGTTACCGCTGGCACCGATGTGACTTTGGTGTTTGAGAACACAGATGCTATGATGCACAATCTATTGATTATTAAGCCTAATAGCTTGGAGTCTGTAGGGAAAGCTGCTGACGAGATGCTGAAGCTCAACGACGCGATGGAAAAATCGTATGTACCTGATAATCCGAATGTTCTATTTCACACGAATTTGGTAAACCCAGGTGAGAGTTTCACCTTAAAATTCAAAGCTCCGAAAGAAGCTGGAGATTATCCATATGTCTGCACATTCCCAGGGCATTGGCGTGGGATGAACGGAATAATGAAAGTTGTCAATAAATAAATATCTAGAATATGAGAAATACCTATTTAGTAATTGTTGCAGGAATGATCCTGATGTTGTTTAGTTCAGAACTATTCGCACAGGCCGTAGTAAAGTCAGGTAAGCCAAAGAAAGTTTTGATGGTTGGAGGGGGTTCATCTCACGATTATCAACGTTGGTACAAAAATGAAGACGCCAAATTCTTGGATTCCTTTGATCACTTGGAAGTCCAATATACTGAGAATACGGATTCTATTGCTCATTATTTAAAGAGCACAGATTTGTTGATTTTGGTTAACAATCAAGAAATCGCGGCACCTTCAAAGGTGGCTATAGAGAAGTTCATTCAAAAGGGAAAACCTATGATCATGATGCATGCTGCGGTATGGTATAATTGGAATGATTGGCCGAAATACAATTTTGAATATGTGGGTGGTGGCAGTAAGAGTCATGAGAAGGTTCAAGAATTTAAAAACTTGGTCGTGAACAATGGGCATGCTATTACCAAAAATGTAAGTCCACAGTTCAATTTTCAGGATGAGCTGTACCGTCACGAACCTGATCCTGCTGGCAAAGGCATAGATGTTTTGGTAATTGGTGAGTCTTTGGAAACTGGCAAAGTTTATCCTGCAGTTTTTACTGTTAACCATCCAAAGTCCAGGTTAGTAGGTATCACGCAAGGCCATGATCAACATAGTCACCTGAACAAGGACTACAAGGCCATTTTAATTAATTCTGTCAATTGGGCATTAAAACTTTAAACCTTAAAATATATTATGAAGAAGATCACAGTTGTAATTGTAGGAATGGGATTTGGTAAGGAATTTATACCGATCTATCAGCAACACCCAAACATTGAGGCGGTGGGTATTTGTACAAGAAATCCGGAGACCTTGCGAGAATTGAAGGAGAAGTTCAATTTAAGCGATGACCTAATTTTCACGGACTTTGAGGAGGTTGTTAAGCGTGAGGATGTGGATGCAATCCACGTTGTCACACCGGTTCCTGAACATGCAAAAATGACCTTAGCTTCATTGAATGCCAATAAACATACTGCCTGTACTATCCCTATGGCGATGACAGTTGAGGATTGTAAGGCTATCGTGGAGGCAAAACGTAAAGCTAACAAGGTGTATATGATGATGGAAACAGCACTGTATACGAGAGAATTTCTGTATGGTCTTAAATTGGCAGAAAGTGGCCAATTAGGTAGGATTCAATTTGTAAGAGGGTCGCATATCCAAGACATGAGCATGGAAGGATGGGCGGAATACTGGAAAGGTTATCCACCAATGTTGAATGGTACGCATGCAATTTCACCTTTGTTAAGGATCAATAATACGTTGGCAGAATCTGTTGTTTGCCATGGATCTGGTAGGTTGAGTGAAGATTTGGCGAAAAGATATAACTCCCCTTTTGCTGTAGAGACCGCAACTTTCAAATTAAAGAATTCGGATGTCGTTGCTGAAGCAACACGTTCATTGTTTGATGTTGTTCGTCAATACCGCGAGAGCTATGATGTTTATGGTACGAAGATGTCTTTTGAGTGGGAGCAATTGCAGGATGAGGAGCACGTTATTTTTGACGGTGGCGAGAATGCTTCTAGGATTGATGTTCCTGATACAGATGATTTGTTGATTCCAGAGATTGCGTCTTTTACAAAGCGTGAAAAGATAGATGATCCAAACCATGTTTCATTCTTACAAGGAGCAGGTCATGGCGGTTCACATCCTCACCTGGTTCAAGAATTTGTTGCTGCTATTGTTGAGGGTCGTGATTCAGCGGTTGATGCTGAGGTTGCGGCAAACTATACACTTGCTGGTATATGCGCGCATGAGTCTGCAATGAAAGGTGGTATACGAGTAGAGATCCCAACTTTCTAAGGTCTGGAGCTATGGATATTGGAATAAGTTCCTTTGTATGGGTATCCCCGTTTTCTACGGAAAACAGGGATATCATTCTAAAGGCTAAAGAAATAGGCTATGATCTATTTGAAGTTGCGGTAGAGGACAAGTCGCTGATTGATTTTGGGCAGATAAAAAAGTACAGTCGAGAATTGGATATTAAGCTGAGTGTGAGTGGTGCTTTTGGTGCTGAGCGAGATATTTCGAGTGACAATCCAGAATTTCGGAAAATAGGATTACAATACATCAAAGACTGCGTTGATATTGCTCATTATTTTGAGAGTCCCATTTTTGGTGGACCCTTATATTCTGCAGTTGGCAAGACCCGTTTGGTCTCTGATGATCAGAAGTATGAAGAACGGATGTGGTGTCTAGAGAATTTAGCTGAAGCCACAGCCTATGCGAAGAGTAAAGGAATTACACTTGCCTTGGAGCCCTTGAATCGATTTGAAACTGACATGATCAATACTTTGGATCAGGCTGCAGATCTGATTGGAGAAATTAACGATAAAAACCTACGGTTATTGCTAGATACTTTCCATGCTAATATAGAGGAAAAGCATATTGAGGAGGAAATTCTGAAATATGGTGATTTGATCGTACATATTCAAGGCAATGAAAATGACCGAGGAACTCCAGGAACAGGGCATTTAAGTTGGGACAAAATCAAGGCTGCTTTGGCGGAAGTGAATTACCAAGGTGCTATTGTTTTGGAAACATTTGGTTCACCTTCAAAAGAGCTGGCTCGTGCAGCGAGCATTTGGAGACCATTGGCAGAGAGTGCAGATATTTTAGCACAAGAGTGTTTCGAGTTTTATTATCAACAATTTAAATCTTAATTGCAATGGCAGAACAAAAAGATATAGAGACTATTAGCTTTGGTGCTAGGAATAAGTTGTTTTGGGGCTGTTTTATCGTATTGGTAGCTTCTGCATTTGGTTTTGTTTTCCGTTCCTTTTTGATGGCCGATTGGGCGGTAAAGTTTGACTTGAGTAAAACTCAACAAGGAGAGATTTTTGGGGTTAGTTTTTGGCCATTTGCCTTAAGTATTGTGTTTTTCAGCTTGATCATTGATTCCATTGGATATAAGAAGTCAATGATCTTTGCTTTCATCTGTCACGTCCTTTCTGTTGGTATTACCATTTTTGCCAATGGATATTGGATGTTGTATTTAGGGACTTTTTTGTTTGCGTTGGGAAATGGTGCTGCGGAAGCTGTTGTAAATCCTGTTGTTGCAAGTCTGTACCCCAAAGACAAAACTAAATGGTTGAATATTCTACATGCAGGTTGGCCGATGGGTATAGCAATTGCAGGTTTATTGGGGATAGGCTTAATATCTATTCAAACAGATTGGAAGATTATCATTTGCTTTATTTTATTGCCTGTAATTGTTTACGGTTTGCTGATTGCCAATGTTCATTTTCCGGTCAACGAACGGGTTAAAGCAGGTGTGAAATATATCGATATGCTCAAGGAAGTAGGGGTATTGGGAGCATTGGTAATTATCAGTCTCTGTGTCTTTGAGATCGGGAACTTGTTTTCTATTGGTTTAACCTTAAAGATCATTTTGATTGTGTTATCGGTAGGAGTCTTTGCTTATTACGTTCGTTCTTGGGGCAAGGGTTTATTCTTTTTATTGTTGTTGGCTATGGTTCCCTTGGCTACGATGGAATTGGGGACTGACAGTTGGATCACAGACTTGATGACTCCTGAGATGAAGAAATTAGGATTCCAAGGCGGCTGGGTTTTAGTCTTTTCTGCAATTATAATGACTGTATTGAGGATGTATTCAGGTGCTGTGACCAAGATCTTTTCACCATTAGTCATCCTTACGATTAGCTGTCTGATTGCTGCAGTAGGATTACAATTATTATCAGTTACTACTGGAGCGTATATTCTGTTGGCTTCATTGCTATATGCCCTTGGAAAGACCTATTTATGGGGTACTATGTTAGGTGTTGTATCGGAGCAATTTCCGGGTGGAGGTGCTTTGGCACTTAATATCACAAGTGCAGTAGGTCAACTAGGTGTTGGCATAATTGGAGCAGTGTTCCTAGGATTTATACAAGATGGAAACATAGACCAAGGACTTCGGGCGTACGACCAAACCAACAATACCCACTATCATGAAGAATTAATGACTTTAGATAAGAAAAGCATTTTTGGAGAATACCAATCTATCGACCATGTTAGGTTAGCTGGCGAGGATGACCAAGTTAAGGGAGTTGTTCAGCAAGTTGAAAATGAGGCTAAGAAATCTGCCCTTTCAACAGTTTCGTTGTTGCCGGCAGGATTGTTTGTGTTCTATTTGATATTACTTATTTATTTCAAAAGGAAAGGAGGCTATAAACCAGTAGACATTTCAACCAACTTATAAACCAAGGTTCTATTTTCAAGGAGAAATAGAACAACAAAAAATATTCAAGTTCAAGGTGCTTCTCAAAAGCACTCAGGATTTATTTAACCTAAAGTAATCAATATGAACTTATCACCAATGATAAACTTATATACTAACCAGTGTAGTTTTAAGAATTGGATTTCATTTGGGAAGGTGAAATCATCAATTGCGATTCTATTAATTTTTAATTTGATTTTTATAAATCAGGTTTTTTCTCAGAGTCGAACATTAACCGGAACAGTTACGTCTGATTCTGGTGATGTACTAGGAGGAGCTTCAATTTTCGTTAAAGGGACCAATATTGGAGCTTCTACGGACATCAATGGAAATTTTTCCATCAATCTTACCGGGCAAACGAATCCCATTTTAGTTGTTACCTATCAAGGATATGCCACAAAAGAAGTAGAAGTGAAGCCTAGTGACACTAATATTTCTGTTTTTTTAATAAACAACAATCCGGAGGCTATCACAGAGGTTGTAGTTACAGGTTTTGGTATGACCCAAAAGAAGGAGTCGTTGACTTCTGCGATTTCTACAATTGGGGCAGATGACATCAGTCGTTCAGTAGCTTCGACTACTTCTGGAGCCTTAGTTGGTAAGATCCCGGGAATCAACTCTCGCCAGACGGATGGTCGTCCGGGAGCAAGCACTGCCCTTCAGATTCGGAACATGGGAAATCCTTTATATGTCATTGACGGTGTGCAGAAAGATGCCGGACAATTCAATAACTTGGATTTCAATGATATCGAAACCATTGCTGTTCTGAAGGATGCTTCTGCCGCTATCTATGGTGTTCGCGCAGCGAATGGTGTAATCGTTGTTACAACCAAAAAAGGTAAGCGCAATTCGGGAAACACTATCAATATAGTCGGGAACTACGGCTTTCAGAACCTTTCAACTTTTGCCAAGCCAGCAAATGCAGTAACCTACATTGAAAATTACATTCAGTCAGAAACTGTTCAGGGCAAGTCATTGACGTATAGCAGGGAGGATTTGGAGAAGTGGCGCCAGGGTACCGAAAAGGGATATGTTCCATTTGACTGGTACGATTATATCTGGGAGACATCACCACAACAGTATATTTCTGCAAATACATCAGGTGGTTCCGAGAACATCAATTATTATTTCAGTGTTGGTCACTTGAACCAAGATGCAATCATTGTTAATTATGGAGGGTTCAAGCGTACCAATATTCAGATGAACGTTGAGTCCCAGATAACCCAAAAGCTTAAAGTTGGGGCTTCGATGAACGGACGCTATGAGAACCGCACCAATCCTGGGGTTCCAGGAGCGGACGATTACTGGCTTCCAGTTTTCGGTACATACCGGAATCTGCCTACAAAAAGACCTTTTGCAAACGACAATCCACTTTATCCTACCAGAACATCTACTGACCCTGGAACCAACTTCGCCTGGTTGAACTATGACCTCTCTGGAAAATACACCGATACTTGGCGTGTAGCACAATTAAATGCCAATGCAGAGTATGATCTATTTGAAGGGTTAAAAGCAAAAGCTTTGGTTGGATACTATTATGCAGCTCAAAAATTGGATAACCATGAATTCACGTATAAATTGTATGGTTATGATGAACCCACAGATACTTATCCAGTAATTTTTGAGAACAATAACCCTTGGAGGGAGCGCAGGATGGGTTATGTAGAAGAGTTAACCTCAAACATTCAATTGAACTATACTAAAGCTATAGATGGTCACAATATTAACGTTTTAGGAGGATTCGAAACAATACAACGAAATACTCCAACGACGTGGGTTCACTCAATTCCTACTTCAAATTCATTGAAATTAATAGATTATCAGACCATGGATACCTATAATGACGAGGGAAACAATACCCAAGGTAGAATAGGTTACACAGCACGTCTTAATTATGATTTTGAAGGGAAATATTTGGTTGAATTATCAGGAAGATATGATGGTTCATGGAAATTTCCTCCGGGCCATAGATGGGGATTTTTCCCTGCAGGATCTGTTGGATGGAGAGCTTCAGCAGAGAATTTCTGGCAAAACAGTGGCTTGAGCGTTGTTAATGATTTTAAAATAAGGGCGTCGTATGGTTTGTTAGGTGATGATGAGGTTTCTGGATACAGTGCATTTGGATATATGCCAGGTTTCAACTACAAAACAGGTGGTTCTGTAATTGACGGTAAATATGTTTTAGGGTCACAGCCTAGAGGTTTGCCAGTGACTACTTTATCTTGGATCAAAGCTAAAATGTTAGACATAGGTATTGACTTTGCATTATTGGATTCAAAATTATCAGGTACTGTAGATTACTTTCGCCGTATCAGAACAGGTTTACCGGCTTCAAGGTATGATATTCTGCTTCCGTCAGAAGTTGGATTTTCCTTGCCTAGCGAAAACTTAAACTCAGACGTTATCACGGGTATGGATGCGATGATTAAATGGGCAGACCGTTTAGGTGATTTGAACTATAGTATAGGAGCCAATGCCACTTATTCACGTTTCTTTGATTGGAATCAATATAAGCCACGTTTCAGCAATTCATGGAATGTTTACCGTAATTCTATTAATGAGCGTTATGGTTATATCAATTGGGGTTTAGAGTCTGATGGTCAGTTCCAGAGTTGGGAAGAAATTGCTAATTGGCAAATCGACAACGACCGTCAAGGAAACAAGACATTGCGTCCGGGAGACATTAAATATGTAGATCAAAATGGCGATGGGGTTATCAACGGATTAGATGAGCGTCCGATTGGTTACCGTCAAGATTCTACTCCTATTTTCAACTATGGTATGAACTTTGGTTTTTCATGGCGCAATTTTGATTTAGCATTTGACTTATCGGGAAGTGCTTTGAATACCTATTTCATGGAGTGGGAGCAAAGAAATCCTTTCCATGACGGAGGTAACAATGCACAGCATTATATGGAGGATACATGGCGTTTATCAGATATTTATGATGCCAACAGCGAACTAATTCCGGGTAAATATCCGATGTTATTAATCGGTAACTCGAATCACAGTAACTATTGGAACAGTGATTTCTGGAAGACTACTGTACGTTACATCAAGTTAAGAAATCTTGAGTTTGGTTATTCACTTCCAGAAGGGTTGACCAACAAGATCAATATGAAGCGTATCAGGGTTTATTTTTCTGGTCAGAACTTGTTGACATTCTCGAATTTAAAGGGATTAGATCCTGAGATCAATGCGACGAATGGCTTGGTTTATCCAACGACTAGGATTATGAACTTTGGGATCAATTTGACTCTATAAATTGAATTTACAACCTAAAATTGATTAGTAATGAAAAGATTTTCAAACAAATATAAAGCGCTTATTCTCCTTGCTTTGTTTTCTGCGAGTTGTAATAAGATTTTAGATCAGAATCCGGATCAGATTTTAACGGAACAACAAGTTTATACCGACGAGATTATGATCAAGTCTGTGTTGGCAAATTATTATGGCAGAGTTCAGTGGGGTCAGAGTACTGATGATTCCTACACTTTTACCATACTTGATGAGGCTGGCAAATCGGATGGTGGTCCTGATAATATCCAAACTTATTCTGATACCCAATGGCGAGTTTATGACTATACATTGATACGTAATATCAACCAGTTTTTGGCTGGCTTACGTGCAAGCTCGACTATTGCTGAGGATAAACGTGCTGGATATGAGGCTGAGGCGAGATTCTTAAGGGCCTGGATATACTTCAATATGGCGAAAGGTCTTGGCGGTATGCCGATTGTTGGCGATGAGGTGTTTGATTATGTCCCAGGGATGGATATTACAGCTTTGCAATACCCACGATCTACAGAAGCAGGGATCTACGATTATGTGATCTCTGAGGTGGATGCCATTGTAGGTAATATGACTGATGTGCCGGCTACAAAGGCAGCACGCGCGAATAAATGGGCAGCATTAATGTTAAAGGCAAGAGCAGCAATTTATGCAGGTTCTATTGCTAATTACAACAATAAGATGACTAGTCCGATTCGTACTTCAGGTGGTGAAGTTGGAATTCCGGCTTCTGAAGCACCAAAATATTATCAATTGGCTTTGGATGCTTCTGAGCAAGTTATCAACAGTGGTAAATATAACCTTATGTTGAAAAAGCCTGAGGATTTAAGTCGGAACTTTTATGAAGCAATTAATATCAAAGAGAATAATACAGAAGTAATTTGGGCTAAGGATTATATTTATCCGGGGTTAACTGTTGGCTTTACGAGAGTTAATATTCCGGCTTCACATGCTGAAGATATCGATAGAGCTTATGCTGGTCCTATCTTAAACTTGGTGGAGGATTTTGAATATAAAAATTCAAGGAATGGAGAATTAAAGACCAAAGATGCTTCTGGCAATTATATTTTCTATAATTCACCTTTGGATTTGTTCAAAGATAAGGATCCTCGTTTAGCAGGGACTGTTATTTTGCCAGGTGCGGATTTTAAAGGTGAAACTGTAGTGCTTCAAGCAGGGCAAAAAGTGTTGCAGAATGGTGTTTATGTGAATAAGACTGGTGATTTAGGATCTACTGATGCAAACGGACTTATTACATCTGAAAATGGACCTATCACTTCCAACGTTCAATATGTCAATAAGACTGGTTTCTTTTTCAGGAAATTTTTGGATGAAACTCCATTGGCTTCTACGCGTGGTCGTAACAGTGACCTTTGGTACCCTAGATTTAGATTTGCGGAAGCTGTTTTGATTGCTTCAGAAGCCGCATTTGAGTTAGGCAATACGGCTAAAGGATTAACTTATATCAATCAAGTTAGAGCACGTGCCGGTTTACCAGCATTGACCTCGATGACCATCAATGATATTGTTCAGGAACGTAGGGTTGAATTTGCCTTTGAGAACCATAGATATTGGGATTTAAAACGTTTTAGACTTGCGGACAAGATTTGGAACGGTTCTAATCAGAATCCAAAAGCCATGCATTATGCTTTATTTCCATATAAAGTTGTAGCACCTGGCACTGCCAATCACGGGAAATGGGTTTTTGACAAGCAACAATTCAATAACTCACCAAACCCAAGATTCTTCCAGATGAAACATTATTATAATTTCATTGATCAGGCTTGGATTGATAATAATCCTAAGATTGTTAGGAATCCATTTCAATAATTTTAAAAACAAAGAAGATGAAAAGATTACTATATGCGATAATCGCGACAGCTTTGTTTATTCAAGGTTGTGGAAAGGATAATTATGATGAGCCCCAATCAGTGATTACAGGGAAGGTGACTTTCAATGGGGTTCCGTTGAATGTTAAGGGCACCGGTGAGGCGGTTCAACTCAAGTTGTTTCAGCCTGGGTATCAGTTAAAAGCGGAGGTACCTGTTTATGTTGGTCAAGATGGTACATTTAAGATCAAAATTTTTGATGGTCAATATAAGCTTGTGGGACGAAATAACAACGGTCCATGGGTCAATGCAACCGATACGTTGGACATCAATCTGAACGGTAATACAGAAGTGAACTATGAGGTTAATCCTTATTACTTGGTAGAGAACACGAAGTTGAGCATTTCTGGCGACAATAAATTGTCTGGAAGCTTCTCAATTGTGAAAAATGTTGCTACTGCAAACATGTCTTATTACACGGTATTGGTTAGTAAGACTGCTTTTGTGGACGACGTTTCTAACTTTTACCGTAAAGATTATGACACAGCTACCGGCAGTGTAATAAATGTTTCGGAGGACTTAAGTAACAATGAAACTGCCAAGTCAGCTACAGCATTATTTGCTAGAGTTGGTGTTCGAGCTACTGCTGCCGATCAAGCAATTTATTCAGAGGTTATAAAAATTAGATAAGTAATATTTAGAGCCTTCTAAAATTACTTATTTGGTTTAAGTGTTTATATGGTTTAGAAAAGCTGCTGTGAAGCAGCTTTTCATTTTTTTTTGGCAAAAAAATTGATAACTTTGTATTATGTCTAAGAACTTGCAAGTAACTATAGATAAGGATTCAGGCTTTTGTTTTGGCGTAGTTTACGCGATAGATATGGCTGAAGAGATCCTCGGGGAAGATGGTTATCTATACTGTCTTGGGGATATTGTGCACAATGATGAGGAGGTTGCTAGACTTAAAGCAAAAGGATTGCGCATTATTTCGCATGATGAACTACCTAACTTGCAGAACGAGAAAGTGCTGATCCGTGCTCACGGAGAGGCTCCAGAAACCTATAAGACTGCTTTAGAAAACAATATTACTTTAATAGATGCTTCTTGTCCTGTTGTTTTAAAACTTCAGAACCGCATTAAGACTTCTTTTGATGGTGATGAGAAAATCTTGATTTTTGGAAAACATGGCCATGCTGAAGTGATTGGGTTGCAGGGGCAAACCAATAATGAAGCTATCGTTTTTCAGGATATCGCTGAGTTAGATTCAGTTGAATTGCCTTCTTCATTTACACTATATAGCCAAACGACCAAGAGTGTTGATCGTTTTTATGAAATTAAGGATGAGTTGATTCGTCGTGGTTATGAAGTCAAAGCAAACGATACTATTTGCAGGCAGGTTTCAAACCGTTATGAAGATCTTGGGAATTTTGCTAAACAATATGATAAGATTGTTTTTGTTTCCGGGAAGAAGTCTTCTAACGGCAAGGTTTTATTTGATGTTTGCAAAAACATAAATCCGAATACCTACTTTGTTTCAGATTCTGAAGAGCTTGATTCACAGATTTTTGGTGTCAATGAGACGGTTGGTATTTGTGGTGCTACATCTACCCCTATGTGGTTAATGAAAAAAGTAAAGGATACGATCGAATCCTTTTAATCGTCATTTAAATTTAAAATTCATTGATTCAGGCCATTGAAAGACATCGATGCGCCTGTTTTGCTGTAAATATTGCTTAATTTTGTGTTTAGAATGAGTAAAAGAGCTAAAAAGGGTGTTTTGTTGGTACAATTGGGTACTCCAAATTCACCCACTACCGGTGAAGTGAAGAAGTATCTTACGGAATTTTTGATGGATCCTCGCGTGATGGACATACCTTATGTTTCAAGGACGTTATTGGTTAAAGGCATTATTGTACCCAGGAGAGCTTCTAAGTCCGCAGAAACTTATTCTACAATCTGGTCCGAAGAGAATGGATCACCATTAATGCACTATAGCATTCGTCAACAAAAGAAACTCCAGGAAGAGTTGGGTGAAGATTATCATGTTGAGTTGGCAATGCGTTATCAAGAACCTTCTATTCCTAATGCCCTAAAGAATCTTGAAGGCATGTTTTTGGACTCCCTGGTTGTCATTCCCTTATTTCCACAATATGCTTCAGCTACTACCGGTTCGGTAATCGATCGCGTGATGGAATTAATGCGTGGGTGGCAATACTTTCCGAAAGTAAGTTTCGTTAGTAGTTACTGCGATAACCCCTTGATGGTTGATGTGATTGCGGAGCATGCTCATAAGCACGATCTGGGCGGGTTATGATCACTTTTTGTTCAGTTATCATGGGTTACCAGTTCGTCAGTTGGGCAAGATCGATCCAAAGAAAGAATTGAAGTGTCCTGATTTTGGGTGCGAAAGTTGTAAGAAAGAAACTAACCCCTACTGTTATTTGTCTCAGTGCTATGCGACCACGAGGGCAGTGGTTGAGAAACTGAATATACCCGAGGATAAGTATACGGTTTGTTTTCAGTCCAGATTGGGAAAGACACCATGGATCCAGCCATATACATCTGACACTTTGCACAATTTAGCAAAGGAAGGAAAGAAGAAACTTTTGGTTTTCAGTCCTGCTTTCGTTGCAGATTGCATTGAGACCTTGGATGAGATTCAGGTTGAGTATGCCAATGAGTTTAAGGATATGGGAGGAGAAGAGGTTCATATGGTCGAGAGTTTAAACGATAATCCAAAATGGATTGAAGCACTGAAACGGATGGTGCTGGAAAACGGAAATTAAGATGTTGCAACTAAACGCGGTTATACTATTTTTATTAGATTTTTATATCTTTTTTGCCTTAAGGGCGACGAAAATAGAGTTTATAAGAACAAGATGGTTCACTATTTTATGGTGGGGCTATTCTATTTCATTATTAGCCGGTCTGTTTATTTCATTTAAGTTTAGTATTCCTCTTTCTGTACGTTCGATTATTTTAGTAGCTTTTTTCCTTACTGCGGTAAGTAAATTTATATATGCTATCGTTCTTATAATAGATGATTTGCGTAGAGGAGGAATTTGGGTTGGCAGATTATTCTCTAGAGGTAAAGGTAAGGATTTGGAGGAGAGGATTGAGACCTTGGAGGAACCGTTGCCGGAGGTGCCTAAAAAGGGGATTTCTCGTTCGGATTTTTTGCTGAAGTCAGGAATCGTAGTTGCAGCCTTGCCGATGATTCCATTGGCTTGGGGAGTTATCTCTACGGCATATGATTATCGCATCAGACGTCAGAAACTAGTTTTGCCGAACTTGCCGAAGGAATTCCATGGAATGACTATTGCACAGATTTCGGATGTTCACTCAGGTTCATTCTATAATAAAAAAGCAGTGATGGGTGGCGTTGAGATGCTGTTGGGAGAGAAGCCTGACGTTATCTTTTTCACGGGTGACTTAGTGAATAATGTAGCTTCAGAAATGCGTGATTACCAAGATATCTTTTCTCATTTAAAAGCAGATTTGGGAGTGTATTCCACTTTAGGAAACCACGATTATGGAGATTATTACTACGGACCTGGAGACTCACCTGCAAAGCGTAAAAACCTGCAAGACCTTATCGAAACTCACAAAGTAATGGGTTGGGATCTTCTGATGGATGAAAATAGAACGTTGAAAGTTGGCAATGAGGAGATTTCCATCGTTGGGGTTCAGAACTGGGGGACAGGTAGATTTCCTAAAAAAGGTGATCTGCAGAAAGCTATGTTGGGTACTGATGATAAAGCTGTAAAACTATTGTTGTCTCATGATCCTTCACATTGGAGAGCACAGGTATTGGATACAGATATTGATGTTATGTTCGCTGGCCATACTCACGGTATGCAGTTTGGTGTCCGTGGCGAGAACTTCCAATGGAGTCCAGCAAAATATATCTACAAAGAATGGGCAGGATTGTATACTCAGGGATCATCCAAGCTTTATGTGAACACGGGTTACGGCTTTTTAGGTTATCCTGGACGAGTTGGTATTGCTCCTGAGATTACCATCTTTGAATTGGTTAAAGGATAGCTATTCATAGAGCGGTACAATTCTAAAATTAAAGTTAATCACCGATTCTTCTTCGCGACAAGTCAGTACAATAGGTTCATCTGGATCGATTTCATTTATTCTCAAAGTGATATGGTCGTCCATGAAGTCATCATTTGGTCCAGAGTCATATTCTAAGATATCCGCTCTTATTCCTATTTTAGCTATCTCGCGATCTCCTTTCATTGGAAATCTAATTGCTTTGTTCAGCGTAATGAATTTATTTTGTTTCAATAGAAGAGGGTTGTCTTCATTTCCTTTTGTGAATGTCCAAAAGAAATCTTTATAAGGCAGTCCTTTTTCGATGACCTTGAGCATATTCTGATTGAATTTGTCCTCATCCAAAATATCCTTGTTGTTTTTGTCGAAGGCTCTGATTCTTACCATGGCCTTTACATCTTCACCTTCACCACCATCATCATTTACTTCACAGATTAATGTCTCCCATATAATCTTATATTTAGTTGGTGAAGAATGGCATTGCCGGCTTACGTAGTCCACAAAAATGCTAGTTCCTACAGAATGCATGTCCAGCGTACATAAGGAATAAGAAATCGGCACTTCATCATTAGTTCCCTTTAAATAATCTTGAATTGTTTTTTTGATACTTTCTGGGGAGCTGTCTGTTAAGCTTAATGCGATTAGGGGAGAACCACCCATTGCTACAACCTGTACGGACACATTGTTTTCTTGTACCTTTATTTGTACAGATTCATTGACTTTTGCAGATGCAAGCCAATAATCTGCATACTGCTCCAAGTCCATTTCCATTCCTTCGTAACTTTCGTCGCTTTCAAAGATGAGATACAACAATCTTCCGTAACCTACTGAATCGACGAATACCCAATTTGGGTCAATATTATTTCTAGGTACTGCATCTTCCACGTTTGGATCTTCTTCTTTTATGTAAAAGAAGTCCTCAGGTTCTTTTATAGTGTTGCTCACGCTAACTGTATAGTACAACTGTTTACATTCTAAGTAAAACTTATGGGTTTTTCTTTTTGAATCGAAAGAAATGTCATGACTTCCCCCGAATCCCAAGAAGTGACCTGTTCCACTGAAGTTTGTCAAAAGGGAGGAGTAAGATTGAAATTCCTTAATACTGCCATGCGTAAAAGCAATGTCGGGCATATCTTTACTGCGAATGATCTTATTGATTACTTCTCTTATTTCATGTTTATAAGGGTTTTCTACCTTTACTGATGCGTCCTGAAAATGATGGCTATCTACTAATAGGTATAATGGCTTTCTAGCATACGGAACAGTATTGGCATTTCCAGTTACGAGTTCTTTCATTTGGTAAACCCCATCCAAGAATATTTTGGATATGGCAAAATTTGTTTCGATAACTTGGTTGGACGCCCAAGTTCCTGAAGTTTTACCAATAGCACATTTCCAACCTGGTGAGTTATCTGAACCAGTAATTTCTTGCTTCGCATTGGTGTAAGGCTTTAGGTCTCTTTTGAAAGAAAGTGTCACCTTATCGTTAGGGGAGAAATCAATCTTATGGGTGTGGAGTTGATTTATTTTACCTTGGAGAAATCAAACTTTGGTTTTACTCTCGTAATAGTAGTTGGGATTCGAAATAATTTTTTTGACATGACAAATGGGATCTAGGCATTTGAACGATGTTAATTTTTCAGGTAAAATTAGTTCGTTTAAAAATAATAAGGGGGTTAAAAATGCGACATCTTTATCTGTCAGAGCTAATAATTCAGCCTACCTTGAATGCTAATTTGTGCATTATTAATTTCATGGATTAGGTTCTCCATATTCATGCCTGTAAAACTCTTAAAGTCCTTTTTGAGATGTTGTCGGTCAAAATATTCATTACTATAGGCTAGTTTGTCAAGTTATTGGATGAATCTTGTTCTAGCATCTGAAAAGCTTTTGAGAATCTAACGATTCTATGGCATAGTTTGGGATGCATTCCAATTCGTTGCTGACTTATACTTTCCATTTGTCGTGTTTATAAACAGCTCTTATCAGCAAGATTGTTTATCTTCATCTGTTCCTGATTGGACCATAACATATGCATGGCAGCATCTAAGTGATGTTTATCCTTGCAGATTGTCAGTTGTTGCATTAAGAACGATTGGATTAGGTCAAGTGCACAATAGGGACTGGTTGCCTGTAATAGAGCTTGGATGAGGGTTTTTATTTTATTTCCAAAATGAGTTCAGCGTCAATTCCTTGATCTAAAAGTTGATATTGAGGGATTCCAGTAAGTCGGAACAAGGCTCCTGGGAGTAGACCAACCCTGACCGTTCTGTATTGATCTTTACTATAAATCCACACTGGATTTAGCTGCGGTCCGACTACTATGGATTGAGGCTGCTTAAGAAACAGGTTTGTATTCGGGTCGTAAAGGGAAATGGGAGCATGGAAATGGAAACAGATTCCCGATTGTGGTGTGGGGGGGTGGAATAGAACATCCCGCCGTTTGCCGGAAAATCTTGCTGGATATAGGTTATGCAATGCACAAGATCAGCTAAGCATGAGAGGGAATATGGGACTCTATAAAAACCATTTCCACTAAAATTCTTTAGCTAATTTATGCAATTTTTCAGTGCTTGAAACTCGCTAATTATCAAAAACTGTTTCCGAATTCCGAAATTGGTAATGATCTTTAATCTAATATTCTAGCAAAGTGGTTGTTCAGATGCTTTCTAATAGCGGTTCTATAAGCTTTTGCATCTCTTAACCTCAAAATTTCCACTAATTCTTTATGAGAGATAAATTCCACCCTTTACAATATCCTTTTCTAGCAATCCACTTTGGTGAACATATTCCAAAAATTGGAATGAGCATTTCCTGTAATTCCAATAGAATTCTATTTTTTGATATCTTATATAATTTTCCGTGGAATTTTATTTCATCTTCGACTTGCCAAGGATAAGCAGTGTCACCCGATACAATTTCATTGGCGATGTTGTCCAATTCATCAAGATCTTCATCGGTGATATTATTTACTATAAAATCAGCCATTCCCACTTCCAGAGCCAATCTCATTTCGAACATATCCTTTAATGTTTCATTATCCAATATTGAGGGATGGAATACTTTTCTCAAAGAGCCTAATACATCAGGATTACGCAATACAGCACCTTTATGTTTTATTGATTCAATCAATCCAATGGTTTTCAATCTCAATAAAGCCTCCCTAACTACAGTTCTACTTACCCCTAAATTATCTGCAAGGTCTAACTCTTTAGGCAGAACATCCCCTACAGTCATTTTATTTTTTTGGATGTATTGAATGATTCTTTGTTCAGCCTTATCACTAAACTTGAAGTGTCAATACTTCCTAATTTTTCCATTTCGGGGCCATTTTCCTCCATAAGTTTTTCGTATTAGGTTAGAAATAAGATACAATAATATTAAAAAAAAGTTTGGAAGTAAAACATTATGTCTTACATTTGATGTGTTATTATGTATAACATAATCCAAATTATTGTAAATCTACTATGAAAAACCTTTATTATTACTCATTGCGGGGGATTATTGCCATAATCTTTCTGAGTTGCTTCAGTTTAGCATCTTATTCGCAGTCCTTAATCAAAGGGGCAGTTACTGATCAGGATGGGAATCCATTGGAAGGTATTACTGTTTCTAATCAAACACAAAGTCAAACTACACAAACCGATTTACAAGGAAATTTCAGTATTACTGCGAAATTTCTGATGTACTATTATTTACCTCGATCGGTTATGAGTCCCAAACGATAACATTAGAGAACTTAGGTTCTTTAAGGATCTTTATGGTACCGACTGGGGAGAATTTGGATGAAGTTGTTGTTTTGGGCTATGGCAGCATTAAAAATCAAATTTGACGGGTTCAGTTTCTAGGTTGGACAAGCGTGTTTTGGAGACAGGTGTGCGATCTAACCCCGCTTCTGCCTTAGCAGGAACAATTCCGGGTTTACGTGTTCAACAAACTTTCGGGTCGCCCAGGTGCTGTTCCAAATATTGTCCTTAGAGGAGGAACCAGTTATACAGGTGGAGGTTCGCCTTTAGTCATTGTAGACGGTTTGATACGGTCGGGGTTTCAAGACATAAACCAAGATGATATTGAATCTATTGACGTGTTAAAGGATGCATCTGCTACTGCTATCTATGGAGCAAGGGCATCAAACGGTGTGGTATTGATCACAACAAAAAGAGGAAAAGAGGGTGTTTCTAACATTACCGCCAAGGCAAAAATCGGGATGAATTCATTAAATATTCCATTTGAATTTTTGAACGCGGAAGATTATATCTATTGGTCGCGTAAATCTATTCAAACTTCTGGGATTTACAATCCAACACAACTAAATCAACTAACTTCTGCAGTTCCATTTGGTACTGGCAATAAGTATAAGGATGCAAACGGCAATATCCTGGATGGGAATGTAACCAACCAGGCTGTCTGGAGTACTATGTTTTTGGATGATACCAACCGTGAATTATTGAATAAAGGTTGGAGGACGATGATTGATCCAGTGACTGGCAAGGAGATAATTTTCACAGAATTCAATTATGGTGACCAGGCATTAAATCAAAATGCGCTTACTCAAGATTATAATGTTGCCATGCAAGGTGGAAACGATAAAGGGAAATATTATGCAAGTCTTGGAAAATATTATGAAGAAGGTGTACCCGTAAAGACTTTTTATGATCGACTGACATTTATTCTTAACGGAGATTATAAGATCAAACCGTGGTTGGAATCACTTTCAGGGTTGAACTTTGCTAACACGAAATGGCGAGATGCTAATAATGCTGAAGCGAACTATATGACGAGAGCTTTAGGTGCACCTCCAACCATGCGCGGCTACAATGAAAACGGGGATCTGTTGATAGGTCGCGACAACTGGGACGGAAATGTTATGGTAAATATTGACAAATTTATCCGTAATAATGAGAACCAGAAGCTTACACTTTCACAAGGTTTTAATATCAAGTTTTCTGAAAAGCTCAATTGGAAATCAACAGGGAGTTGGTATTTGAATCAAAGTATGAATGAAGCCTTCAATAAGGATTATTTGAACTCTCCAGGCAATTGGGTAAGGTCTCGAAATTCAAGTGCTGGTTACGACAAAACCTTAAACCAAACATATAATTCGGTTTTGAACTATAGGGACTCTTTTTTAGGGAAGCATAATGTTGACGCCATGCTAGGCTGGGAATTTTTTGATTCTTATAACAAAGGTTTGTCAGCTTCAGGTTCGGGTGCACCTACAGATGATTTCATGGATTTGGCGCTCACAAGCGTTGACAACCTTCGCAGTATAGATTCTTACCATAATAGGTACCGTATTAATTCTTTCTTTGGGCGTATCAACTATGATTATGATCAGAAGTATTTATTGACCTTGACAGCACGTCGTGATGGATATTCAACATTATTGAACAATAGGTGGGGTACATTTCCAGGGATTTCGATCGGTTGGAATTTGCATAATGAGGAGATGTTCTCCAACTTCATAGGACAAGATCAGGTCGTTAATACCTTGAAGCTTCGTGCAAGTTATGGAGCAAATGGTGACATAGGGCCAGTTACTGCAAATAACAGGGGCTATTATTATTTACAAGGAAGATACGGGACCTCAAACTACAATGGTGCTGTAGGTTACACCATGAATAATCCAAGTAATTTCGGGTTAAAATGGGAAAGCTTAATCACTAAAGAGGTTGGTTTAGAAACAAGGTTAGTGAACCGATTGGATCTTTCATTGGCATATTATCACCGAACTACTTTTGATAAGATTGCAGAATTGGTTTTGCCAGTCACCGCTGGAGGATTTCCAATCTTAACGAACAATGGTGATATGCAAAATCAAGGTTTTGAGATCGATTTGAACTACAACATTCTACGGAATAGTGATTGGATGTTGAATTTCAATTTAAATACTGCTTACAATGCCAATAAGGTTTTAAAATTACCAAACAATGGAGTTGAAAACAATCGACAAGGAGGTTTTCAGGTCTATGATCCAGTAACCAAAGATCTTATTTGGGTTGGAGGCATTCAAGAGGGTCAAGACCCAAATATAGCTTATGCGTATCAAGCCGAAGGAATCATCCGTACGCAATCTGATTTAGATAATTATGCTTTGAAGCTTCAGGACTTAATAGGAGCGAAAACTTTAGTTCATCCTGATGTTTTTGAGGGCATGTCAGCCTCTGAGAAGGCTTTGCATTATCCAATAGCATTGGGTGATGTCATGTGGAAGGATGTGAATGGAGATGGCATTATTAATTCTTACGATCAAGTTTACCAAGGGAGAACGGTTCCTAGATGGACTGGCGGTTTTGGGATTTATTCATCATGGAAGAATTTCAGTTTGTCCACACGTTTCGACTATGCCTTGGGATTTGTGCAGTATGACGGTCCACGCGCATGGTTCATGGGGATGATGCAAGGAACATTTAACACAACCCAGGATGTTTTTGATACATATACTCCAGAGAATACGGGAGCCAAATATCCAACTTATTATTTCGCTGATCAATTATTCAAAAATAATACGAGTAGGATGAGCAGTATGTTTTTCAATAGAGGTGATTATTTGGCGTGGAGAGAAGTTTCCTTGTCATATAGGTTGCCGAGATCAATTGCTGAGAAAGCAAAGCTTGAAGACTTGAGTCTTTCTGTGACTGGTCAGAATTTACATTATTGGTCAAAAAGTACTTTATTTTCTCCGGAAAGTGGGAGTATTGGCCAGGGCGGTGGTGGTTATCCATTGCCAAGAACAGTGATTTTTGGATTACAATTAACATTCTAAGAGCCTTTTATTATGAAAAATATATTTTTAGCGATCGCATTAATGGCATCTACGGGTTGGATGACATCATGTAGCAAGATGGATTTGGATTTAGTTCCTGAGGACTATTTTGCCAGTGGCAGTTTTTGGAAAAATGAGGAGCAGGTAAGTGGAGCAATGAAAGGCTTGCACGCGCAATTAAGAAATAATCAGAGTACATTTTGGACATTGGGAGAGCTTCGAGGCGGTACATTGCGTGATGGTACAGGTTTTACGGGGACATCTTCTTTAAGTTCTGCCAATATTATCATTCAGGATCTACGCGAAAGTGCGACGGGTATATCAGGCTGGGCCGGTCTTTATGCACCAATCTTTCAGGTGAACAACTTTATTTATCAAGTTAATAATGCTAGTTATCTCTCGGATGACAAGAAGGCTTATTATTTAGGGCAGGCACATGGAATCAGGGCATTTTATTATTTCCATCTTTTTCGTACATATGGTCGCATTCCTCTTGTTACAGAGCCTTTGGTGGCGATCAATACACCAAGTTCAGCGGAGTCAGCATACACGGCAAGGACAAAAACAGAGAAGGAGTCTTTAGATTTCATCAAAGAGGAGATTAATAAGTCTGTTTCTTCATTTGGGGATGATTTCAGCATTAAGGATCAAAAAGGGCAATGGTCTTTGGCCGCATCTCAGATGTTAAAGGCAGAGGTATATTTGTGGTCTGCGAAAGTTTCTATTGATGGATCAGCTCCAACAGCAACACAGCAAGATTTGCAAACCGCAAAAACAGCAGTTGAGGCCGTAATCCCTAAATTTTCTTTACAGAGTTCATTTGAAAATGTATTTAATTCTGCAAGTGTAGCAGCAAATAAAGGTAACAATGAGATCATATTTGCTATCCGTTACTTAACGGGAGAAGCAGCTAATACATTATTCCCTTATTTTATTTATGCACCGGCAGATGTTCTCTCGGGTTTTGTGGATGATAAAGGCAATAGTATTGATGGTGATCCATTGAAGATTGCATCCAGTGGTACGATTTTAAGATATGAATATAAATACGATCTGTATCAATTGTTTGATGCAGCGGACCAACGTGCTAATTTTACCTTCCTAAACTTTAATAAAGGAGATTTACATGCGGTTGTCCTAAGAAAGTATTTAGGAACATTCCAGAATGATATTAGAGTATATACGGATGATTATCCAATTTATCGTTTGGCAGATGCCTATTTACTATTGGCAGAAATTAAGAACAAATTGAACCAGGACCCGACTGCTGAAATCATGATGGTTCGTAATAGAGCTTATCAGGGAAATGCTCCACAGTTTGTAAATGGTTCCTTTGAGTCGAATGAAATTGCTATATTTTATGAGCGTAGCAAAGAATTTGTGGCTGAAGGAAAGCGATGGTATGATTTGAGAAGAATGCAAGACGGTAATGGCAGACCATTAGTATTCCGAAAAGATTTAAATCTAGTCGGCGTATTGGAGAACAATGATTCTCAAAAACATAAGATATTATGGCCAATTGATTTAGGCACCTTATCCGCAGACCCTAAACTTACAGGAGATCAGAATCCTGGTTATTCAGGAACATAATTTATAATTTTAACAATACTATCCTAGTCTTCTAGGATAGTTTTTACACATTTACACTATGCTAACTAACAAAATTGAAGGATTAATAGCCGCTCCTTTCACTCCATTTGATTCCAACGGAGAATTAAATCTAGATCTTATCCCTTCTTATTATGAATCATTAAAGAAGAACCATGTTAAGGGTGCTTTTATTTGTGGATCTACTGGGGAAGGTGTTTCTCTTACTTTCGATGAAAAGGTTTCTGTTTTAAAAGCCTGGACGTCCTTAACGAAAAATGATCCTGATTTTGCATTGATTATGTTTTTGGGTGGCACAAATATCAAGGAATGTAAACAGCTTGCTGTTATATCTGAACAAGAAGGTGCAGATGCTATTTCATTTACTTCTCCTTTTTATTTTAAGCCTGCTGGCGTTCAACAATTGGCGAAATGTTGTGCTGAGATTGCTGCTGCTGCACCTCATACTGCATTTTACTATTACCATATTCCAGTATTGACAGGTGGTAATTTCAATATGATCGATCTATTGATGGAAGTGGACAATAAGATACCTACTTTCAGAGGAATCAAATATACCCACGAAGATTTTATGGATTTCTTATCCTGTTTAAATTTTCAAGAAAGAAAATATGATATGTTGTGGGGCCGTGATGAAAATATGTTGTCTTCATTGGTTTTAGGTTCTAAGGGAGCAGTTGGAAGTACTTACAATTATGCTGCACCATTATATTTAGAATTAATTGAAGCCTATAATAATGGTGATTTAGAAAAGGCAAATAAATCACAACAAAAATCAATTGACATGATTCGTTTGTTAGGGAAATATGGGGGCATTGCTACTGGAAAATCTTATATGAAATTGGTTGATTTGGATTGTGGTGAGTTTCGATTACCTATAGCAAATATGTCAAGCGATCAATTTGAATTATTTAAGAGAGAAGTAGAGGATTTGGGTTTTGCAGGATTTAAATCTATTCGATAATGCAATTCAAGGTTATAATATCAATGGCGATTTTGATGGTTGGATGTTCAGGTAATGAAGGGAAGCTTCATTTAGAATGGGGTAATGCGAGCAAGTTACCGGAAGAATTTGGTAAGCCTAATTTAGGGGTAGCAGGGCCTTTGGTTGGTGTTTTTGGGAATCGTCTTTTAATTGCTGGAGGAGCTAATTTTCCAGAAGGTAT
Organism: Sphingobacterium daejeonense; assembly: GCF_901472535.1. NCBI lineage: Bacteria > Pseudomonadati > Bacteroidota > Sphingobacteriia > Sphingobacteriales > Sphingobacteriaceae > Sphingobacterium > Sphingobacterium daejeonense. The sequence continues at coordinate 4,326,095 of NZ_LR590470.1, read as the reverse complement.
GCCTTGGGATGGAGGCAAAAAGGTTTATCAAAAATCAGCTTATTTATATTCATTTGAAGGTTCCGAATTGAAATTCTATAAGCAGTTCGCTTTAGAGGATGCTTCCGCCTATTCTGCCAATGTAAATATTTCAGATGTCCTGTATAGTGCTGGGGGAGAAAATGAAAATGGTGCAATTGGAGAAGTTTACAGGTATCAGTTGAATAAAGATGAAAACCTAGAGAAAACTCAAATGCCAGATTTGCCGTATCCATTAACGAATGGCGGATTAGTTGGAGGAGGTAACCATTTATACTTTGTTGGAGGAGAAAACTCTGATCATGTTTCTGATAAGGTCTTTCAATTGCATCTGAAAGAGAATGGCGATGGCTGGCAAGAATATTTAACACTTCCATATCCTGTTAGTCACGCAGTTGTTGTCAGTGATGGTTTAAATAAGATTTATGTAATTGGGGGCAGGAAAAGAAACGCGAATTCGCGCAGTGATATTTATGACGATATCTTGGAAATAGATATTAATTTTAAAAATATAAAAACTATTGGTCAGCTTCCTACAGCTGTTGCTGCGGGAACAGGTTTGTACTATCAGGGTAAAATCTTGGTGTTTGGAGGTGATCAAGCAAATACCTTTCATAAAGTTGAGGATTTGCTGGGTCAGATTAATTTAGAATCCAATCAGGTCAAGAAAGATAGTCTTATCGGTGTTAAAAATGATATTCAATTAAATCATCCGGGTTTTAGCAAAGAGATTTGGGCTTTTGATTTGGTAACAGGTGCATGGATGGCTTTGGAAGGAATGCCGCGATTAAGTCCGGTTACTACTTCCGCAGTCCTAAAGGATAACATTTTTGTAATACCATCAGGTGAGATAAGAGCGGGAGTTCGAACGGATCAAATTTTAGTTGGAAAGATTGCAGGGTCCAATTAATGATCCTGATAAGAAATTATAATCTATGAGAAATAGCAATAAATATCCTTGGGTGGTTGTTGGGTTACTATGGTTTGTGGCATTGTTAAATTATATGGATCGCCAGATTTTGTCGACCATGCGTCCGGCAATGGCGATTGATATTGTTGAGCTGGAGAGTGCTGCTGTATTTGGCAATCTAATGGCTGTATTTCTGTGGATTTATGGATTTATGAGCCCCGTTGCAGGAATGGTTGCTGACAAATGGAACCGTAAATGGTTGATTGTTGGGAGTTTGTTTGTGTGGTCTGCTGTTACGTTGGCTATGGGTTATGCCAATACTTATGAGCAATTATATGCATTAAGAGCTATAATGGGTGTAAGTGAGGCTTTATATATTCCTGCAGGACTGTCATTGATTGCTGATTACCATTCGGATAAAAGCAGGTCTTTGGCAATTGGGATCCACATGACAGGGTTTTATTTTGGGCAGGCATTGGGAGGGTTTGGCGGAACAGTTGCAGCATCTTTTTCCTGGCATTATACCTTTATATTATTCGGATTGATTGGAATAGTTTATTCTTTTGTATTGATATTTTTCCTACATGAAACAGACCATAGATCTGTTGCTAAAAAAATTATTGGAGATAAGACCTCATTATTCAAAGGTATATCCTTATTGTTTTCAAACGTAGCGTTTTGGGTGATTTTGCTATACTTTGCTGTTCCAAGTTTGCCGGGCTGGGCAACAAAGAATTGGTTGCCAACTTTATTCTCAGAGAATTTGCACATACCGATGGAACAAGCTGGTCCATTGGCTACCATAACAATTGCTCTGTCATCGTTCTTTGGGGTTATATCTGGCGGAATTATTTCAGACAAATGGATTCAAAGAAACTTGCGGGGGAGGATTTATACAAGTGCAATAGGTCTTGGATTAACTATTCCTGCGGTTATTCTCATAGGTTATGGGCATAGTGTGTTTGCTATTGTCTTAGCTGGTTTGATGTTTGGGTTTGGCTTTGGCATGTTCGATGCCAATAATATGCCTATTCTCTGTCAATTTGTTTCTTCCAAATACAGAGCTACAGCATATGGTATTATGAATATGGTTGGTGTTTTTGCTGGTGCATATATTACTAAATTATTGGGTGCTTCTGCAGATGCAGGGCAATTAGGAAGTGATTTCGCCCTATTGGCAGGAATAGTGTTGATAGTTTTGATTATTCAATTGGCTGTTTTAAAACCAAAGTATAATGAAGCAATCGATTAAATTTTTGTTTTTCATTTTCATCTCCATTAGTTCTCTCTTTGCGCAAACAAAAAAGAGGGTTGCATGCATTGGAGATTCTGTTACCAAAGGATATAATTTGGCTAATGGGAAATCCTATCCTGCGCAATTGCAAGAATTATTAGGTGAGGGATTTGTGGTTGGTAATTTTGGAAAAAGCGGCGCTACCTTATTGGAAAAAGGACATAATCCCTATTTAAAATCAGAAGAGTTAAAGGATGCTTTAGAATTCAGTCCAGATATCGTGGTGATATCATTAGGATTAAATGATACAGATCCGAGAAACTGGCCAAATTATAAATTAGATTTTACGAAGGATTATTATAAGCTAGTCTCATTATTTAAACAACATAACCCTAATATTGAGATTTATGTATGTCAGATGACTCCCATTTTCAGTGGACATGCACGATTTTTATCCGGAACAAGGGAATGGTACAACCAGATTCAAAAAAATATTGAAGATATAGCTATCTTAAACAACTATAGACTTATTGACAACAAAATATCTTTAGCAAGCCGCATAGATCTTTTTGATGATTATCTGCATCCAAATGAACAAGGTGCAAAGATATTAGCAGAAAATGTATTTAAACATATTGTTCCTGTTAGGCAGAAATTATCTGTTTCTAATACAATTGGGTCAAATATGGTTCTTCAACGCGACGAAAAAGTTTCTATTTATGGTAAAGCATCTTCTAAAGAAAAGGTAATCCTTGAATTAGAGAACAAGACTTATTCCTCCCAAGCTGATGAATTAGGGAATTGGGAAGTAGGTATTAATCCCCATTCTGCCGGAGGTCCATATTTAATAAAGATTAAGACTGATCAGGATTCTATTTTATTAGGGAATATTTTGTTTGGAGATGTTTATTTGGCATCTGGGCAATCCAACATGGCATTCCCATTAAAATTGGCAAAAAATTCTGAACCGCTGATAGGGAATGCAAGTTTAAATAATCAAATCAGAATCTTCAAGAGCAAAAATCTAGTAGAAACGAACAATTCTGAATGGAGTACTGATATTTTGAAAAAGGTGAACGATCTGGAATTTTTCACAGGAACCTGGGAAACTCTGAACGCTGAAAATTCATCGAATTTTTCAGCGATTGCTTATAGTTTTGGATTGGATATCCATCAAGACAGCAATGTTCCGGTTGGTATTATTGAATTGGCTGTTGGAGGCTCTAATACCGAGTCTTGGATTTCTAGGGAATGCTTGGAGAGTGATGATTTACTTGCGGGATACATCCATACTTGGAGAAAATCAGATTTCATTCAAGATTTCTGTAAAGAAAGAGCTGGAGTAAATTTGAAGCAGTCTAGTATAAAACACCAGCGTCACCCATTTGATCCTTCTTACAACTTTGAAGCAGGATTAGTGAAATGGAAGAATACTAATATTAAGGCTGTCCTATGGTATCAAGGGGAGAGTAATGCTCATAACGTTGAACTGCACGAACATTTATTTAAAACCCTCGTTCATTCCTGGCGCAAGAATTTTGCTAATAGTGGCAATGTCAAGGACAAACTTCCCTTTTATGTTGTACAACTATCTAGTATCGATCGTCCCTCTTGGCCATATTTTAGGGATAGCCAAAGGTTGATTTGTTCAGAAATTCCAAATGTATTTATGGCTGTTAGTTCAGACTTAGGTGATTCTCTTGAAGTGCACCCTAAAGACAAAATTCCAATTGGTATCCGTTTGTCTAATCTCGTTAAGAAACATGAGTTTGGAAAAAATATCAACTCGGATACTCCACAGCCAATCAAAGCCTATCCAATAAAGAACAATTTATTCGTGATTGAGTTCAATAACGCCAAAAAATATTAAAGTATTAGGTGGCAAAGAGGTTATTGGATTTCAAGGAATGGATAATAATGGGGAGTTTGAAGTCTTACATGTTAAAGAGATAAAAGGGAATAAAGTCATCCTATTTAATCCAAAATCTTTGTCTAAGATATATTATGGTTATCAGGCATTTACAAGGGCAAATTTAATGAATGAAGAATCAGTTCCTGTTTCGACCTTTTCAATAAAAAACTAAAAAAATGTATACAAATGAAGAGCTGGACAATCTAGCTGAATTTTATAAAAATCAATTAATAAACGATACGGTTCCATTTTGGTTTTCCTAGATCATATGATCATGAATTCGGGGGTTATTTATTGATGCGGGACTATGACGGCACATTGATAGATACGGATAAAGCTGTTTGGATTCAGGGGCGAGCATGTTGGTTTACTATCAACATTGTACAATACAGTGGAGCCACGTCAAGAATGGTTTGGAAGGTGCAAGACTAGGCTACGAATTTATCAGGGATAAGTGTTTCAACCCTGATGGCAAGATGTATTTTCATGTGGACCGTGAAGGAAATCCGATTCGGATGCGTCGCTATTTTTTCTCGGAAACATTTGCTGTTATTGCGAGCGCTGCCTATGCTAAAGCTTCTGGCAGTGGTGAGGCAGCAACTTTTGCGAGGGAAATGTTTACCGTTTGTTTAGAATATGCTAATGGAAAAAGGGTAATGGATCCAAAGTTTGAGGATACAAGACCAAGTAAAGGTATTGGCATTCCAATGATTATGTGCAATACAGCGCAGCAATTGAGGGAAACAATCGGTGACCCTCGGTGTGACGAAGCTATCATGGGCTGGATCAAAGAAATTGAGGAAAAATTTTGTAAAAGATGATATTCGCTGTGTTATGGAGCAGGTTTCATTAGATGGGGATATTATAGATCACATTGATGGGCAGGACATTAAATCCAGGTCATGCTATTGAGGGCGCATGGTTTTATTTTACATGAAGCCATTTATCGAGGCATGGATCAACATTTGATTGATTTAGGGGTTAAGGATGTTGGATTATATGTGGGAAAGAGGTTGGGATGAGGAACATGGTGGAATCTTATATTTCCGAGATGTCTATAACAAGCCGGTGCAGGAGTATTGGCAAGATATGAAAATTTTGGTGGCCACAGAATGAAACCATAATTGCTTGTCTATTAGCTTATTTAATAACCAAGGATGAGAAAATATTCAACGATGCATAAACTTATCCATGATTATGCCTATAAGCATTTTCATGATAGTGAACATGGGGAATGGTTTGGTTATCTTCATAAAGATGGAAGTATTGCCCAAACTGCGAAAGGCAATATGTTTAAAGGACCTTTTCATTTGCCTAGGCAAGAATGGTATTGTTGGGCAGTAATCAATAAGTTCAAAGTTTAAATTTACCAAATATGAAAAAACTATTATTATCATTATTAGCTGTTTGCTTACTTTCTGGGGTTCAAGCGCAAGAAACTGTTGTATTTAGATCTGGGGATGATGGGCTATGCGAGCTATAGAATTCCTGCCATAATAAAAAACAAGAATGGGGAATTGATTGCTTTTTCCGAAGGCCGTGTAGATCATGCGGGAGATTATGGCAATGTGGACATTGTATATAAAGTTAGCAAGGATAACGGCAAGACTTGGGGGGGATTTGAAGGTTGCGGCAGACTATGATAAACTTCAAGCGGGAAATGCAGCCCCAGTAGCAGATTTATTGGACCCTGCATATCCTGAAGGTAGAATATTCCTTTTTTATAATACCGGAAATAATCATGAAGGCGAAGTGAGAAAAGGTAAAGGTCTACGAGAAGTATGGTACATTACCTCGACTGATGGAGCAAAACATGGTCAGAACCTGTGAACATCACAACGCAGACACATAGGCCAAAAACAAACAGAAATAAATCCTGAATATTCTTTTTCTGAGGATTGGAGAACCTATGCAAATACACCAGGGCATGGATTTCAATTTGTTTCAGGGCCTAATAAAGGTAGGATTTACATCGCTGCCAATCACAGTGCCGGGGATCCCACAGCCACAAGGTAAAGATTGGAATGCTCATGCCTTTTTATTCTGACGATCATGGAAAAACCTTTAAATTGAGTGATAACCTTCCGTATCCCGGAACGAATGAATCTATTGCTGCTCAAATAGGAGACAATGAAGTGTATATGAGTTCTCGGAACCAACAATTGACTCCTAAACAAAGGGTTATTTCGATTTCTAAAGATGCTGGACAGACATGGGTGAGTTCATCTCCTGATGCTAATCTACCTGATCCAATCAATCAAGGATCTGCTTTATCATGGAAAAAAGGTAAAAAATTTATTTTGGCTCATATTAATGCTGCAGATGAGAAAGATCGTAATAACTTGACCTTGAGGCTATCAAAAGATAAGGGAAAGTCTTGGTATTATAATAAATTGATTGCCAAAGCTCCTGAGGGTTACAAAGGTGCATATTCAGCCTATTCAGACATTGTACTGATAAAACCCAATACTATTGGTATTCTTTACGAGAAAGACAATTATAAAGAAATCATTTTTCTGACTGAGAAGATTAAATAAGTTAAAACCCTAGGCTAATTGCTTAGGGTTTTGTTTTTTAAAGTGCATATTGTCAAAAAAATCCTGTAAATTGAATTTTATCTACATTGTTAAACCATTCTAAACTTTTTTCACGATATGTTTCTGAGAAGTATAGTTTATATTAAAACTCTAATTTATGTACCAGTGGTTAGAAATTCATTTTTAATAGCTTTGGTGTTGATTTCTGTTTCTTTTTTTGATTCATGTGCAAAAAGGAATTCTGCGGTTTCGAGTTCATTTGTTGAAGGGGGAAATACTTTTCAGAATCCTGTTTTTGAGCCTGTCTTGGCTGATCCTACGGTGCTTCAAGATCCTAAAAACAAAGCTGTTTTATGCATATGGTACTCAAGACAATTGGGATGATGGTCAAGGATCTAGGTTGGTTCCAATTTTGGAATCCAAAGATATGGTGAATTGGAGTTATGTTGGTCCTGCCTTTCAAGAAAAACCTTCTTGGAAAGGTGCTGGCGGCATCTGGGCTCCAGATATTAATTTAGTGAACGGGAAATACTATTTATACTATTCTTATTCAACGTGGGGCGATAAAAACCCAGGTGTAGGTTTTGGCTATTTCGGATTCTCCAAAAGGCCATTTATAGATCAGGGGAAGTTTGTTCGACAGTGAATCTATGAGTGTTCCTAATTCATTGATCCTTTTTTTATTGCTGATAATGGGAAGAATTATATTTTTTTGGGGAAGTTTCTCAGATACTCCTGGGCAAGGTACTTTTGCTTTGGAATTGAGTGAAGATGGCAAAAAAGTCAATATTGGACAGAAAGTAAAAATCGCAGCAGGTGATTATGAGGCGGTCACCATTTTTAAGAAGAATGGGTATTATTATTTTTTAGGATCTAAGGGAAGTTGTTGTGAGGGAGCTAATAGTAAATATCATGTTTTGGTAGCTAGATCGAAGAATCTATTAGGACCTTATGTGGACAAAGAGGGAAGGGATATCAAGGAAAGAGGAAATGGAACTATTGTAATGCAGGGTTCTGAAGATATCGTCGGCCCAGGACATACATCAGGGGTTATAACTGACGCCAAAGGTCAGGATTGGATTTATTATCATGCGATTGATAAGAATCAAGGGAAACTTGGAAACGGTACGTCTAGAAGAATGCTAATGTTGGATCCATTAGTTTGGGAAGGTGAATGGCCGATTATCGGGGGAGGCAAACCTCAGAACAAGAAACAGAAAAAACCAGTCATAAATTAAATTCAGCTTTAAAATTTTATATGAAAATCAGATTATTTTGTTTAGGATTATTGTTTTTGTTGAGCAATGTTGCAAATTCACAAGAGTTGCCAGGGAATCCATTGTCCGGTTGCATTGGGGCGATCCATACATTATTTTATGATGACAAGCAGGACACCTATTATCTGTATGGCACTGGTGGGTACAAAGAATGGTTTTTGTAGTATATTCTTCCAAAGGATTTGAAAGATTGGGAGAATGAAGGAGTTATTTACACTAAACCTACAGGAGAAATCATGGGGAACGAAAGATTTTTGGGCACCCGAAGTTTATAAATGGAATGATAAATTTTATCTGTTCTATAGTGCACATTGGAAAGGAAAATCCTAATAATGAGTTGGAGAATTATAAAATAGGCCGTCGCAGTTTCCTGACAAGCCAACTGGTCCGTTTTATAGACATTGATGATAAACCGTTATTTGATCCAGGATATCCAATCATTGATGCAAATGTATATGTGAGTGAGGATGGCAAGAAATACCTTTATTATTCGAGGTGCTGTTATAAGCATCCTGTAGAATCAGAAATTGCTGCTTGGGCAAAAAAGAAAGGTTTATATGATGAGATTGAAGAGAGTTGGGTTTACGGAGTTGAGTTGAAGCCTGATTTGAGTGGGGTAATCGGAGAACCGAAATTATTATTGCGTCCACCAGTAAAAATCAATGATAAACAAGCAGAATGGGAAAGCAGATCAGTTAACAATGCTGAGATAAATCGTCGATGGACCGAAGGGTCTTATCTTTTTAAGCATAATAATCTTTATTACATGATGTATTCTGCGAAATCATTATGCTGGACCTTATTATGCTGTTGGATATGCGACTTCAAAAAATCCACTAGGGCCATTTAAGAAATCTGCTGCCAATCCAGTCTTGGAGAAAAATAATGATAAAGGTGGCGATGTTACAGGGACTGGCCATAATTCCATTTTTGTTGGCAAAGATGGTAAAATGTACTGTGTATATCATGGAAGGACTACAAAGACGGGCAATGATCGGGTTGTTTTTATAGATCCGATAGAGATAGATTCTCAAGGTGTGTTAAAAGTACACGGTCCTACTACAAATAATTGATGGAATTTGTATCTTAGGAGAACTAATTGAAGAACCACCTATGCCAGATTTTGCAATTAATGACGTACCACACCACTCGCTTAAACATATTAACAGGGAAAGAATTCTTGTTTCGCCACATCGCAGCAAGCGACCATGGCAGGGGCAAGTGGAGGAATTTATCCTTAGATAAAAGGCTGAATATGATCCAAATTGCTATCTCTGTCCAGGGAATAAACGGGCAGATGGCAGTGAAAATCCCAATTATAAGGAGAGTTTGTTTTTGTCAACGACTTTTCTGCTCTGTTGAAAGATACTGAAGAAGGAAATATAAATGAAGAAGGATTATTAGTTGCTGAAACTGAGCGAGGAATTTGTAAAGTTTTTGCATTTTACTCCAAGGCATGATTTGACTCTTCCTGAAATGGATGTTGAGGATATCAAAAAGGTCGTTGATGTATGGCAGAGCGAATTTACCTCTTTAGCGTCCAATGAATGGGTTAAATACATTCAGATATTCGAAAACAAAGGATCTATTATGGGCTGTAGCAACCCACATCCTCATGGTCAGATTTGGGCGGAAAGTAAGTTACCCATGGAAATCCTCAAAGAGGAAAAGCAGCAGCAGGAATATTTCCTAAAAAATAAAAAGTCTTTATTATCTGATTATCTAGCCTTAGAATTAGAGAAAAAAGAACGAATTATCATTGACAATGAGCATTTTGTGGCTTTAGTTCCATTTTGGGCGGCATGGCCATTTGAAACCCTGCTGATCAGTAAGCGTCAGGTTACGGATATCACTGAGTTTTCTGAAGAAGAAAAGTTTGGATTTAGCAAGAACCTTACAGGAGCTAACCATCCGTTATGATAATATATTTTCAACGACTTTCCCATATTCTGCAGGGATGCACCAAGCTCCTGTAAACAATGGGGAACCAGGATTTTTGGCATTGGGCATATGCATTTTTATCCACCATTACTGCGTTCAGCGACTGTAAAGAAATTTATGGTAGGTTATGAGATGTTAGCTAATCCCCAAAGAGATATTACTGCAGAAAAAGCAGCAGAAATCATCAGAAATCAACCCACCATACATTATAAATCTAATACCAAATGATTGAGAGAGACCAAATTAGTGCTAAGTATAAGGAATTGTACGGGAGTAGATCCAGCATTAGTTTCCAAATCGCCCGGAAGAATTAATATAATTGGAGAACATACGGATTATAACGAAGGATTCGTTCTGCCTACTGCAATTGACAAAGCTGTATATGTGGCTTTAGGGAAGCGTAATGATACAGAGATTCATTTATTTGCAGAGGATTTTAATGAGTCTTTTCAAGTTGATTTAAAAGATGTTTCACCAACCGATAATGGCTGGCCAAATTATATTCTTGGAGTAGTTAATCAATTGAAGGATCGTGGATATAAGATTTCGGGATTTAACCTTTATATAGATGGGGACATACCTGTGGGGGCTGGTCTTTCATCATCTGCAGCAGTAGAATGTGCTACAGGTTTTGGATTGAATGAACTTTTTGATCTGAATATTGACAGGGTTTCCATTGCAAAAATTGGTCAGCTTGCTGAACCACACTTATGCAGGGGGTAAAATGTGGAATAATGGATCAGTTTGCTTCGGTATTGAGCAAGGAGAACCATGTAGTTAGATTAGACTGCAGAGATCTTTCTTATAGCTATGTTCCTTTGGAGCTTGGAGATTACGAGATCGTGTTGTTAAACACGAACGTTAAGCATTCCTTGGCCTCATCTGCATATAATGACCGAAGGCATTCATGTGAAAAGGCAGTAGCCTTAGTAAAGGAAAAATATCCTGAAGTAAATAGCTTGAGAGATGTAACTATTGAAATGCTGGATGAGATTTGTGCAGCCTATTGATAACGACAGTTATGTTAAAGGGAAGTTTGTGGTGGAGGAAAACGAAAGACTTGCCAAGGCTTGTGAGGCTATGGATAGAGGTGATATCCAAGAAATGGGCCAGACAAATGTTTAGAGCTCATGAGGGTTTGAGTAAGGAGTATGAAGTTAGTTGTGATGAATTGGACTTTTTGGTAGAAAATGCTAAGAAATTTCCTGAAGTTTTGGGAGCAAGAATGATGGGAGGTGGTTTTGGGGGATGCACCATTAATATTGTAAAGAAGGGTTTCGGACAGCAATTAGTGGATTCCATATCGCCTGTCTACAAAAAAGAATTTAACCTTGAGCTAACACCTATTTTTGTTAAAACTGATAATGGCTCAGAATTAGTATATTAGACTTAATTATAAACTAACCAATGAATAAATCTATCTTAAAAACGTTGCTTGCGGGCTCCCTTTTTTGCGCCTATAGCATGTCAGCAAAATAGTAAGCAGGAAAGCAACATTACTGGCCGACAGTACAGATTCTGTTGTTACAATCTTAGATTCCACCTCATTTTCAGGAGATATTGATGGAAAATCTGTCAAGCTTTATACGTTAAAGAACTCATCTGGTGCAACGGCATATTTCACAAATTTCGGAGCAAGAATCGTGGGACTGCAAGTTCCTGATAAAAATGGTACTTTAACAGATGTTGTCTTGGGGTTTAATAAAGCTGCTGACTACAACAACCCAAAAGAGCCTTTCTTTGGACCTATTGTCGGTCCATTTGGTAATCGGATTGCAAAGGGTAAATTTAGTATCGATGGGGAGGAATTTACCACTCCAACCAACAATGGTCCCAATACCTTGCATGGTGGAGTTAAAGGCTTGCATTTTCAAAATTGGGAAGTCAAAACTGTAAATGATAAGGTTATCACATTCGCATTAACACTTCCTGACAAAGCTGAAGGATTTCCCGGACCAATTCATATTGAAGTAACATATAGTTTGTCAGATAATAATGAATTGACGATTGCATATAAAGCTACTTCTGATAAGAAAACAGTTATTAACTTAACAAATCATGCATATTTCAATTTAAATGGTGAAGGCAGTGGTACTATTCTAGGACATACTTTGAAACTTAATGCTGATAAGTATACTCCTGTAGACAGTACTTTGATTCCTACTGGAGAATTGGCAGGTGTTAAAGATACTCCTTTTGATTTCACCACTTCAAAAACGATAGGCCAAGATATTGAACAGGACAACGAGCAATTGAAATTTGGAAAAGGCTATGATCATAATTGGGTTTTAAACGGGACAAAAAGTTGATGGGCTAAACCATGCAGGAACTTTAACAGGAGATAAATCTGGCATCGTAATGGACATCTATACTGAAGAACCTGGAATTCAGTTTTACAGTGGGAATTTTATGGCGGACAATGTAACACTTAAAAATGGTGCTAAGGATAGTTTCCGTACGGGATTATGTTTGGGAGACCCAACATTTTCCCAGATTCTCCAAACCAGCCTAATTTTCCATCTACATCATTAAATCCTGGAGAAACCTATACCAGCAAATCTGTTTACAAGTTTACGACTAAATAAAAACCATGGAAACCAAAGACTATATCGTATTCCTATGCTACTTCATAATAGTAGCAGGGTATGGACTTTACATTTATTATAAGAAGAAATCCGCTTCTGGGGATTCTAAGGATTATTTCTTGGCTGAAGGTTCCTTGACATGGTGGGCAATTGGAGCTTCTTTGATTGCCTCGAATATTTCTGCTGAGCAATTTATCGGCATGAGTGGTTCAGGATTTAAGATTGGATTGGCTATTGCAACTTATGAATGGATGGCGGCAGTGACATTGATCGTAGTTGCTGTATTTTTCCTTCCAGTTTATCTCAAGAACAAAATCTTCACGATGCCACAGTTCTTACACCAGCGGTACAATGGAACTGTAGCCATGATTATGGCGGTGTTTTGGCTGTTATTGTATATTGTGGTAAACCTAACATCCATTTTGTTCTTAGGGGCATTGGCAGTCTCCAGTATTTCAGGATTGGATTTCCAGGTCTGTATGAATTGGTTTGGCCGTATTCGCGATTTTCATCACCTTAGGAGGTATGAAAGTAATTGGTTACACCGATGTAATCCAAGTATTCTTTTTGATTTTGGGAGGTCTAGCAACCACTTATTTGGCATTAAACCTTGTTTCAGATCATTTCGGTGGGACAGGAGTACTGGATGGATTTGGTATTGTTCATGAGAAAGCTCAAGATCATTTCCACATGATCTTGAAGCCTGACAACCCGAATTATATTGACTTGCCTGGATTATCAGTTTTGATAGGTGGTATGTGGGTTATCAACTTGAACTATTGGGGATGTAATCAGTACATCACTCAGCGTGCATTAGGCGCGGATCTTCCGACCGCTAGAAACGGTTTATTGTTCGCTGCAGTTTTAAAATTACTTATGCCATTGATCGTAGTATTACCTGGTATCGCTGCTTATGTTTTATATAATGATGGATTATTCCAACAAGAGATGATTGCTGGTGGAGAATTGAATCCAGATAGAGCATACCCGGTATTATTGAATTTATTACCTACAGGTCTTAAAGGACTATCATTTGCTGGCGTTAACCGCTGCGGTTGTTGCATCTTTGGCAGGTAAAGCAAATTCAGTTGCTACTATATTCTCATTGGATATTTATAAAAAGATTTTTGATAAAGATGCTACTGAAAAGAAATTAGTGAATGTTGGGAAGATTACTATTGTTGTTTTCTATGATCTTAGCAATTTTTATTGCTCCATATTTAGGTATTGACAAGAAAGGTGGTTTCCAATATATTCAAGAGTATACAGGGTTTGTATCTCCGGGTGTATTTGCGATGTTCTTATTGGGATTCTTTTGGAAGAAAACGACCTCAAATGCAGCATTGTTTGCTACAATAGTAGGTTTCATACTGTCAATTGTATTGAAATTCTTGCCTAATTTCATGGATCTTTCTTTCTTAGCTTCTACAGGATTTGCTATTCCTGTGGACGGGGTTTACGAAATTCCATTCATTGATCGTATCGGCTTTGTTTTCATCTTCTGTTTAATCGGTATGTACTTTATAAGTATGTATGAAAACAAAAAAGGTGTTGTTACCAATGGTTTGGAAATCGACGCTACGATGTTCAAGACAAAAACAGGTTTTGCAGTTGGTGCATTACTTGTAATTGGTATTACAGCAGCCTTGTATACTATCTTTTGGTAGGTATAATATAGAGTTAAAAAAATCCCCTTGACTTTTTTTTAGTCAAGGGATTTTTTTTATTTTATCTCTTTTAGAGCTTGATCAAAATCCTGAATTAGATCGTCTATATGTTCAATTCCTACTGAAATTCTTAACATCCCAGTCGTTATTCCAGAGGTTGATTTTTGGGATTTATCGGTGATGTGAACCCCACATGCTAGCTGGGTGGACAACGAGAGATTCTACACCTCCAAGGCTAGCGCATTGGCGAAAATCTTCAATTTATTCAGTACAGATTGAGCATTTTGGTAGGCGTTTTTCTTCATTTCCAATCACTTCAATGCATAACATCCCCGTTCCACCACGCATTTGTTTTTGTGCAAGGTCATATTGAGGGTGCGACTTCAAACCTATATAATCCAGTATACTTAATTGCAGAGTGTTTTTCGAAAAATTCTGCTAACGCTAGAGAGTTACTGTTGATCTGTTTTACCCGCATGGATAGTGTTTTCAAGCCCTCTTAATAAAAGCCAAGAATCAAATGGGCTTAATGACCCTCCAAGAACAAGTGATCTTCGCCATACCTTTTCAATAAAATCCTTAGTTCCACATACCACTCCTGCTGTTAAATCACTATGGCCGCCTAAATATTTAGTAGCTGAATGGATAATTACATCTATTCCCAGATCTTTAGGGGACTGATTGATTGGCGAGGCGAAAGTATTGTCTGCCATTGTCGTAATCTTATGCTTTTTACCAAGGTCTGCAATAAATTGCAGGTCAGTAATATCCAGATTAGGGTTGGAGGGTGTTTCGACATAGATCAATTTTGTGTTTGGTCTTAACGCTTTTTCGAATGCCTGATTGTCCTTTTGATCGACGTGGGTTACCTCTACACCATAATCTGACAAAAATTCCTTAAAAAAGAGCATAGCACCAGAATAGAGCGAATTTTGAGTTACCACATGGTCACCTGCTTTAACGACACTTAAGATGGCGGTTGAAATAGCAGCCATACCTGTTGCCAATACCAGTGCATCTTCAGTTTTTTCAAGACTTGCGACAATAGATGCGGCTTGAGAATTCGTAGGATTTCCGTGGCGATGATAAAAATTAGGGTGTTTTGTTTCTGTTGCGGCTACAATATACTCCTTGAGATCTTCATCTGCGAAGTATGTTGAAGTTTGATAGATTGGGGTTACAACGGCTTTACTTTCGTTGAATTCTTTCCCTTTATGGATTAGATCGGTTTCTATATGAGACATAGCAGGTTGTTTTTAAAAAAATAAAGGAATGAAAATTAAAAAAATAACTTGTAAATACTTAATTTCAGCTTCGATTTGTTTAATATAATTAACCTTAATTTACCTCAAATATTATGAAAAAAATACTTGCCGTTCTGGCTTGTCTTCTTTCTACCTTATCATTTGCTCAGATTAAGTCTCCATCTGAATACCTTGGATATCAAATAGGTTCAAAGGTAACTCCGCATTGGAAGGTTTTGGAATATTACCAATATATTGCCACTCAGGTCCCAAACCAAGTGAAAATGGAATCTTATGGAGAGTCTAATGAAGGTAGACCTCTTAAAGTATTCTATATTTCCTCTGCTCAACATATTGGGAATCTAGAAAATATAAGGACCAACAATTTAAAATTAGCACATGCTATAGAAGGTGTGGGCACAACAACTTCTCCTGCTATTGTATGGATAAGCAATAACGTCCATGGGAATGAAACTTCTTCGATAGAAGCATCGATGATGACTTTGTTTGAGTTAGTAAACCCGAACAATAGTAAAAGTAAATCCTGGTTGGAGAATACTTTAGTGATCTTGGATCCTTGTTTAAATCCAGATGGAACGGAACGTTATAATAACTGGTACAATGGTGGTTGTTGGGATTAAATATAATCCGGAATTATATGCTCGCGAACACAGAGAGCCTTGGCCTGGAGGCAGGTATAATCATTATTATTTTGACATGAACCGTGATTGGGCTTGGCAAACACAAAAAGAAAGCGCATTAAGAGCCATGATTTATAATAAATGGCTGCCACACATTCATGTTGATTTTCATGAACAGGGAATAAATTCACCTTATTATTTTCCGCCAGCAGCAGAACCATTGCATGAGGTAATAACGCCATGGCAACGAGAATTTCAAACCACTATTGGCCAACATAATGCAAAATATTTTGATTCAAAAGGGTGGTTATATTTTACTAAAGAACGTTTTGACTTATTTTATCCATCGTATGGAGATACTTATCCTATCTATTCAGGGGCTATAGGAATGACTTTCGAGAAGGCTGGCAATAGTTCTGCAGGATTGGGAGTGTACACAGATGATAAGGATACATTGACTCTCGTTGATCGCGCTATTCAACATCATGCCTCCGGATTAAATGTGATCGAAATAGTATCACAGAATGCTGGCAGAGTCGTTTCTGAATTTAAAAAATTTGGAGATGATGCAGCAGCAGGAAAGTTATCTTCTTTTCAAACTTATGTTGTAAAATACGACAATAGCAGGGATAAAACCATGCGAGCTTTAATCGAATTATTGGAAAAGAACAAGATCAATTATTATTCATCCTCAGGTACTATAAAGGGATTTGATTATTTCAGCAAAAAAGAGGAAAAACATAGTTTAAATTCTAAAGACTTAGTGATTCCGGGAAATCAATCAAAGGCTGCACTGATTCGTGTATTATTTGAACCAGAGGCGAAGTTGACCGATTCTGTCACTTATGATATCACTGCTTGGTCATTGCCCTATGTTTACGGACTACCAGCAATTGCATCCAAGACTAAAATCTCCAGCTTAAATCCCTATCAGTTAGAAACTATTTCTAATACCATCGGCTCAACTTTTGGATATGCCATAAAATGGGATGGATTTTCTTCTGCTCAACTTTTAGCTGCATTATTAAGGAATAAAATCACTGTTAAAGCATCAGATCAAACTTTTAAAATCGGTTCTGAGGAATTTCCAAAAGGATCACTGTTGGTGATGAAGATCGGTAATAAACAATCCAATACCGAGAAAATATTGAAGGAAGAATCGGATCGACTCAAAGTAAAGATATATGCTATTCAGTCGGGCATTGTTGAGGGCGGTAAGGATTTAGGAAGTTCTGATGTGAAAACCATCAAAACACCAAAAGTGCTGATGATGGCAGGAGAGGGGCAACGCGCTACAAATGTTGGGGAAGTATGGCATTATTTCGACCAGCAATTACAATATCCAATTATATTGATCAATCCATCGGATTT
Organism: Sphingobacterium daejeonense; assembly: GCF_901472535.1. Taxonomy (NCBI): domain Bacteria; kingdom Pseudomonadati; phylum Bacteroidota; class Sphingobacteriia; order Sphingobacteriales; family Sphingobacteriaceae; genus Sphingobacterium; species Sphingobacterium daejeonense. The sequence continues at coordinate 4,308,758 of NZ_LR590470.1, read as the reverse complement.
TTTCTAGAGTTAAATGGGATGAAATAGATCTGTTCATTATGCCTAATGGCAACTATCCTTTCTTAAAAGATAAGGCTCAGACCGATGAATTCGCAAATTGGATAAGGAAAGGAGGGAAAGTAATAGCATTAGAATCTGCAGTTACCCAATTAGCATCCCAATCATGGTCGGATTTGAAACCTGTGAAACAAGATACTTCTTCTAAATCAAAGCCAAATCCTCTTAAGAAATACGGTGATCGTGAGCGTGGTGCTCTGGAAAACTATACAGCTGGTGCAATTTTCAAAGTAACCTTTGACAGTTCGCATCCCTTGATGTTTGGGGTAAAAGATTACTTTACTCTAAAACAAGACGAAAACTTATTTCAATATTTTGAAACCGGGAAGGGATGGAATGTGGGCTATATCACAGAAGATTCCAAAATGAGCGGTTTTGTTGGGCATACACTGAATAAAAAACTCAAGAATGGTCTTGTCTTTGGAACTCAGAACCTAGGTCGTGGATCAGTTATTTATTTGACAGACAACGTTTTGTTCAGGAATTTTTGGGAAAGTGGTAAGCTGATTATGGCTAACGCAATATTTTTTGCTATAGAGTAAAAATACCTAATTCTGGGGATTGTTATGTGTCCCATCACTTTTTATTTTTACGATAAATAATGGGACACATATATGAACAAGCCAATTCTAACAAACTCGCTTCCTATCAAGCTAAGGTTGTATTTAAAATTTATTACAGGTTTTTTAGTATACTTTTATAAAAGAGCCATTCGCCCCCTTTAAATTAATATAGCATTTTTTTCAGCAATTCTATAGCGTATTCTATACTATTTACATTATTAATGGCAATTCGGAGTTGACCTTTTACTTCTTTTAGGTTTGAAATGTTAGGGTATTTTTGGACAAATGCCAAAACTTTTCCGAAGTTTTCAGATTGATAATAACTTGATTTCGGGTTGTTTACAAAAAACCCTTTTAAGATGTTTTTCTTATATGATATCTTCTCTAAGCCTATATCCTTACCCAGCCATTGTAACCTTAAAGTATTGAACAATTCAAAAACCTGGTTTGGAATAGGACCAAACCTATCCAATAATTCTTGTTCGAATTTTTTCAAATGACCTTCATCTTTTAATTTCGAAATATCATTGTATAGATTGTATCTTTCAGAAACATTCGTTACGTATTCATCTGGAATCATTACTTCTAAATCTGTATCAATCTGTGTGAAAGAAACATATTTCCTGTTTTCCTCATCTGCGAATAAATCCCCGAATTCATCATCCTTCAATTCTTGAACTGCTTCATCAAGGATCTTATTATACATTTCAAAGCCTATCTCTGCGATAAATCCAGACTGTTCAGCTCCCAATAAGTTGCCAGATCCACGGATATCCAAGTCACGCATGGCAACATTAAATCCAGAACCTAATTCTGAGAATTCTTCTATTGCTGATAATCTTTTGTAGGCTTCACTAGTTAGAGTCGATAAAGGTGGGCTCAACAGGTAACAGAATGCTTTTTTTATTCGATCTTCCTACTCGTCCTCTCATTTGGTGTAAGTCGCTTAACCCGAACATATGGGCTTGGTTTATTATGATCGTATTAGCATTTGGAATGTCCAAGCCAGCTTCAATGATGGTTGTGGCAATCAATACATCATACTCATGGTTGATGAATTTTAACATAACATCTTCCAACTCATCACCCTCCAATTGTCCATGAGCGATTCCGACTTTTGCCCCCGGTACCAATTTTCTGATCAGCATACCTAGTTGCGGGAGGTCTGCCACTCGATTATGGATAAAAAATATTTGACCTCCACGGTCTATTTCAAAACTTACCGCTTCTTTAATTAAAGTTTCATTGAAAACGTGAAGTTCAGTTTGTACAGGTTGTCTATTCGGCGGAGGTGTAGAAATAATACTTAAATCTCTGGCGCCCATCAATGAGAAGTGTAAAGTCCTTGGAATTGGGGTAGCTGTCAAGGTCAATGAATCTACGTTTGCACGCATTACCTTCAGCTTTTCTTTTACAGAAACTCCAAATTTTTGCTCTTCATCAATAATCATCAATCCGAGATCTTTGAATTTAACATCTTTGCTCACCAAACGGTGGGTCCCAATAATGATGTCTACTTTACCTTCTTCGAGTTTTTTAAGAGTTTCTTTAATCTGTTTGCTGGATTTGAAACGATTGATATAATCAATATTTGCTGGCAATCCTTTCAAGCGTTCCGAGAAAGTTCGGTAATGTTGTAATGCAAGAATTGTTGTGGGAACCAAGACCGCTACTTGTTTGCTGTCAGCAACTGCTTTGAAGGCAGCGCGGATGGCAACCTCAGTTTTTCCAAAACCAACATCGCCACAGACCAACCGGTCCATAGGATGTGGAGATTCCATATCTTTTTTTACATCCGCTGTTGCTTTTTCTTGATCGGGGGTATCTTCGTAAATAAAGGAAGCCTCCAATTCCCGCTGCAAATAAGTGTCTGGACTAAATGCATTACCAGTTTGTGCCTTTCTTTTAGCATACAGCATAATCAGGTCCCGAGCAATGTCCTTAACCTTTTTCTTGGTCGTTCTTTTTAATTTCTCCCAAGCATCAGTCCCCAGTTTATTCATCTTGGGTACTGTACCTTCTTTACCAGAGTATTTAGAAATACGGTTTAAAGAGTTGATATTAACATAAAGCAAATCATTGTCCGCATAAACCAGGCGAATCATTTCCTGGCTTTTTCCATTAACATCAACCTTTTCTAAACCTGCGTATTTCCCAACCCCGTGGTCAATATGGGTAATATAATCACCAGGTTTTAACTCACTTAATTCTTTTAAGGTTATGGCCTGCGATCTTTCGTAACCTTTTCTCCTTTTATATTTATAATAACGGTCAAAAACTTGATGGTCCGTATAGCAAGCTACTTTGAGATTGTCATCTCGAAAACCTTCGCGTAACGCTTTGTAGATAGGAGTGAATGATACATTCTTATCAAGGTCTTCAAGGATTGCATATATCCTTTCGATTTGTTTAGTAGAATCTGAAAAAATATAATTTTGAATTGCATGCTTTTCATTTTCATGAAAATTATGAATCAGCAAGCTAAAATCCTTGTTGAATGAGGGTTGAGGATGAGTATCAAATGATAGCTCAACATCAGGTTTATAAAAAAATTGTTTTCCGAATTCGACAACAGGATATTCGAACAACATTGCATTGAAGTTTTTGTCGTCCGTAAAAGTAAACCTTGGATCCACCCAATCTGGGTTATCTTTAATTTCCTTTTCTGTTAATGCTTTCCAATATTGGGAAGATTTCTTATATCCTTCTTTAATGATATCCAAGGTAAATTGGACATCTTTTAGCCAGATGATAGAATCTTTGTCGATATATTCAAGCAGAGAGATATGATTGTTGCTCAAGAATTTTGCTTGAACGTTCGGAACGATGGTTACCGAGTTTATCTTGTTTACAGATAGTTGTGATTCAATATCAAAAGTCCTTATACTTTCAATTTCATCACCAAAAAATTCTATTCGATAAGGCAAATCATTTGAAAACGAAAAAATATCGACAATACCACCCCTGATCGCAAATTGCCCGGGTTCATATACAAAATCTACTCGTTCGAAATCATATTCATATAAAAACTCATTGATAAAGTCGATACTTAATTTAGTTTCGACCCTAATTACGAGGGTATTTTTTTCCAGATCCTGTTTATTGATAACCTTTTCCGATATTGCTTCAGGATATGTAACAACAATTCTTGGCAATTCAGAATTTCGGTTTAAAGAGCTAAGAGTTTCTGCACGCTGGAGTACATTGGCGCTATCTAGGATAGTAAATTCAAATGCTTTCCGATAAGAGGCTGGAAAAAACAAGATCTGATTATCGAATAAGCTCTCCAAGTCGCTCAAAAAATAAGATGCTTCTTCATGAGTAGGAAGGATAAATACATTTAATCTTTTCTCAATTTGGTAGGTAGCAGCAGCTACCATGGCATCTGAAGAACCAACAAGTCCTTTTAAATGGACTTTGGGTTTTCCTTCTTTGATACTATCTGCAAAGTTTTGTACTTGTTGGGAATGGCTGTATTTATTTAATAGTTCTTGAACGTTCACTCTTATTTATTTTTGCGAATTTACGAAAATTTAGTTGAGGATTTTACAGGCTATTTACCTATAAGTCATAATCTAACTTATTGTCGGCTGCGAAGTTCAACACAAATTCCATTTGTTCTCTAAGGTCAAATTGAAGATCCTCATGCAGGTTGTTGAAAAGCTTAACGGCATTTTTAATTCTTCCATTTACATACTTATGCAATTTGAAGGCAGGTGAAAGAGCTGAAGGTCCAAACAGTGATGGATAAAGATCGAATGCTTCCTCTAATATCAACAATCTAGCCTCTACTACAGAAAACTTATCTTTTGTGATTTTTTCATGCTCATTCACCATTCCACTTGCTTGTCGCAATGTGCTGCTCAATCCTTTATAATTAGAATAAACGGGAATGTTCTTGATCTTGTTTGCATTGGTTTCAAATAAAGATTCCAAGTTGCTTTTTAAGTCAATAATCCTGTCTTCAAGATCAGATTCATCTTCCAAAAGCTCGTAATGCAATTGTTTCAACAGCATTTTATCTTTGTTGATCAATCTGACCAACAGCTTGTCTTTCTCCTTGGTAGGTAAATTTAACACAGCCTCCTTTAGTTCCTGATCTTTGTGTAATGACATGAAATAAAGATAGGTATAGATTGATAATAATACAATTTATACTAGTTGCTGAAAGTTAATGGCAATATTTCTATCAAAAAGCTATGAGTATATCCGCTGATAAGTAAAAAGTACCAACGTTAATCGGTTTTATACCATTCGTAGTGGTAGTTATTGGTTACCTTTGTAATGTATGGGCAAGATACCTGTTTTAGAGCAATGTACAGTATCCTACAAAGAGGATAAGCACTTTTTGGCAGACCGCCTGGATGTATATTTAAGGAACAATAATAACTTAATATTCCCACATCGGCATAACTTTTACCAAATGGTGTTATTTTTATCTGGAGAGGGTAGCCATGAGATTGATTTCAAACAATATACTATTGAAAGGGGTCAAATATATTGCATGGGACCTGGTCAAGTTCATTCATGGATGTTTAAGGGAAACATGACAGGTTTTATTGTCAACTTTGATATTGATTATTTCAAATCATTATTGATACAGCCCAGTTATGTTGATAATTTGAATTTATTCTCGTCATTGAACGACGGTGTTTTTGTCCTTGAGGATTATCAATTGCGGGAAATTTCTAACTTATTCAATCAATTAATTGTTTTGAACTTAGAACAAACGGCTATTGATCTAAAGCGTTCTTTGTTGCTTTACATACTGTTGAGGTTAGACCAAGCATATTCTCCGAAGTTTCCGGGTCAATCAGTGGATTATCATTTAGTATTAATAAAGAATTTTATTTCACTAATAGATGAGAATTTTCGTGAATTGCATCTGCCAAAAGACTATGCTGAGTTACTATTTGTTACTCCCAACCATTTAAATTCAGTCTGTAAAGAATATTTAGGGATGCAAGCAGGAGAAGTGATAAGGAATAGGATTATGTTGGAAGCGAAACGGTTGCTGATCCTTCCGGATTGGACGATTTCGCAAGTGGCTTATGAGTTGAATTTCAACGACAATTCATATTTCACTAAATTTTTTAAAAAAGTTGAAAGGAAAACCCCTGAAGAATTCAGAAATTACAATGGAAGTAAAATTGAAAATGGACACAAAATATACCATACCATCAGAATTGAAAAGTGCGATTGAGGGTAAATGCCCGAGATGTAGAACAGGAAACATGTTTGCAGCACCACTTTTAAGTTTTAAATCTCAAAAAATGCTGGAGAGATGTCCGGCTTGTGATTTGAAGTTTGAAAAGGAACCAGGATATTTTTATGTGGCAATGTACGTGAGTTATGCCATGAGTGTTGCAGAATTGGTGGCAGCTTGTGTTGCTACTTATGTTTTATCTGGGAACTTGGAAAGCCCTTGGCTATATGTCATTGTAGCATTGACCGTAACTATTCTCTTAGCCCCATTCAATAACAGATACTCAAGAATTATCTTACTTTATTTTATGACACCCTCATTCAAATTCAACGAAAGGATATTTGAAAGGGTAAAAGCTGAAGGGAAGTAAATGAAAAAAGAAAGTCCGCTATTTACTTTTAGCGGACTTTTATATTTCTTATAGCATTTTCTGAAATACTACCCAATTGGGTTTTCTTTCAAATATTTTTCCCATGCCCAAGCAGAAGACATCATTTCATCGATTCCCAATTCTGCTTTCCAGCCTAGTTCTTTTGTAGATTTCGTTACATCACCCCACACTTTAACAATATCACCTTCACGGCGTGGGCCTACTTCAAAGTTCAATTTCTGGCCAGATGCATTTTCAAAGGCTTTGATTGCTTCCAAAACGGAGTATCCATTTCCAGTACCGATATTGAAGACATCGTAATTACCATTAGGATTGCCTTTTTCCAATAATTTAATAGCTGCCACATGCGCTTTTGCAAGGTCTACTACGTGGATATAATCGCGAACTGCCGAACCGTCTGGAGTTTCGTAATCAGCACCGAATACCGTTAGTTTCTCACGTTTCCCAATAGCGGTTTGAGTGATAAAAGGCAATAGGTTTTGAGGAACACCAATTGGTAACTCTCCAATTAACGCTGATTCATGTGCTCCAACAGGATTGAAGTAACGCAGGGCAATGAATTGATAATTATTATTTGCATTTGCTGTTTCTTCAAGTATTTCTTCAGCGATTTGCTTGGTATTTCCATAAGGAGAAGTAGCCTTTTTTACAGGAGCTGATTCTGTTACTGGAAGAGAGTCTGGCTCCCCGTAAACTGTACAGCTTGAAGAAAATACAAAGTTGATAGGTTTCTCTCGGTAAGCCTCTAATAGATTGATCAAAGAGAAGAAGTTATTATGATAATATTTTAATGGGTTTTGAACCGACTCGCCAACTGCCTTAGAAGCAGCAAAATGAATAATCCCAGAGATATCAGGATTGGCAGCGACAAACTCATTCACTTTTTCTGTATCACAGAGATCAAACTGATGGAATTCTGGTTTTACTCCGATGATTTTTTCAATCTGTTCAAGGATTTTAATGTTTGAATTTGATAAATTGTCAACCAAAACAGGAGTATAACCTGCATTGTGAAGTTCAACTACTGTATGTGATCCAATAAAGCCGGTCCCTCCGGTAACTAGTATTTTACTCATTTTATATTTTTTTATGTGATTGGATGTTCTTTAAATAATGATTGATAATAACCAATTGTTTTCTCTAAACCTTCTTTTCTTGAAACCTTTGGTTGCCAATTTAAGATTTCTTGAGCTCTACTAATATCAGGCCGACGTTGTTTCGGGTCATCAATTGGCAACGGTTCATAGATGATATTGGATTTGCTATTGGTAAGTGCAATGATTTCCTTTGCCATATCAATAAGCGTCATCTCTTCTGGGTTACCAATGTTTACCGGTAAATGGTAATCACTGGATAGTAATTTACATATACCCTCAACTTGATCAGAAACATAAATGAATGACCTAGTTTGTTTTCCGTCCCCAAAAACAGTAACATCTTTATTTTGAAGGGCTTGAGCTATAAAGGTTGGTAATGCCCTACCATCATTTAACCTCATTCTCGGACCGAATGTATTGAATATTCTCGCAATCCTCGTTTCTAGGCCATGAAAGTTATGATAAGCCATCGTCATCGCTTCTTGAAATCTTTTCGCCTCATCATATACCCCTCGCGGGCCAACAGGATTTACGTTGCCCCAATATTCTTCATTTTGGGGAGATACAAGCGGATCACCATACACCTCCGATGTCGAAGCTACTAGTATCCTTGCTTTTTTGCTTTTGGCAAGGCCCAAAAGATTATGCGTGCCTAAAGAACCAACTTTCAAGGTTTGAATGGGTATTTTTAGATAATCTATAGGACTTGCTGGAGAGGCAAAATGTAGAATATAATGCAGTTCACCAGGCACATGGACGAACTTTGAAACATCATGGTTGTAGAATTCAAAATTTGGGAGTTTAAAAAGATGCTCAATATTTTTGATGTCACCAGTGACAAGGTTGTCCATTCCGATGACATGAAAACCTTCATCAATAAAACGGTCGCACAGGTGTGATCCTAAAAATCCAGCTGCCCCAGTTATTAATATTCGTTTGCGCTTGTTCTCTTGCACAATAGTGAATTTGAAAAGGTTTAAATATCTTTGACGAAGATAAGTAATATTTTAACATGATGCGTTTTCTTTACGACTTAGGGATATCCATTTATAGTTTATTGATTTGGATTTTGGCACCTTTCAATGCTAAAGCCAAGCTCTTGGTCATTGGTCGTAAAGGATTGTTGAAACAGATAGAGCAAACGGTTGAACAAGGTCAAGAATACATCTGGTTCCACTTTGCATCACTCGGAGAATTCGAACAGGGAAGATCGGTCATGGAACAAATAAAACAACGATTTCCAAGTGAAAAAATAATTGTAACATTTTTCTCCCCGTCAGGTTATGAAATAAGGAAAAATACCCCTTTAGCAGATTTTGTCTTCTATTTGCCTGCTGACACCTCTAAAAATGCAAGGAAATTTTTAGATATTCTAAATCCAAAATTCGCTGTTTTTACCAAATACGAATATTGGTATCACTACTTCAATGAGTTAAACAAACGCAATATCCGACTGTTAATGATCTCGGCCATTTTTAGGGAAGATCAAATATTTTTCAAGCAATATGGTGGTTTCTTCAGGTCGATCCTAAAGAAAGTTTCCTACTTCTTTACCCAAAATAATGAAAGTGTAAATATGTTAAAATGGATAGGTATCACAAAGGCGGGCTTAGCTGGAGATACACGTTTTGACAGGGTGGTTGAACTCCCAAAACAGCATAAAGAGATTTTGCCAGCTCTTCATTTCAGCAAAGATAGCAATGTATTGGTTGCAGGGAGTACTTGGCCGGAGGATGAAATACTGTTAAAAGAGCTTTTGGAAAAACATAAGGATTTGAAGGCCATTATTGCGCCACATGAAATTCATGATGATCACATCAATGCCCTTCAAAAGATGTTTCCAAATGCTATGCTCTTCTCAAAATATGATACCTATACTGACCAACAGAAAACAGTTTCGAGAGAGCTTATAATTGATAATATTGGGATGCTATCTTTCTTATATTATTATGGGAGAATTGCATACATAGGTGGAGGATTTGGTGCTGGAATTCACAATACTTTGGAAGCAGCAACCTATGGAATGCCAGTGATCTTTGGTCCTAAATATGAAAAATTCCAAGAAGCAATTGACATCTTGGAATTGGGAGCAGGTTTTTCGATTTCAAAGTATCAAGAGTTAGAAGAAGTTTTTACTGCTCTTCAACAGAGTGATAAATTATTAAAATCGAGCCTAGCTGCTAAAAATTATGTTCAACAACGTTCAGGTGCTACCCAGATTATTATGAAATATCTGGAAACAGAAAAGCTGTTAGGGTAGTTTATTGATAATCTTTTGGTGTTTTGCCCTTTACATGCGTGCCGAAACCAAACATAATAGGATTGTATTCCCCAATAGGGTCAATATTAAAGTCAGTTTTAATGTCCTTTTCCATACCAACTGCCCAATAGCTAGCATTCACTAATAATCTTCTAAGGTTTTGATCTAATAGATCAATTGATGAAGCCATCGTGGTGGTAAATGCTTTCCCCTTTTTCCCATTAGGTAACTGATATTCCTTGGTCCAAGCTACAGGCATTATGGATTTCTTTTTGTTTACTGGACTGTCTTCTGTCATTCCCAATGTGGGTTGTCCCCAAACTAGTATGTTAGAATTTTTAAGGTCATTTTGAATACCATAAACATCTGAAGGCACCCAAATGTCACCAACCCCTAATAAGATGGGGTTTTTAGCATTGACCTGAAGTCCGTTTGGTAGTCCTAATGAACCTTCAGTGCCATGGTCGCCATGATGATTGATCCATGTTTCACCTAATACAACAACGCCAAACCCACCTTTCCAATCTCCATCAGCAGTGCTATAACCATAATGTTTGTAAGGACTAGTAGACTCCTTAGCAAAATTAAATGCATGAGTGGCAGTCCGTAACCCAATAACAGGTTTACCAGCCTTTAAATAATCATCTATGTATTTCATCTGATTATCTGGCAGTTCTCTAAACCGTGTGGCTATAATCATTAAATCTGCATCTTTTAGATTTTCTAAGCCTGGAATGTTCTTTTGATATTCAGGATCAATCTGATTGGTAGAAGGATTTATAGAGAATAATACAACAGTTTCAAACCCATGCTTACGAGTTAAGATCTTCGCAAGCATGGGCAAACTTTCCTCAGAACGATACTCTTCATCTCCAGAAATAAGGACAATCTTTTTGTTCTTGGCCTGTGCATTTTCAGGTTTGAAGTGTAACCAATTGTTTTGTTGTGCAATACAGTTTTGTAATGAAAAACTGATTGCCAAAAGCAAAATAATAATTAGATTTTTAGTTACAGGCATTTTTGTTCTGAGGCTTAGTATCATTATTTTTTTTAAGTTATTGGATTTTAAGTAGTTTCAACTTGTGGGTCGATATTTCCTGTTTCTTCATCATGAACTGGTTGATATGTTCTTTTTTGCCAAAAATAGAAGAATAAGAATATAATAATCAAGACTCCAGGGAATAAGGCTAATTTTGCGAGCGTAGCTTGTCCAACTGCCAAATCGAGGTTTTCTACAACCGCTCCTGATTGCTGTACTGCAGCTTTTGACTGGTCGATCCAACGACCAATAATCGGTTGGAAAATAGATGTTGAGAACATACCTACTCCACCAATCACAGACATACCTATTGCTCCACTTAATGGAACTCTCTGTGCAGTAGTAGCGATCATGGTAGGCCAGAAATAACATACTCCAATTGCAAATAATAATGCAGCAACATAAACTAAACCACCTGTTGCAATGGAGAACAAATAAACTCCGATGGTAGCAAAAATAGCGCCTGCCAATAATACCCCTGTTTGGCCTAATGCTTTGACAACCGGACCAGCAAAGAATCTACCCACTGCCATAACTCCGGTAACAAGAGCCAATACTAACATTGGACTTGCTCCACTATTTGCCATGATAATACCTACCCATTGTTGAGGTCCAAATTCTGAAATGGCTGTTAATGCCATACAGCAGAATAAGAAAATAAAGGTAGGAGAGAACATCGCCTTAACATTGTTGGACAGCGAAGTTGCACTTTCTTGTTTTGGTTGAGGGAATGCTTTTCCGTAAAAAATAATCGCGTATAGGATCGTAGGAATCATTATGACCCACATTTGAGTTTGCCATGAAGCTCCCATTTCTGTCATTCCTAATGATATCAAACTTCCCAATACAATTCCTCCAGGGAACCACATATGGAATCTGTTCAGCATTTTATCCATCTTTTTGCCGGAATATAAATCCGCAATCAATGGGTTACACGCCGCCTCAGTACAACCATTTCCTAAACCAATAAATAAAGTCGAAATCAGTAAAGTGGTATAGCCTGATGCAAAGATGGTTAGCAAAATCCCTAAGGTGTGAGATACAAATGCAAATCGCATGATGTTGGCAGGTCCGATTTTATAATAAAAAATCCCTCCTAATATCATGGAAATTGGAAATCCTAAGAACCACATGGAATTGATGAATCCCAACTGTTCAGCGCTAAGATTAAAACTTTCTCCCAGCTGAGGAAGAATTCCTGCTCTGATCGAAAAGGTAAGACCTGTTGTAATTAGGGCTAAACAGCTTCCTAAAAATAAGGCACTAGGGTTAACTTGTTTACTCATAATGTGGTTTATTTGTGGTTAAAATTTAAGTGTTGATTGTACAACAAGATACAAGATAACTTATTTTTTTTCAAATTTTTCTAGATTGGATTTTATAAAGTGATATCCATATTCTGCAATTTCCCAAGGATCAGAATATTCACGCCAAACATTGATGGCATTCGCAAAATCTGGATCCGCTCTTGAAAATGCTTCGATTGTATACCAACCCTGATAGTTGATGTCATTTAAGGCTGTAAAAACCTCATCCCAATGAACCAAACCTTTCCCTGGGGTACCGCGGTCATTTTCACTGATATGGACATGCGCTAAATGAGGAGCTATTTTCTGGATAGAACAGGTAACATTTTTTTCTTCAATATTGGCATGGTGTGTATCATACATGGCTTTTACATGCGGATGGTCCACCAATTGTACTAGATGAACCAAATGGTCGACACAACTTGCCAAATAATTCTCAAACCTATTTACAGCTTCTGGTGCTAAGATAATTCCTGCCTGTTGGGCATGATCTCCTGCAATTCGCAACGCCTCAGCTGCCCACTCATATTCCTGTTCGGTCGCTGCGGCTCGGGTAAATACACTATGAGCAGAATGAAAGGGCCCGCATAATATTTTCGAACCTAAATCATGAGCTCGATCTATAATCCACTTTAATCTCTCAACACCCTTTTGTCTAACCTCTCTATTGTTTGAAATTGGATTTTCATGTTCCCCGACAACTGTTACAGCATTTGTTTCTAGTCCTAAGCTCTTGGCATGAGCAGCTAATGCTTTATATTCTTTTTCCTCTGGAGATCCAATAAGAACTTCAATGCCATCGTATCCAATTGACTTCAACCGATCAAGGATAGGAAATGTGTTCGAGGATACTCCAGCTGTCCATGGTAAAATATTAAATCCAATTTTATTCATATTCTGTTTTTATAGTTATTCCTTTTCTAGAGGATGCGCTTTCAATAATTCCTCTGGCGAGTAAAATCCTTTTTTATCCTGAATTGAGGCACGTATTTCTTTTACTTTTGCTGCCGAAACCGCAGGAGCCTCATTTCCAAATGAGTTTCTCACAAAAGTTAAAACATCTGCAATTTCTTGGTCATTCAGCATCATTCCAAACGGAGTCATGGGTACTTGACCGGGATATTTCTTGCCATTGACCTCAATCGGACCCAAAAGGCCATTAAGAGTTAATTTTATCAATCGGTCTTCACTGCCAGTAACCCATTTACTAGCATTTAAAGGTGGGAATCCCGAAACATCCAAGCCTTTCCCATTCGGTTGGTGACAGGTGATACAATAGCCTTCTTTAGCATAGATCACAGCCCCCCTTTTATATTGTTCAAATGATTGGCCAGTTAGTTTAGTTGTTGTTTTACTTGGTTCTGTTTTTTTCTTTAACAGATTTATTGTTCAAGTGAGAAAATGAATTGATATAAGCTGGTTTATTCCAAATATCCAGGCTAGTCGTATCAATTGCATCCATTAGATCGATTCCTTCTGCCGGTTTTAACCATGAGGCTGCTGTGATAAGTTCCAATTTTACACGGCCATTTTCATCTTTGGCTGCTTTTTGCCAGCAACTCCTTGTAGTTTTTGATTTTGTCCGTATTATATCTAATCGCGTGAACGGCAGCTGCACGTGCATGATAATCATTCGACGCCAACAATTTTTGAACAAGGTCTGCATTAATTTTATTTGCTCCCCATGTTACCCACATAGCTTCAGTTAGATTCTGAAGATATTTTGGGTCATTTTTATCTAATTTGTTTGCCCAATCTGTTGCCTTTTTCGCAACATCAGTGGCATTTCGCATTCTAAGTTCGCTGCGGGTCCTATACCGGGTTCTATCCTCGGGCAATTTCAGGTTCTCCAAAAGCTCATCAATAGTAGCTCCATCGATTTTTGCAGGTTTTACCAACGGTCTCGAAGGATAAGTAACTCGATAAATTCTACCATGAACATGATCTCTAAGCGGATCCCTAGCATTATGTTGCATATGACCAATCAACATATTGTGCCAATCAACAACATATAGAGAGCCATCCGGTGCAAATTCTAAATCTACAGGTCTGAAATTCTTGTCGTCAGACCAAAAAAGATCCTGCCGATGTCTTGATTTATATCCTGTACCGTCATCTTCAAAGGTGTGTTGCTTTGCACCCAAGAATCCAATCGTATTGTTTAGAAGATAATCTCCTTGAACATCATCCGGGAAGTGTCTTGAGGAAATAAATTCCAAACCTGAGGTAGGTCTTACTTTATGTTTTTCTTCTACTAGGCTGAATGATTTATCATTTGCCTCACCATATCTAGGCTTGCTGCTTCCTGGCAACATCCATCTCACATCAGGACCTGATGTTTCTAGATATAACGTTTGTCCCCATTTATCTGTTGCTATACCCCAAGGGTTTTGGAATAGAAACCTGAGCTACTCGTTCCAGTTTTTTATTCTGTGGTGAATATCTGTAAAAACCACCGTTGACACCTCTGATTGGACCATAGGATGTTTCAACATTGGTATGCAAAAATACCCCTTCTGCCATGAAAATAGCACCTGATGGATCCATCGTATATGCACTATGAGCATGGTGCGTGTCATGGTCATCAAACCCACTTAGAATTAATTCTTTAACATCTGCCTTGCTATCATTATCAGTGTCTTTTAGTAAAACTAAATTCTTCCCCTGAGATAAATAAACACCTTCGGGAGCAAACTCAAAACCTATAGGTAAGTGCAGGTTGTCCGCAAAAACAGATTGTTTATCTGCTTTTCCATCGCCATCAGTATCCTCAAGAATAATGATTTTGTCATTAGGCTTTCCATCTCCTGCCTTCCAATGGGGATAGCTCGGCATCGTCGCAACCCATAACCTGCCCTTAGAATCAAATGAGATTTGAACAGGATTAGCTAGGTCTGGAAATTCTTTCTCCGAAGCAAAAAGGTCTATTTTGTAACCTGGAGCAGTATGGAATTTTGCTAAAGCCTCTTCGCCATATAAATACTTGGAATTTGGATCTTGACCAAAATCGAAATTAGTCATAACCTCTGGTAACTTTAAGGTATTTTGATCCATTTTGGCTAGATCATAAGCCTCACCTTTGGCCGCCATCCAGATTGCAGTATCTCTAATTTCACCCATTTGCCGTAATTTCTGGATTTCAAACGGATAATTTTTCAGGACCAAATGGGTTAAACCTACGACCATAAGCATGAACACCATTCGGAATTTTAAAGTCTTCAGTCCAAATAAAGTCCTTTTCTAATACAGCCGCTTTGATTTTATCCTTATGTTCAGAATTTTTTCCATCTCCTTTACCAAAAATGCTGCTAACCAAATAACCCGCAAATCTTGCATAAGATTTTTCAGATAACTGTGAGCCATCGATAGTGAGATCATCTGAACCCTGGTCTATCCATTTGCTGGTAACTCCATATACATCAAGAAAAGGAACTTTCTTTTCCTGAGCAATTTGCTTCATAGCATCAGTGTACAGTTTAAGGTTTTTGTTGATTTCTTTTCCGTCTGGAAGATCATATTTATTTGAAAGATCCTCAAATGCTATTGGAGATATCAAAATCAATTGAGTGCCTTTCCCTCCATTATAATCTTGATTCTGCGTATGATCAATAAATGCAGCTATCTCACCTTTGAAATCTTGCAATCCCTCTTCACCACGGAAAGATTCATTGTACCCAAAGAAACCAATTATAACGTCGGGTTTTAATGTGGTTAACCATTCGTCTTCAGTGGGAAAATGCCCCTCACTTCCCGTATTGATATCAAATTCAGGATTAAATTTTTCTGCTCCCGGAAATGCCCATGGTGAATTCCGTGATGGATGCGGTCGGAAACCTGCCGTGTTTCCAGGGCTACTGATGTTTCTTATAAATAGATTGCTGTCTGGAAACCGAGTATGAAGTTCAGTGTCGAAATCTCCATATTCCATCATTCTTGAGCCTAAATTGTTCCCAATTAGTACTATACGAGACCCTTTATGGATCTTTACAGGTTTCATAGTAGGTTTATGTGTACAGCCAAAAAGGATTAGGGCAAAAGAAAGTATAATCAGGTTCTTTAAAGAAGCCATAATAAATAAATGTAGGGTATTGTTTAGATCTATATGAATTGATCAGCCCAAAGCTGACAATTCAGGTTAAACCAAATATACCTTTATAATTTATGTATGGTGTCCTGTACCGTCCTGTTTAATAAAATTTTTACAAAAGTGCAGATCGAATAATAAAAAGGTGACCATTTTTTGGTCACCTTTTTAAAAATCTAAATTGCTTTTCGAACTTTATATAATTTTAGATTCGGCAATTTAATAGTCTTGTTTGGGTTGACCATATAAATGTTTTCTGTCCACCAACTTTCCTCTGCAATAGTATAAATCAATGAATTGTTTTTTGGGTAATAATTTACTGATTTAACGTCTTTTTTGCCTTTCAATAGTGTGAAATCAGTGAATGATTTAATACTGGTATTAAATAAAAAAACTGAATTATGCGTTGATATTAAAAAATTATCAGCATCGATACGGAAAAGATCATGCCCACTTTTGTCCGAAATTCTCCACGAAGATTCTAATTTTAAACTTGGATTTTCAGTGTCCCAATTTATCAATGAATAAGTTTTTAGAAGTTGATATCCCAAAACATATAGTAAATTATCTTTAGGGTTCCACACTACACCGTGACCTGAATAAAGTGAATCGGTAAATAAAACTTTTTCATTTTTATTGAGGTCATATAATTCTATTGAGTTGCCCTTAGGATGAGTAGAATTTGCAACAACAATTCTGTTTTTGGGCAATAAATCTACAGAATGGGACATAGGAGTCTTTGCGTAAAATTCTACATCCTTTGATGCAATGTCTACGAGTATTGTCGCTCCAGAGGATGAATTGACTAGGATTTTTTTATTTCCCATCACTGGTTTACACTCATCAAGGCTTTTTAATAGAGGAATGTATTCTGCCGGCAATGATTTTGCTTCAGAGACTACCCATTTCCAGATGATTTCAGTATGATTATTGTTTGATTTATTGGGGTCAATAATAAATAATTTATCGTCACCACAAGCTACCAAGAAGCCTTTTTTCAGAACTTGTTGTCCAAACGAATTATTAAAGGCAATAAATAATAGGATTAATAATATGCAGATTCTTTTCATGATTAATTGATTTTATCCCAACCTTCGTTTTGTTTTAATTTTGGATTAAGCGTGAGTTCCTCAATTGGAATTGGGTTCAAATATTCCCAGTTTTCGAACGGTTTTTTAGCGTTCTTATATGGCGTTAATCTTCCTGATTCTCCTTCTGTTAAACCATTCACTGAGGAAAGTTTGAAATATTGTACCCCAGATACCTTGTCAGATGGTGCATTGTCAGTACTTTTAATAACATACAGATCTGGTTTACCGTCATTATCCAAGTCTATTAATTGGTTAAACCCCTTAATATATATACCGGAATATTCCGTTCTGAATAAGTGGCCCTCATTCCATCTAAGCAAATCATCCTTACGTAAACCTTCAAAGGCAAGTTCAACTCGGCGCTCCGACAAATCTCTAAAACATTTGCATCAGTTGTTCTTTTATATCTATTTAACTGAAGTTGGTCAGTTTTCAAAGGCATTGTTAGTGGTTGATTAATTCCTGCTCTTTTCCTTAGTGCATTAACAGTCAAATCTAGATCTTCTTGATTTAATTCACCAAGGATAGCTCGTGCTTCAGCGTAGTTTAATAATACTTCAGCATATCTCATGAGAATAGCGTCACGACTATCACTTCCTTGGTCCTCAATTGGTGGTCCAACCCGTTTTGTGACTTGATAACCAGTTCTGTTTTCAGCAAAATCATTTACTGCAATATTAGTTGTTCCTATTCTAATATAACCTGGGAAAACAACAGATTGCTTCAATCTGAAATCTCTATTCTGAAATTCTTCAAAATAGGACTTGGTTTCTATTTTACCATCATTTGCACTGTAATAGGAATTTCCATCTATCATGGCATAATCGCTGATTAAAGAGTGTGTAGCTCCATAATTACCATTAGAAGTAGAAGTAAATTCTGGGGTGTAATAAATGAAATTCTGACTTGAAGAACGAGCTAATATAACCTCATTGGTTGGGCCTGCAGCTGCCTGAAACATGCTTGCATAATCTGTTTCTGTTTTTCCAGTACTATATAAGCTATATTTTTTAGAATCTATTAATGTTTTTGCCGCAACCTTTGCCGCAATTATAAATCTATCTGCAGCAGGAAGATTAGCGTATTTATGATATTTCCGGTAACTTCCTTCAAAAAGTGCAATTCTAGATTTAAGTGCTAATGCTGTCCATTTTGTTACCCTGTTTTTGCTCGTTCCATCACCTAGGTTAGCAATTGCAAAGTCTAAATCTTGCATTACGCTATCCATAACTAAGGTTCTTGGGTCACGTCCTTTATATAATAATTCTTCATCAGATGTTTTTAGTGGTTCAGAATACCAAGGAACATCGCCGAAAGCTCTAACTTTTTTGAAATAAAACCAAGCTCTGAAAAACTTGGCTACCGCTAGGTTTTTGTTTTTTAATGCGACATCTTCGGTGTGTAGATTCACATTCTGTATAAAGTAGTTGAGGTTTCTAAGCTCTCCCCAGCTCCAACCACCACTTCCTAATGCGGTAGGCATAGTATAGTTGGATGTTCGGATGGTAGGAGGAGTTGTAATATGTTCCATATTATCAGAGTTTTTTGTCCTCTTTAATAGAGTTAAAATCAAGATTGTTGTAAAAACCATCTGTAAAGGTTTTTAAACTAGCTTCATTTTTAAAAAGAGCAGGTGATTCAGCAACTTGAGTTTCGGGGTATATGTCAAATTGAGATTCGCAGGAGCAAAAAACAAATGTTAATAAGCTAAAGATAATATATTTAGTTTTCATAATTTCAAATTTTAAAATCCAAGTTCAATTCCAAATGCAAAGGTTCTCTGAATAGGATAGGCTGTTCCCATTCCCACATTTCCCTGATCAGCATCAGGATCTTTTGCAAGCCCTTCAGGATCTAATGTGTCATGCAACTTAGTCCATTCAAACAGATTTGTTCCTGCAGCATAAATTCTAAGATTAGAGATTTTATTATTAAAAGCTTTTGCAGGAATCGAATAACCAATAATCATATTGCTTAAACGAAGAAATGCTGCATTTTGTAAATATCGAGTTTGGGGAACTCCTAAGTCATTACTTCCTAATGCGATGTATCCTTGAGGTTTTGGAAAATATGCATTTGGATTTTCAGGGGTCCAACGGTCTTTTACTGCATGTTCAAGTAAAACTTGGTATTTTCTGTTATAAGAACTCCAAAATTGAGAAGTTTCTGCAGATGGATAAATGTCACGTTTTCCAACACCCTTAAAGAATGCACTTAAATCAAAACCACGATATGCAAAATTCAAGTTGATCCCATATTGATAACGTGGAGTACTATTACCAATGATTCTATAATCACCATGATTTTCCATAGTCCAATCTCCGCGACTTATGACACCGTCATTGTTTGAATCTTCGAATTTGATCGTCCCTGCACTCACAAATTGACGGTAACTATTAGTTTGTAATATTGGACTATTTTTAGCCTCTTCGTCAGTTTGGAAGAACCCTAGGGTATTTAATCCCCAAATCTCACCTAAATTTTGACCAATATAATAATCACCCAAATAATTGGTTGGATTATAGTAATCTGTGATAACAGCATTGTAGTCAGAAAGATTAAGGTTAATTCCGTATTGGAAAGGGGTGGCTGCCATTGATTTGATCTTGCCAGCCTACAGTTAGTTCCCAACCTCTGTTACGCAAAGAAGCAATGTTTTCTTTAGGAACTGCAGCACCATATACAGAAGGTAATGAATGGTAAGGCGCTAACATATTGTTAGTATTCCTTTGATAATAATCGAACACCAAATTCAATCGGTCTTTGAAAAAAGTTGCATCCAAGCCTACATCAACAGTTTTAGATGTTTCCCATGTGAAATTTTCAGATTTCGGGCTAGGCACTGAAGTATAAGTATATTGTTCACCATCCAAAAGATAATTTGAACGGTTCATGCTTAAGATTGATAGATAATCGTAAGAACCAATGTTTTGGTTACCTAGAGCACCAAATGATCCTCTGATTTTTAATGAATTAAACCACTGGTTTTATTGGTTGGAAAAAGTTTTCTTCAGAAATCTTCCATGCTGCTGAAAAATGATCCAAAAAAGGCACCTCTTCTGTCTTTACTGAACTTAGAAGTTAGGTTATGCATTCCATTCAATTCCAAAAGATATTTTTCATTGAAATTATAGTTTGTTCTCAAGAAAATACTTCTGTTAGCATATTTATCGTCATCATCACTAGCTTCAAATAATCCAGTAGCAAGATTAATTGAATGTTCATCTAAACCTAAAATTGGATTTTGATGGGCTACTGTTTCATAATGGTTGGTGTAATTTTCAAAAGTAAAACCTGTTGTGATATCAAAGTTGTGTAAACCTACTGACTTCTTGTAGTTAGCATATGCATTTACATTAAATGTCTCAGATTCAGTATTACTTTTATAAATTTTCGCGGGACCTGCATCTGCATAATGAGACAAAATCGTATTTCTGTTATTGAAAGAGTGAGAAAGGTAAGGTCCCGTATTATCCCACCAACGGTTTCTATACCAATGATAATACATATAGGATAAATCTGCATGCAGAGTAAGACTATTCTCCAATAGTTTGATATCAGTCCCAAATGTGTTTAAGAAACTAGATGTGTTTGTTTTGTATTCTGATTGTTTTTCAATGAATTGTCTGTAAAAACCAATGTCTGTAGGTATAGTTTTTCCATCTACTTCAATAGTTTCTGGCAATAAGGGATTCGTGTTGTCAATAAAACGCCAAGGATTTGAACTAAAACCGTATAAATATGTATTTGGAATATCATCCCTGCGCATTGTTGCCGATGTTTTGCTGAATATGGTTACATATTCAGAAACCTGATAACTATTATTTGAACGAATATTAAAACGATTGATTTTTTCAGGTTTAAACTTTAATTTCCTTCCTCGTGGTTAAAGTCCCCACTTAAAAAATATTTATATTTATCTGTTCCACCGCGGATACTCAGATTGTGGTTTTGTTCTGGAGTAAATTCTCTAAACCATTCCTCATAATAGTTAATTACAGGACCACCTAATAGTAAAGTCGCTTTACCACCAATATTTTGTAGATCATATGGAGGTAAGGAAGGATTATTTGCTACATCATAAGGATATTGAACTTGAGGTGCAGTATAATAAGTTTGACCGATATTTCCATTGAATTCTTTTTCTTGAATTTCAAGATAATCTAAGCCTGTATATACTTTCGGGATTTTAGTAGCTTTACCCCATTTAAAGTTATTATTATAGTTTATTTGAGGTTTTCCATCTTTTCCTTCTTTTGTTGTGATTAATATAACCCCATAGGCAGCTCGGCGCTCCATAAATAGCAGCTGAAGAAGCATCTTTTAAAATGGATATGTTTTCAATGCTTTGTGGAGAAATATTGTTTAATTCAAAGGAACTAATAGGTACACCGTCCAATAATATTAATGGAGACCCACCATTGATAGAAGTGTTTCCTCGAATATTAAATGATGCTCCTCGACCAGGTTTTCCATCACTTACCCCAATATTTAAATTGGCAACTTGACCTGCTAATGCTTCACCAAGATTAGTAGTTTTAAAAGTTTCCAAACGTTTGCTGTCAATTTGATCTACAGCACCAGTTAAATTAGCTTTTTTCTGGTACCATAACCTACAACCACAATCTCTTCAAGTTCAGAAGACGAAGAAACTAAAGTTACATTTAACGTCCTGTTTTGATCGATTTGAAATTCTTGGTCAGTATAGCCCATATATCGGAAAGTAACAGTAGAATTTTCTGGTACTCTAAGGCTATATTGTCCATTTTGATCTGTAATAGTGTGGATACTTGGTGTTTGAGTAACTGATACAGTTACACCTTGAAGAGGTCCATTTATATCACTTACAAGACCTTTGATTTCATAGTTTGTCTGTTTCTTTTCAGTGATAACAATAGTTCCGTCAATAATCTTGAAAGTCAGGTTTTTACCTTTCAAAGTTTTACTCAAAACAGTTGATACCGAAGCATTCTCAAAATTTATCTGTCTAATTTTAAGATTTTTTAGAATTTGTTGGTCATAAAACAATCGCAGTTTACTTTGTTTAGAAACTTCTTCTAAAATATGTTCTAAACTTGTGTTGTTTAAGTTCAAGTTGATGTTTTGCGCTTTTCCTGTGGCATATGCGCCTAAGGATATACAGGTCAAGAGTAACAAGGTTAGCTTCATTGTGAGCAAGATTTTTAAGGAAGGATTGGTCAATAAAATGCCAACATTTTTCTTCCTAGAAAATGGAGAAAAATAAATCATAAATTTGTAAACGTTTAAGGTTAAATAAATTTGAATTTTCAGTTCTAAATGCCTTGAATATGGGGATGCGCCAACATCCCCTTTTTCATATTCTTAATAGGTCATAGGTTGTTTAATTTCTTTGCATAGGCTATATTCATTATTTGATAATAATTGTTTTATTTATTAACTCTAAATTTTTTCCAGTAGCTAAGTTTAAGATTTTTAATACACTGGAAAGATTTTGATCCTTGTCAATACTACCTTTAAAGGTAGATTTGTAATTTAGTTGATCTAATCCCTCCACATCAACATTATACCATCGTTTTAATTGCTCCAAGATTTCATGGAGATTATTGCCATCAAAGAAAAATTCACCTCGTTGCCAAGCAGTTTTGGTTAACAAATTTGGTTCTGCGATCTCGATAACCCCAGCATTGGTAATAGCTTCTTGACCAGGCTTGATTATTGAAGAATTATTTCCGTTGGAAACTATCAAAGAACCTTCTACTAAGGTGGTTGACACTATTTTGTTATAGGCATTAACATTAAATGATGTTCCCAAAACTTGAATTTCTGTTCCATTTGCCTCAATGATAAATGGCCTGTCTATATCTTTGACAACGTCAAAATAAGCCTCTCCTTCGATGGTTACTTTTCGGATATCAGAATCAAATTTAGTTGGATAGGAAATTTTAGATGAAGAATTTAACCATACTTTGGTGCCGTCATTTAGAATTAGCGAAAAAGTTGAAGCAATTGGTACTTCCATGGTTAAGACCTTAGAGCTGTTTGATGAATACTTTTCAGTTGTAGAATCTGGATTTTCATCAACTGTTCCATCCTCAAATTTAATTATTGCAAATCTTTTTCCAGGTAATAAATCAATTTTTGACGAATCTAAACTTGAATTATTACTTAAAGTGACATTTGAATTATGATGTTTTGAAAACGAAAAAAGAAATCAAAAATACAGCAAATAGAATTGCTGCTATTGACAAATATTTATAGAAGGAAAATGATTTACTTGTTACTGACGATGTTGAATCATTGATTCTTTCATTTAATTCTCTAGATATAGTTTCAATTTCTTTTTCATCCAAAGATTCATCCTTGTCATCAAAACCATGATAAAACCAAGCATTAATTATTGCTTGTTCCTCAATAGTACATTTACCTTCTTTATACTTTTGAAGAAGTTCTTGGAAATATTGGATATTATCTTTTTCCTGCATATACTCCTATAAACCTAGGAAAGATGTGATAGTACCGAAAAAAAATAAAATTTATTTGAATTTTAGTCTGAGTCGATGTAAGGCGAGTGAAATATTGTTTTTTACTGTCTGTTCTGAGATAGTTAAATTTTTGGCAATATCTTTTATAGTCATTTTATTATTCCTACTTAGTTCAAATACTGCCTTCATGGTTGCTGGCATTTTGTTCACTTCTTTAAAAATCAATGAATCTAATTCCTTCGCCATTAAGACATCTTCAGATGAATAACTGACAATGTCAGTAAGGAAATCTGAAAATATTAAAAGCTGAGTTTGATACTTTTTGTTTTTAGAAATACGATCGATGATTTCATTTTTTGCAGAAGTAAATAAATAGGGATATAAAGAATCTGTAATTTCTATCTTATCTCTTCTCAACCAAAAATTAGAAAACACTTCTTGTAAAATGTCCTTACTGTCTTCACGACATTGAATACGTTTATTGATAAAACGGAATAGAATTTCAGAATAGCGATCTACTAATTCGCAAAATGCAAATCTGTTATTATTTTTAATGTGATGAAATAACTGGACATCCGTGAAACGCTTCATTGATTTTCAAAGGCTAAGTTAAGTGTCGAGCCAAATTTATAATTGTGATATTAAGTTACTGTTAACTAGTTAAAAATTTTAGTGAATCACAAAGCTTATTATTAAATTTTACTTTTAAAACTGCAATTCAAAATATATTTAGGGGTTTAAATTTATTTTTTAAATGAGATTTGAATTTGAAATACTTTTCCCTGTTGGAAAGGAGATAACTAATCTCGAGTTTAGTGAAAAGAAGGGGTTAATTCC
This sequence comes from Sphingobacterium daejeonense, assembly GCF_901472535.1. NCBI lineage: Bacteria > Pseudomonadati > Bacteroidota > Sphingobacteriia > Sphingobacteriales > Sphingobacteriaceae > Sphingobacterium > Sphingobacterium daejeonense. The sequence goes on along the minus strand of NZ_LR590470.1, from coordinate 4,284,362 downwards.
TTCCTGTATTTAATCTAAAATGAATAATTCTGAAGCAATTTGGTCTGCTAGGAGTTTTCCAGTTGGAGTAAGAGTAATTATGCCCTGATCTGAAATATTGACATCTTTTTTATACTCATATTCTTCAATGTTCTCCAGTAAACTATTTAAGTAATCACTTCCAAATTCACGTTCGACATATTTTATGTCAATTCCCCATTTCGTTCTTAGGCTCGTCATGACATATTCATTAAAACGATCATTTTTGCTTAACTGTTCAGTTTCTAAAGGAAGCTCTTTGGCAAGAATTCCTTTGATATAAAGAGCGTTATTGGCGATGTTCCAGGATCTTGAAGTCCCATTGAAAGAGTGGGCAGAAGGACCGATTCCTAAATAGGACTTTCCTTTCCAATAATTGCTGTTGTGTCTTGCGTATCGATCAGGTTTAGCAAAGTTCGATATCTCATAGTGTTCATAACCGCTTGAAGTCAGGGTGTCGACTAACATCAGCATCTGTTCAGCACTTTGTTCTTCGTTAAGTGTGGGAGTATTGCCTTTATTGATCATATGGGCAAGTGCGGTTTTCTTTTCAACCGTCATGGAGTAAGAGGAAATATGCGGAACATCAAGGTCGATTAACTGTTGCATGTTGCCTTTCCATTTAGTGTTTGTAAGTAAAGGGAAGCCGTAAATCAAGTCACAAGTTATGTTTTTCGAATCCAGCATCTTGAACCCGCATAATGGAAGATTTTGCTTCCTCGGAATTGTGTGCCCGATTCATCCATATTAAGTCTTCTTCGTAAAATGATTGGATTCCAATACTGAACCTGTTGATTTCTGTATTTCTTAAATCTTGAACTTTCTTTTTATCAAGATCATCAGGATTTGCTTCCAATGTAATTTCAGCACCTGAACTGATTTCAAAATATTTGGCAACCTGTCCAATTAGCTTATCGATTTCTTTAGCTTCCAATATCGAAGGAGTTCCCCCTCCAAAAATATAAGGATTCCACTTTTTTATCTTCAAGATAGGATGCCCTTAGTTCCATTTCTTTTAGCATAGCATCCAAAAGCTCTTCCTTGTATTTTAAAGAAGTGCTAAAGTGGAAGTCGCAATAGTGACATGATTGTTTGCAAAATGGAATATGAAAATAGAACATGGGGTGCACGCGTAGATGTTATGAGGCAAAGGTAAGGAATTAAGGATAAAAGATATTTATATAGAATTATTAAAACCTTTTTTCATATCTTTTAATGCGTTTACAACACTTTCAATGGCGGAATAATCCTTTGATGGATTAATCATTAATCGTACAAATGCACTATTTTCTCCCTCTTGTATATGCTTTTCTAAAATATTATTTAGTCTTATTACTAATCCCTTATTGCTATTTTCAATTTTTCTCTTTTCTCTCCCTAATACAATAGGGCCTATGCTTTCGAAAATTATACCATTTGTTTCATCAAATAATTCGTTATGATATTCATATATCATTTCATCATTTAATGAAAAAAAGGACAACTAGATTCGAGGTATCGGTAGCACCTTTTTGACGTAGTTCTGGCCTAACATCGTAAGCAATAAACTGGGCTAAGGCTATTGCTGTAATGTTTCTACTTTGAATGTATGTCCACTGTCAAAATCTGCATCTTCTATCGGATCTTGATCCTTTTGTCAGATTAGCTATTGTTCATCATCAATTTGAAAGTGTTCACTTTTTTTACGATGGTAATGGAAGAACAGGGCGTATTATCAACATACTATATATGGTAAAAAAGGAATAATTATACCTTCCGATACTATGTTCAAGTCGATACATAAATCAAAATAAATCCCATAATTATAGGCTTCTTCAATATATACGCGATCCAAATGAGTGGGATGAATGGGTTTTATTCATGCTAGAGGCAATTGAAAAGACATCGGTACAGACTATTTTTATTATTAAATATATTAAAAGGTTAAAGCAGTCTTATAAAGAAAGGATTCGAAAAGAATTGCTAAAAATTTAACCTCAAGATTTAATTAACAATTTATTTAAGCACCCGTATACAAAAATATACTTTGTAGTAGAAGATCTAAATGCTTCTATACAAACTGCTTCGCGTTATTTGGAACAATTAGTTGAATTAAAACTGATTCATCTTCAGAAAATTGGTTAAGAAAACTTTTATATTAATGTAGATCTTTATCAATTTTTAAATGATGCCACATAGCTGCATAAGTTAAATGATGTGTAACGAGTTTTAACTCATGTTGTAAAAAGTAAAGTAATGTTACGCGGAAGATTGTTGTAAAAATATGCCAATAACTATTACAATATAGAATTGCTTCGTATTTAGGAATTTTTCGTATGTCAATTAATCTGCTATTTTCTAAATACTAACTGAAGGATTTAGGAGATTTTTTCTAATCTTATTGGGTTCATCATATCCAAGGAGATTTTTAATTACGGAAGAGGATGGACCCATAAAACCTAAATAATTAACTTGGTAAATACGGCAGGGCCGAATAACCCGAATAATGTTATGACATTTACTTTAGTAGGCTAGTTCGATTTTTAATTATGGTTAAAACAATATGTGGAACGATTTTTGCGATCTTAAACGTTATATATCATATAAAACTATCCAAATGAAAAAATTAATTTTTGCTGCTGCCCTTTTATTAATTGGGGTTGGTGCCAATGCTCAAACTCCAGGTCAATTCAAAGCGGGTGTGAATATCGGATTGCCGGTAGGCGATGTTGCTGATGTTGCTTCATTCACTGCTGGAGCTGATTTAGCCTATTTATGGAATATCAGTGAGAACTTCCAATTGGGGCCAACTGCAGGTTTTCAAAACTATTTTATCAAATCTGAATTGAAAGATCTTGGTGCTGAAAATGTAAATTTTGTGCCAGTAGCTGCCTCAGGGCAATATTCAATCGTTCCAAACTTCTTTATTGGAGCTGATTTAGGATATGCTTTTGTAACTAGCGGTGGAGGTGATGGCGGATTTTATTATATGCCAAAATTAGGATACCAACAACCTTCTTATGAGGTTTACGGTGGTTACCGTGGAGTATCTAATGATGGATCTATTTCCGCAATTAACCTTGGGGTTAACTTCAAATTCTAATAGAATTCATATTCGAAATGTTCAACAGCTTTCGTTGAAAAAATCTTTAAGGAACTCAATTCAAATTGGGTTCCTTTTTTTATCCTTTCAAAGTTTTTCTATATAAATCAACCGTTATTTTATTGTTAAGTTATTGATGTTAGTGAAATAATTAATAAATTTAGTCTATATTTTATCCAAACTTATTAACACTAGATACAATGACCAATATCAAAGAAAGAGTACTTTTAATCTCAGAATCCAAAGGAATTCACAAAGTCGAATTTTTCAAAGGTTTAGGATTGTCCTATGCTAATTTTAAAGGAGTTCAAAAGAATTCAGCATTGGGATCTGATGCTATAGCTACTATTTTAACTACTTACCAAGATGTCTCCCCAGAATGGTTGATTTCAGGTGTAGGTGAAATGTTAAAAGAAGATAACCATCATACCCACGAGGTCGCTATAACTCTACCTTCTAAAATTGACAAACCCGTCGAAAATGGAACCCTCGCTGCCGCTCTTGAAAAGGTCATTAACGCCCAACAAGCAACAATACAATCGCAAGAAATAACAATTTCTGCCCTTACTGCTAGAATCGAACAACTCGAAAAGAAAAAGAAAATTAAGAAAAAAAGATAAGTCCCTGATCTAAATATATCAACTTATGAAGTACATCGCTTTAATCTTAATTTCAATGCTTTTTGCATATCCTGTTAATGCCCAGAATAAGGAAAAAATGCATGCTTTTTTTAATCAAGATAGTACTTTAGTTGGATATAAAAACGCTAAGGGTGAAATCGTAATTCCTGCAAAAATCGATGCTAGTTTCGGAATCCCCGATTCTTTTCAAAATATTATATCAGTCTTAGAACCAACAAAGGATGACCGTATTCTATCCTATTTTTTGACAAAAGAGGGAAAAAGGGTAGGGAAGGATAGTCTGTATATGTTTGATAATGTGCCAGACTGTGAAAATGAAGGTTTTATTAGATTTAGAGACCAGAAAACTGATAAAATGGGTTTGCTCAATTCAAAAGGAGAAATTCAAATCCCAGCTATATATAGCCATATTGATCGGGTGAAAAATGGAATGATCGCAGTACTGAAAGATGCAGTCAGAAAAAAAACTCATCCCAATTCTGAATATACTTATTGGGAAGGAGGAAATACCTTTCTGATCGATACTAATAACAATGTATTAATTCAAAAATTTCCAATTGGAGATGAACTTAATTTTCATCTCGTTAGTATAGATGGAACCTATATTGAAGGTGATGATTGGGAAAAATTTACAACCATTGATGGTAAAAAGTTCGCTTTCCTGAATTTTGAAAAAGCATTGCTAACTACAATCAAGCAACAATTTGCATTGGATATTCGTGAAGAGTTATTGAGTGAATTGTGTTTTGACACTATTACCTATTGGACCAATAATACATCTTTGCAAAAGAAAGATTCTATGGAATACCTGGATGAAAATTTTGATAAAATCAAACCTATTCTTCAGAGTATCATGGATGGTTCAGCTGATTACTTTATATCAAAAAGCCATTTAAATACCTTTATTTTTGATAGCCCCGCGTTTTATAAGTATATAAATCATTGTGGAGATGCCAAAGATTGGGAATATCCAGTATATCAACTCGTCATAAATAACTTCAATGGAAATAAAAATAGCCAAAAGTCATTGGATTTTCTCTGGACTGACGAAGGATTTAGGTTAATTATGGCATCACTTGATTGATTTTTACTATATTATTAAAAAACAATAAAATAATATGATAATTAGACAAGGAACCTTTCAGGATTCTGAACAAATTGCTGCATATTTATTACTGGCAATGGAAGAAATTACCTATCGCTTTATTGGACAAAGAGATCGAGAATTAGCTTTGAGGTTCTTAGTACAGCTAGTGCAACAAAAAGGAAATCAATATTCCTATGATAATAACTGGGTGATTGAAGATGACGGAAAAGTGTTAGCAACTGCATTGATTTATGATGGTGGTAGATTGGAAGAATTAAGAGAACCTGTGGCAAAAATTGTGACTGAACAATTCAATATAGAATTCAATCCAGAGAACGAAACCCAAGACGGAGAATATTATATTGATTGTATTGGTGTAAATCCTGAACAACAAGGAAAAGGATTAGGGTCTAAAATAATCTTGCACCTAATTGATGAGTATGTGTCTAAACAGGGAAAAGTATTGGGATTACTTGTAGATGATGATAATCCTAAAGCCAAAAAACTCTATGAAAGATTAGGTTTTAAAGTTGTTGGAGAAAAATGGTTAATGGGAAAGCATTTGGAACATATGCAGATAAAATAATAGTCTTTTAAACAATAATTATAAGACTGTCAAAGGCTTGTTTATTCATATGACCTGAATTCAATATCAACTAGCTAAAACCTTTTAAGCGACTTGCTCATTCTGTTTTTTTTGCTAAATTTGAGAATAGACCAAAATTTCTCAAACATATGTTTAGTATCAGACTTCCTCAACTAGGAAAGGTGTGGAGCAAAACCAAATCAATAATGCCTTTGGCATTGATGTGCATATCTGCATTCCAAACTTTTGCCCAAAAAACCGAAGTAGATTATGTGAACCCTTATATGGGTAATATCTCACATCTTTTGGTTCCAACCTTCCCAACAGTTCACCTCCCTAATTCTTTGTTGCGGGTCTATCCTGAAAGAGGAGATTACACCTCAGATAGAATTAACGGATTGCCATTAATCGTAACTAGCCACCGAGGAAGTTCTGCATTCAATCTGAGCCCCCTGACATCTGGAACCCGAGAATTAGAACCTGTAATAAATTATAGCTATGATCAAGAAACGATCAATCCGTATAGTTATTCAGTTTATTTAGATCAGGATAATATTCAAGTAGATTTCGCAGTATCTCACCAATCTGCAATCTATGAATTGAACTTTGAAAAAGAAGGAACGCCCCAATTAATTTTCAATACAAGAAAAGGAGATATAAAATGGGATGGAAAAGGATTGTCAGGAAGTCAAGATATCGGAAATAACACAAAAGTGTATCTCTACGCCGAGTTTCAAAAACATCCCGCTCAGATCGGTTCAATCAAAAACGGAAAAATCAGTAATAATTCTGAATCTTCTGGAGAAAATGCTAACCTGATTTTGACATTTCCTAATGGTACAAAGTCTGTTTCGGTACGTTATGGAATTTCATTTATTGATGCAGCTCAAGCAAAAGCAAATGTAAATAGAGAAATTAAAGATTTTGACTTAGCTAAAATTGAAGAAATTGGTAAGCAAACATGGAATAAGGCACTAGGCAAATTGAAGGTTGAAGGAAATAATGAAAATGATAAAAATATTTTCTATACATCCTTATATAGGACATTCGAACGGCCGGTAAATATTTCTGAAGATGGTCGCTATTTTAGTGCTTTCGATGGCAAAGTACATAATGATGAAGGAACACCTTTCTTTACAGATGATTGGATCTGGGACTCTTATCGTGCTCATCATCCACTCAATGTTTTGATCGATACCAAAAAAGAAGGTAATATCTTACAATCTTTTGTTAGGATGTCTGAACAGATGGATAACTTTTGGTTGCCAACATTCCCAGAAATCAATGGGGATAGTCGTAGGATGAACTCCAATCATGGCGTAGCTGCCATATTGGATGCATACGAAAAAGGAATCCGTTCTTTTAATGTCGAGGAAGCATATCGTGCCGCCAAAGGTGCAATTACAGAAAAAACATTAGCACCATGGTCAGGAAAACCAGCAGGAAAAATGGACCAATTCTTTGTGGACAAAGGATATATCCCTGCATTAAATCCGGGAGAAAAGGAAATCTATACCGAAGTACATGATTTCGAACGTAGACAACCCGTTGCGGTAACTCTTGGAACATCCTATGATCTTTGGTGCCTAGCTCAATTAGCTAAGCATTTGGGCAAAACAGATGAATACGACCGTTTTATGAAAATGTCATTCAACTATAGGAATCTTTTCAACCAAGAAACAAAATTCTTCCACCCCAAAGATGAAAAAGGCCAATTCATTCAACCTTTCGATTATGTTTTCTCGGGGGGACAGGGTGCTAGAGAATACTATGGCGAAAACAACGCATGGATCTATCGTTGGGATGTTCAACATAATATCCCTGACTTAATCAATTTGATGGGTGGAAACCAAAAATTTGTACAGTATCTAGATGAAATGTTTTGTTCAACCTTTAGGCAAATCAAAATTTGATTTCTATCAGCAATTGCCAGATCACACAGGTAATGTCGGACAATTCTCAATGGCTAATGAACCTTCTTTGCATATCCCTTATCTCTATAATTATGCAGGTCAGCCATGGATGACTCAGAAAAGAATCAAAACATTAATAAAACAATGGTTCAGGATGATCTAATGGGGGTGCCAGGGGATGAAGATGGAGGTGGATTATCCTCATTTGTAGTGTTCTCACAACTGGGCTTCTATCCAGTAACTCCCGGATCAGGAGTATATAGTATTGGCTCACCATTTTTCGAAAAATCAACAATCAAATTGGAAAATGGCAAAACATTCACTGTTCTAGCCAAAAACGCATCCGATAAATTTAAATATATCCAATCAGCAAAACTAAATGGCAAGCTTATCAACAAACCCGAAATAACACACAAAGATATCCTCCAAGGGGGAACCTTAGAATTAGAATTGGGAGATAAAGCAAACAAGAATTGGGGAGTGATTAAATAGATTAAAATCGCCCTGGTTACTTGTCGGTCCAAATAGTGGTCGGTGAGGACACCGACCACGGCATTGCCCTGCTTGGTGTCCCAAAAACCCGGTTTGCCGCCCTGATTGTTGCCCCCACGACTCCGTTGATTGCCCTGGTTGGTGTCCAACGACTCAGTTTATCGCCCTGGTTAGTGTCCCCACCAACCAGCAGAAATCCAAACTATTTCTTATTATCACGAATCAAAAGCCCTATATTCGAATGAACTCTAAACCCAATCGAATATTATGCAATCTATTATCAATTATTTCAAAATATTTCTCTTATTCTTTCCATTAATCACTAATGCTCAAGATAAACCTAATGTCGTAATAATCTACGTGGATGATCTTGGTTATGGCGATCTAAGTTCTTATGGAGCAACAAAGATAAAAACGCCAAATATTGATTCGCTTGCTCAGGATGGAATCCGATTTAGGAATGGTCACTCCTCAGCTGCTACATGCACTCCATCTCGGTATTCATTGATGACGGGTAAATATCCGTTCCGGAAATCTGGAACCGGAGTACTTCCAGGAGATGCCGCACTCATTATAGACCAAGAAGATCTAACATTGCCTACACTATTTAAACAACAGGGTTATGAAACAGCCATTGTTGGAAAGTGGCATCTGGGATTAGGAGAACAAATAGAAAAAGATTGGAATGGATCTGTTAAGCCTGGACCTTTGGAAGTAGGTTATAATTATTCTTATATTTTCCCTGCAACTGCGGACAGGGTACCTACCGTATTTTTAGAAGGACATAACGTAATGGGTATTGATCCAAATGACCCAATTCAAGTGTCCTATAAAGAAAAAATCGGAAATGAACCAACTGGGCTCGAAAATCCAGAACTGTTAAAAATGATAGCCAGTCCTAACCATGGCCATAATAATACCATCATAAATGGAATAGGTAGGATAGGATGGATGACCGGAGGAAATCAAGCAAGATGGGTAGATGAAGAAGTAACACTGACTTTTGCAGATAAAGCAATCCAATATATCCGCGAGCATAAAAACAAACCTTTTTTCTTGAGTTACCATGCTACAGAACCCCATGTGCCGAGAATGCCTGCAACAATGTTTAAGGGGAAAAGTGGTTTGGGATATAGGGGAGATGCAATTCTACAATTGGATCATACTGTAGGGGAAATCGTAAGAACATTGAAAGATAATGGGCTATATGAAAATACGATCGTAATATTCACAAGTGATAATGGACCAGTTTTGGATGACGGTTATGAGGATGGGGCAGTGACTCAACTAAATGGGCACAACCCTTTTGGACCTTTCAGAGGAGGAAAATATTCTGCTTTCGAAGCTGGAACCCGGGTGCCATTTATTATAAGCTGGCCAAAAGAAATTCAAAAAGGACAAACATCAGACGCATTAGTCTGCCAAATTGATTTCCTGTCTAGTTTTGCTAACTATTTTGGATCTCGTATTCCACAAATTGATGAATTGGACAGTGAAAATATATGGGAATCATTTATAGGTAAAGACAAAACAGGACGTGAATTCCTTGTAAGGTCAGCTGGAACTAATTCAATCACCGAAGGTCACATGAAATATATCCTGCCAAGCAAAGGACAAGCCGTCGCAAAACTTACCAATATAGAATTAGGAAACAATCCAGAAGATCAATTATACGATTTAGAAAAAGATCCGGGCGAAAAGAACAATATCGCCAAACAAAACCCTAAAATCGTTAAAGAATTGAAAGAACAGCTAATCAAAATCAGAGGATTAAAGTAAAAACTGTGTCCCTTTACAGGCATTTATTTGTCCAAAACAATATTCATAAGAAAAGCCTTGAGGATCATCTCAAGGCTTTTCTTAAATTATATTATTATTTCTAAATTGTCATTTAACGGTGCTTTTCGCAAATCTCACATCTCATATCTCACATCCCATTTCCCATATCTTATTTACTATAAGAATTATCCTCCTGGTTTATATCTGCCAATCTTTGTGTAGGATCAATCCAAGCTTGTTTCACTCTCTTTTTAACAGGAACTGAATACTTCGGTTTCGTCCAAAACCAATCGGTTAAAACTGTTCTTGTCACACCCTGATATATTGCATAATCTTCTGCAGGCTTTTCACCTCTCATTTCACGCAATGGAATATAGAACAATTCTTTTGTGCCATCTTCATATTCTACCAAAAGATCAATCGGCATTGCAAAATTGGATTTGTTAACAAGCTCTATGCTATCTTCAGACACTTTGGAAATTGCATAATCGATAGTTCTTGTCGTATTGATGAATAGATTGAAATACCATTTCAAGTTTATTCCTGATGTTTCTTCAGCTACTCTTTTGAAATCATTAGGAGTTGGATGTTTCAGCTTCCAGATATCATAAAAATTAAGAAAAGTCTTATTCAAATTCTGCTTACCAATGACATAACCCATTTGTTCAGCTAAAACGCCACCCTTGCTATAAGCTTGAATGCTATATGCAAAATTGGTGTTATAATAATCTGCCAAAAGACTCATAGGCTCTTCAAGTCCCGATTTTGCAAGCCTAAAATAGGAAGTATATGCAGAACCGATTGGGTTTAATGCACGAGCTGTTGGTTTTTCGAAAAGCTCAGTATTAGCAACCTCTTCGATATAACTGGTGAATCCTTCGTCCATCCATTCATCAACAGTCTCATTGATACCAAAAAGTTGTTGATACCACGAGTGCGCAGCCTCATGGAAAATAACCCCTACCAAACCTTTAAGGTTTCTTCCGCCTGTGATTAAGGTAGCTGTACCATATTCCATGCCACCATCACCACCTTGAACAACGGTATACGTATTCCATGGATAAGCTCCAAATCGCTCCCCAACGAAATCGAAAAATTCCGTTGCTAATCCTAATGCTGTTTTCCAATTATCCGTAACCTCTTTGTCTGTAGGTAAAAAAACAGTGTAAACCGTTACTCCTCCTTTAGATTTCGCTGAATCAACTACAAATTTAGGATCTGCTGCCCAAGCAAAATCATGAATGTTTTCAGCCTTGTAGTGCCAGGTAGCCTTATTGTTTTTTGTTTTGATCTTAGCATTCTTAACATATCCTTTTACTTCTGAAGGATTCTGTAATTTTCCCGATGATCCAATAACATAATCTTTATTGATATGGATAGTAACATCAAAATTCCCAAATGGTGCAATAAACTCACGACCCACATATTCATCTAAATGCCAACCGAATTCATCAAATTGAGCCATTTTTGGATACCATTGAGTCATTGAAAAAGCAACACCTTCCCTAGAATTACGCCCACTGCGACGAATTTGCTCTGGAACCTGAGCCTTCCATGTTAAATCAAATTCTACAGTCTCACCATCATTGATCGCACTGGGAAGGGTAACTTCCAAAATAGTACCATCCTCTTTGAATGCAACTTCTGAACCTCTGTATTTTACAGATTCAATTTTTTGATATCCTATTTGATCGGGGGTCAATACGGAAATACGACTCTGGCGAACAGGCTTTTCTTTAGTCCCAATATTGGTCACCATCCTAGCATCAGGGTCTGCAATGTTCTTTAAACGCTCATCCATAAAGCTCCCAGGTTGGAAAGCATTGAAATATAAATGGAAATAAACTTTGTGAAGTTGTTGCCCCGAATTGTTGCTGTATTTAAGCTTCATTTTACCATCATACTGGAAAGTCTTTTCATTGACATCAATTTCCATGGTATAATCCACTTTCTGATCCCAATAACCTTTGCGCTGAGCAAAACTGGTAAGGGTGCTAAGGACCAATAATAATAGGCCAAAAAGATTGTTTTAGATTCATAATGTCAAATATATAAAATTTAACATTTGAAAATAAGAAGTCTAACCGATCATAATCTCGATTCCGAGTTCTTTAAGATGGGAAATCAGCGGATCGAATTGGTCATTATTGGCAAATATCTTGTTCCTCCAAATTCGGGTAGCGCCAGATTTGCCTTTTTTATGGAATACAACTAGATTTCCGCCCGAACGAATGTGGTTCTTGATATAAGCGATACTGTCTATAGGTAACAGAATTTCTTTTCCAAAGATGTTTATAACAATTTTGTTGTCTATGATTTCCCATGTAGAAGTATCTTTGCTGAACCTAACAGCCGACCACATAATCACTGGAATACAAAACAAAAGAATAAGAATTTTATAGATTTCCTGTAATGTGGTCAGTGACAATAGATACCCAACAAAAAACAAGGACCCTAAAAGGATCCAGATAAATCGTCCACGATGTAAGGTGTTGATTTGGTATCTCATCTTATCAATCGTTTATTATTTCACCTTGTGTATTGATAGTTACTTCCTCATTTTCTCCATTCTTCATGGCCGTAGCAAGACCATTGGTGAAATCAGAAATATACCCATACTCAAAGGGTAGAATCACTTCTCCATTCTTATTAATCAGCCCGAAATTCTCTCCGTCCTCCGATGCTTTAAATAAATTCTCTGAGTTGGTAGTACTTAGATACGCATAGCCTGAAATCACAAATTTATTGCTCTTGATTTCATAAGCCTTGAATTCATTCTTCTCCTCTGTAATATAGTGGAAGATATCATTGGAAACAATAATGTGTTCCGTTAATGGAACAACAATATCTCCCTTTCTATCAATTACTCCACTTTGGCCATTTTCTGAAATAATGCTATAATTCCCCGTAAATGGAGTGAAATATTCATATGAGTTTTTCCAGATAGGATTCCCTTTGTCATCCATCATGCTCATTCTACCATCAAGCATATATTGATAAGCATTTAATTCTGGATCAAACCCTATATATTCGAAATTTGTTTTGCTTACATTTTTACCATTTACGTCGATCAAAGCAAACCCATCTAAATCATAAAAAGCTATTGCAATTTTGTTGTTAAAAGGAGTAATGGAACCAAAAATGGGCTCTGTAATTATTTCCCCATTCTCTTTTTTCATCCCATATTTATTGAGATCTTGGTCAAAATAGGCTAAAATACCCTCGCCCATCTCTATGTTTTCAAACATTTCAGAATAATCTGGGTCTAAGCTATCAACCTCCGTATAACCATCAGGAATGTCAAAAAATGAGTTGGGAACAGTTAATTTTGAAACATTTTTAGCAATAAAAGAAACGCCAGATGTTGAGATTTCCAGAGCAGCACCTGGAACATCAATTAAGTATTGATATTCACCCCAAACGATTTGTGGGATTTTTTCTGAATACCAAACTTCAATTTTTGGTGTTTCTTCAATCTCCATATCGTCAAAATCAAATTCAAAAATTGCCAATTTACATTCTTGGCCAGCAATAGTTTTTGTTTCAGTTGATAGTTGGACCGGTTTTAACAGTAAATTTGGTTCGCCATTGTATGCAATAGTCGAATAAGTTGAATTGCTGGTGTCAAGACGAACCAAAGTTTTCGCTTTAGTATCTCTTAGTTGAATCCATACATCAAGGTAATTGGATTGAATTTTATTTTTTTCTTTTCCCACCCATGCAGATAAAAGTGATTCGTTTTTAAATCCTTCCAACATAGAAATCAACAGATCTGTATTTTCATTAGTAGAATCTATATCTTGTAAATTAGATTTAAAGGAATCATCAACAAAAAGAGTATAATCAATTTTATAGACCTCTTCTTGAGCAAATAGATATTGACTGGAAATTACTAATAAAATAAGGGAAATAATCTTTTTCATCATTGGGAATTATATGGCAAAAGTCCTCTTTTTTATTGATTATACAAATTTGTTCAACTAGAATTTTATTCATTTTCTGTCATCTTTAAAAGTGTCAATATTACCATTGAAATCGTATATTTAATCTTATGTACAAGTTTTTAACCTTTCTAACTCTTAGTTTGTTGTCTTTCAGTGCCTTAATTGCGCAGCAAAAACCTAATATTATCATTATCGTTTCTGATGATCATTCCTATCAAACCATATCTGCTTATGGATCGAAAATAGCAAGCACACCCAATATTGATCGAATTGCTAAAGAAGGGATATTGTTCAATAGAGCTTATGTAAACAATTCATTGTGTGGACCAAGTCGTGCAAGTTTATTGACTGGGAAATACAGCCATAAAAATGGCTATAAGGAAAATGAAAAATCACACTTTGACCATAGCCAAAATTCATTCGCCAAAGAATTGAGAAAAGCAGGATACAGCACTTCTTGGATAGGCAAACAGCACCTTGGAGATACACTAGAAGGATTTGACTATTTTGATGTACTTATCAATCAGGGATCATATTTCAATCCGGAATTTAAAAAACCAAAAAGGTGAATTAAGAATTGAAAAAGGATATGTGTCAGATATTATTTCTGAAAAAGCAATCAATTGGTTAAATACATTAAATAAGGATAAACCCTTCTGCTTGATTTTGGGACATAAAGCAACGCATAGAAGTTGGCACCCCGACCCGCAGGATTTTGGAAAAAACGACCATAAAAAATTCCCTTTGCCAGAAAATTTCTATGATAATTATGATAAACGGGAAGCAGCAAAAATCCAAGAAATGCAAATCAGTAAAGATCTACTACTGGACTACGATTTAAAAATTTTTAAATCAGAAGAAGAAAGAAACAAAGAGCATAATTTCTATCGAATGGATATCGATGATAAACAGAAATACAGAGAATATTATGCTAAGGTTAAAAAGGATTATGATAACCATCAGTTTAAAAACCGTAAGGAACTGACCGAATGGAAGTACCAAAGATATATGATCGATTACCTAAATACTGCTGAGTCAATGGATCGAAATATAGGAAAGGTTCTGGATTATTTGGATGACAAAAATCTTAGTGATAATACAATCGTCATTTACATGTCTGATCAGGGTTTTTACATGGGTGAACATGGATGGTTTGACAAAAGATTTATGTATGAAGAGTCATTTAGGACCCCTATGATAATGCGATATCCTCAAAAAATTAATAAATCAAGAGAAGTAAATGATCTGTTAATGACGGTAGATATAGCCCCCACTATGCTTGAAATAGCCGGAGTAGAAGTGCCACAAGAAATTCAGGGAGAGTCGTTTAAATCAATAATTGAAGGAGGAAAAGGAAAAAGGGATATTCTATACTATCATTATTATGAAGATGGAATACATAATGTATCTCCTCATTTCGGAGTAAGTGACGGCAGGTATAAACTTATTCGATTCTACAATAAAGTAAATGCTTGGGAACTATATGATTTATCTCTGGATCCCAGAGAAATGAAAAACTTATATAACGATCCTAAACATTCAAGCCTACAAAAAAGAATGATGAAGAAATTAAAATTGGAAATCCAAAAGCAAGAGGATTCCGAAGCAATGCTTATATTTGAAGCTTCCTAAACAATATTATACATGCGAATTCTATCTATCCTATGCGTATGCATGCTCAGTTTTTGTGCATTTGCTCAAAACAAACCTAACATTGTAGTTATTATTTCTGATGACCATTCTTATCAGACAATAGGAGCCTATGGATCCAAAATAGCAAATACCCCAAATCTTGACCGTATAGCAAGTGAAGGTGCAACTTTCACTAAAGGATATGTCACAAACTCAATCTGTGGACCTAGTCGTGCAAGCTTGTTAACAGGAAAGTATAGTAACAAAAACGGTTTTAAAGACAATGAAACATCCAACTTCAACCATGGTCAAAACTCTTTTGTCAAAGAACTGCATAACAATGGATATCAAACAGCTTGGATTGGTAAAATTCATCTCGGCCGTAAATTAGAAGGATTTGATTATTATAGCATACTCCCAGGTCAAGGTCATTATTTTAACCCCGACTTTATCAGCAGTAAAAATGGTGAAGGAGAAATACAAGATCGAGAAGAAGGATATGTGGCAGATATAGTGACTGACAGAGCATTGGATTGGTTAGATACACAAGATAAAAAGGAACCATTCTGCCTAATTATTGGCCATAAAAATACACACAGAACCTGGATGCCTGCAATTGAAGACTTTGGGAAAAATGATAACAAGGAAATTCCCATCCCAGAAACATTCTATGATGACTACTCAACAAGAAAAGCTGCAGCAGTACAAGAAATGAGCATAGATAAAGATATGCAAATGGGCTATGACCTCAAAATGTTCGAAAACATTGAAAAAATGAGGGAAGATGGAAATTTTAAAAGAATGAATGACGAGCAGTTCAAAGCATATGTTGACTATTATAAACCAATCTATGAAAAACTAAAACATGATAAACTCAGCGGAAAAGAACTTGCAGAGTGGAAATATCATCGTTATATGGTCGACTATCTCAATACGGCAGAATCAATGGATAGAAATATAGGAAGGGTACTAGATTATCTGAAAGAAAATAAACTCGATGATAATACCTTAGTACTATATTTATCCGATCAAGGATTCTATATGGGTGAGCATGGCTGGTTTGATAAAAGATTTATGTACGAAGAATCTTTCCGCACACCCATGTTGATGAAGATGCCAGGATTGATAAAACCTAATTCTAAGATCGAAGGAATGGTATCAGTAGTCGATATAGCCCCAACATTTTTGGAACTGGCTGGAACCAAAATTCCTAAGGACATTCAAGGTAAATCTTTCTTATCATTACTGAATGGAAAGAAAAAGAATATTCAAGACCAAATCTTCTATCATTATTACGAAAATGGGGAACACGCTGTATCCCCGCATTTTGGAGTAAGTGATGGACGATATAAATTAATCCGTTTTTATAAACGAGTGGATGGTTGGGAATTATTTGATCTAAAAAGTGATCCTAAGGAACTCAAAAATATTTATGGTAATCCTAAATATAAAAAGGTTCAAGATAAAATGTTGAAATTACTGAATTCTGAAATAGATAGACTAGAAGATACAGAGGCGAAAGAGATTCTGTCGCAAGGATAATTTTTTCTTTTTGATTGTGGTGAACATCACTAAATTTAAAATTTAAGCTAAAAATTTTCTAAATTTTGTATATTTATTACCGTACCCGTTTTTAAATATTGCATTAACTATTGGAACTATTATTAGTAGAAGATGAAAGTTCAGTAATCTCTTTAATTCAAAGAGGACTGAAATATGAAGATTTTCAGATTACTGTGGCTATGGATGGCTTGAGTGGTCTGAAAATTGCCAGCTCAAAGAAATTTGACCTGATCATTTTGGACGTCATGCTCCCTAATATGAATGGATTAGATGTTTGCCGACAAATTAGGAAATTTGATACGGATGTCCCTATCTTAATCTTAACAGCTCTTGATCAAACAGAGGATGTCGTTGAAGCATTTAATCGCGACGCAGATGATTACATGACAAAGCCCTTTATATTAGAAGAGTTAAAAGCTAGAATTCATCGACAACTTCGAAAAGTATCCAACAATAATTCCACTCAGCATCTTATTCAATTAGATGATCTTATCCTGGATAGAGCAAGTAAAAGCGTTTCCCGAAACGGAAAAGCAATCATATTAACTGCCACAGAATTTAGATTATTGGAATATATGATGGTCAATAGGAATAAGGTGATTTCAAGAATGGATATATTGGAAGCGGTTTGGGAAATGGATGTGAGCATGAATACCAATGTAGTCGATGTGTATGTCAATTATTTACGTAAAAAAATAGATAAGAATTTTGAAAATAAACTCATCCATACGGTAATTGGAATGGGGTATGTGATGAGAAATGAAAATTAAGGTAAAAATTATATTAACCTTTTCAATTATTGCAATTAGCCTTATTGCATTATTCGCTTATTATGTGTCCTATTTTACCAGGGATAGTCTTCAAACTAAATTTTTCCATAGGCTTGAAGAAAATGCTAGAATAGTTGGCGGTCATACTATTCAGAATGATGCCTATAATAACCAAATTTATTATGAAGTAAAAAGAAAATACCTGCGTCAATTATCCGAAGGAAATGATTACTTGTTAAGAATTGTCAAAGGAAGCAAACAATTGAGGATAAAGCCTGAATTGCCGATGCCAGCAGAATTCTACACCACAGCAATTGAACAAGGAAAGGCAACATACTTGCATGGAAAGGTATCCTATGTCGCATTATTTTTTGAGGATCGCCTCCATTCTGAAAATCTATTAGTTATTTCCGAAGGAATAGATGATTATGGACATGGTGAACAGGCCGATCTGGATAGAACATTAGTCACAGGAGGACTTATATCCTTTATGCTGATAATTGGCCTTGCATTTTACTTTGCAAATAGAATATTGAACCCTCTAAAAGTTTTGAACGATGAGTTGGAAAAGGTAAATATTGCAACACTTGACCATCGGCTCAAAAATAAATTTAGCAGTGAAGGTGATGAAATAGATCAACTTTACAGCAATTATAATTCTATGTTAGACCGTCTGGATATTGCAGTACAATTACAAAAAAGTTTTATTGGAAATGCATCTCATTCTTTAAGAACTCCACTCACAATCATTGGGGGGGAGGCTGAGTTGGCTCAAATGAATTTAGACTCTTCTCATGAAGCATATCATTCCATCGATACCATTATCCATCATACCAATAGAATGAAATTGATGATTAAGGATCTTTTGGTAATGTCCAGTCTGGGGAGCCAAAGAAAGATCAGGGATATACTTCCTGTGAGAATTGACGAATTAATTTACGAAGTAATAAAAACAGAAACCGAACTGAATTCCAAAAGTAAGGTCCGATTTGACCTAACAAATATTCCCGAAGATAGTGATGACTTGTTGGTCAAAGCAAATCCAGACCTTTTTTACATTGCTTTCTCCAATATTTTATCAAATGCAATCAAATATGGAAATGACAAACCGGTAAGGGTATTACTGGAGTATGATCAATTTAATGTCATTATTAAAATAACCGATGAAGGAATAGGAATCCCAACTCAAGATCAACCCAATATTTACTATTCTTTCTTTAGAGCATCTAATGTCGGTGAAATCTATGGAAATGGACTCGGATTAGTCCTAGCGCGCAATATTTTTATTCTACATGATGCCCAATTGATTTTGGAATCCTTGGAGAATAAAGGAACAACCGTTACCGTAAAAATCCCCAAACCATCTTTCTAATCTCGCTCTAATTTCAGGCTAATTTCATTTTTATATGTTGAAACTATATTTGGTCATACTGAATATTTCAACATGAAAAAACATCTACTTATAGCCTTTATTTCTAGCCTGTTTCTGCAAAACACAAATGCAAATGAACCCGTCGATTCATTAAAGAATGATGCGGTTCAAGATACCATAATAAATGAACCAAATGCCTCTAAACTATTTAACCTCGACGTACTGTTAAGAGCGGGTTTAAATGCTAATAATATAGGAAATGACAACAACAAATTGAATGCAAACCTCGATGAAGCTCGAATTTTGATGGGGGGAGAATACAATGAGCGCTTGTCATATAAAGTAAGGTTCAGATTGAATAGATCTTTTGCACCAACATCCCAAGATAATGGATCAGCTGCATTAGATTTCGCATTCCTAAAATATAAATTCGGTAAGGATAATAAATGGGCCGTTACTTTGGGAAAACAAAGTGCAGTTGTAGGTAGTTATGAGTTCGAAAACAACCCAATTTATGAATATAAGTTCACAGACTACGTCGATCGTATCCTCAATTTATTCGTGGTCGGAGGAATGTTATCTTATGAAGTAAATCCCAATCACTCCTTAAATCTTCAAATCTATAATACATCTAACCATAGTTTTGATAGACTGTTGGCAGATAATGGATATGCTGTCGGAGATTTAGAAGCATCAAAAGTTCCACTAGGCGCATACTTTACTTGGATTGGAGCATTTGACGATAAGAAA
This sequence comes from Sphingobacterium daejeonense, assembly GCF_901472535.1. Classification (NCBI taxonomy): domain Bacteria; kingdom Pseudomonadati; phylum Bacteroidota; class Sphingobacteriia; order Sphingobacteriales; family Sphingobacteriaceae; genus Sphingobacterium; species Sphingobacterium daejeonense. The sequence continues at coordinate 4,264,733 of NZ_LR590470.1, read as the reverse complement.
TTCAATACAAAATGGTCCTACAATATCTCTCAGTTCGCTAATAACAACATCAATCACGCAGTATCGTTAGCAAACAAATATAAGACTGATCGCCAAATGATCTATTTGGACCTTCAATACTCCTTTTATGCAGTTGACCATGTGATGATTGGTTCATCTGTAATCAATGACTTTTATGCAAGAACAGGTGCCAATAAAACATTGGCAAAGGATGTTGTCTACAAGTCAGCAATTCTTAGGTACGATCAATTTCTAGCAGATAAATGGGAAATCGCGCTAAAAGGTGGAATTGAAACTGCGGGATCCAATAATGATGAGGAATTAGGTAATGATTTCAGAACTAATTATACCTACTTCGCCGCGTTACAGCACAAGCCATTTAGGACCCAAGACCTCAGATTCTATCTAGGATATATGGGAAATACAGTAACTCATAAAAATATTATAGAAGTAGATAAAACAGCAGTTCAATAGGGTTTCATTAGGAGCCTACTATACTATTCCTGTATTGTAATCATAAACAGTTTGAAAATTTTATTAAAGAAAATATGCGTTTAACACCAAGAGAAACTGAAAAGTTGATGTTGTATCTAGCCGGAGAGCTAGCTGCAAAAAGGCTCCAAAAAGGAGTTAAGTTAAATTATCCAGAAAGCATTGCATATATCAGTTCCCAGATTGTTGAAGAAGCTCGTGTTGGTAAGAAATCTGTGGCAGAATTGATGGAATTTGGAACCCAACTCCTGAAAAAAAATCAGGTAATGGAAGGAGTTCCTGAAATGATATATGATATACAAGTTGAAGTGACGTTCCCTGATGGAACTAAATTAGTAACTGTTAACAACCCAATTCGATAACCTTTTAAATTAAAGAATATGATTCCAGGAGAATACATCCTAAAAAAGGAAGAAATTATTGCTAACGAAGGTCATAAGACAGTGAGCATATCTGTGAAAAATGAAGGTGACAGACCTATTCAAATCGGTTCTCATTATCATTTTTTTGAAGCTAACAAATTTTTGTCATTCGATCGTGAAAAAGCATTCGGTATGCGCTTGAATATCCCGGCCAGTACAGCAATCCGTTTCGAACCAGGTGAAGAAAAAAACGTAATCCTTGTGGATATTGGTGGAAACAAAGAAGTATATGGCTTCAATAATTTGACCAACGGTAAAGTGACAGATGCTAAGATAAAATCAGCAGCAATGTCAAAAATTAAAGATCAGAAATATAGAAATTCCAAATAATCATTAAAGAAAAAAACATGGCAGCATGGAATAGAAGAGAGTGGATCAAAGTTGTTGGTCTTTCAGCAGCAGGAACAGCAGCAATGCGTCTAGATGCACTCGGAATAGAAAAATTAGGTATAGATAAATCATCGGTAAAATATATTGATGGTGTATTGCATATCCCAAGAGATAAATATGCTTCACTTTTTGGACCAACAACAGGTGATAAAGTGAGATTGGCAGACACCGAGCTATTTATTGAAATCGAAAAAGATTTCAATGTATATGGTGAAGAAAACAAATTTGGTGGTGGTAAAACAATCCGTGATGGAATGGGCCAGTCTGCAAGAGCACTCAGAGATGAAGGGGTTCTGGATTTCGTTATTACAAATGCTATCATAATTGATCACTGGGGAATTGTAAAAGGTGACGTCGGTATTAAAGATGGAAAAATTGTAGGTGTAGGAAAAGCAGGTAACCCAGATATCCAAGCAGGAGTAACCGAAGGAATGGTAATTGGCGCTTCAACAGAAGTTCATAGTGGTGCAGGTTATATTCTGACGGCTGGAGGAATCGATACTCACATCCACTTTATCAGTCCACAGCAAGTAGAAGCTGCTTTATATAGTGGTGTTACCACTTTTATTGGAGGTGGTACAGGACCAGCAGATGGTACTAACGCAACAACCGTAACCCCAGGAAAATGGTATATCGAAAGAATGTTAGAAGCATTCGAAAATATCCCTGTAAATGTGGGCTTCTTCGGTAAAGGGAATGTGTCGACAACAAAACCAATTGAAGAACAAATCGAAGCTGGTGCTCTAGGGGTAAAGATCCATGAAGATTGGGGAGCAACACCTGCAACAATTGATGCTTCATTAAAAGTAGCAGATAAATATGATGTACAAGTTGCAATACATACAGATACATTAAATGAAGCAGGTTTCTTGGAAGATACAGTAGCTGCAATCGATGGACGTGTAATCCATACTTTCCATACGGAAGGTGCAGGAGGTGGGCACGCACCTGACATTATTAAGATCGCTATGTATCCTAATATTTTGCCAGCATCAACTAACCCTACAAAACCATTTACTGTAAATACAGTAGATGAACACTTAGATATGTTGATGGCTGTTCACCATTTAGACAAGAAAATCAAAGAAGACGTAGCTTTTGCAGATTCTAGAATTCGCCCACAAACAATGGCAGCAGAGGATATTTTCCAAGACATGGGTGTCTTCTCAATCATGAGTTCCGATAGCCAAGCAATGGGACGTGTAGGTGAGGTGATCTCTAGAACTTTTCAAACAGCGCATAAAATGAAAGTGCAACGTGGACCTCTTCCTGAAGACAAAGGTAAGGACAATGATAATTATAGAGTAAAACGGTATATCGCTAAATATACAATCAATCCTGCCAAGGCTCATGGAATTGATGAATATATAGGGTCAATCGAAAAAGGAAAGTATGCCGATCTAGTTCTATGGAAGACTAGTATGTTCGGTGTGAAACCTGAATTGATTATCAAAGGGGGTATGATCTTGAGCTCTAAAATGGGTGACGCCAATGGTTCAATCCCTACTCCGCAGCCAGTACTATACAAACCAATGTTTGGTAGCTATGGTAAAGCATTGCCTAAAGTATGTCTAAACTTTGTGTCAAAGGTATCAATTGATAATGGAAACATTGGAAAATTAAACTTGGTTAGAACTAGTTTGCCTGTAAAAAATTGCCGTAAAGTAATGAAAAAGGATATGGTTCATAATAGTGCAACACCAAATATTGTCGTGAATCCAGATACATACGAGGTAACGGTGAATGGAGTATTAGCAACGTGTGAGCCAATGAAAGAAATTCCAATGGCACAGAGATATTTCCTTTTCTAATAAGAAATGCTGGTTACAAGAGCTATAAAAGGCAATATCAATGACGCAAACTTTCACCAAGGTTCTAGGCTAATTGACCCTTTTAATTTGGAATGGTTTGATACAACGAAAAGAATCATCCGTGGATTTAGTGAAGGTGGTAGAGAGCTCGGGTTTAAAAACTTTAGCGCTGAAGCACTTCTTGAGGGAGATGTGCTATATGAGGATGAAGAAATTTGTATCGTCGTTAAGATATTGCCATGCTCTTGTATAATTTTTAAACCTCAGAATATGAAAGATATGGCAGTTGCATGTTTTGAAATTGGAAATAAACATGTCCCGATTTTTTTTAATTCTGAAAATGAAATTATAACGGCATTTGAAGCCCCTTTGTACAACCAGCTCCAAAGAGCAGGTTTTCAACCAAAGGTCGAAAATAGAGTGATTGAGAAAACTGATGTATTAATGATTCACAACTACTCAAAGAATAAAAACAAGATTGTATTAATTAAAGAGGAATAATATGAACCCACTTTTGACCCTGATGCAAATCAATGATTCGGTTTTTCCAATTGGAGGATTCACCCATTCCTATGGCCTCGAAACTTACATCACAAAAGGAATTGTTAAGGACAGTAAGTCAGCAAAAGAATATGCTAAATCTATGCTAGAATATAGTTTCTTCTATAATGATGCTGCATTCTTTCACAAAACCTGGACTATCTGTGAGAACAAAGCCACTAAAAAGAAAATACAAGAACTTGATGCATTGATAACAGCCTATAAAGCACCCTTCGAAATTAGAGATGCCAGCAAGAAGTTGGGGATAAGATTCCTGAAACTTACAGAAAAATTACAACCAGTTGCTAGGTGCAAAACATATCTGAAAAGCATTCAAAACAACGAAATGCATGGACACTATGCCATGGCATTTGCTATGTATGCCCAAGCTCAGAAAATTGAATATAAGGATGCCCTCAGTGCATTCTATTATAATTCCTTAAATGGAATCGTAACAAACTGTGCCAAATTAGTGCCGATAAGTCAAATGGATGCACAACAGATCCTGTTTAAACTGCAACCCTTGATTAATGAATTGGTTGAAAAACAACCAGACCTACAAGAAAATCTGATAGGAAATTGTTGTGTAGCACAGGATATCCGATGCATGCAACATGAAAAACTTTATACAAGAATCTATATTTCATAAATAATTTTAATATGCCAGCAAGAAATTATGTAAAAATTGGAGTAGCCGGACCCGTAGGTTCCGGAAAAACAGCATTGATCGAAAGACTAACTAGATCAATGTCTGATGAATACAGCATCTGTGTAGTCACAAATGACATCTATACTAAAGAAGATGCAATGTACTTACAACAGAATTCTGCTTTACCTGCAGAACGAATTATGGGAGTTGAAACAGGTGGCTGCCCTCATACAGCCATTCGTGAAGATGCTTCAATGAATATCGAAGCCGTAGAAGACTTAGCACACCGTTTCCCAGATGCAGAAATAATATTCGTGGAAAGTGGAGGCGATAATCTTACCGCAACTTTCAGCCCTGACCTCGCTGATGTAACAATTTTTGTCCTCGACGTAGCGGAAGGTGAAAAAATGCCTAGAAAAGGCGGACCCGGAATCACAAGATCAGACCTATTGCTGATTAATAAAATCGACTTGGCACCTTACGTAAATGCTGACTTAGAGGTAATGAGAAAAGATACCCTAAAAATGCGCGGAGAAAGACCCTTTATTTTCACCAACATGATGACCTTAGATGGGTTGGAAGATGTGAAAAATTGGATTAGAAAATATGCCCTATTAGAAAATTAAATCAGCTTTATGGAAAGTGCTATAAAAGTCAATGCGGAGAGGGAAGGCCATAAAACTGTACTGAAAGAAAGTTATCATAGTGCCCCATATAAATTGACTTATTATGGGTCTCCAACATTTCATGAACACCTTGAAATGATCATTATGAGTGCCTCACCTGGTGTAATGGATGGCGATATCCTAACAATTGACGTGCATGCAAAAGAAGAAGCCGAATTAAAGGTGTTTACGCAATCCTTTAACAAAGTGCACCCAATGAAAGAAGGAGCAACCCAGTTGACTACAGTACATGTAGACAATGATGCAATCCTACAATATATACCGCATCCAATAACCCCATTCAAAGACTCAATATTCCTCGCAAAAAATGAAATCCATTTGCAAAAGGAAGGGGTCCTGATTTGGGGAGATATTATTTGCTCAGGAAGAGTGCATATGAAAGAGTCATTTGTCTTCACGCAATTGCATTCAATCACTAAAATTTTTCGAAATGGGAAATTGATTTTTATTGATAACCAGTTTCTGAGCCCTGCGAAGCAACCCATTCAAAAAATGCTGTTTTTTGAAGGATATACCCATCAGGCAACTCTGTTGTTTTCAAGCTCTTTTGCAAAAGACTTGAAACTTGAATTGGATGAAATATTAGCCCAAGAATATGAAGATATTACTTACGGATTCACGCAAGCAGCAGATGATGTAGTCATTTTTAGAGCATTAGGTAATAATGGTGAATTACTCTATGACTTCTTGCTGATGCTAGGACAGTTATGTTGGGAGTTTTCTCAACATAAAATATCAGAAAAAAATCAGGCCTCCACAGAGCAAGAAAAATTGAAGAATAAAGGCAATGTAGAAATTACTTCAAGAAATAAGGAAAACCCAAAAGAAATACAATCTGTCAAGGCTAAAAGGCAAAGGTCAAGCAAATTAAGGATAAAGAAATAATACTCGAATAATGCACGAACTGTCCATAGTAAAAGATATTTTCCAAACATTGGAAGATGCATATCCCGATACATACAAAGACATTGTTAAGATTGAAATCCAGGCAGGATTATTAAGCAATATTCAACCGATATTAATTCAAAATGCTTTTGAGGCATATGTTGAAGAATTTAAGGAATATCAAGATGTTGAACTGGAAGTAACTATCCTTCCAATAATAGCATATTGTAAATCCTGCAATAAAAATTTTGAAGTACAATTCCACCGATTCGTTTGTGAATGCGGTAATCCTTCTGATCAAATAATACAGGGGGAAGAATTGAAAATAAGTAAAGTAACATTTAATAAGAAAATCATGAATATACATACACCAAAGAGTAACCAAATGCCAGTTGGTTCAGTTCAATGTGAAAATACTTCATTGAACCTTTTAAAAGCAAATGATTTTGTAGCTAAGGCAATACGCGATCGTATTCCAAATATTTGCGTAATCAATATATGTTCCTCTCCAGGTAGCGGTAAAACAACGTTAATGCAAGAAACCGGCAAACGACTCGGTAAAGATCTTAATATTGCAGTATTGGTAGGTGATCCCGAAACTGAAAGAGATGCAGTTCGGATGCGTGAAGTTGGTATTAATGCATTACAAATTGTAACAGGTGGGATGTGCCATATTGAAGCACAAATGATCTTACAAGCATTAGATCATATCGACTTGGAAGGTGTCGACCTTTTATTTATCGAAAATGTAGGAAACTTAGTGTGTCCAGCAGCTTTTGATTTAGGTGAAGATTATAGAGTAACTGTCCTAGCAGCAACTGAAGGTGATGACAAACCTAAAAAATATCCGCGTATGTTCTTGACAAGCGAATTAATGGTCGTGTCAAAAGCAGATTTATTGCCTTATGTCCCATTCTCGGTTGAAGCAGCAGCTAAAGATGCAAGAGAAGTAAATCCAAATCTAGATGTAAATCTCAATAAGTAGCTTGAATGGAGATGGAATGGATGAATGGTGTAATTGGCTCAAAGAAAAGTTTCTGAGAAAAAAGCAATTGCACAAGTTGGATAATGATTATCATAAACGAATTACCAAACGTACAGGTCGATAAGAAACCATCGATTCAAGATTCTCTGGAACTGGAATGGTATGAAGTAAATAAAACTTTAATCAAGAGAAGTTCCAAATTAGGAGAGAAAGTTCACGTCCAGCTGATGGAAAAAATTACATATCAAGATGCTCAAGTAATTTATATGGACGAAAAACGTAGTCTTCAGATCGAGATAAAACCATGCCTATCGATTGTCCTTGAATCTCAAGATTTGACCACAATTGGAAGGTTTTGTTTTGATGTCGGAAACCGCCATTTGCCAATTTTTCAAATTAAGCATAATCAAATTGCGGTTTCATACGATGCTAGATTGTTCCAAGCATTGAAAGAAAAGTACAACGAACAAGTACGATTGGAAGAATTGAAACTATTGCCAAATCAAGCGTTAAAGCCATTTGGGAATTTTATGTAATACAAAAATGAAAATCTTTAAAATCATACCGCTTTTCATTACAATGGTTTTGTTATTAGTTAGTTGTAACAAAAAAACCGAAAAGAATCAGAGTGGAGATATTATTGCGGTCGATAGTCGAGGGAAAACTGTTCAACTGGAAAAATTTGCAGAAAGAGCAGTGGTATTATTTGCACCAATGGTGGATCAACTATATATGCTGCAAGCAGGTCAACAGATTATTGGAATTCCGGAACAGTTGTACCTCACTCCATCTACATATTCAGCTTTATCTCAATTGGACCAAAGAATTGCAAACAAAACATTGGCAACACCAACTTTTGGAGGGCGCTCTGCTAATCTCGAATCGGTAGTAGGATTAAAACCAGACTTGGCGGTAGTTTATGAAGTAGATACCGAAACAATATCCCAACTCGAAGAATTAGGAGTGCCAGTATTTACAGTTTCTAGCAAAGGTGAAGCAAGTATTTTTAATGAACTGAAAGAAGTATCAAAGCTCTTTGGAAAAGAAGATAGGGCAGATAAATTAATTCAATATGTGAAAGGAGAGCTCATGAAAATGCGTCCCGAACCAAAAGCTGTTAAGAAAAAAGTATACTACGCATGGTCTAAGGGAAGGATATTTTCAACTTCAGGAAAAGGAAGTTTAATGGATTTGGCCATTGAATCTGCAGGAGCACAAAATGCTTGCCCTCTGGAAATGGAAGCCCCAAATATCGGAGCAGAATTAATATATCAATGGAACCCAGATTTAATAATCTTATGGAATTCTGAACCAAATGACGTGTATAAATTGAAAGAATTGGCTGCATTACCAGCAGTAATAAACAAACAAGTCTTTGAATTGAAACCGACTTTTAATTTCGACCCCCATACCCTCAAGTTTTTATTGTTTGCAAAACAGTTACATCATTGGTGTTACCCTGAAAAAGGATATGACCCAAATAATGATATTAAAAATTCTCTAACTGTCCTTTATGGACAGGAAATAAATCAATAATCTGATGAGAGTTCAAATAAAAAAGGCATTACTTTTTATTATTCCTTTAATACTGATCCTGTTTTCATTAGCATGGGGCAGTACCGGTATATTAAGTATATCTGAACTTTTTGGACAAATTGCAGCACTATTCCAAAAGGAAGTATTGGGCCAAGAAATTGAAATAGACCAAAACATGGCAACAATCCTTTGGCAGGTTCGCCTGCCCAGGATTTTGTTGACATTTATGGTTGGATCTGCATTGGCCGTTTCAGGAGCTGTATTGCAAGCTATATTCAGAAATCCTATTGTAGATCCATTTTCCTTAGGTATTTCATCTGGAGCAGCATTTGGAGCAGCTCTTTCCATGCTTGTGTCTTTCTTCTCTATAACACTGTCGGCTTTTCTTTTCGGTGTACTCGCCGTAGGAATAACATATTTAGTGAGCTATTCCAAAACAAGAACAACATTGATTACAATGGTCCTGTCTGGAATGATCATCTCTGGAGTGTTTACAGCGTTCTTAACAGTACTCCAATATTTAAGTGACCCATATAAATTACAAGCAATAGTCCAATGGACCATGGGAAATCTGCATACAGCATCTTGGGAAAAAGTCAAAACTTCTGCATTGCCAATTGTTGGAGGAATTATGCTCATTATTATTTTCCGATGGAGACTCAATTTGTTGGCTTTGGGTGATGAAGAGTCAATGGCAGTTGGTGTGAATCCTAAAGGCATGAAATTGCTTATGGTGGGCTTAGCAACAATGATCACAGCAGCATCCGTAGCAGCAGTAGGAATGATCAGCCTGTTCGGATTAATTGTGCCGCATGTGACCCGGATAATTTTTGGTCCAAACAATCAAATCGGTGTTTTTGCAAACGTAAGTATTGGAGGAACATTTTTGCTGTTGATCGATGACCTTTCAAGAACATTAATGCCATTTGAAATACCAGTAGGAGTTTTCACAATGCTCCTTGGAGCTCCATTATTTATTTACCTGATGCGAAAAAATGCTGTAAACTGGAACTAATGGAAAAATTTATTCAAATAAAAAACCTCTCTTTTTCATTCCCAGGACAAACAGGTCTTAGTGGACGTCAATGCAGAATTCAATGCAGGAGAACTAAGTGTAATCCTTGGAAGAAATGGATCCGGTAAATCATCCCTGTTCAATATATTATCAGGATTAGAACGTAAATATGATGGTGAAGTATATTTCGATGGGGTAGGAAGAAAAGAAATTAAACCACATAAAGACGCAAAAGTAAGAATTGGCTTTATGCCACAGTTTCATCATAGTACTTTTCCTTTCCAAGTTCTAGATGTTCTTTTAACTGGAAGGGCAGCATTTTCCAAATATGCTCCCACTGCGAAAGATAAAAAAATGGCCTTAGATACATTGCAGTCATTCGGACTGGAGCATCTGAAGGATAAACCATATACTTCCTTATCTGGAGGGGAGCGACAATTAATTCTATTGTGCCGGATTTTACTGCAAGAACCTGATGTGTTATTTCTCGATGAACCAACAAACCACCTCGATTTGCATTATCAAGTCGCTGTATTGAACCATATTAAAAGATTGGTGAAAAAAGGAACAACAGTGATTTGCATTATGCATGATCCGAATTTAGCATTCATGTATGGGGATAGATTTTTTTTGATGAAGGACTCCAAGTTAAGTGAATTGTCAGAAACTAACATCAATGATAGGTTGATAGCCCTTGAAAAAACATACGGAGTTGGACTGGAAAATGTACCATATCCAAATGGACACTTAATAGTACCTAAAGTTAATATAAATGGAGATTAATAAAATTACCATCGAAAAGGTTCGGCCAGAACAAATGAATGAAATAATAGAATACATATTAAACGCCAGAAAAGGATTGTTTCCAATGTTAGACCATTCCGTGATTCCGTGGGACATCTTAAAATTTGAAGAATCCTATTATAATAATCCGCTAGGTGAATTCTTGCAGGCAAGAAACCAAGAAGGGAAACTGCTCGGAGTTATTGGAATGATGGAGTATAACCATAGATTTCAACATCTAGACTACCCCTATGATAAAGTGGTAGAAGTTGCACGACTATTTATTGAACCAGAATGTAGAAGACTAGCATTAGGAACTCAAATGGTCAAAGAATTAAATCAAATCGCAATCAATAAAGGAATTGAGCTAATGTATTTACATACACATCCTTTTTTAAAAGGAGCATATGAGTTTTGGCTTAAACAAGGATATGGTTTAGATAAAAAGTGCATAGAATCTAAGTTTGAAACCATTCATATGAGCAAGTATCTAATGTCAAAAGAAAAACAAAAAACAATTAATAAATAAAAAGAGATGAGTAGGGATGCCAAGGTTTAACAGCTTATGCTTAGCCTACCTATGCTTAAACATGATTACGGCACAAGGACAAACACCTGTGAAAGGTAAAGTTCAAAATGCTATGGGGAAAAACCTGCAAGGGGTAACAGTGCAGGATAAAAAAAATAATGTTACTATTCAATCCGATCGAAATGGAAACTTTCAACTTCAGAAGGGATCAAAACCTTTGGAAATTATAAAGTTTTCAGCAATTGGATTTGAAGACAAAGAGGTGTTACTGGACACTGTAGATCAAACTTCAGACAATGGATGGAGGATCGTAATGATTCCTTTGTCTTTAGAGTTGGATGAAGTGTTGGTAACTGGAAGAAGGAACAACTCTTACCTCACAAATTCTGTAGAAATGGGAGGGAAGTTCTCAGGAACTTTAAAAGACCTTCCGCAATCTGTATCATTGGTCAGCAAAGAGTTTATGGAAGATAAACAGGCCTTTCTGATTACAGATATGGCACAAGATCTCGCAGGTGTCAATCTAGCTTCCAGCTATGATGACTTTACGATTAGAGGGTTTAGAAGCGGGTACAATAGTGGCCTGCGCTTGGTAAATGGTATGCGGTCAGCATATGGGTATGGCACTAGCTATTTTAGATCTCCATTGACCGTTAATTTAGAAACAATAGAAGTTCTAAAAGGTCCAGGAGCATCCTTGTTCGGAGACATAGTTCCTGGAGGAACAATCAATATGGTCACCAAAAAACCGCTCGAAGAAGAGAAGTTAGACGTCAACTTCGCTTTTGGATCATTTCAAACTTTAAGGTCTACAATTGACCTCACTGGAGCATTGGACTCATCCAAAAAAATCCTATATAGATTGAATGTAGGATACGAAAATTCGAAAACCTTTCGCGATAATAATCAGAGAAAAACCTTATTGATTGCACCATCATTTACCTTTAAGCCGGTCGATGGAACTCAAATTGATGTCGATATGGTATATGATAACTTTAACGGATTCTTAGATAGAGGGATAGGTATTAGAAATAATGATTTATATGCTTTACCAAGAGGATTTAATGTAAATCAACCAAGCGACTATTTTCATTCAAACTTTATAACCCTTTCGGCAATATTATCTCAAAAAATAAACGAAAACCTGAACTTTCACGCCAGTTACATGAAAGCTATTTATCAAGAAGATTTAAATGAACTCAGAACATTGAATACATTTTCAGATGCGCCAGCAAATACAATCATGAATATGAGATTTCTCGAAAAGAAAATGAAAGACTACACCGATAACTTAGTGTCTTATTTGTCCTATTCTAATCATTGGGGAAATACTGAGCACCGAATGATTTTAGGTGTTGACTATGCATCATATTCACCGGATAGAGATAATGTTCAAAAAGAAGCAAGAAGTAGGGTGTTGGACGGAGATACTGTACGGTTAACTGTGGATTTGGATAACCCAATTAAAGAACTAATCAGTCCATCGTCATATGTGTGGCTACCTCAAGCAAGTTTTCCGTTTTTAAATCCATATAAATCGTTGGGGATATATATTCAGGATCAAGTAACGATTGGTGATAAATGGCATATCATTTTTGGCTTGAGACATGAAAGATATAGTTCAAGCAGTGCAGACCTCCAAGAAACATACAATACGTCACAGAGCAGTTGGTTGCCTAGATTAGGATTGACTTATAAAATAAATAATCAGGTAAACTATTTTGCAAGTTATTCCCAAGGATATATCCCTGTAGGAGCTGATTTTGTCCATAACCATGAAAACTATGGCTCAAATACAGCATTTAAACCAGAGAAAAGCTGCCAAATAGAAACGGGTTTTAAAATGGGATTCTTTAATAATCAATTACAAACAGAGATGTCTGTGTTTCATATTAATCGACGCAATATGTTGATGAGCACAGGAGCAGTATCAGAAGCAGGCTTCCCAATTTATAGACAATCTGGAGAAGTGTATTCTCAGGGTATAGAATTGGATTTCAGAGGACAGATTACTAAAGACTTTCAGCTCTCAGGAAACTATAGTTTTAACCATACAGAAGTAAAAACATCATCTATACAATCGGAGGTTGGGCAAATGCTGCCAAATGCCCCTAGGCATGTAGTTGGTTTATGGGCAAAATACGTCATCCCCAAGAATGCTTTAAAAGGATTGGGTTTTGGGGCAGGATTAAGCCATGTGTCAAGCCGGAGAATGGAAAATTTTGCCAGAAAAGATGATCAAGGAAATGAACAATGGGATAAATGGCCAGCTTATGCCACAATTAACGCAGCACTTTATTACCATGTCAAAGGGGTAAGGCTTTCCCTAAATGCCAATAATATACTTGATAAGTACTATTATTTAGGAGGATTTGATTACACCAGAGGGTTTGTCGGAGCACCTAGAAACTTTATGGTCTCTATGGGATATTCATTCTAAAAGATTTCATAACAAAAAGAGCTGTCCTAATGAAAGGACAGCTCTTCTTTTTTACTAAAATATCTTAATTGAATATCAAAGTTTTTTCCGGGTTTATCTTTCTTCCAAAACTCAACAACTCATAATGTAGATGTGGACCTGTTGATCTTCCGGTACTTCCGAGTTTGCCAATTTGTTGACCTGCCTCAACTTTTTGTCCCTTACTTACTTTGGTGCTAGAAAGGTGAGCATACCTGGTCTCCCAACCGTTCGTATGTTCAACAATGACTACCTTGCCATATTGACCTTTATAACCTGCAAAAACCACTTTTCCAGCGGCTGTAGCCATAATTGGTTCACCTGTTCTTCCACTAATGTCAATACCTGAATGCATTTCGATACCTCTGTTGGTGAATGGATTTCTACGATAGCCAAATCTTGAAGTAATATTACCATTGTGAGGTCTACCTAATGGAACACCCTCTAATTTCTTGTCTAATTTCTTCACCGTAGCCTCATAGTACTTAATCATTTCATTAAGATTTACCTCTTCTTCTACAGGACCACCAGCATTTTTAAGCTTCGGAGCAAACTCTTTTAATCCTCTTCTGCGCATTTTGGCATTAATTTGGTTTACTGCACTATCAATAGCATCAAAAGATTTTTGAATCTGGACGGTACTTAATTGATTGGTAGCCTCTTCAAGAGCCAAGTTTTGACGAGCTTCTTCAAGAGCCTCAATCTGTTTACTTAACTGTTTTTCATAATGATCGCTTGTCGTTTTGGTGGCAACATATACAATTGTTGCACATATCAAGCAAATAGTGAAGATTCCTCCTGCAAGGATATATTTCCAATTCTTTACTACAATAGTTGGAATCTGAATCTTCAAATTCGAATCGCCGTTTGAGTCTAGAATTTCAACGGCAGTCTTCTTTTTTGTCATATATTTTACTCTCCCACTTTATGTTAGCCGGGCGTAAAAATAGAAGATGTTAAAATAATTGCAAGAAATTTTAACATTTTATAACTTTTTTCGGTCTTCGAACCGGTAAAATTAACATCTTTGTATTATGTCGTTTTCGGAAAGAATCCTAGCCTGGTACTCTACCCATAAAAGAGCACTGCCATGGCGGGAAACAAAGAATCCATATGTTATTTGGCTATCAGAAATTATACTGCAACAGACTCGTGTTGAACAGGGAATGCCATATTTTTTAAGATTTGTAGAAAACTATCCGAATGTAACAAAATTCGCAAACGCTGACGAAGCCGATATTTTGAGGCTATGGCAAGGATTAGGTTATTACTCCAGAGCCAGAAATATGCACAAAGCAAGCAAACAAGTCATTGATTTACATAAAGGCGTTTTTCCCGTTGATTATCATGATCTGTTAAAATTACCGGGGGTAGGCGAATATACTGCCGCAGCAATCTCCTCTTTCGCAAATAATCAACCTTATGCTGTATTAGATGGGAATGTATTTAGAGTATTGGCTAGATATTTCGGTATTCACGAACCAATCAATAGCACTGCAGGAAAGAAAATATTCGCAAATCTCGCTGCGGAAATGCTCGATCTAAATCATCCTGCGGAATACAACCAAGCCATTATGGATTTTGGATCAATGCAATGTAAACCGAAGAATCCAAACTGTGAAGAATGTATTCTTAGGTTGGATTGTGTCGCATATCAAGATAATTTGGTGGACCAATTGCCCCAAAAAATAAAAGCTAAAAAAAGCAGAGATCGGTTTTTCCATTACTTTATTATTCAAAAAGAAGATTCTGTACTGATGTCTCAAAGAACAGAAGGGGATGTATGGGCCAATCTGTTTGAATTTCCAATGATTGAAACTACTACCGACTTGAATGTAGCAGAATTGGTACAAATGAAAGAGTACCAAGAAGCTTTTGGAAATATACAGCCTATTCAGATTAAAGGACAAATAAAACATATTTTGAGCCATCAGAATATTTTTTGCCAAATTTTATACCTTAAATATCGATAATATGGAATTGGGCAAAAAAAGCCATTGGAATTATTGTTTATTAGAAAATTTAGATAAATTAGCTAAACATAAACTGATTAGTTCCTTTGTGGAACATTATTTTTAGTGCTCACTAAATCCTAAATTATTGTATGTCAGGAGTAAATAAAGTTATTTTAGTAGGTCATCTTGGAAAAGATCCAGAAATCCGCTATTTAGAAGGAAATGTAAGTGTTGCTAGTTTTCCATTGGCTACATCAGAGACTTTCAACAAGGATGGTAGACGTGTAGAACAAACAGAATGGCACAATATTGTGTTGTGGCGTGGTTTGGCAGATGTCGCAGTAAAGTACCTGAGCAAAGGAAAACTTGTATATATTGAAGGCAAACTTAGGACAAGATCGTACGAAGATAAAGAAGGTGTACGACGTTATACCACAGAAATAGTAGCCGAAAGCTTCAATCTGCTGGGGCGAAGATCTGATTTTGAACCGCAAAGCCCGCAACAAACTGGCAGTACTGGAGTGCCTTCAAGTACAGAAACCAAAGAGCAAACTGTAGATTTTACTGAAAACGACGAGGACAACGACGGTCTACCTTTTTAATCTGCCTAATTAAATAACGTAGCATTTCATTATTTTTTAAAATTGCTGTATCTTTGACACATGTTGCAAGATAAGATAACGCAGTATACGGAAGAGATTAAGGCTTTCTCGCCAAACTCAGCTCAAGATGTTGAAAATTTCAGACTCAAATTCCTTGTATCCAAAGGAATCGTAAAGGAATTGTTCGAAGAATTTAAAACGGTAACCCCTGATGAAAAAAGGGTGTTGGGAAAAAGTATTGAATGAATTCAAACAGCTGGCTGAAACATCTTTTAAAGAAGCTTCAGAAAAATTTGCTGGACAGGCAGATAGTAAGTCCACAAAAAGTGAAGATGATTTAACTTTGCCAGGACAAGGATTCTCAATTGGTTCGAGACATCCTCTATCCCTAGTGAGAAAAGAAATAGTAGAAATATTTAAAAAATTAGGGTTTATCGTCGCGGAAGGTAATGAAATAGAAGATGATTGGCACAATTTCTCTGCATTGAATTTTGCACCAGAACATCCTGCAAGAGACATGCAAGATACTTTCTTCATCAAAAAACAAGATGGAAATGACGTGGTATTAAGAACGCATACATCTTCCGTGCAAGTTAGATTGATGGAAGCCGGTCAACCTCCTTTCCGTGCAATTATGCCAGGAAGAGTCTACCGGAATGAAGCAATATCTGCAAGAGCACATTGTTTCTTCCATCAAATTGAAGGACTATATATTGACGAAAATGTGTCGTTCGCTGACCTAAAGCAAACATTATATCACTTCGTGAAAGAATTGTACGGTGAAGATACTAAAGTAAGGTTCCGTCCTTCATACTTCCCGTTCACCGAACCATCCGCAGAAATGGATATATCTTGTACAATATGTAAAGGTGCAGGTTGTCAGATGTGCAAATACTCAGGATGGGTAGAAATCTTAGGTTGCGGTATGGTCGATCCTAATGTCTTGGAAAACTGTGGTATCGATAGCAAGAAATACTCTGGATATGCATTCGGAATGGGAATCGAACGTATTACAAACCTGAAATACGAAATCAGAGACCTACGCCTATTCTCAGAAAATGACGCGAGATTCTTGTCGCAATTCGAAACAGAAATTATTTAAATAACCTGTAGGTTAAAAATTCACCCAAAAACAAAACTTGTTTTTGGGTGAATAATAAATTATAAACTGAATCCCCAATTCAATCATTTAAATGGAAGATAAAGTAGTTATAGCAATAAAGAAATCTGCAAGAGATCTATTTAGAAAATATGGCTATAATAAAACTAGCGTAAATGAGCTAGCAAAAAACGCTTCCATCGCCAAAGCAACTTTTTACAAGCATTTCGCCAGTAAAGAACTTATCCTCCATGCGGTACTAATGGACTATATCCAAGATAATGTCTATGATATCTTAAACAAGAATGTCAATGAAAAGGATATGGCTTTGTTTTTGGCAAATACTATTTTGAGAGTGAGTCGGGTAACTTACACGGTGTGTAATGAATTTGTAGGCTGGGAGTTTATCCGAGAATCAGTTAACGCGCAGGAATACCTCAAATTGCTGTCCGATGACCTTGAATTCCTCCTTTTGCGTTCTTTTATGCAAAATGAAACAATCGCTAACATCATCCCTGAAGAGCGTTTGACTTTCCTAATTAAAACTAGTAAAAACATAGTTTTCTCCTTCGCATTCACAGCAGTCTCTGAAGCAGACGTCCGAAAAAACTTTATCTCGTTCCAAAAAGAAATGTTACCCTATTTGGTAGAAGCGACATTGTTATAGTAGGTAGATTTTAAATGGTTTTCAGTAGAATAATCCATCTAATATCACAAATCTCAAATCTCGTATCTCATATCTAAAATTTCCGTATTTTTGCGGGAATATGGGAAGAAGAATACCTCAGGATAAGAAGTTTATTTCAAACGTTGAAATAATTGATATTGCCGAAGAAGGCAAAGGCGTAGCTAAGCACGATAATTTGGTGCTTTTCATAGAGCGTGCCGTGCCAGGTGATATAGTGGATGTGGAGCTCCAACGCAAAAAAAAGAATTTTGCCGAAGGCAAAATTGCTGAGGTCAAAAAACCTTCAGAATACAGAATAGATCCTTTCTGTTCTCATTTCGGAGTATGTGGTGGCTGTAAATGGCAACATATGACCTATGATTCCCAGTTGAAGTTCAAAGAACAGTATGTCGGAAATGCACTTTCAAGAATTGGAAAAGTTGATGTCTCCGCTATGGAACCCATCTTAGGATCGGAACAAACAGAATATTATAGAAATAAATTAGAATATACATTTTCAAATAAACGTTGGTTGACGAGTTTGGATGAAATCGAACCAACCGACTCAATGGATGCATTGGGTTTCCATGTTCCGGGTAGGTTTGACAAAATTCTTACCGTAGACCACTGCTACTTACAACAAGACCCTTCTAATGATATTAGAAACACCGTCTTTCAGTTCGCAAAAGATAATTTTATGTCTTTTTATGACCTGAGAGAACATCAAGGTGCACTAAGAAACCTGATAATTAGAACTTCTTCAACCGGCGAGCTCATGGTCATCGTTGTTTTCGCTTACCCAGAGGAAGGACAGATTGATATGCTGATGTCCTTTATAAAGGATGAATTCCCTCAAATTACCTCCTTATTATATATAGTCAATCAGAAAAGAAACGACACTATCTTTGATCAAGATATCCATGTGTATGCTGGTCGTGATTTTATTTATGAGGAAATGGAAGGTTTGAAATTCAAGGTGGGGCCTAAATCTTTCTATCAAACAAATTCTAGACAAGCTTACGAATTATATAAAATTACTAGAGAGTTTGCAGATTTAAAAGGTGATGAATTGGTTTATGATTTATATACCGGTGCAGGTACCATTGCAAATTTTGTTGCCAGATCAGCTAAGGAAGTGGTGGGTGTAGAATATGTGCCATCAGCAATCGAAGATGCTAAGATCAATTCTGAAACTAATGGTATTCAAAACACCAAATTTTATGCTGGCGATATGAAAGATGTTTTGACTTCAGATTTCATAGCAGAACATGGCAAGCCAGATGTTGTAATAACTGACCCTCCAAGAGCGGGAATGCACCCAGATGTTGTAAACCGAATTTTGGAAATGGAAAGTGAAAAAGTAGTCTATGTAAGTTGTAATGCAGCTACTCAGGCACGTGATTTGGAGAGTCTAACAACAAAGTATGAGATAGTTCGAATAAAACCTGTCGACATGTTCCCGCATACTCAGCATGTTGAAAACGTCGTATTATTAAAATTGAAGAAATAAAATGGATTTACAAGATCTATTAAATAAAGGACCGGAAGAGGAAGGAACCCCATCCAAACCTAAGAGCCCCTTGGTTAGCTTAAAAAGCGACCTGGATTTTTACAAAGAATCAATCCAAGAGGTTTCTGCAGAAATGATGGCAGAAGGATATACACTCTACCCAATATTTGTTGCACATCAATTAAAGGTTGATCTAGGTGAAATGATATTAGACAGGGACGAACTCAACACCCAATGGACTATTCAAGCAAGTTCTTTGGAAGAGTTTGTCGACCATGGAATTATCAAAGAGGACAAAAAAGAATACTTTATCAAGAATTTCAAACCTGCAAATGACTTCATGTGCTTGTTTGTGGTGGTTCCTGAAGGAGCAAACTTTGTTTTTTATCCCTATAATTCATAGTGATTTAAAACTTTTTAACATTTGCTAGTCAAAAGTATTATTACCTTTAAAATTGGATGTATAGTAAATTAAAATATATTGCCCTACTATGTTCTTTCTTTTTCTTAGCAATAGCTGCAAATGCTCAAGAACAAGATAACATGGTCTCTGGTTTAGTACTGGAGAAGGGGACTAGCACAAGGATTAGTGATGCAAATGTTGTGAATTTGCGAACGAAACAAAACGTAAGGACAAACTCATACGGTGTATTTACCGTTGAAGTAAACGTAGGTGATACGCTCTCCATTTCAAAAGTGGGGTACGGGCCTATTAAAACAAGAATCAACACCCTCGAAGATATTTTAGTAGATATTACTGCCGGAACTCAAATCGAAACTGTAGTCGTAACGCGGAGCACAAAAGAATCCGAAATGCGCCAGATGATGGAAAGATTATGGAAGTAAAGGTGTTTATAATGGTGGTCATAATAAATTCGGAACTTATATATCAAGCCCCGCAACAGCATTGTATAACCTTTTTGGTAAAGAAGCTAAGAATGCAAAAAGGTTTGAACAATATATGAATGTCGAACTCGAACAAACCAAAGTCGACCGAATATTTAATAAAACCCTTGTTTCAAGTTTAACCAAACTCCATGGAGAAGAGTTACAAGCATTTATGGACCTTTATAGACCATCTTATTCAACAGCTCAAAAATGGGGTCAATATGACGTAATGAATTATATTAATTCTTCATTTAAGACTTGGAATGCTCAGGGACGCCCAAAACCACAAAAACTACCAAAGCTAGATATTCCAGTTCAAGAAAAATAAACTATTGATTATTAAGGTTTTGTCATTTGAAATTTTGTTAAAATTGCATTTTGGCATTGGCTTTGCAAATAGGAAATCTATTAGTTCAACAATAAATTAATTAGTACAAAAGATAAATTATTTGATTATGAAAATGAATAAAAGACTAGCGGTATACGGATTGACAGTAGCTACTTCAGCTATGTTGTTTGCTAGCTGTTCAACCATTCAAAATAGTAGTAACACAACTAAAGGTGCTGTCATAGGTACAGCTTCAGGGGGTGCAATTGGTGCACTTATAGGTGGTAAAGCAGGTAACACTGCAGTAGGTGCAATCGCTGGTGCCGTGATTGGTGGTGCTGCAGGTACTTTGATCGGTAAGAAAATGGATAAACAAGCTAAAGAAATCGAAAACACTGTAGCTGGCGCCGAAGTGGAGCAAGTAGGTGAAGGTATCTTGGTGAAGTTTGATTCAGGTATCTTATTTGATTTCAATAGCACAGCATTGAAACCTTCAGCAAAAGAAAATATTGCTAAATTAGTTGAAACATTGAACAAAGAACCAAATACTGATATCTTAGTATTAGGACATACAGACAATGTAGGTACTTTACAAGCAAACCAAAAAGTTTCTGACGGCCGTGCCGCATCTGTGAAATCATTTGCAGTATCTCAAGGTCTTGCTGGTAGCCGTATCAAAACTGAAGGTAAAAACTATTCGGAGCCAATCGCATCAAATGATACTGATGCTGGTAGAGCTGAAAACCGTCGCGTAGAAATCGTAATTGTTGCTAACAAAAAAATGCAACAAGAAGCTAAACAAGAAGCTGCTCAATAAGACAATTAAAAAAAATATATATAAGGTGCTAATTCACATTAGCGCCTTTTTTTTGTTAAAATTTAAGACAACTGCTGACAAACTGTCATTTGTTTAATAGATAATTACTAACTTTGTAGTCTTTGAAATTTGACTATGTTAGAGTTAACACATACAACAAAAACACATGATGAATCTCGCCAAGGTGAGGCTTTAGATATGGTACCTACAGGACAGTCAACCGGCCGTAAACTATATATTGAAAGTTATGGCTGCCAAATGAACTTTTCTGATAGCGAAATTGTAGCCTCCATCTTGATTGAGAAAGGTTTTGAGACAACGAAGGATTATAAAGATGCTGATGTTGTATTTATAAATACGTGTTCAATCCGTGAAAATGCTGAACAACGCGTAAGAAACAGATTAAAAGAATTTGAATCTGCAAAAGCAAAAAATCCAGGAATGGTGGTAGGTGTTTTGGGATGTATGGCCGAACGACTAAAAGCTAAATTCTTGGAAGAAGAAAAATTAGTGGACGTCGTGGTGGGACCCGATGCATACCGTGATCTTCCTAATTTAATTGATAAAGTAGATGAAGGCGGAAGAGCTGTCAATGTATTGCTGTCAAGAGAAGAAACTTATGCAGATATAAGCCCTGTACGCTTAAATTCAAATGGAATTTCTGCATTTATTTCTATCATGAGAGGATGTGACAATATGTGTTCATTCTGTGTGGTGCCATTTACCCGAGGAAGAGAAAGAAGCAGAGATGCTGAGTCAATCGTGAAAGAAGCGCAGGACCTTTTCAATGCAGGATATAAAGAAGTTACTCTGCTAGGACAAAATGTTGACTCCTATAAATATACTCCAACCGTAAAAGAAGGAGAAGAAACAAAACCTACCATTAATTTTGCACAATTGCTAGAGCTAGTGGCTCAAGTAAGCCCAGAATTAAGAATTAGATTCTCTACATCACACCCTAAAGATATTACTGATGAGGTATTGCATACAATGGCTCGTTATGAAAATATCTGTAAATATATCCACCTTCCTGTTCAGTCCGGTAACTCTAGAGTATTAGACTTGATGAATAGAACCTATGACAGAGAATGGTATATGGAAAGGGTAGATGCCATCAGACGTATTATCCCTGAATGTGGAATTTCAACAGATGTAATTACAGGATTCTGTACTGAAACTGAAGATGAACATCAAGAAACATTGTCTATGATGGACTATGTCAAATATGATTTTGCTTATATGTTTGCGTATTCTGAACGTCCAGGCACTTTGGCAGCAAAACGTTATGAAGATGATATTCCTGAAGAAGTCAAAAAACGTAGGTTAACGGAAGTAGTCGATAAACAGCGAGAACATAGCCTATATAGGATCGAAAAATTTGTAGGAAAAGTTCATAAAGTGCTGATTGAAGGTACTTCTAAAAGATCAGACAAAGATTTCTGTGGACGTAATGACCAAAATACAATGGTCGTATTTCCAGTAGATCAAAGATACAAGGTTGGAGATTATGTAAATGTACTTGGCGAAACCTGTACATCAGCTACCTTAATAGGTAGAATTGTTGATTAACACTAATCTAAACACTAAATATTAAGAATGGTTCATCAAGATATTAAGAGCAGGTTTGGGATAATTGGAAACTCTCCATTGCTCAACCGGGCTATCGATATTGCACGTCAGGTAGCACCAACCGATATATCGGTTTTGATTCAAGGTGAGAGTGGATCAGGTAAAGAAGTTTTTTCACATATTATCCATCAATTGAGTGGTCGTAAACATGGACCTTTTATCGCTGTAAACTGTGGCGCAATCCCAGAAGGAACAATCGACTCAGAATTATTCGGACACGAAAAAGGTTCTTTTACCGGAGCACATGAAGCCAGAAAAGGATATTTCGAAGTGGTCGATGGCGGTACAATCTTCCTGGATGAAGTGGGTGAACTGCCATTAGGTACTCAAGCAAGATTGTTGAGGGTATTGGAATCAGGCGAATATATCCGCGTTGGTTCATCTAAAGTCCAAAAAACAAATGTTAGAGTGGTAGCTGCAACAAATGTCGATGTATATGAAGCAGTAAAGAAAGGTAAATTCCGTGAAGATCTTTATTATAGATTGAATACCGTACCATTGCGAATTCCATCACTCAGAGAAAGAAAGGAAGATATTGTACTATTGTTCAGAAAATTCGTAGTTGACTTTTCCGACAAATATCGTTCCCCAGGAATTCAATTGACTGAAGACGCGCAAGAATTATTGAAAAATTACTCTTGGCCAGGAAATGTCAGACAATTGAAAAATATTGCGGAACAGATTGCCGTTCTTGAAAAAGAAAGATTGGTAAATGCACACATCCTTAGCCATTACTTGCCGGTTGAAAATCAAAGTACATTGCCAATGGCTTTAAAAGATCAGTCTAAAGAGAATATCTCGGAACGCGATCTTTTATATAAAGTGCTTTTTGACATGAAAAAGGATATGGTTGATTTAAAAAAATTAGTCGTAGAATTAATGCAGAAAGGTTTCAATCAAGGAACAATGGACCAAAATTCTCCGTATATTAATCAATTATATCAAGAAATAAGGCCTACTTCACCATCATTAGCGGCTGAGGATTACGGATTGAATCCAAATCCAACAATTACTATCCATAACCCTAATCAGGCTAATGGAAATAATAATGATTATTTGTATGATACCCAAGATGTAGAAGAGGTTGAAGAATCATTATCTTTACTTGACAAGGAGTCTGACCTGATCAAGAAAGCCCTGAAAAAGCATAAAGGAAAACGGAAAGCAGCGGCTCAGGAACTAGGAATATCAGAACGAACTCTTTATAGAAAGATTAAAGATTTGAATTTAGATTAATATGTCCAAATTAATGAAAACTGGCAATCTGATAAAATTGATGATCATTGCCATGGTTATACTTACTGTTCAGGGTTGTGGCGTGAAATATAGTCTAAGCGGCGGAACTATTCCTGAGAACATGAAAACATACTCAGTTGAGATCTTTGAGAATATTTCTCCTTTCGTGTCTCCTACATTGAGCCAAACATTTACTGAAGGCCTGAAAGAACGAATCCGTACACAATCTAGGCTCAGCCAGATCAATCAAGACGGAGATGCCATGTTTTCAGGCGTTATTACAAATTATGCCATCACTCCAGCAGCAGTAGAAGCTGGAACCGATATGGCAGCATTAAATCGATTGTCAATCACAGTAAAAGTGAAGTATGTCAATAGAAAAGATGAAACAGGGGAAAGTGATTTTGAAGAAAACTTTACTCAGTTCAAAGAATTCCGTGGTGAAATCAGTTCCCAAGAAAATCAATTGAATACGGAAATCGTGAAAATGCTGACTGAGGATGTGTTTAACCGTGCATTTAATAACTGGTAAAATTAGAGCCTTTGAATAATATGGATCAAGTAAATGTATTTAGAAAAGCACTCGAGAACCCAATGGAAGTAAATGTTGCTGAATTTGAGCAACTTCTTTCAAAATACCCCTATTCTCAGCCTATTATTTATGCATTTGAACGCAAGAAATTTCTGGAAGGACATCCTGTAGATAAACAAAAGACTCTTATTTATTCAAATAACCCTTTTTGGCTAAGAGATTATCTCCAAAAACCCGTAGAAGAAATTCCTGAATTGGAAGTGGATTCAGACGATTACATAGCTTACGAAGATGTTGAAGAAGAAAAGGTAGTAGCTGATGAAACCGAAGTAGAAACCGAAGATTTAGAAAATGATAACCCTGAGCTGCTAGAAACTTTCGTAGAAGAGGATAAGCCACTCGGTAATATCGAGGATATTACAGAAGAAAAAGATCAGCAGAACATCTTGGAAACAGAGCCTGTTTTTGACATCCCATCTGGTTACAATATTGAAAAAGAGTTCGCAGATGATGATGAAGATGTTGAAGAAGATGAAGACTTTGAAATTGAACATGAAAATCAAATAGATATCAATACCCCCGCAGTTCAAGAAAATCAAAGAACGGCAGAAGAAGACATCAGTTTATATAATGATGAGTTGATGCCTTATAGTTTCAGATGGTGGTTATATAAAACTAGATTAGAACATGCTGATACATATCAGCCGTTTTCTTCTCCTGTTCTTCCTAAACAACATAAAGGTCAATTTGACCCTAAGAAATTAGATGATGCAATTTTAGATCAGCAGATTCGAGAGAATATCTTTCACCTGCAGAATCCAGAGGATAAACTCAGCGATCAGCATAAAAAAGAAACGGTTGAATTTAAATCTACAGAACGCGTAGACGAGGTCATTGAAAAGTTTATACGTGAAGAACCACAAATACAACCTCCAAAAGCTGAATCGATAAATACAGAAAATAAAGCTAGAAGTAGCTCTGAAGATCAATTGCAAGTCGTAACAGAAACTTTGGCAAATATCTATGAGTCACAGGGCATGTATGAAAAAGCAATCTCGGTTTTTAGAAAATTAATTTCAGATAATCCAGAAAAAAAATCGTACTTTGCGACCCGAATTAAAGAGATTGAACAAAAGTTATAATTGAAATATAAAAATGGACATTTTATTTATTATCCTAATTATCCTAGCTAGTTTATTATTAGCATTTTTCGTATTGATTCAAAATCCTAAAGGAGGAGGTCTTTCTTCAGGCTTTTCAGGAGGTGCTAATTTAATTGGGGTACAACGTACAGGTGATATTTTGGAAAAAGGAACTTGGATTTTCGCAATCGCATTAATGGTTTTCTGTATTGCAATCAACATCATTGGTCCATCATCATCGAACAGAGGTGGCCTAGGTGATCAAATTGAAACCCCAGTGACGGCTCCAAACTTGAACCTTAATCCTACTGCAACCCCAGCAACTGGTAACCCTGCAGCTACTCAAACACCGGCAACACAAATTCCTGCCGCAACTGACACAACTAAATAAGTAGTCTAAGACTTTAAAAGATATAACCCCTCCTAGCAATAGGTGGGGTTTTTTGTTAAATGCATCACTGGAATGCCATCATGACATTAAGATGATGGATTGTTGACATGAAAAATGACAGTTAGTGCAAAAATGGCAAAATATTTTGCTTTATTTCAATTGGCATAGTTAGTGATGCTTTTGAGTTACGATAATCGAAAAAAACAAATTGATATACAATTATGGCATTAAGTATTAAACCTATCGGAGACAGAGTAGTTGTAGAACCTGCTCCAGCAGAAGAAAAAACAGCATCAGGAATCTATATCCCTGACACAGCGAAAGAAAAACCTTCCCAAGGAATTATTGTGGCTGTAGGTTCTGGGAAACCCGAAGAACCATTGACTGTAAAAGTTGGTGATAAAATAATTTACGGTAAATATTCAGGCACTGAACTTTCTTATGAAGGAAAAGAGTATTTAATTATGCGTGAGGCTGATATTTACGCAGTTTTATAAATTAATCTAAACTTTATTATTTTTTAATATGACCATTAAAGGCAAAAAGCTTTAATAATGGTCTGATATTCAAATTTTAAACAATGGCAAAACAAGTAAAATATAATGTTGAGGCGCGTGACGCCCTTAAAAAAGGTGTTGACACTCTTGCGAATGCTGTAAAAGTTACTTTAGGACCTAAAGGACGTAATGTAATTATCGAGAAAAAATTTGGCTCCCCTGCAATTACTAAAGATGGTGTTTCGGTTGCTAAAGAAATCGAACTGAAAGATGCTTTGGAAAATATGGGGGCTCAAATGGTTAAAGAAGTTGCTTCTAAAACAGCAGATCAAGCTGGTGACGGGACAACAACTGCCACAGTATTGGCACAAGCAATCGTAGCGCCAGGTATCAAATCTGTTGCAGCTGGTGCGAACCCAATGGATTTGAAACGCGGTATTGACAAAGCCGTAGCCGCGGTAGTGGAAAACTTGAGATCCCAATCCCAAGTAGTAGGTGCAGATAACAATAAGATCAAACAGGTTGCTTCAATCTCTGCTAATAATGACGAGGTAATCGGTTCATTGATCGCTGAAGCTATGGAAAAGGTAGGCAACGACGGTGTAATAACCGTAGAAGAAGCTAAAGGCACTGAGACAGAAGTCAAAACTGTGGAAGGTATGCAATTCGATCGGGGCTATTTATCTCCATATTTCGTAACCAATTCAGATAAAATGGAAGCGGATTTAGAAAATCCTTACATTTTAATATATGACAAGAAAATCAGCAACATGAAAGAATTGCTGCCTATCTTGGAAAAACAAGTGCAAACTGGAAAACCTCTATTGATCATTGCTGAAGACCTTGATGGTGAAGCATTAGCTACATTAGTAGTTAACAAAATACGTGGTTCTCTGAAAGTGGCTGCTGTAAAAGCTCCAGGATTCGGTGACCGTCGTAAAGCAATGTTGGAAGATATCGCAATCTTAACAGGTGGAACTGTAATCTCCGAAGAAAGGGGTTTCAAACTTGAAAATGCAGAATTAGATTATTTAGGCCAAGCTGAGAAGGTAGTAGTTGACAAAGACAATACTACAATTATCAACGGTGCTGGTAACGTTGAAGATATCAAAGCCCGTGTTGCTCAAATTCGTTCCCAAATCGAAACAACAACTTCTGATTACGACCGCGAAAAATTACAAGAGCGTTTAGCAAAATTATCAGGTGGTGTTGCTGTACTTTACGTAGGTGCTGCTTCTGAAGTTGAAATGAAAGAGAAAAAAGACCGTGTTGATGATGCTCTTCATGCTACTCGCGCTGCGGTAGAAGAAGGAATCGTTGCTGGTGGTGGTGTTGCTTTCATTCGCTCTGTAGAGGCTTTAGTTAACCTTAAAGGTGAAAACGAAGATGAACAAATCGGTATCGATATCATCAAACGTGCTATCGAAGAACCATTGCGCCAAATCTGTGATAACGCAGGTATCGAAGGTGCAGTGATCGTTCAAAAAGTGAAAGAAGGAACTGCAGACTATGGTTACAATGCTCGTACTGACAAGTTTGAAAACTTGATCGCAGCAGGTGTTATCGACCCAACTAAGGTTTCACGTGTAGCATTGGAAAATGCCGCTTCAGTAGCTTCAATGTTGTTGACTACAGAATGTGTCCTTGCTGACGAACCAGAAGAAAATCAAGTAGGTGCTGGTGGCCCTCCAATGGGTGGCGGCATGGGCGGAATGATGTAATATCACCCCCCCACAGATATATAAAAGGGGCTGTCTAAAAAGGTCTCTTAAAAAAATAACCCCGTCATTAAAAAATGGCGGGGTTTTTCTGTTTTTTGTCCTCAAGATTTTGTATCTTAAGGTGCACCCAAAAAACAATATGGCAAACATACAATTCAAAGCGCTTCCATCCAATAGTCCGAGTCTTTTTCCTGAGAATATTTTAGACCGTATCCCCTTGAACCATCCGGTTCGTTTGGTGAGTCAGGTTGTTGACCAGTTGGATCTGGAACATATCATCCGTCAGTATAAAGGCGGAGGCACGACCAGTTTCCATCCCAGGATGCTCATCAAGGTACTGTTCTACGCGTATCTGAGCAATATCTATTCTTGCCGCAAGATCGAGCGCGCCCTGCACGAGAACATCCATTTCATGTGGCTTTCGGGCAACAGTACGCCGGATTACCGTACGATCAATTATTTCAGGGGAAAGCGTCTTAAGGAACAGATACAGGAGCTGTTTGCCAGTATCGTTCGGATGCTGCATGACATGGAGTATGTCAGCCTGAAAGTCCAGTATGTAGATGGTACCAAGATCGAATCGGCCGCCGGTCGCTATACCTTCGTTTGGAAGAGATCGATCGAGAAGAACAAGGTAAAGCTGGAGGCGAACATCGCTTCGGTCCTTTCGGATATCGATGCACAGATCAGCCAGGACCAATCTTCATTAGGGGATCAGCAAGTCAGCAAGGCCATCGATAGTGCCCAGCTGAAGGAAAAGATCAGAGCGATCAATGCCAAGCTCAAAGGAGTGGATAGATCCACCGATAGGCAGCTGAGGAAGCTTGAAGACGACTATCTGCCCCGATTGCAGAAATATGAGGAGCAACTGGAAGTACTGGGAGATCGCAACAGTTATAGCAAGACCGATACCGATGCCGTGTTTATGCGGATGAAAGAGGACCACATGAAAAATGGCCAGCTTAAACCGGCCTACAATACCCAGATCAGCACCGAAGACCAGTTCATCACCCATTATAGCATCCATCAAACGGCCGCAGATACCACAACCCTGCCCGAACACCTGGAAGGCTTTGAGTCCCATTACGGAAAACAGAGTGAATCCATCGTCGCAGATGCCGGATATGGTAGCGAGCAGAACTACGAGCTGATGGAAGGACAGGGTATAACCGCTTTTGTGAAGTACAATTACTTCCATATGGAACAGAAGCGCAAGCATAAACAGGATCCTTTCTCGGTACAGAACCTATATTACAACCAGCAGGATGACTATTATGTATGTCCGGCCGGACAGAAGCTCAGCTTTATCGGTCATGCAACCAGAGTCAGTGCCAACGGATACACTGCCCGGGTCAGCTGTTACCAGGCTCGGCGATGCGAAGGCTGCCCGATGCGGAGTGGGTGCCATAAAGCTACAGGCGATCGGCTCATTGAAGTGAACCACAGGCTCAATAAGCTCAAGGCTAAAGCCCGGGAAAGACTGCTGTCGGAAGAGGGAATGTACCATCGGAGCAAGCGACCCATAGAAGTGGAAGCCGTTTTCGGCCAGATGAAAAGCAACAACAGGTTTACCCGGTTCACAATGAAAGGTCTGGAGAAGGTCGCTGTGGAATTCGGTTTGATGGCCATTGCCCATAACCTCAGAAAATGGGCAAAAAAGTGGAAAGACAAAGCTTTTATCGGTAAACCAGGTGGCAAAAACTCCCTGTTTGCGATAAATCAAGCCATCAACATGCTGAAAAGTACAAAACATCGACTTGCAGCCTAATATTGCTCATGAAATTATAATGGAGCTCCAGAAAGCTATAAAACAGAAGAAGGTGCCTTTTTAGACCACCTTCTTTTTTTATTATCAACATGATACCAAACCCCGCTAGGGGTTTTCTCGCCGTGGCAGGTGTCCCCACCTGCCACTGAAAAAATGCCAATGGCCTTAACTTTTCTTAACTTAATGAGATTGCCCACTAGGGGTGTGACTATCATCCAAACAATTTTCTAAACCCAAATTTTGTATCTTAGAAAAGCTATTTTGTATTTATGGATGCTTACAATATCATTGTATTAATAATAATTTTTGTTGGAGGTATTACCCTGGGCCTTTTTGTTTGGAAAAAAGTCGGCAATAAAAAAATCATAAACCCAGAAATTCCAGATGTGGCACTAATTAAAAATGTTCTACATGAAAAAGTTTCATTCTTCAATAAACTAGACCTACAGCAACAAGAAACTTTTATAAATAGAGTTTCTTATTTTTTGCATACCACCAAGATTTCTCCAGAAAAAGGAGCAGTCGTAAATGATGAACATAAAATATTGATTGCTGCCAGCGCAACAATTCCACTGTTCCACTTTCAGAATTGGTCATATGAGAATCTGGATGAAGTACTAGTCTATCCAGGCACGTTCAATGAAAAATACAATACTGAAGAAGATAAAAGAAATATCTTGGGAATGGTAGGAGATGGTGCAATGCACAGGAAAATGATTATTTCGCTCCCTGCATTGATGTCTGGATTTAATCATGATGGCGATTACAACACCGCTATACATGAATTTGTACATCTAATCGATAAAGCCGATGGAGAAGTAGATGGAGTCCCAGAATATCTGATCCCCAAAGAGTTAATCCAACCCTGGCTCGAAGAAATGGAATCTACAATTGCCGCAATAAGAAGAGATAAATCCGATATCAGAGATTATGCCGCTACCAATCCAGCGGAATTTTTAGCAGTCGTCTCAGAATATTTCTTTCAAAAACCTAAAATGCTCAAGGAAGATCATCCCGAGCTTTATGATATGTTGAATGAAATCTATAACGGAAACAAAGATGAATTAAAATAAACCATATAGCTAATGGTCTGTTAATCATTATAAAAACTAATTGACATGGAATATAGAAATATTGGAGATAGCGAAATAAATGCTTCTGTCATAGCATTTGGTGCTTGGGCAGCAGGAGGTTGGATGTGGGGTTCAACTGACCGTAAAGATGCTGTTGAAGCAATAGTTGCCGCTTATGAAGTTGGTGTTACTACAATCGATACCGCA
This sequence comes from Sphingobacterium daejeonense, assembly GCF_901472535.1. Classification (NCBI taxonomy): domain Bacteria; kingdom Pseudomonadati; phylum Bacteroidota; class Sphingobacteriia; order Sphingobacteriales; family Sphingobacteriaceae; genus Sphingobacterium; species Sphingobacterium daejeonense. The sequence goes on along the minus strand of NZ_LR590470.1, from coordinate 4,233,490 downwards.
CCTATTTATGGACAAGGAGCAAGTGAAGAAATCGTAGGTGAAGCATTAAAAGATATCCCAAGGGACAAAACCCAAATCCTAACAAAATATGGGATGCGCTGGGATTTGGAAAAAGGTGATTTCGCTTTCCATAGCAAGAAAAACAATGGCGAAGAAATTGAAATCTATAAGTATGCTGGGAAAGAAAGCATCATATACGAATGTGAACAGAGTTTAAAAAGATTGGGGACAGATTACATCGACCTTTATCAAATCCATTGGCCAGATTCGACAACACCATTAGACGAAACCTTTGAGGCTGTAGTCCAATTGATGGAGCAAGGTAAAGTAAGATATGCAGGTGTTTGTAATTACAATGCCCAACTAATGGCAGAAGCTGAAAAAACTGTACCGCTTGTTTCTAACCAGATCCCATTTAGTATGGTCAACAGGGGAGTAGAAGAAGAAACAATACCATACTGTATTAAACACAACAAGGCAGTACTTGCATATAGTCCTCTAGAACGTGGCTTGTTGACAGGAAAGATAAAACCGGGATATGAGTTCCAAGAAGGGGATCATAGGGCATCACATCCACACTTTCAACCTGACTTTATCGAAAGAACCAATGTGCTCCTTGAAAGAATCAAACCCTTAGCAGATGACAAAGCTGTAACCCTGGCTCAATTGGTGCTGAGATGGACAATTGAAAGACCCGGCATAACCATTGCCCTTGCAGGAGCAAGAAATGCTCACCAGTCAGTCCAAAACGCAAAAGCAATGGACTTCGACATCAGCCAAGAAGAAATAGATTTTATTAATGCCGTCGTAGACGCCTTTTAGAATCTTTAGATATGAGATGTGAGATATGAGATATGAGACACCTTTCCAATGTCTTATGTCTTATGTCTTATGTCTATCGATTTATATCTAGCTTACATCCCTCAAAACCAAAATCTTGCCCTCAGGGCTGAATTCAAATATTGATTTCCCTTCCAATTTGATCTTATCCCCTGTTTTTAAAACTCTCGGAGATATCAATTGCCAAAGTAGCTACATAGTCAATGGTCACTTCAGTGCTGTTCTCATGATGTGTAATGGAAGTAATTTTCTGTTGACGCTGTGAAAATAAGGATTTAGCCTGCTCCGCCTGATGAATAAAGTCAGGTTTGCCAATTAGGCTATCTGTTACATTGCCATTGGATATATTTTCAAACTTGATATTATCATCTAAATCTGCAGTCATTTTTTCTATGTCAAAGCTATTGTAGCCAGCAATATAATTTTCGATAATCTCTTCTCTACTTTTCATGAATATTCTCCTCAGATATGGTGGAAAAATAAAGATAAGGTAAATATCTTTTAATCTTTGACTTATACATTCTTTACGGAATTTTCAAGCCAAGGATGATTATTAAATAAATGTTAAGGTTAAAAATCCCGGAAAATCCCTATTATTTATGAGGCTTAAATTTGTAATTTGCTTAAAGATTTGTTCCGATAATGATTTCAGAATTGGTTGTTTAAAATAAGATAGATGAATTACGAAGAATTAGAGCAGTTGTTTTATGCCGGAGAATTAGATTTATGTATTAAAGAAGGTGAAGAATATTTATTAGACCATCCAGAAGATACCGATGCCTTATTTCTTATGGCGGTGGCGCATCATGATAGAGCATATGAAGAAGGACATGAGGCAGCCTATGATGCCATTAAACAGTTTGTAATACCCTACTTGAAGAGGGTATTGAAATATGAACCTAATAATTCTCGAGTATTGTACAATATTTTGAATTATCCACTCGGTAATCAATACACACTTGAGCAGATAGCGAGACCTAGAAAACACCTAACTGAAACTAATAAAGAAGAATACCTCGATTATGCCCATCGATTAATGCAAGATCCATTGAATCGGGTGTATGGTCATGATTTTAAAATCAAGATTTATGAAATATTGGACAATAATGAAGATCTATTAAAGAGCTTAGACGAAGCTATGGCACTTTTTGAAATAGAATTCAAAGATAGTCGAGATCTAAGAGATCGAAATATTTCAATCTGTTGGATGAAAAAAATCTATTTATTGGATCGAACAAATATGCTGGATAAATCTGACTTAATTCATCTTATTGATTCAGGTATTTACAATTTCGTGAGCCCGCATGACATGGAATATCTAGATCTTGCCGAAATTGCTTTCGAAGGAAATGCTTGGGATGTTGCACTGAAAGTGCTGCTCAAATTGATCAAAGGTGATAATCATAGTCAGGAAGTAATCGATGCTTATGGAAAATGGCATAAAAGGTTTAATGAGCAAATCGAACTCGGATATCAAAACTCAGAAGTATTCTATTACCAATTAATAATCGAACGTAATTATCCTGAAGTACTGGGTGTGCCTGAAGATTTTTATTACCATCATGGGCTGGAGATCAAGGATAAGTTTCCAAATAATTTCGCCGCCAGCCATTTCGTAGGTACATACTTATATGAAATGGGAGATTTTGATGAGGCATATATAGTTTTAAAGAATGGAGTGTCGGTAAATCCAGATGTTACGACCTGGAGAAGAATGGTAGAGTCACAGTTTTTATCGACAGGGCTGGTAGAACAGGATGTACCACAGTTTTCAAGTTTGCCACGCGATATCTATAATGAAGGGGTGAACCTAGATGACTTTCTAAAGAACATGGCCGATGATTCGATTAAGGAAAGTCTGAGAACCTTGGATGCTAAAATCTATCAACAATCCCTTGATTCTTTCAGAAAGTATTTTGAAGAATTTAAATATGAAAGTGACTTCTATGGAGATGAACATTGTTGGGCTATGTGCTGTAACAATCTAAGCATCGTATATACTGCTCTGGGAAGATTTGATGAAGCAATTTCGGTAGCTCAAGAAGGATTGAACCATTCTGACTTCTCTGAACTCCACCATAGCTTAATTGATGCTTTACTGCAAAAAGAAGACTACCAGGAAGCTCAACATGCACTCGAAAATTATTTCAGTTTATATGATGAACAAACAGCATCATTTTATAGACACCTACAACACAGAGCGGATTGGGTAAATGTTAGCCATAAGCTGGGAAATGCGGAAGATGTAAATAAAGATGCTGAAGAATTATTGTTCCAGATTTATGAGCATTATCAAGAAAACCCAGATATATCGGATTATGACTTCAGAGATTTTGAAGCCGCCAAGAACACCGTGGAAGGAGTGTTGTATCAGGAAAATGAACATCGGTCAGCTCAGGAAAGGAAAGATTATTACTTAGGGCTCGCCGAAAAATATCCTGATGAAGCAAACCCTCAATTCAACTTAATGCAAGCTTTCAATGAATTGGAAGACTATCAAAATGTAAATAAATCTGCAAGGTTGTATCTCGAAAATAAACAGTCCTTTCTTTTAAATAGCTTCGATAAAGCAAAAACAATCTATATGATTGTGAAAAGTCATTTTCTAGTTACCCAACTTCGGGAAGGGGCTGCAATGTTTACTGAATATAATGAATTCTGTTTTGAAGCTCTTGAACCATCAGAATATGTACTTTGGTTAAGTTATGGTATTAAATTATATGACAAATTAGACAACCTATCACAAGTCAATGCGCTAGTTGATCGATTTCAAGGAATTTATGCAGAAAAAGAATGGGCATATGATAGTTTGTCGGAAGAGGTACTGTTGTCAAAGGCTCATTGCAATTATGTAAACGGAAATCTAAAAGAAGCTCATAAGATATTAAATTACGTTCTATCCTATGATGATCACAATCCGATTGCCGAAGATTTTAAACAAAATTGGAAAAAGCCAGGACTCTTCTCAAAATTCAGGTTTTAAGTTACATTTAATATTTTAAAATTAATAATTATTTAAATTAAATTAATAAAAATTTTATATTTATTTTTGCGAAATTAATGATGAATTTAAGTATATAAATCATTGAGAGCCCCTTTAAATAAAGGAGCATATGACATGTTGTTAATATCTTAAATTTTTAGAATTAATTTTTAATTTAATAAATCAATTGTTAATGAATAATTCTGAACTATCAAAGGTGATCGACATTATGAGATTGCCTTTGATATTCTTTGTGATAATTGCTCATCTGGTTCCGTTCACATTACCGGTTGTACATTTTCCCAGCAATGCCAATGCACTCTATACATTGATCTCTGAAACTTTTTCCCATCACCTGGCGAAACTTTCCGTAAGGTGCTATTTCTTGGTTTCTGGCTATTATTTCTTCAATAGGTATAAAGATGACTTATTAGCATTCTTGAAAAGGCAGTTTAAGAGTAGGTTTAGAACTCTGCTGATTCCGTATGTTGTTTGGAATGTATTGACAGTAATTGCTGTGTTTTTCAAAAATTATACTTTCAATTATTTAGGGATGCCATTGGATGACCATGTTTCAATATTGGAAAAGGGAAATCTGTACAATATTTTTTGGGGTTTGCCCGCCAATTTTCCCCTTTGGTATATCAGGGACCTGCTCTGTATGATAGTCTTGTCACCATTGATTTATTTTTTTATAAAATATTTAAAACGATATGGAATAATCATTCTGGCTGTTTTGTACGTTGGAAGTTTTGATACCAATGTGCCAGGGTTGAGTTTAACGGCAATTTTCTTCTTTTCTTTAGGAGCTTACTTCTCAATCGAGAAAAAAGATATTTTATACGTATTCAATAAGATTAAAAGTCCTGCTTATCTTTTAATGATTTGCTTTCTTGTTTTATCATTAGCAAATAATGGTCAGCAATATCAAGAATATTTTTTACGAATATTTATTTTAACTGGTGTAGTGTCCATTTTCAACCTTTTTTCTTATCTAAGTGAGCGGTTCGCTGTAATGAATTTATTGCAAGGATTCAGTTCACTTTCTTTTTTTATATATGTTGTCCATGAAATATATATCATCAATTGGTTAAAGGGGTATTTCTATGGATTGACGATGTATGAAAATGGCGGGGGAAAGATCTTAATCTATTTTGCAATCCCATTCTTATGCCTGGCAATTTGCGCTGGGTTGTATTATTTATTGCTAAAAATAGCCCCAAAATTATTGGTGTTCTCCTTGGGAGGTAGGATGCCAAATTATAATAATAGGGAAAACGATCGTGAGAAAAGGATTGAAAGTCACCATTAGCTTTTCGTTCAATTGAAACTTCCGAAACCCTATTTCAAACATTCGCTAAAGAATAAACCTGGAAAAATTCGATAAGTTCTACAGATATCCTGTTTAGTATATCCGAATAAACTCTCTAATCCGGCACCAACGCCAGTTCTTGTCGAGCTTCATTTGACATGGACTAATTGGGTTTTCTCTAAAATAGGAGCCCATCTAATTGACTGTTGAGTGTCTGATTCAAAATTTATGAATATACCATAGGCTATTTGTAATCTGCAAAAAAGACTCCAATGAGTACTCTGGCTTTGGTAATATGAAAAATGGAATGATCAACCCAACATTTAACAAGTAGAGTTGTGAGGGGTTATTACAACTGAACTGAAATTAGTGCTTTCTCCTGAAAGTAACTCTCAGTTTTAATTACCAATACTTTAATCGAAAGTAAAAGGTGTGAGAAGACTTGGGCCGAGAAATGAATAAGTATGGTTGTAGGAATACCTGGTTTTAGGTAGTTTAAGATTAAAAATGTTCTTATATAATCAAAAGCAATGACAGTGGAATATTGAACCATAAATAAAACGTGAACGTGTTAAGGATGGTTTGAAAATAATATGGATTATGAATTTCTTTTAAATTTGTAGTGCTTATATATTGAACATTGTTTGGAGCTTAAATTGTGATTGATAAATGTCATTATTTACTCTGATGGCTGTCAATTGGATAATTAGGTAATCAGGTTACTTTTGTATGGGCAGAGCTCTTTAATAATTGTGTTTTGTTTATTGATTAATACCATAGGTTTAAATGAATATTTTAAATGTAATAACTGTAAGAAATTGGGTCATAATTTCACTGATCAACTTTTTTATAGTGGGCTGTTTGGGTTTGTTGATGCGTGTAAAATTTTTATATCCATTTTTTTGGATAGATCAAATGAACTTATTGCATTCTCACTCCCATTTTGCTTTTACGGGTTGGATAACAACCTCTTTGATTGTCTTCTTCTTTACTGCAGCTCGTGAAATAAATCACAGAGAAACTTTTACTCACCATCAACAGCTATTGCTATTGGCAAATCTACTTATATCCTATGGAATGTTAATAAGTTTCGCGATTTCGGGATATTCTGTACCTTCTATTGTCCTTTCTTTTCTATCTGTTGTAATCTCTTATTGGGTTGTATATTACGCTTGGAAATTATTGTCAAAATCCCATTTTACTAAAGGAATAAGATTGATATTTAAGGCTGCATTTGCATTCAATTTGATTTCGAGCCTAGGGACTTTCGCTCTTATTTTTCTAAAGGCCAGCCATAACCCAGATGTGTTTTTTCAAACCTCATCCATTAATTTTTATTTGCATTTTCAATATAATGGATGGTTCTTGTTTTGCTGTTTAGGGTTGTTCTTAGATTTTCTGTACAGGGAATACGAAAAGGAATATATCTCTGTTTCTATGATTCGATGCTATTTAATAACAGTCTTTCCAACCTATTTTCTATCTATTAATTGGTTAAGAGAATTTTCATCTCCGGTTTTGGTGCTCGTTTTTTTGGCTGTCATTGGACAGTTGGCAATATGGATAAAACTTATTTGGAAAATTTCCAGAGTAAATTCTTTTATTCACCATCAATACTTGAGTAAAATCTTGCAACTGGTTATTTCTTGTGTGGGTATGGGTTTAGTATTGAAGTTGACACTTCAAGGTATTTCATTATTACCTGGCATCAGTGAAATAGTATACGGATTTAGGCCTATTGTTGTAGCGTACCTTCATTTGGTTCTGCTAGTCGTGATTTCTATGTTTCTTGTTGTGTATTCTGTTTTAATCTTGGATAAAGTAGGGGTTGGTACTTTTAAATTAGGGATATGCGTGCTGTTGATAGGGGTTTGGCTGAATGAAGGAATCCTTGCAGTTCAAGGATTATCGGGTATCATGAAGTTAAATATCAATGGTTCACATCATGCCCTTTTAATCTTGTCGGCTTGTATGGTCTTTGGGATAGGAACAGTACTTTATAGCTGTTTTCAGAAAAAGTCAATGTCACTCCTCAATTAAAAAAGCGACAGTAATTTGTCGCTTCTAAATATTTAGTACAATCATAATTACCAATCGATATATCTTGTGCAATTATATTTTTTATCCATTGCTAATAATTTTACTGATATTTTTGGTAAACTTTTGCTTAACCTTATGCTGTTCCCATTTCAATTGTTTTATATTCACGCCAATTATAAGGGCTTTTAATTCTTTTTAATTTAATTTTTAAAACATTAGCATTGTTGATATCGAATTGAAAGGCTGTTATTATATCATACATAATTAGGATCAAAAATTAGGTTATCCATCCTTTTTTCAATCTTGATTTTAATAGAGTCTTCACAGTTAATATCACGAAATCTTGTGGCAAGGCCAAAAAAGCTCCTGATTTAGTCATTTTAATAAATTATAATTAATTATCTGAATTTTTGTAGGCCATTTTGATTAATTATATCAATTAGTTTACATTTTAAAAACAGAGTTTGCCTTCGACAAGGGAAAGAGAGATCTACGGTCCACATTTGGACTATTTAACTATCTTATAGGTCTCGGGGACCGTAAATGAAAAGGGTATATAAAATTATTTTCCCATATCCTGAGCAGACCAACTGGGCAAAAATCGCAAAAATGTCACGATATGCTCTTTGTAGACATCTTTATCAATAACAAAAAAAAATGCACCTTTTTTAGAATTTTCCCTGTCCTTTTCCTTGAGCTTGATTAATAGATTGGAAGATAAAAGCTTTCGATTGAAATTCCTTTTGTCTATGACAATTTCATAAACAGCTTCATAGAGATTGGAGATTTGAGGGAGTGTGAACTTCTCGGGTAACAATTCAAAAAGAATGGGGTACAATGCGGCTTTGCTTCTCAATAACCTCTTTGCGGTATTGATCATGTCAACATGGTCAAAGATCAATTCAGGATATTCGTCAATCGGAAACCATTTAGCTTTGAATTCTTGGCTGTTTATATGTTGATATTCTCTAATGTCTATCAACGCAAAATAACTGATGCTTACAACTCTGTCCATTTTCTCACGATGAGGTTTACCGAAAACTGCAGACTGCTCCATGTAAACATCCTGAAGTCCCGTCAGTTTAAAAAGAATTCTCGATGCTGCCCCATCAGGACTTTCATCGGGCTGGACAAAACCTCCCATCAAACTCCATTTGTTGATTTCGGGCTCGAACCCCCTCTTAATAAGTAATATCTGTAATGATTCACCATTGAATCCAAAAATAATGCAATCAACAGCAAGCAGTGTTTTAGGTTCATCTTTATAATGTTCCATGTATAGATTTAAAATTTAATTGATGTCCTAAAGTCATTTTGTCAACTTGAAGTTTAGACAAGTCCTTAATTTAATAAAAAAATATAAAATTCAATTGGTAGAGGATGTAAAATTTTAATGACCAGGTTATTTATTTTTTTTTAAACTTAAAAATTTATTTTTAAACAGTTCTATTTATTACTTTTAAACATGTCTGTAACAGGACAATTACATATATTAATTGTAAAACTTAATCGAATATGCTTTCTATTTTAAATATTAAATGTTAACTTGAATCTACAAGTTGTTGATTTAGAAATTGATTGCTTCTTTTATATCCAATCTCAGATATTACTTGAGACTTTCAATATAAATGAATTTATAATAACCATTTGTAAATAAAGAAAACCTTAAACCTAGAGCGTAAAGTGTTACTGCTCTAAAATAAATTAAAGTAACCGTATTGAGAATTTTTAATTACCGATTATAAAATAGTTTGTGTTTATAATGGGTAGGTTATTCGGATAATAAGGTGAATTTTAATCTTACTTGAGCTTAGTTATGATGTTCGGAAAACTGCATATTTCAAGAAATAAGCTGGTTGTAATAAGTTTACTTGTTGCAGGGTCCACATTTATTGCCATTCTATTTCCTCAATGTCAATCCAACGATTCCAATTCTGCGAGCAACTATAAATTGCCAAAATATGTGGATTATAATTATGATATAAAACCCATATTATCTGATAAATGCTATGCCTGCCATGGTCCTGACAACAATACTAGAGAGGCAGGACTCCGGCTGGATACCGAGGAGGGGGCATACAAGGCATTGGCCGAAAGTCCAGACAAGCACGCAATTGTTCCTGGCAAACCACATATTAGTGAGGCTTTCCTCAGGATTACATCAGAGGATGAATCTATTAAAATGCCACCTACTTCAGCAAATTTACCTTTGACAAATTATGAAATAGACCTCATTGGAAGATGGATTGAGCAAGGAGCAGTGTTTAAGCCGCATTGGGCATTTACCGCACCTGTAAAACCTGAAGTGCCAGTGAATGAGGATTCTGATTGGGGAAGTAATAGTATAGATAATTTTGTATTGGCAAAAATGGAGAATGCTGGTTTTGAACCGAATCCTCAAGCTGATAAAAACCGATTGCTAAGAAGAGTGAGCTTAGATTTAACTGGCCTCCCTCCTGATGAAAAATTAATGGACAAATTCCTGAATGATACTTCTGCAGCTGCTTACGAAAGATTGGTTGATGAATTGATTGCAAGCCCCGCATATGGAGAGCAAATGGCGCTACATTGGATGGATGTAGCAAGATATGCCGATTCTTACGGTTATCAAGACGATGATATCAGGACGCAATGGCCATGGAGGGATTGGGTTATCCATGCTTTCAATGAAAATATGCCATATGATCAATTTGTCACTTGGCAATTGGCTGGCGACTTGTTGCCAAACCCAAATAAAGAACAAATATTAGCCACCGCATTCAACAGAAACCATAAAATTACCGAAGAAGGTGGTGTGGTAGAAGAAGAATATCGGGTGGCATATGGCCTCGATAAAACAAATACCTATGCTAAAGGTATTCTAGGCATCACAATGGAATGTGCTCAATGCCATGACCACAAATATGATCCATTCACCCAAAAGAATTACTACGGCATGTATGCCTTTTTTAATAATTCAATGGAGAAAGGGTTGGAGGGCTTAGTAAATTCTGGTCCATCAAAAACTCCACGAATGACTGTCACGCAAGAAGATCTGAAAGGCATTTTAAATTTCATCAATAAATGGGATGACCAAGAAGAGGTTTCGGTTTCGGTAATGGGTGAAAGAGATAGTATCCGACCAACATATATTCTTGACAGAGGCCTTTACGATTCACCTACTGAAAGGGTTTATCCTCAAACCCCCGAGTCGGTTTTACCTTTTGATAGCACAAAATATGCATCCAATCGGCTTGGTCTAGCACAATGGACCTTCAGCAGTAAAAATCCACTGACAGCAAGAGTATTTGTGAATCAGATGTGGGCCATGGTATTTGGTCGGGGGTTGGTGGCTTCAGTAGCTGATTTTGGGAATCAAGGGGATTTGCCAAGCCATCCTGAATTATTGGACTGGTTGGCCGTAGATTTCCAAGCGAGTGGCTGGGATATTAAACGCTTCATGAAGCAGCTCGTCATGACTGAAACGTACAAACAGTCTTCGGAAATTAATAAAAAACATTTAGAAAAAGATCCCGAGAACATTTATTTGGCAAGGTCAAAGCGTATAAGACTGCCGGCCCAAATGATTAGGGATCAAGTTTTGGCAACTAGTGGGCTGTTGAACAGGACCATTGGCGGACCAAGTATAAAACCGTATCAACCGGATGGAATTTGGGAGGTGAGCAGTTCTGGACGTGGTGCTCTGGCACAATATGTTCAAGATCATGGCAAGGATCTTTATCGGAGGGGATTGTATGTGTTTATAAAATTGACCTTGCCGCCTCCCAATATGCTGATTTTTGATGCTAGTAACCGTGATGTCTGTGAGGTGCAAAGACAAAGGACCAACACCCCTTTGCAAGCATTGGTGATGATGAACGATCCTGCCATCTTGGAAGCCGCTCGTATCCATTCAGAAAACTTAATCTCCGATTCGCCCAATAAAGTCCAAAAAGACTATATACAGAAAGCATTCCGACAGGTGTTGTGCCGAAATGCATCCGAAAAAGAGCTTAATCTATTGGTAGAATATTATAACGAAGAATTGGATAGGTTCACTAAAAAAAGAGAGGATGCTTTAGCATTTCTGAAAGTCGGAGAAGCGCCAATAGATAACAATATTCCTCAGGAAAAATTGGCGGCATTAATGTCAGTAGTGCATGCCATCTATAATCTGGAGGAAACCTTGACGAAAGGATAAGATAAGTATTGCTGTATTATTGATTGTTTGCAATGAGAAAGAAGATAGACTCAAATTTAGATAAAGAAGTAAAGGAAGCTCAGCTGTTCCAAAACAGAAGGCAATTTTTGTCGAGTCTGAGCATTGGGATTGGCAGTGTAGCTCTGGGTGCCTTATTGATTCCGGATTTGTTTTCAGGTAAAGCTGGGAGCCAAGAAGCATTTGAAAAAGCATTGCCGCATTTTGCTCCAAAAGCAAAAAGAGTGATTTATCTATTCCAATCAGGTGGGGTTTCTCAATTAGAATCCTTTGACTACAAACCAAAGTTAAGAGAGATGATGGGACAGGATCTGCCAGCGTCTATACGTGGGAATCAACGATTGACAGGGATGACTGCCGGACAGGCTACATTTCCATTGGTAGGTTCTTATTTTGACTTTGCTCAATATGGACAAAGTAGGGCGTGGGTGAGTAGCTTATTCCCACATATGGCAAAAGTAGTAGACGACCTATGTATTATAAAGTCAATGCATACAGATGCTATCAACCATGATCCCGCAATTACTTTTTTTCAAACAGGATCGCAACAAGGCAGTCGTGCAAGTATGGGAGCTTGGCTAAGCTATGGTCTAGGGAGTGAAAACCAAAATCTTCCTGGATTCTGTGTTCTTGTCTCTAAAGGAAAAGGCAATGGACAGGGAGTGTACTCTAAATTGTGGACGAATGGATTTTTGGATTCTGTTCATCAAGGAGTTCAATTTATGGGTGGCCCGGATCCCGTACTTTATTTAAATAATCCCGAAGGAACCGATAAAATGAGCCGGAGGAAACTATTGGATAAATTGGCAGAGCTCAACAGTATGCAGTATGAAACATTTAAAGATCCTGAGATTACGGCGAAAGTCCAGCAATATGAGATGGCTTACAGAATGCAGACCTCGGTGCCTGAGGTCACCGACCTTTCAAAGGAGCCTGATCACATTATAAAAATGTATGGTCCAGAATGTCTGGTCCCCGGAACATATGCCGCAAACTGCCTGCTGGCTCGTAAATTGTCGGAAAATGGTGTTCGATTTGTTCAATTATATCACCAAGGGTGGGATCAGCATGGCGGATTGCCAGCAGAAATGGCCCTACAAGCCAAAGATGTCGACCAAGCATCTGCCGCTTTGATAACCGATCTAAAACAAAGAGGCCTTTTAGATGAAACATTGGTAATATGGGGCGGTGAGTTTGGAAGGACAAACTACTGCCAAGGTGGATTGACCTTCGATAATTATGGAAGAGACCACCATCCAAGGTGCTTCAGCATTTGGATGGCAGGTGGCGGAATTAAACCAGGGCTGGTATATGGAGAAACGGATGAAGTAGGCTATAACATCGTAAAGAATCCAGTTCATATTCATGATTTCCATGCTACTATTTTACATACATTGGGCTTGGACCACGAGAAATTGACTTATAAACATCTAGGGCGAAGGTATCGTCTGACAGATGTTGCAGGTACTGTTGTGAAAGATATATTAGCGTAAAGAAAAAGCTGAATGATCATCAAGAATTCTCATTTCAATGTGTTGATAGGCCTTAATAGCTTTATCCTGTTTTTCATTCTGTTCGAAAAAAGCATCCAAATTCCTGCTTTTCTTCAAGTATTCGGAAGGATGCATCCCTTATTGCTACACTTTCCTATCGTACTATTGATTCTTTCTTGGCTCCTGTATCTATTTAGAAGACCATTAGAAAAAGAAATTCCAAATGCAAGCAGATTTATCAATCTTATATTTTATGTAAGTGCATTAACAATTGCAATCACTGCAATTTTTGGCCTCCTTCTGTCGAAAGAAGGTGGATTTGAGGGAGAAGCATATTTATGGCATAAATACAGCGGTGTTGGCCTTTCGTTTCTAACACTTGGTCTTATAGCCTTTATCCGATTCAACATATCTTCGAAAAACCGTTTATTATTTACAGTGGGTATAAACCTATCCTTTATTTTGCTTTTGATTGTTGGACATTTTGGCGCCACTCTTACCCATGGAGAAGATTTTGTTTTTGCTCCACTGCGAGAAAAGAAATCTACAGAACTCAATATAGAGGATGCAATGGTATTTGAAGATGCTGTATTGCCAATATTACAAGCGAAATGTGCAGGCTGTCACAATGCAGACAAGGCAAAAGTAGGATTAATATTAACAGATAGCAGTTCTATTTTAAAAGGGGGTGAAAATGGCAAAGTATTTATAGCTGGGAACGCGTTAACTAGCTTGATGATAGAGCGTATATTAATGGATATCGACAATGAACATCGGATGCCACCAAAGGGTAAACCACAATTAAGTATCGATGAGGTATCTTTGTTGAGATCATGGATCCAAAGTGGTGGAAAATTTGATGTGCCTCTCTCTGCTTTTAGAGAACAAGACACTTTATTTCAATCTGTAAAGGCAGTTTATGGTTTTTGAAGGTGCGGAAAAATATGATTTCAGTCCTGCAAATGAAGAGAAAATCGCTGAGTTGAATACTCCATATCGGATTATCAATTCCTTGGCCCAAGGATCCCCAGCATTGGATGTTAATTTTTATGGCAAAGATTTTTACACCAAGGTGTCACTTTCAGAATTGCTGCCCCTTGCTGAACAGGTTGTTTCCTTAAACTTGAGCTCTATGCCAGTTTCAAAGGAAGATTTACAAACTCTCAAAAAGTTCAAGAATTTAAGAATCCTAAATTTAAATAATACCCAGCTATCGAATGAAGATCTATCTCAGATCGATGATCTAAAAAATCTTAAAAGCCTTAGTCTGATTGGGACACAAATAAAATTAGATGGATTACATAAAATTGTTGCTTTACCAAGCATACGGAAACTCTATGTCTGGAATACCGCTATTCAACCAAAGGAATTAGAGCAGATCAGGAAAGAGAACCCCAAAATAAATATTGATGCAGGTATTCCTCAGGATGACAATCAGAAACTGGCTTTGACTGCTCCAAAGATAACTCCTAATCGTAGTTTCTTTCAGAACAAAACTTTAGTTTCCTTAAGTCATCCTATTCCAGGTGTTTCCTTGCGATATACGCTTGACGGTAGTGATCCTGACAGCTCTGGAGCACAGATTTATAAATCTTCTATAACAATTGATAAAAATGCTCTGCTACGGGTTAAAGCAGATAAAGAAGGATGGCTGAAAAGCCCTGAAGTAAGACAGAATTTTTATATTGCTATTTTCAAACCCGAGAGAATAAACCTCGAAACAAGGCCACATCAACAATATAAAGCCAGAAAAGGTGAAAGTTTCTTTGATCTTGAAAGTGGTAGTGATAACAATGCCGACGGTAGATGGCTCGGGTTTCAAGGATCTGACATGTCTACTATATTGTCATTTGATAAGCCCGTTAAAATGGATACCGTTGCTTTGAGCATTAAACAAGACTATAATCAGCATATATATCCTCCAGAATCCATTGAGATCTGGGCGGGACTAGATTCGTTGAACCTTAAATTATTGAAAAAAGTAAATTTCACTCTAGAAAAACCAGACAAGATTAAAAATAGACGGATAATCGCCTGCGATATTCCCCATCAAGAAGTTTCCTTTATCCGTTTGAAAACAAAACCTTATGCTAAGATCCCTGAAGGATTTCCGGGTAACGGAAATCTTCCTTGGTTGTTCGTCGATGAGATTATATTGAAATAAAATCCCTAAACCCTCAAAATCTATATAATGAACAGAAAAGAATTCATTCAAAAATCCTCCTTATTGACAGGAAGTCTAGTTATTATGAAGGATTTGTTCGCAAAGTCAAAAGGTCCTGTTTATGGACACCATAATATGAAATACACCCTTGATACTGCATGGGCATCAAAACATAATCCAAAAGTAACTGTAAACGACTGTCATGAAATGGTTCAAGATAGTAAGGGCAGAATTTTCCTGCTAACAAATGATACGAAGAACAATATTATCATATTCAATAAAGATGGAGTTGTGTTAGACAATTGGGGGCATGAATTTCCAGGTGGACATGGCTTGACACTGCATAATGAAAATGGAACCGAATATTTATATATCACCGACAATAATAAACATCAAGTATATAAAACAACGCTTGATGGAAAGATCCTATTGACCATTGACGCTCCATTGGATGTTTACAATAAAGCAGAAGAATTCAATCCTACTGAAACTGCCATCGATAGTAATGGTGATATTTTTATTGCAGATGGATATGGTGCACAACATATTTTGCATTATGATAACAAAGGAAAATTGCTGAATCGTTTCGGAGGAAAAGGAGAGGGAGATTCCCATCTTGACAATGCTCATGGAATCACTTTCGACAACAGAAACGGCAGAAAAACTCTACTGATTACAGATAGAACTAGGAACTGCTTTAAACGGTTCGATACTTCAGGCAAATTGTTTGAAATCATTTCTATACCTGGAGCATGCGTGTGCAGACCAGTTGTACAAGGTGAAAATATCTATGCTGCGGTATTGCGGTCTCCGAATATGGATTTAGCAAATTCAGGATTTGTAACTATCCTTGATAAGAAAAATAAGGTAATCAGCAATGTCGGAGGATCAAAGCCGGTATATTCAAAAGGGGTGCTAAACCAAGTCCAACAACAAGAAAAGATTTTTGCACACCCACATGATGTATGCGTTGATGATGACGAGAATATCTATGTGGCTCAATGGGCATCAGGAAAAGCATTCCCTTATAAATTAACTCGAGTCTAACTAGCTTATTCTTCAGATTTCTTGGATCGATATTGTTCTCTGAATTTTATCTTTTCAGATTCTCTTTCTATAAGTAGCCTTGCTAAGGTATGGCCAGGCGATATTTTGCCAGCCTCATCAGCCAAGGCTTTTCTGGCCTTATCCTCTGAAACATCAATTCGGTATAAAATACTTATCAATCTGTTGAAATCAGTTGCTACCAGATGATCGAGATAATTCGCAAGTCCCTCAAATTGTTCTTGAAAGGATTGCTCCTTGGAAATATTTTCAACCTGCAGCTTTTCAGCAATTAATAAGATTGGATAATTCATTTGGTAGATTTTATTGTGATGCTCATATCTACTGTAAATTTAAGACTTAATGTTTTGAAAGTAAGAGATTTGGTAAATGTTTATCGGGGTTATTATAACCCTGATTATTTCCTGTTTTGAATGTTATCAAAATTACTATATTAGTGCAGTTTTTTATTCAGCTAAAAACTTGTGTTGAACCATAGTTGAATAAATTATTATGAAATTATAAACTCTAGTATGGCCAAAATTGATATTGTTCAGATTGCAAAAGTGTTGAATATTTCCAAATCAACAGTTTCACGTGCATTCCGTGACAGCGCTGATATCAATCCCAAGACCAAAGAGAGAATACTTAAGTTAGCAAAGGAATTAAACTATCAGCCCAACTATTACGCAAGTAACTTGAAAGAGCAAAAGAGTAAGACCATTGCTATTGTTTTACCTGAACTTGCCAACAATTATTTTACGCAGATCATTCAAGGAGCTGAACGGGAAGCAAAGAAACAAGGTTATCATATCTTGATTTTTGTGACCGATGATGATATTAGCAAAGAAAGAGATTTCATTCGCAGCTTGGCCAGTGGAAGGGTAGATGGAGTGATTATGTCGGTGTCAGGAGAATCAACGGACCATAGTTACCTAGAGTCAATAAACTATGACCATTTGCCTATCGTTCTTTTTGATAGGATTTATGATGACATAAATCTCCCGAAGATTGTGACGGATGATTATGAGAGTAGTTTTATGGCAACAGAACATCTTATCCAAAGTGGTTGCCAACGGATTGCCTATTTCGTTATCAATAAAGAGTTTATCTATTGGTAAGACTCGTTTGCAGGGTTATGAAGATGCATTGAAAAAATATAAGATCCCTTTAAGAAAAAGATTGATAGTGGATTGTTCAAACTCTTATGAGGAAAACGATGAAATTATCGAAACAGCAATTCTAAAGCAAAAACCAGATGGAATTTTGGCATCGGTTGAGCGTTTGGCATTTTCTACCTATTATGTATGTCAGCGTATTGGTGTTAAAATCCCCGAGGATATTAAAATTATTGCATTTTCAAGTTTGGAAATTGCAGGTTTGCTGAACCCACCTCTTTCAGTTGTTCGCCAGCCAGCTATTCAAATAGGGGAAAGAGCTGCTGCCACTTTATTGAAGCAATTGACGGGTGAAACTCTTCAAGAAAATGAAAAGTTTGTCACCATGAACTCTGATCTTGTTATCAAAGCATCATCCAGAGGCTAAGGATTTCATAAAACCTTTTATTCTGCTTTAACTGCCAAGGTTGAAATGGCAGCAAACAACATAAATACTCCAGCCATTGTAAGGCAATAAACAGCTTGCTGCTGGAAGACATGTTTAACCAAAACAGAACCGATCACTCCATTGACCAATTGTGGGAGGGTGATAAAGAAATTGAACAAGCCCATGTATAATCCCATTTTCTTCACAGGAACTACGCCAGACAATATGGAATACGGTGTTGCCAATATACTCGCCCAAGCAATACCAACAGCTATCATAGGTATATACAAAAGGTTAGGGTCTTGAATAAATAAGATAGATATTAATCCAATTCCTGAAATACCCAAAGCCAACATATGTGTTTTCTTTTTGCCAATAGCATGATATAGTTTTGGGAGAATCAACGCGAAAATAGTGGCTACTAAATTATATACTCCAAAAAGAACTCCAGTTAGGTTTCCAGCATCGGCGTAAGATGCAGATGAGGTATCACTTGGAGACAGGTGGTAAATATGCTGTGCTATTGCTGGTGTCGTAAAAACCCACATGGAAAATAAGGCAAACCAAGAGAAAAATTGGACCAAACCCAATTGTTTCATTGCTTTTGGCATATTTTTAAAATCCTTAAAAATAGAACCTAAACTATGGCTATGGGATTCGGTTTCCTCTTCATTTTCATCAAAAGACTTGAGTTCATCCGTTGTATACTCTTTGGTCGTGATGACGGTCCATAAAAGAGACAATACCAATACGATTGCACCTGCGTAAAAGGACCAGATTACATTGTCAGGGACATGTCCTTGTTCTGCCACTTTGCTTACGCCAAAATATTCAGAAAGTACAAAAGGGAGGAAAGAGCCAATAATCGCACCTGCTCCAATTAAAAACGTTTGTACGGCATATCCATAACCATGTTGTTCTTTTGGAAGGTTGTCAGCAACAAGGGCTCTGAACGGTTCCATCGACACATTGAATGCGACATCCATAATCATCAGCATACCGGCACCAATCAGCAAGGGTGGCAGTAGAAGCGTCAGAACAGAAGCATTGGGCATCAGCGCCAATGCAGCAGCAGCGACCAAAGCTCCACCCAAGAAAAAAGGCCTCCTTCTACCCAGACGTGTCCATGTTTTATCCGAAAAATAACCAACAATGGGTTGGATCAACATCCCAGAAAGTGGAGCAACAAGCCAAAAAAGAGATAAATGCTCTACATCGGCCCCAAAAGTTTGTAGGATTCTCGAAGCATTGCCCGTTTGCAATGCAAAGCCAAATTGAATTCCAAAAAAGCCAAAGCTCATGTTGAAAATCTGCGCACGAGTAAGCCGAGGCTTAGATCTTTTAGATGTCTGTTGCATGATTTGTAGATGTTAAAAATTGGTTTTGGTATGTAAATTAAAAAATAATATTGTTTTCATGATATTATTTTTCCAATAATCCCAACTATGCCCGCCTTCAAATTCCTCATAAATATGGTCAATTCCTGTTTCTTGCAGCTGTGCATGCAATTTCCTGTTGTAGTCTATCAGGAGATCTTCTTTTCCGCAATCAAATCGAAATGGAACCAAAGTGTCTTTTGTTGGCAACTAAACTATCTATTAAGGCTAATTCTGTATCTATTTCATATAGCTTTAAATCTTCTTCCACAAAAAATGAGAATTCAGGAATGGAGGTGATACTTGACAGACCAGAAAATGCTGAAAATACTTTAGGATGTCTACTTCCCAAGCGAATAGCTCCATAGCCACCCATGGAAAGACCAGCGATAAAGAATTTAGAATTATCGGAAATGAACTCTGGACAGAACTGTCGTGCAGCTTGGATAACATCTTCTATAATCCATTTCTCAAAATCTATCTCACCTTGGTTGAGGTATCCCGATCCATCTCCCCACATTCCATCTGAAGGCATCAGTAGGATCATTGGTTGTATCTTGCCTGCTGCTATTGCTCTATCAACTTGCTCATGAACTCCTGAACTCAGTGCCCAGCTCCATGCACTTCCATAAACACCATGCAATAAAATGGTAACTGAAACATCATCGGGACAATTCTCAGGAATATATATACAAATGTCACCCCTTCCTCTCAGATTACTCGACTTTACCGTTATAAAACTTAAATTCTCCGTTCCAAATTCTGGATTAGAATGTTCAAATGATCTAAATTTATTTTCCATAGCCTAAAAAATAATTACTCCTTTTGCATTCTTACCATTTAGCATGTCTTCAAATGCTTGCGGAAGTTGATCCAAAGAATATCGAGCGGTAATCATTTCTTCCAATAATAATTCACCTTCTTGATAGTGTTTCATGATGCGGTCAAAATCTTTGTTAGGATTGCACTTTCCGTACAATGGATTTAAATAGAGCTTATCCCATTCAAATAAGTTCATATCAAACTTTATCTCCTGTTCAATCCCACTAACCTGGATAGCTGTTCCTGCATTTCTGATCATTGCTAATGGAGCGGCTCCTAATTCTGGTCTTGCTGTACACTCGAAAGCATAATCTGCGCCTCTGCCTTCACATAGTTCCTTTACCTCTTCCGCTATTTTTAATAACCCCTCATCTTTAGGATCTGCCAATAAGCAATGGGTGGCTCCAAATTTTTTGGCCATTTCTAAACGATTCGGATTGATATCGATCGCAATGATTTTTGCAGCCTTGCTAATCTTTGCCCCTTGGATTACACTTAACCCAACCCCACCGGTTCCCAAAACAACAACCGAACTGCCAGATTCTACCTTTCCAGCATTGACAACCGAACCATATCCTGTCATTACTCCGCAACCAATGATTGCCGCACATTCAAATGGTAAATTCTCTATGCTGATCTTTGTGACCGCAGCAGCTTTAACCAATGTATATTCTGAAATAGTTCCAATATTAAATGACCGTTCTATCTCTTGGCCTTTCAAAAGTGAACCAGAAGGATGTGCATGGCCTAAATTCGTGCTATGTCCTTGTCCCGTAACAGGAGAAGATTTCTCACAGATATGATAGTTTCCTATATTACATTGGAAACAATTCATGCATGGGATCGCCCAATTCAGCAAGACCGAATCTCCAGCTTTCACATGCGTTACTGCAGAACCCACTCTTTCAACTACTCCTGCGCCTTCATGACCCAAAATAAATGGCTTGCCCCAATTCAAGGAATCATAATCAGTATGACAAATACCCGCTGCTTTAATCTTTATCAGAACCTCATCCCTCGCTGGATCAGCAACTTCAATTTCATCAACAAAAAATTTGCCCGTACCATCGGTAATCGCTGCTTTACATGTTATCATCATTTTTTCGGAAATAAAAACTTAAAGGGAATATCCAACCTGCTGGACCAGGCAACCTCATTGTGTGGATCCTCAGGAAATTCCTCGTATAAAACACTTATTTGCTTGTCATTATTTAGCAATTCCTTGACCATTCGATTGGTTGGAAGAAAATCGTAATCCAAATCTTTACCTCCGCAATCAAGATAGATCTTGCTATTGTGAAATGGACTTAAGTCGGATTTGATCTTCGACATAATATCCCCATCATCAAAGAAAAAACCACTTGAAAGGCATGCTGCCTTAGAAAAGATATCAGGATAATCATATAGCGCATAGAAGGAAATTAATCCACCCATAGAAGATCCAATGATCGCAGTATTGGACTTGTCTGTTTTGCTCCGATAGGTTTTGTCAATAAAAGGTTTGAGTTCCGTCACGATGAACTTCAGGTAATTCTCTCCCTCTGGAGTTCCGTTGTATTCAATCCAGCGATCTTTGGTATTGGCGATTCCAACGATGATAAACTCTTCAATTTCACCTTTTCTCATCAGACTATCTGCAATTTCATCCATTCGCCATTCGCTCCCACTTAAGTTTGTATGGTCGAATAAATTTTGTCCATCATTAGCATACAATACGGGATAGCTCTTTTTGGGATTTTCCTCATAACTTGGTGGGAGCCAAACCACCACATTTCTCGTATTCCTCAAGTATGTGCTTGAAAAATTATGATGATAGCGTACAGTTCCAACTATGCTCCTTTGATAAATATCATTCCAATTGCTGGGATTGAGAACCACCGTAGTGTCTTTTGTGATTTTTAGTTTGATCGGTTGGGCACTGTGACCATTTCCATTATAGAGCGCCTCCTTGAAATAAGAACCTCTTGTGATTTTAAACTCCAAATCTGTGTCCTTCGGAAACGAATAGACCCCTTTCCATATATTGTTGTCAACCTTTTTAAGGGCTTTGCTTTTTGGGTAGATCCAAAATCCCCAAATCCCTTGATTGCCGATTGGGAGGATGGAATCTTGAGGGGGAGTATTTGCTGGCGCATTTACACGAATGGTCAAGTTAACATCTTGGGCATAAACCTGTATGGTAAGCACAAGCATGATTATCACTAATATTTTGTTCATCTGTTTATAAATTGGTTGTACTAAGTTATTGTTTTTCAAGTGTCCATATGCGTAAAATATTAATCTATTTATGGGTTATTTTGGAAAAATTGACTTACATTGAAGAATATAAAAGCCATTATATGCAAAAAGCAAAACCTGAGATTTTACAGAATGGATTGCAAGAATCATTTTTGATCAGAACCTTTGGTCATGAGGCTTTTCTTGCACCTTACCATTACCATCCAGAATATGAATTGACCTATATAATCCATGGCAGAGGAAAAAGATATATCGGAAATAGGCTTGATGATTTCAGCGATGGTGACTTTGTATTGATTGGTCCCAATCAACCTCATTGCTGGAAGTTGGACCAAGATGACCCGAAGGCAAGTGCCGTTGTTATTCAGTTTACACATGAGTTCCTTGGCCAAGACTTCTTTGAGAAGCCAGAATTCTCCAACATCAATTCTCTTCTGAAGGAGAGTCAGGCAGGCCTTGGTTTTCGAAACCATAAAAAATTAACCAAATACATCCTTAGGCTTCGTAAATCCCAGGGGGTAGAGCGGATCATGAATTTTCTCGAACTGCTCAACCAATTGACCAAACAACAATATGATCCCATTAACATCGGAGCATTGGAAAATGGGAACAATAGTAGCACCGATACGAATAGGATCAATGTTATCATGGCTTATATCGTTGAAAACTTCAAAAATGATATAAGCTTGGATGATGTTGCCAATGTTGCCAATTTAACACCTAATGCATTCTGCAAATATTTCAAAAAACTAACACGCAAAACATTTGTCGATATGGTTGTTCAGTATAGAATGAATTACGCTGTTCAGCAATTGTTGCATACTGATGATCCTATCAGTTCCATCGCTCTCGCATCTGGATTCAACGACATGTCTTACTTTTATAAAACTTTCAAGACAAAAATGGGCATGAGCCCCTTGGCTTATCGAAAGAAATTTATGGAGTAGTTTACTTCATCAGCCACACCTGTGTCGCTGATCCCGAAATGACTACCTCTAATTTTCCATCCTTGAAACCACCCTTATTTTCTCCATATACTAAATTTGGATTTCCTTTTTCTAGGGGAAGTTCAATTTTCTCCTCGTTTGCTGAAAGGTTTATTATAACTAAAGCTTTAGTATTATCATTGATTCTGTAAAAACTAACAACATCTTTACTGTTGTTATTTAATGACTGATAGTTGCCATTGATCAGCACAGGATGTTCTTTTCTTAACTTTATCAAAGATTTATAGGTGCTTAAGAGCGAATTGGGGTCATTTTGTTGTTCTTCTACAGAAATGCCATCATCGCTTTTCACGGTACTTGTTTCCCACCAAGGGCCAGAATTACGATACCAGTAGGCCATACCCGGAGTGTCCTTGTTCTTAGTCCATTCAAATGCTTCTCGATATGGTATTTCATTGGAATCCGTAATGCCGCCATATTTCCCAAAAAAGCTGTCTCCTAACATGCCTATTTCCTGACCGTAATAAATCGAGGGGATGCCGCCAATCAGCAAATTCAAAGCTGCTCCAACTTTTTCTTTGCCTTTGTCCTGTTTTACTGCGGTAGAAAAACGGGGGATGTCATGGTTCTCTATAAATAAAATCTGGTTTTTCCCTTGGGGAGTTTCTTTGAAGGTTGTGTCTGCATAAGCCATAATCTTGGCTTTATCCATCGTGCGAATCGCCTGTTGAATTCGGAAGGCAAAAACCCAATCCACCTTGGCATCCGTTAAGTAATCAATGCCATACGAGCCCCAATCGGCTTGTTCAGCCATGATGTGGATTTTAGGATTTATTGATTTTAATGTGTCTATCAATGGCACCCAAAAATCCCTGAACAAATTCTTCAATCGACCTTTATTGTCAAGGTCATCCATCATATGGTCCAACCGGAAACCATCAACTCCATCATCAAAATTTCCGTCTTGGTTGGGATCCAACCAGTACGCAAATAACTCTTTGTTGTATTTGATCACCTCTTTGTTGAGCAAATTAACGGTTGTGATTTTTCTTCTTTGTCCATCATAACCCAATAAATCGTAGATGTCAAAAACAATGGATGATGGTTTCAATTGTTCCTTGTCATCATATAGAATGTAGTCTGAAAATTTTGATTCTGGCTTGCCCAATGATTCTTTATACCAGGGATGGTCTTCAGTGACATATTGTGTTTCCATGTCCATATAAAGTTTCATTCCTCTTCTATGCATTTCCCTTATAAGCGCCAAGTATTCTTCCTTGCTGCCATAAGTAGAGTCAATTTTTTCAAAATCACTGGAATAGTAATTATGATAATAAACGGATTCATATAGTGGCGTCAACAAAATGGAGGTCACTCCTAAATCTTGCAAATAGTCCAATTTTTGCTGAATACCAGCTAGGTCTCCATGTTCATCACCATTGCTGTCAAAAAAACTTCGCTGGAATACATGATAAATAATTTCATCCTTGATGTCATTATTAGTCTTTGTTTTATCTTGACATGCGGAGAAACCAACAATGAAAGTGGTTGCCGTAAGAAAAACAAAGAGGGTCAATTTTATGGCCCTGATCATATGAAATAGAGGTTACAGAACAGGATTAATTTCAGAATCTGCAAGAGTCCCTGCTTCTTTTCCCATTAACCACTGTTGACGGTCGTTTTCTTGCCATTTGTGTTTGGGCTCAGTTATCTTTGCACCATCCGCAAAGTAAATGATCGTCATCACTGCTCTTAATTTATCAGAAGAATTACCTGGAGCATTATGTATGGTATATCCATAGTGGAAAGTCGCATCCCCTGCATTCATATAATCAGCCTGGCTAATCTTGAAGTTTCTTTCCTTTACATATTCAGAAAAGGTTTTTTCAGACTCATCAGAAATAATAATATCAGATACATTATTGTCTTTATGAGAACCAGATGCAAAGGTTAACATGCCCATTTCAGAATTAG
Source organism: Sphingobacterium daejeonense (assembly GCF_901472535.1). NCBI lineage: Bacteria > Pseudomonadati > Bacteroidota > Sphingobacteriia > Sphingobacteriales > Sphingobacteriaceae > Sphingobacterium > Sphingobacterium daejeonense. Next base: position 4,208,514 of record NZ_LR590470.1, on the reverse strand, counting down.
GAATATCAACCAAGGGCATCCACATCGTAATGGTGTTGGTGGTATCCAAAGGCCAATAATTTTGGTCTTGATGCCATGGAGTAGGACCGCCGCCAGCTTCTTTGAACAATGCCTGGTCATGATATAATCTTACTTTTTCAACTCCTAAGAGATCTGCTGCAATCTTCGCAAATCTTTTTGCCATCACAAAACGCTTCACTTCCTCATCCACACGCCATAAATTCATGATTTGAAGAAATGCCTTGCCATAGGTATCGCGGTCTTCAAGCTTTCTTTTTTCTTCGTTATGTTTTTCTGCAGCTTGACCAATAACTTCTCGAAAATGGTCAACTGTTTCTTTGTCCAGTATATCCCGAATTAAAATATGGCCATTATTTTGGAAATCGCTTATTTCAGCTGCTGAAATAGGTTTAATCTCATCAAGTATCTGATTTTGGGTATTGCTCATGATTTATAAATTTGGTCTTTACACAAAGTTAAGCAGGAAGATCTCAATTGTTTCGGGGGAATTTACGCATCTATATGGTTTATATTATCCTTTGAATATTTCATTACCTTATTTTTGATAATATTACCTCTATTAAATTAATGTAAACTTTTATCAAAGAATTAGGTTAAAGTGTAGGTTTTAAGAAGAAAACTGCCTTTCTTTTCGGGAACGGTTTCGGAAATTGGTCAAGGTTTTGATGTTTTTAGTTGTAATATTATGTTTTTAAAATATTATTAATCAGATAATTAAATAAAAAATAAGATGATTTTTTGCTAAAAATAAAAAAAGTGAAAAACTATTTTTTTTCTAACAATTCTATAATAATTTAGTAACAAACCAATAGGGGGCAAATGTATGCCTGCCGATTATAAACAAAAAAATAAAATATGATTAGGGATTTTTACTCTTGGCACTTTCGGCTAATAATTATCTTCATCTTCAGTTTTCAGTTTGTATCTGCACAACAGAATCTACAACTATCGGGTAAGGTTGTTGACGATTCCGGGAACGTTCTTGCTGGAGCAACGGTAAGTATTAAAGGTCAAAACAAACAGGTTTCTTCCGACCCATCGGGAAACTATGTGTTACAAGGACTATCTGCCGGAACTATTATCGTCGAGGCTTCCTATGTAGGTCATTCGACATCAGAACAGACCGTAAATTTATCATCTTCTCAGACTTTGGACTTTACATTATCCTCGAATGCAGCGGAAATTGGAGAAGTGGTGGTAATCGGGTACGGTGCCGTTGAAAAGAAACACGTCACAGGGGCTGTATCAAATGTGCAATCCAAAGACTTTCAAAAAGGAGCAATTACCTCACCGGATCAATTAATCCAAGGTAAGGTATCTGGGGTTTCAATTACCTCAAATGGTGGTTCCCCAGGTGCTGGAAGTACTATTAGAGTACGGGGAGGAGCATCCCTGTCAGCAAGTAACAACCCGCTGATAGTGGTCGATGGAAACCCTTTGAGCGGTGATAATGTACCAGGATCTGCAAGTCCACTTTCATTGATCAACCCGAACGATATCGAATCGATGACCATTCTAAAAGATGCAAATGCAACCGCTATCTATGGTTCAAGAGCTTCGAATGGTGTTATTTTGATTACAACCAAATCAGGTAAGATTGGAAGACCTAAGTTTACACTTTCTTCCGTAAACTCACTATCAACTATAGCTAGTCAAGTAAATGTATTGACTGCAGAACAAATCAGATCTTTTGTTAATGAAAAAGGTACGGATGCTCAAAAAGGTCTATTGGGATCTGCCAATACGGATTGGCAAGACCTCATCTATCAAAATGCTTTGACAACAGACAATAATGTTACTATGTCAGGCGGTTTGAAAAATATGCCTTATCGGGTTTCTATTGGTTATCTGGAACAGGCGGGGATTTTAAAGACCGACTTGATGAGAAGAGGAACCATGGGTGTTAACCTTTCTCCTCGTTTCTTAGACAATCACTTGAAATTAGATATCAACTTCAAAGGAACTATGACCAATCAAGAGTTCGCAAATTCAGGAGCTATTGGTTCTGCAATTGTATTTGATCCAACTCAAGAAGTTTATGACCCTACGAGTCCTTATGGTGGATTTTTTGAATGGCAAGAAGGGGCAGTGCCGAACTCATTGTCTCCGAGGAACCCAGTTTCATTGTTAGAGAATTACAGAAATAGAGGTGCTGCCAAAAGAAGTATTGGTAACGCCCAATTGGACTATTCTTTTCATTTTTTGCCTGAATTGCATGCAAATGTAAACGTAGGTTATGATATCGCCGCTGGAAATGGAGCAACAACAATCCCGTTCTTTGCAGCATCAAATTTTGCCAATAAAGGGTTCTTCCAACGATATAAAGGGAAATCAAACAATACCTTTATCGAAGGCTATTTGAGCTATGTGAAAGATATTGAAAGCATCAACAGCAATGTGAATGTAACTGCTGGTTATGGTTACTATGACAACAAAGAAACTAAATACAACTTTCAGTCTTTTAACTCCTTTGATGAAGTTATCACTACACCAACATTTCCAGATGATGTGCAGCAAAACAGACTATTATCTTATTATGGAAGATTGATTTATTCCTTTGCTGATCGTTATATTCTTTCGGGAACAATCCGTGCGGATGGATCATCCAAATTTAATCCTGATGGTCGTTGGGGTATCTTCCCATCTGCTGCTTTTACGTGGCGCATTAAAGGTGAAAACTTCTTGAAAGACAACAACAGTATCTCTGATTTGAAACTTCGCTTAAGTTATGGTGAAACAGGTAATAAAGATGGAATTGCAAACTATGGTTTTATTCCAAGTTATTACTATAGCTCAAATGAAGCCCAATATCAAGTTGGAAATCAATTTTACCATGTTTATTCTCCAATTGCTTATGATGCAACATTACGTTGGGAATCTACAGCTACCACAAATATTGGTTTGGACTACGGTTTTTGGGGCGGTCGTATCTCAGGTAGTATCGACGCTTATCACAAAAAGACCAAAGACTTGCTAGCGACTATAGAAATACCTGTTGGTACTAATTACAGTAACCAATTGTTGACCAACGTAGGGAATATGGAAAACCGTGGCGTTGAAGGTAGCATCAATATTCAAGCTATCAAATCTGATAACTTTAACTGGGACATCGGTTTCAATATGACTGTCAATGAAAGCAAGGTAACCAATCTTACTTTAAATGAAAACCCAGATTATCAATTAGCAGCAGGTTGGATCACAGGTGGTACAGGAAACGTAATCCAATACCATACTGTAGGATTGGCTCCCTATCAATATTTTGTTTACAAGCAAGTTTATGATCAACAAGGTCAACCTTTGGAAGGTGTCTATGAAGATCTAAATGGCGATGGTGCTGTTACTCCAGCTGACCGTTACTACTATAAAAAACCAGCTCCAGATTATTTTATGGGTCTGACTACTTCAATTAACTATAAAAGATTAACGCTAAATACGGTGTTGAGAGCGAATTTCGGAAATTATGTTTATGACAATATTTCCTCAAATTTTGGAGTAGCGCGCAATATCCTCAATCCTTCACGTTTTGTTAATAACGCAACAACAGATATTTATAATACCAATTTTAACAACAACCAATATTACAGCGATTACTATATCAATAATGCTTCATTCTTAAGAATGGACAACTTAGGATTGATCTATAACGTCGGTAATCTGGACAAGGCAGGAACAGTAACAATGACTGTTAATGCAAATGTTCAGAATGTATTCACGATATCGAAATACAAAGGTATTGATCCCGAACTTTTCAATGGTATTGACTACACGATGTATCCAAGACCAAGGGTTTATTCATTAGGGTTGAACTTTGGTTTTTAATTTAATATAAGAATTTCATGAAAAGATATATAAAAAACACAATTTGGGGCAGCATGCTGATCTTGTCTATAACTTCATGTAGTGAAGACTTATTAGATTTAACTCCAAAGAATGATATAACAGCCGATCAGGTCTATAGTTCAGAACAAGGATATAAAGAAGCTTTCTTAAAAGTATATGGAAGTTTGTCCATGACATCAGGAGGTGGAGAAGGTGCAAGTGACCTTGCTGGTATTGACGCAGGACAGTCCGATTTCTTCCGTCTTTACTGGAACATTCAGCAATTGACTTCTGATGAAACTTTATGTGGTTGGAATGACCCAGGAGTTCCGGATATGGTATATGGAATGCCAGACGCAGACAATATCATGGTCAAAGGACTCTATACACGTACGTTATATACCATTACCGTTGTCAATGAATTCTTGAGAGAAAGTACTCCTGAAAAACTATCGGCTCGAGGAATTAGCAATACCGCAGAGATTGAAGATTACAGAGCTGAAGCAAGATTTGTAAGGGCTTATCAATACTGGGTGTTGTTGGATCTGTTTGGTAACCCTCCGTTTATAACAGAGGATAATCTAATTGGTAAAGTGTCACCTGAGCAAATCAAAAGACCTGATTTGTTCAAATATATTGAGACTGAGTTATTGGCCATTGAACCTTTGATCAAAGGTCCAAAACAGAACGAATATGGAAGAGCAGATCAAGGTGCGGTTTGGACGTTATTGGCTCGTCTTTATTTAAATGCGCAAGTTTATACCGGTCAGGCAAAATATACCGAAGCTATTACTTATGCAAATAAAGTGATCAATGGAGGCTATGCATTGGCTTCAAACTATGCTAATCTGTTTTTAGAAGATAACCATGTGACCAGTAAAGATGAGATTATTTTCTCCATTAACTATGATGGTGTTAAAACTAGAAATTATGGTGGTACAACTTTCCTGATCAACTCATTGATCAACGGCGAAATGAACCCTGCATCATATGGAGTTCCGACCGGTGGATGGGGTGGTAACCGCTCAACCAAAGCATTGCCATTATCTTTCACCGATTATAGTGGAGCAACGGATAAGCGCGCCATGTTCTTCGGAGATAAAATAGAAAATGATGAATTGGGAGAATTCAAGGACGGCTTAAGAGTTACCAAGTTTAAAAATATGTCTTCAACAGGAGTTGCTGGGCCGTCACAAGGTGGAACATTCAGTTCGCTTGATTTTCCATTGTTCCGATTGGCAGATGTTTATTTGATGTATTCAGAAGCTGTTTTGCGAGGTGGTACAGGTGGTTCTACTGCACAAGCCCTAAATTATTTCAACCAAATCAGAAGAAGGGCGTATGGAAATACAAGTGGCAATGCTTCAGCAATTACCTTAGACGATATCCTCAAAGAAAGAGCTAGAGAACTGTATTTTGAAGGCTATCGCAGGACAGATCTTATCCGTTTTGGAAGATTTACAGGAAGTAATTATATCTGGCCTTGGAAGGGTGGAGTAAAAGATGGTCGTTCAATCGAAGATTTTAGAAGCCTGCTGCCATTACCATCGTCTGATGTGATTGCAAATACCAATTTGACTCAAAACGAAGGCTATTAATATTAATAAGTAGAAATTATGAACCTAATAAATAAACTTCTGATTTTATTTTGTCTGAGCACTGTGATGCTGACTTCATGCGAAAAGGATGAGGTAAGGACAATTGCTGGGGAAGGTCAGTCGGGAAGCTTGACTAGTTCTGCTAGCACCATCAATTTAACTAAAGAAAAACTGGACGAAAAAGTCCTTGAATTTAATTATACAGAATCTAGTTTTGGATATAATGCCGGAATTACTTACTCACTCCAATTTGCGAAAAAAGGAGCCAATTTTTCCCCTGCCCGTGAAGTGGTGTTTGCAAATGGTGTAACCTCTAGGTCATATACTGGTATGGAATTAAACAATCTTTTATCAGCCATGAATTTGCCTTTCGAATCCAATTCTGATATTGAGGTACGGTTAAAATCAAGCATTTCTCCAAATATTGCAGTCTACAGTAATGTAGTCAACATCAATTCAAAACCTATTCCATTAACATCTTGGATCTATATTCCTGGCGATTATCAAGCATGGAACCCTTCAACCGCTGATAGTTTGATCTCTTTGACTGGTAACGGTATTTACACAGGTATCATCAATTTCCCAGCAAAGGATTCTGGATTTAAGATTACTACTGGAAAGAACTGGAATGTCAATTTTGGGGATGGTGGCAATGGTACAATCAGCCCAACTGGAGGAAATTTTATGTCTCCTTCTGCCGGCACATTATTGCTGACCATGGACATGAACAGTAATACATTTACCATAGAGGCAACAGGAATTTGGGGTATGATCGGTAATGCAGTTCCTAATTCAAATTGGACCGTTGATGCAGACATGAAATTTATTAACGATGGTAAAGGGAATTGGGTGTTAACTACCGATCTTAATCCTGGTGAGTTTAAATTCCGAAAAGGGCATGATTGGGGTACCAATCTCGGAGGAAGCAACGGAACTCTTACGCTAGGAGGAGGAAATATCCAGGTAACGGAGGCAGGAAACTATACTGTGACAATGAATCCGACCGATCTTACTTTCACAATGGTTAAAAACTAAACAACAACAAATATGAGAATCATTATTGCCATAATCTTTATTTGCCTGCAATTTTCATCTTATGCACAAGTGGACCGAATAGAGCCATTGAATTGGTGGGTAGGAATGAACAATCCAAATGTACAATTATTGGTCTATGGCAATAAATATCTCCAATAAATCTGTTTCGGTAGACTATCCAGGAGTAGAAATCCTCAAACAGCATAGAGTAGAAAATCCAAATTATATTTTCTTGGATTTAAAAATAGCATCGGATGCCAAGCCTGGAAAAGTATCCCTAGTATTTAAAGAACAAGGAAAAAAAGACTTCGTCAGGCCTTATGAGCTGAAAGCTCGTGATGAATCCAAGAGAAAACTTCAGGGAGTAGATGCTTCAGATTTTATTTACCTGATTATGCCAGATCGTTTTGCAAATGGAGACCCTTCAAATGATAGAATAAAGGGAATGGCAGATCAGACATTAGATCGTGACAGCATGTATTACCGTCATGGTGGTGATCTTCAAGGAATCATTAACCATCTAGATTATTTGGAAGAATTGGGAGTTACAGCACTTTGGTTAAACCCAGTGTTGACCAATGACCAACCTAAGACATCCTATCACGGCTATGCGAATACGGAGAGCTATTTTGTTGACCCTAGATTTGGTGGGAATGAAGCTTACAGGAAACTGATCGACGAATGCCATAAAAGAGGCATCAAAATGGTTCAGGACCTTGTACACAATCATTTTGGCACCGAGCATTATACGGTAAAAGATATGCCAATGAAGGACTGGATCCATCAATGGGATAGCTTTACTAAAACAAACTACCGTGAACAGGTTCATATGGATCCTTATGCTGCAAAAGCAGACAAGGATATCATGGTGAACGGTTGGTTTGACCGACATATGCCTGACATGAATCAACACAATCCTTTTGTAAAAAATTACATCACCCAAAGCCATATATGGTGGATTGAGGAAATGGGCATTGATGGTTTCCGCCTTGATACTTATGCATACAATGATTTGGATTTTATGGCAGAGTGGGGGAAAGCAATAGATGCTGAATATCCTAAGATGACCTATTTTGGTGAAACTTGGGTACATGGGATCCCGAATCAAGCCTATTTTACAAAGGCCGATAAGATTAATCAGGGTATAGATACCAAACTTCAAGGAGTAACTGATTTCCAAGCATATTGGGCTATCAACGAAGCACTGAACGGAAAGTTTGGCTGGATGGATGGAGTGGTAAGACTTTATAACACCTTTGCAAGTGATTTTATGTATGAAGATCCTTATCGTAATGTTGTGTTTTTGGACAATCATGACCTGAGTCGATTTTTGTCAGTCGTTGGCGAAGATTTCAAAAAATATAAGTCTGGAATAGCTTGGTTGTTGACCACAAGGGGTATTCCTCAATTATATTACGGAACTGAAATACTCATGAAGAATTTCGCTAGTCCCGATGGGTTGGTCCGTGAGGATTTTCCAGGTGGATGGCCAAAAGATAAAGTCAATAAATTCACTGCTACAGGTCGTAGCGAAAAGGAAAATGAAGCCTTCAATTATGTGAAAACCTTAGCTAATTACCGCAAAAACAACCCTGTTTTGCATCACGGTAAAATGTTGCAGTTTATTCCGGAAGATGGGGTTTATGTGTATTTCCGCTATGACAATGAGAAGAGGGTGATGGTAGTTATGAACAGTAAACAAGAAGATATAAAACTCAATACTAAAAGATTTCAGGAAGGAATTGGATCATCAACCAAAGCAATGAATGTAGTCACCGGGGCATCATTGGACCATATTCAGGAGATAGATGTTCCAGCTGTAAGTACACAGGTGTTTGAGTTAAAATAATATTATAATGGGTTTAGAAGCATGTTTATTTGATCTGGATGGAGTATTGGTTGATACTGCCAAATATCACTATCTGGCCTGGAAACAATTGGCAAATTCCTTGGGTTTTGATTTTTCTGAAGAGGAAAATGAACAGTTGAAGGGAATCAGCAGAGTGGAGAGTTTAAGGAAGATTTTAGCATGGGGCGGAGTAGACTTCCCTCAGGAAAGACAAGATGAACTCGCAGCTTTAAAGAATGGCTGGTATGTGGAAATGATATCTGAGATGACTGCTAATGAGGTGTTACCAGGCTCAATAAAACTTTTGGAAGAACTAAAGAACAACCATATCAAGATTGGACTGGGATCAGCAAGTAAAAATGCTAAGCTGATATTGGATAATACAGGACTTACACCTTATTTTGATGCCTTAGTTGATGGAAATATTGTCAACAAATCTAAACCTGATCCTGCAGTATTCCTCAAAGGAGCAGAATTGTTGAACGTTGATCCGAAATCCTGCGTTGTTTTTGAAGATGCAAGTGCTGGTGTAGAAGCAGCCTTGAGAGCAGAAATGAAAGCTATAGGAATAGGTGCAGAAAAGGACCTCGGAAAAGCTCATTTAGTCGTTAGTGATTTAACACATATCGACCTGAAAACTATTCAAAATCTATTTTAGTGCGTATCTAATTCATTTAATATATGAAAAATTATATCCAAGCCGATCCGTGGAATATCATAGAAGAGGGCTTTGACCCAAGACTGAATAAGATTTCTGAAAGTTTGTTTAGTATCGGAAACGGTAAGATGGGGCAGCGGGCAAACTTTGAAGAATCCTACTCTGGAGAAAGTTTACAGGGGTCCTATGTTGCAGGTATATACTTTCCAGATAAAACTAGAGTAGGATGGTGGAAGAATGGATATCCACCAACATTTGATAAAGTTATTAATTCAACGAATTGGATCGGAATCGATATCTATATTGACAATGAAATATTGGACCTTGCCAAATGCCAAATTAAGGAATTCAAGCGTGTCTTGAATATGAAAGAAGGGTATCTGCAAAGATCCTTTATTGCAAGCTTGGAATCTGGCAAGAATGTTAAAGTGAATGCAATCCGGTTCTGCAGCATTGCAGATGATGAAATCGGTGCAATACAATATTCAATAACCCCTGTTGACTTTGATGCAAATATTCGAATAGTTTCAAAGCTTGACGGTGATATTGCAAATGAAGACAGCAACTATGATTTTAAGTTTTGGAATGCTGTTTCAGATCGGTCAACAGATAATGGAATCTTCCTTCAGACTAAAACACTGAAGACTGAATTTGATCTCTGTGTGGGTGCTCAGACAAAGCTAAAAGTAAATAATGAACCTGCTGAGAAATTAAAATACATCGTTCATCATAAACCGAAATACATAGCTGAGGAATTTTCCTTAGATGTATCAAAAGGTTTCGAGGTCCAGATTGTCAAAATTGCCTGTGTTGAATCTTCATTGAATTACAAGGCTGATGAATTAATGGCCTCTTGTGAGAAAAAACTTGTTGATGCTAGTAAAAAAGGATTTGACAATTTGATGAATGAACAAAAAGAAGCTTGGGCAAAGAAATGGGAGCAGAGTGATATTCAAATTGAAGGTGATATAAAAGCACAACAAGGGATCAGATTCAATATATTCCACTTGTTTCAGACTTATACGGGGACGGATTCTCGTCTTAATATAGGTCCTAAAGGTTTTACAGGTGAGAAATATGCTGGCGCAACATACTGGGATACCGAGGCGTATTGTATTCCTTTTTACCTAGCAACTGCTCCTCAAGAGGTCGGCAAGAACTTATTGGTATATCGATACAACCATTTGGATAAAGCAATTGAAAATGCAGAAATGCTGGGCTTTATCAATGGTGCTGCATTGTATCCAATGGTAACGATGGATGGTACCGAAAGTCACAATGAATGGGAAATCACATTTGAAGAAATTCACAGAAATGGGGCCATTGCCTATGCCATTTATAATTATATCAATTACACCCAAGATTGGGATTATCTCCAAGAATATGGCATCGAGGTATTGATTGCTATCGCTCGATTTTGGGCGCAGCGCGTAAATTGGAGCCAGGAAAGGGAGAAATACGTCATGCTCGGTGTTACAGGACCGAACGAGTATGAAAACAATGTCAACAACAATTGGTATACCAATTACCTTGCTGTATGGTGTATAAAATATACCCAAGAAGCCATGAAGTATGTCGAAGAAAACAATAAATTTCGTTATGATGAAATTCTCGACAAGCTTAATTTCAATGCTGGGGAATTGGCCCAATGGAAGGATATTGAGAAGAACATGTATTATCCTTATCACGACAGGCTAAAAATCTATCTACAGCAAGATGGGTATTTGGACAAGGAGCAATGGCTGGTTAAAGATTTGCCAGCATCAGAAAGACCATTGAATCAAAAATGGAGTTGGGACCGTATATTGAGGTCAAATTTCATTAAACAGGCTGATGTTTTGCAAGGGATGTATTTTTTTGAGGATGAGTTTGATATAGAAGATATCCGAAGGAATTTTGATTTCTATGAACCACGTACTGTCCATGAAAGCTCATTGTCACCATGTATCCATAATATCCTTGCAGCGAAACTTAATGATGAATCTAGAGCATATGAGTTTTATTTAAGAACCGCTCGATTAGATCTAGATGATTACAACAACGATACAGAGGACGGTCTGCATATTACTTCCATGGCAGGGACATGGATGAGTATAGTTCAAGGATTTGCAGGAATGCGCATTAAAAACAATAAGCTCTATTTCCAGCCTTTCCTTCCTGAACAATGGAATTCATTTACATTCCATATCGGATTTAGAGGAGATATATTATCCATAAAAATTAGTAAAGGTTTTATGGAAATTGTAAATAAATCGCATCATGATATTACAATAGCTGTTGTGGACAATGAATACAGCATTCCGGCAAATTCATCGCTGGAAATAAATTTGAAGGTTTAAGTTGATTATATAGTTATAGTGAAAAAGCGCCCTTGATGGCGCTTTTTTTACCTACACGGTCTGTAGCAATTATTCGCTGATCATCGTTTTACGAATAAACCAAAAAGTTATGAGCTTAATCACACTAATATCAAAAAGAAAAGTCATTTCCTCATTTGCGGTACCATTTTTTCTGTTTTCTTCGGTATTGTTCCAGTCTTGTGAAAAGAAGGATCCAAATTGAACGAAGATGAATTTATTGTTACCTATTTAGACGAAAAATCAAAATGTTTTGGAGAATTGGTTGAATTCAGGGAAGAGGACCGTGAGAGAATTTCTAAGTTTTCAGGGAGAATGGTGTCTTCAGAGAAGATTGGCGTACTTAATTTCACTGGGAAATATAACAAAGGGAAACAAATTATCATTAAGGTTCGGAAACCAGATGATAATATATTCTGTACGGCGGAAGTTTTATGGTACGGAGCTGTATATTTAATAGAAGTTTTAGATTAAATTCTAGTATATAAAATTTAAAAGGGCGACATCATTCGATATCGCCCTTTGTTTGCTTTTATTATTTCTTAGCGAAATATAGTTTTTTGTCGATTTCATCACCGCCTAATTCAGCAGCTGCTTTTTTCCAGTTTTCAGGATTTAGCGTCTGTTGGTTTGTCGGATACCTTACACGATCAGGAAGGCGTGTTGCAACAACGTTTCCTGATTGTAGCGGAGTAAACACATAAGTTGAATTATCATTTGGCCTACGTCCAGTTTCTCCTGGCATTAACAGAATGTCAGAATCTGGATATCCTGTTCTTCTAAACTCATTCCAGGCTTCATCAGGATTGAAGAATAAAGTGATGTATTTCTGAGTCATCACATTTTTTTGATTTGCAGCAGGTAAAGCAGCTACATATTTATCTATGGCTGCAGCATCAATATTCTGACGTTCCATATTTGCTCTAACCCCTTTAATGTAATCAGCTTGGTTCCAATTATTAATTTCACTTAGAATAAATGCAACTTCTGAATACTCCATCAATACTTCACCTCTATCCACTTTTAGGATATCTTTTGCAAAGAAGTTCAAGTTAGCTTCGACAGTAAAGTATGCCTCAACTTTTGGCAACCCGTAAGGCATCCCTGTATATAACTTCATATCAGGAGAATCCTCATATCCTGCATTGTATTCAGGGAATGTGATATTCTTAGGAGCTGCGATTTTATATAATCTTGGGTCAAATCCAAATCCGCCTGTTGTACCTTTTAGTAAATTTATAAAGGAACTATTTGGCCAGAAGTCATTTCTTTTGCCTACATAGAAAGTCTTCCAAAATGGATTTCCTTCTGCATCTGAGGTTCCAGAAGCATGTATTGCATTGTCTGCATTTGAAGTGAAGACACCCGAATTTATTGCATCTTGGATCTCAGCATTTGCCGCAGGGTAAACGGCCTTTATTCTATTTGCGATTCTTAATCTCAAAGAATTTGCAAACTTTTTCCATTGACCAGCATCACCACCGTAGATATTGTCTCCATCTGTGAATACATCTTTTCCTACCTCCAATTGTGCAGCTGCCTCTTTCAATTCCTTCAATAAGTCTTTATAAACTTCTTCTTGAGATACATAAGCAGGGGCAAGATATTCCTCAATGTTTAATGCTTGAAAATCAGGATTATCTTTTTGTCCGTATGACCAGTAAGGAATATCCCCAAAGTGGGTAACCAAGTTGTCGAAAACATAAGCCAACATAATCCTAGAAGCTGCAATTTGGTTGGGAATACTACCCAAAGCTTCCATTTGAGCTACTAATTCTGGCGTCTCACATTTATCAATCACATCTTTGTAGTTACTAGCTGCACGATACAAAGCTGCCCAGCCATTGTTCGTTTGATTGGCCCTATATTGGTATTTATCTTCTTCAACATAGTTGTTCTGTGCTGAATATTGCATCCATGGCATTGACATTCTTGCCATCCACCAACCATCACGGGTATTGTCGAATAAAAATCTGTTTGCCCCATTAAAAATTGTATTTGTAGGTACAATTTCTGGATTATTGGGGTTCACATTTATTTCAGCTAAATCTTTTGTACAGGATACCATACTCATTGTGGAAATCCCGATTACAGAAGAAAGTAAAATTGCTTTTATATTTTTCATATGCTTAAGGTCAAATAATTAAAACTGTAATTTTAAGTTCAATCCAAAAGTTTTAGATGCCGGTAAGTTACCGCCTTCAAAACCTTGAATATTTCCACTACCTGTAGTTGCCATTTCTGGATCGAAGTTTTTATTTGCCAATCCCCATGCTGCTAAGTTTCTAGCGAAAGCAGAAATAGTTGCATTCTTGATCCTTAATTTACTTGTGAAAGTTGTTGGAAGATCGTAACCAAAAGTAATTTCACGAAGCTTAACATAATCAGCATCAAAAACGTTCTGAGAAGTAGGACCGCCATAGAAATGATTGAAGTAGGTTTCAGCATCAACTCTTGTTTCGTTCTTCGCAGTATTCGTTACAGTATAAGTTCCATCAGGATTACGAGTAACATCACCAGTTACACCATCAACAATAATTCCCTCCTCACGGATACCGTTTGCAGCGGTTTCTTCCAAAACACCAGTGTAGCTACCAAACATATTTGAGATAGAATAGAATTTACCTCCTTTTTGAATATCGATCAATGCACTAAGATTAAATGCTTTATATCTAAAGCTGTTTCTCCAACCGGCATTGAAATCAGGTAATATCGTACCTAAGTTTCTAACATCTGTACCTAGATAAAGACCATTTGCTCCCACTACTGGAGTTCCATTTGAATCACGGATAATATCAGTCGTATATATTTGTCCATATGGTTGATCAACCATCGCAATTAAACTTGCATTAAATGGAGCTGTTCCGATTGTTAGAGTTTGGATATCATCATATAATTCAATCAATTTATTTCTGTTTCTTGAAAAATTGATGTTTGATGTCCACTCATAATCTTCATGTCTTACTGGAACCAAGGTAAGCATAGCTTCAATACCTTGATTGTTCATTTTTCCAGCATTCATAAACTTCGCATTATAACCAGTTTCTGGACCGGTTTGAACATTCATGATAAGGTCAGTGGTAGTCTCATTGTAATAGGTTACATCAATTCCAACTCTATTCTGGAACATTTGCATCTCAACACCAAATTCATAAGACTTTTTAGATTCTGGTCTTAATTCCTCATTCATTTTACTTAAACTCTTAAGGAAATAAGGATTTCCAATATAAGTTGTGTTGGCATAAGTCGTGTTTAAATAGATATCTCTCAAACGATAAGGATCTGTATCATTACCTACTTGTGACCATCCTGCACGTAACTTACCAAAGTTTAACCAATCTGCTTTAACCAATTGAGAGAAAACCAAGGAACCGGTTACAGAAGGATAGAAATATGATGAGTTTTCTTTTGGTAGGGTAGATGACCAATCATTTCTCCATCCAAAATCTGCAAATAAGAAATCTTTGTAACCAAAAGAGAAATTACCGAATACGGAATTCACTCTCTTTTTGAAGTTTTTCAACCAAAGCAGAAGGCGCCTGAGAGCTGTTTGAAATAGAATAAAGATCTTTTACGATCAATCCACCATTAGTACTTGTGTTATTCAGTGCTCTAGTGGTGTTTCTTCTGTTGGTACCTATAAAAGCATTTAATGAGAAATCTTCCCATTTTTTGTCATAATGAACTCTAGCTTCATAGTTCATCTCCGTGAATTCACGGATGTTTTCCAAATATTCAGATACAGGTTGTGAACCTACGGCTGTACGCTCAGTTATTTTAAGCGTATAGTTGTCACCATAAATGTTACCTGTTGCATACAAGCCAGGAGCAATGTCATATTTCAATTCTACATTTCCATAAAAACGATCACGTTGGTCAGTAGCAATATTTTCATTGACAATCCAATAATAGTTGTCAGAATATTTAGGAGTCGCATTATTCCATGCTGTTCTGTTCCATGTCTTTTGTTCTCCCAAAGATGTTTTATAGTTCTTCAGACGGTCATAATCCAATTGAACCTGACCCCATTGGAACATTTTTTGGCCAATTGAATTACTTCCATATCCTTGTTCAGGACGGTTGTAACCATTGGTCCTAATATAATTGATCGTTCCTGTAGCAGTAAGTTTTTCGCCAAATTTATTGTTCACACTTAAAGCAACGGTTGTTCTCTTTAGATCTGAATTAGGTACGATACCAGATTGAGTTACATTTGATGCTGATAATCTAGCAGAAGTGTTTTCATAAGATTTAGCTAAAGCAATTGAATTCGTATAACTTACACCTGTATTAAAAAATGATCTATAATCTTTTGATGGATAAACCCAAGGTCTGGTTTTTAAATAATTTTGAGTGTCTTCAGGGTCGAAAGCATCCCAATGCAATACCTCCTGACCATCCAATTTAGGCCCCCAGGATTCATCTGCTGTATAATCGACTAGTTTATATTCTTTACCGTCAATCATTTGCGTAGCGAAGTCTGTTTCAAAACCACCACCATATAATTTTTGTAATTTCGGGGTAATACCTAATGACTCAAATCCAACTCCTGTGTTGAAAATGATTTCATCACGACCATTTTTAGCGTTTTTTTGTTTTGATTAACACAACACCGTTCGCTGCGCGTGCTCCATATAGCGCCGATGCCGGACCACCTTTAAGAACGTTTACAGACTCAATTTCATCTGGGTTGATGTCAAATCCTGTATCACCATAATCCCTACCACCTGCACCACGGTCAGTATTTGGATTATTGTAATTGGAGTTGTCCATCGGAATTCCATCAACAACAATCAATGGTTTGTTTTCACCTGTTAGGGATCCAATACCTCTAAGGACGATACGTGTAGATCCACCTAAACTCGAAGATGGAGCATTAATTACCGCACCGGCTACATTTCCTGATAATGATTGCAATGGATTTCCGCCTCTTGCAGCATTTAATACATCTCCTTTTACCTCCTGTGAAGCATATCCCAAGGATTTTTTATCTCTTGAAATACCTAATGCTGTTACCACAACTTCATCTAAGGCTTCATCATTTCGTACTAATTGTACATTAATAACGGTTTGATTGGAAATGGAAACTCGTTGTGAGCTGTAACCGATGTAAGAGAATGAAAGTTCTGTTGTTGGTTCGGTTAAGGTGAGGGTGTAATTACCACCTTCATCGGTCTGTGTTCCTACAGTTGTCCCAACTGCGGTTACTGAAACCCCTGCAATAGGGCTGCCGTCACTTGAGGAGGTGACTTTCCCAGTAATTTCTCGATTTTGCGCATAAGTGACTCCAACCAAGAGCACACATAGCACCAAAATACTAAGTACTTTTTGTTTCATAGTTCGTTGTTTTGTTTATCATAATGTGGCAACCGTCTTTATAGCTAAAGAGGTAATCGACAAGTAAATTTATTAAAATAAAAAGTAATGTTTTACATTTTTTAACATTTTATTTATTAATTCGGTTTAGATTGGAAAATAAATAAGAATATGTTATTTAAATACGTGTATTTTTTACTTAATAAATTGTGCTTTATTGAATTTATCAGCAAAATTAGGCTGATTAGGACATTTTCTGTTTAGTTTGATTCTTGATAAAGACTAATTTTAATCATTGTAACAATGCTATGTGTTCATAGTATTTATAAGCTAATTATTGAGCAAATTTTGAATCCTAATTATTAAAAAAATGGTTATTCCTCTTTTCGATAATTCATAATTTATGGAGCAAGCGCTTTATTATTAAATTTGTGCTATTTTAGGACTTTTCTTAATTGAAAAAAAGCACCATTATTAAAGTTGATTATGAGCATCATTACATTAAAAGAATTGGCGGCAAAATTGGGTCTATCGGTGTCTACCGTATCAAAAGCTTTGAACAATAGCTTTGAAATTAGTGATGAAACCAAAATTAGGGTCAGAAAAATGGCTCAAAAATATAATTATAAACCTAATATATTGGCGAAAAGCCTTAAAACTGGCCGTAGCAATTCAATTGGAGTTATCATTCCTTACTTAGGAAATCCATTTCAGTCCCAGGTCTTGGAAGGAGCTCACCAAGCTGCCTATGAAGGAAATTACAAACTTGTCTTTATGCAAAGCCGAGAGAATGCGAAGCTCGAACAAGAATCTTTAAAAACTTTGAACCAACAAAACGTAGACGGCGTAATTATCACTCCTTCTGCAAACAGCAATCTCAAATATCTAAAACAATTTCATCAAATCTGTCCCCTAGTCCTCGTCGATAGAATAGATTTTGATTTGCCGACTTTTAAAATTGGTGTGAACAGTGAAAAAGGTGCTTATGATGCCACTCAGCATTTAATCAATTCAGGGCGTAAGAACATTTTAGTGCTCTGCGGAATGAATATTGGAATCAACCAAAAAAGAATTTCCGGATATAATAAAGCTTTGATGGCTAATTTTATACCTTTTAATAAAGAAAATATAATCCAGGTCGATTATGGCCAATCAAGAGAAGATTTAATTAAAAACCTAACTCAAATTTTAAAGGATAAATTAAATCAAAATTCTGAACCTATGGGAATATTAGGTACAACAGATACCCTGACGGTTTCTTGCCTCGGAATTCTATCAAACCTAGGGATAAAAGTGCCGGAACAAGTATCTGTTATCGGCTTTGCAAATACCGAGGCTGCAGAGTCCTTAAATCCATCCTTATCCACAATTATCCAACCTGCTTTTGAAATTGGACAGAAAGGGGTTGAAAAATTAATTCAACTCATTGAATCTAAGGATAGGTTCAAAATGGATTTTGACACAACTATCCTAGATACATTTATCGTTGCCCGAAACTCTACTAAAGTTTGACGGGTTTCATTTTAGGAACCAAAATCTTCATGATAATCCATGCGATTAAATAAGCCAAAGCACAAAAGGTAAATACAATCATGTATCCTTGATCTATACCATTGGCTACGGTTTCACCCTGAGAAGAAAGTTGCTTCAGGAACTCTTCGATATTGGCAACACCATTTTGCTCAAAAAAAGCATTCCTAGTTTCTACGTTAGCTATTTCAGGAAATCTGCTCAGCAGATTTTCGCCATTTACCTCGCTCCAATGTGTCTCAGCATAATCAAATAACTTT
Source organism: Sphingobacterium daejeonense (assembly GCF_901472535.1). Classification (NCBI taxonomy): domain Bacteria; kingdom Pseudomonadati; phylum Bacteroidota; class Sphingobacteriia; order Sphingobacteriales; family Sphingobacteriaceae; genus Sphingobacterium; species Sphingobacterium daejeonense. The sequence continues at coordinate 4,190,071 of NZ_LR590470.1, read as the reverse complement.
CCAGAATAGATATTGATGAAAAATGAACCTAGTCCTCCAGCTAATCCTCCTATGCCCGTTACAGTAGCAATTGCCTTTTTGGGAAACATATCTCCAATCGTAGAGAATATATTGGCTGACCAAGATTGATGTGCAGCAGCACCAATACCGATCAAGATTGTTGGAATCCAAAAAGAATAATGCCCAAATGGCTGAGCCAATAGAACCAATAATGGGAAAAATGCAAATATCAACATCGCACGCATTCTCCCCGCATATGCATTCATGCCTTTGTTGATGAAATATGAAGGTAACCAACCGCCAATCAAGGAAAGCATCGTAATGCTATATAGCACAAACAAAGCTAATTGACCATTTAAGTCGGAAGACTTAACTCCATAAACAGAGCTTAAATATGCGGGCATCCAAAATAAATAAAACCACCAAACTCCGTCGGTCATAAATTTACCTACTGCAAATGCCCAAGTTTGATTATGTTTTAAGCAGTTGAGTATACTCACCTTTCCTTGCGTCAAAGGTATTGTAACATCGTGTTGTTGTGCTTCGATGATGTCATCTTGCTGGATATATTCCAATTCCGCCTGGTTTACCTTCGGATGCGACTCCGGTTTATCGTACATGAAAATCCAATATCCCATCCATACAAATCCCAATGCTCCAATTATAATAAATGACATTTCCCAACCCCAGTATTTAGCAATGACAGGAATACACAATGGAGCAATCAATGCACCAATAGTAGAACCGGCATTAAATATACTTGTGGCAAACGCTCTGTCTTTTTTAGGGAAGTACTCCGCAGTTGTTTTGATCGCTGCTGGGAAGTTTCCAGCCTCACCTATGGCTAAAACAAATCGAGCAAAAATAAATAAGACAACACTGACATTGATAACCCTAGAAAAATCATGAACGTTTTTTATGGCTTCCTTTGCCCCTTCAAAATCAACAAACCATTCTCCTGCGACAATGCCTGATGTAGCTATTCCACAGAATGCATGGAGGATGGCTCCAACTGACCAAACAGCAATCGCCCATAGAAAACCTTTTTTTGTGTCCATCCAATCAATAAATCGACCGGCAAACAACATCCCAACAGCATAGAAAATCGAGAATAGGGCAGTGATCAAACCATAATCATTATTCGTCCAGTGGAATTCTGGAGAAATAAAATCTTTCCACGTTAAGGATAGTACTTGCCTGTCCAAGTAATTAATGGTCGTTGCGAAAAATAGGAGGGCACATATAGTCCATCTATATTTGCTGGCTTTTTGGTCAGTCATAAGGCTGCTTATAAGGTTAACAGTTTATAATTACTATAATTATCAAAATAATACATCGAAATAAAAAGAAATATTTACTTAAACGTTTTCGAAGATTTTAATACATTCCTTATATACAATATTTATTTATCCCTAAATCGAAATCGATTTCGCAGATATTAATACCATTCGTATAAACTTATGGTAACTTATAAATTCTAAAACAAATTAAAAATGGAATTAACCTTTGATAGTCGATACGCAATCGGACCTAATGAATCAAAAAACCTAGATACTGAAGGTTTAAGAAAAAACTTCCTAATCGAAAAATTATTTTTGAGAGATGGTATTCACTTTACCTATAGCCATTATGACCGCTATATGGCTGGTGGAGCTATGCCTGTCAACGAAAAACTAAAACTGGAAACTATTGAACATCTTTTGAAGGAAGATTATTTCTTGAGCAGAAGAGAACTTGGAATTATCAATGTTGGTGGAAATGGTAAAGTAGAGGTTGATGGTGAACTATTCGAACTCAATTTTAAGGAAACCCTATACATTGGTAAAGGGAATAAAGAAGTATATTTCATTAGTAATGACCCTTCTAATCCGTCAAAATTCTATATGAATTCGACCCCAGCGCATCATTCATATCCTACAAAGAAGGTAACTAAAGAACAGGCGAATAAAATTGAACTTGGATCATTGGAAACCTCAAATCATAGAGTTATCAATCAGATGTTGCTACATACAGTTATTGAAACCTGTCAATTGCAGATGGGCATGACAGAGCTGCAAGTAGGTTCAGTATGGAATACCATGCCTGCCCATACCCATGACCGCAGAATGGAAGTTTATTTTTATTTTGATCTGCCTGAAGGTCAATCTGTTTCTCATTTCATGGGTCCCGTAAATCAAACCCGCCATATTTGGATGCAAAATGAACAAGCTGTAATTTCTCCACCTTGGTCAATCCATGCCGGGGCAGGGACAAGCAATTATACGTTCATATGGGGAATGGCAGGTGAAAATATGGACTATGATGATATGGACAAAAGTCCAATAACAGAACTTAGGTAATATGAAAAAGATTTGGCTAACCATACTGACTATAGCTGTTGCTGCACAAGGATACGCTCAGAAATATATTCAAATAAGCAACCCAACAAACCATACTAGAAATGAATTGATTTCTATTCCTTATGATAGGTTTACATCGCATTTTCTCATGGATAGTATTTTTACTATAAAAGATGAAAAAGGCAAGATCCTCCCTCATCAGTTGGAGAAATTGGGAGCTGTACATCCAGTCAATGTGCTTGTTTTAGTCAATATTGGACCTAAATCTAAACTCAAGCTTTCAGTAGAGCAAACAGCAAGCCCAAACACTGAATCCAAAACCTTTGCTCGATATGTACCAGAAAGGTTCGATGATTTCGCATGGGAAAACGATGTTCTTGCTTTCAGAATGTATGGTAAGGCCCTCGAAGGAAGACCCGATGATGCTCAAGGAATGGATGTATGGGCAAAGAGAACGGATCAATTAGTCATTGACAAGTGGTATAAAACAGAAGATTACCATAAAGATCATGGTGAAGGACTGGATTATTATTCGGTAGGGCAGACTCTGGGAGCTGGTGATATAGGTCTATTTATCAATGACTCATTGATGTATACCAAACATTATCGTAGGTATAAAATCTTAGATAATGGGCCATTAAGAACGACTTTTCTGTTAGAATTCGATCCTGAAAATGTGGAGGGACAACATATTACCTTCAGTAAAATGTTCAGTTTGGACGCAGGAAGTAACTTTAATAAAATCACCCTAAAAATTTGAAAATCAAAACATGGGTGAAACTCCAATCGCAATCGGTATTGTAAAAAGGAAAGAAGAAAACCCATTATTGACCTTTGCTAAGAACCCTACGTCATTGACTTACTGGGAACCAGAAATCAACAACAGTGGAAAAATAGGAGTAGCAGTAATAGTTCCAGAAAAAGATGTGAAATATAGCAATGTCAGACCAGAACAAGCCCTAATGATCTCGAAAGTCAAAAATGAAAAAGACTTTATATATTATAACGGTGCTGCTTGGAATAGAGCTGGGAAAATAACTAATGAGAATGAGTGGAATAAAGCTGTTGAAATCTATAAGGAGAATTTAAAGCATCCACTAAAAACAGTATTAAAATAAATAGCATGTCAATTTTAAGTTCATTTAATTTAACAGGAAAACTAGCCTTGGTGACAGGCTGCAAGCGCGGAATTGGTAAAGCTATGGCCGAAGGCTTAGCAGAAGCCGGTGCAGACATAATCGGAGTTTCTGCAAATCTAGAATTAGAAGGTTCAGAAATAGAAAAATCTGTTAAGGCCTTGGGCAGGAATTTTTATGCTTATCAGTGTGATTTTTCAAAGAGGCAAGATCTTTATTCATTTATTGAAAAGCTGAAAGGTTCGCATCCTACAATCGATATTCTTTTCAATAATGCTGGCAATATTTTAAGGAAGCCGGCAATAGAACATCCTGATGAATATTGGGACCAAATAATTGAAATCAATCAAAATGCCCAATTTATCCTGACGGAGAGAAATCGGAAAAGATATGGTTGCTCGTGGATCTGGCAAGGTTATATTCACTGCTTCACTCTTATCATTTCAGGGTGGCGTCAATGTGCCGGGATACGCCGCCTCTAAAGGCGCTATCGCATCTCTGACTAAAGCTTTTGCAAATGAATGGGCAAGCAAAGGGGTCAACGTAAATGCTATAGCACCAGGTTATATCGCTACGGATAATACCGAGACTTTGAGGAATGATGCCAATCGTTCAGCCTCTATCCTTGACCGTATACCTGCCGGAAGATGGGGTGAAGCAGAAGATTTTAAAGGTCCTGCGGTGTTTCTTGCCTCTGAAGCCTCCAATTATGTACATGGAACTATCCTAACAGTCGATGGTGGCTGGATGGGCAGATAAAAAATAAGGGGCTATCCAATGGATAACCCCTAAACTATTTATTATAACTATCAACTTTATTTTAATTTCTTGAGCCTAGTTAATGCCTCTAAGTAATAATAATCTGCGTAGGTAAGTGGTACATCTACTTCCGAATTATGGGGTAAACTTCCTACACTGTGCTTTAATAGAAATCCACCATTCGTTTTGTAATCTGCAAAGTATTCAGGGCTTGATAAAGTCTTTAGGCTTTCTTTTGCAAAATCCAAGAATATCTTTTTATCCTTGCCTTTGGAAAATGTGGAAAGTTCTACCAAAGCTGATGCTACAATAGCTGCAGCAGATGCATCCCTCGGTACTGGCGAGATATTTCTTCCTGTAAAATCCACATCTGATTTATATCCTTCCTGATGGGCATTGAAGTCCCAATTTGGAATTTTATCCGATGGAAGGTTTGCATGATTCATGTAGAATTTCGCAGCCTGTTGAGCAGTTTTTAAATATTCCGGATCCTTGGTTTCCCTGTACATCATGGTAAATCCATAGATTGCCCATGCCTGTCCACGTGCCCAAGTCGAGTTGTCAGCATAACCTTGGTTGGTTTGATGATGTATAGCTTTTCCAGTTTCATCATAATCAACAACATGGTAAGTACTGTAATCTGGGCGGAAATGATTTTTCATCGTTTGGTTGGCATGACTGATCGCTACTTTTTTATATTTTGGATCACCCGTTATATCTGAGGTATAACACAACATCTCCAAGTTCATCATATTGTCGATAATGACAGGATATTTCCAAATAGTCCTATTGTCCCAAGCTTTCTTTTCATTCCATGACTTGATTACCCCGACCTTTTCATCAAATCTTTTCAATGCTGTGTTCGAAGAATGGATAATAATATCTTTATATTCTTTAACCTTTGCCGGATCTTTTAAATATTTAATGGCATTACCATAGGAACAATACATCACGAAACCTATATCATGATGTTGGTCTAAATCTTTGGCTTTTTCTAATTTTTCTGTCCATTTAATTGCCTCAGCTTTAGTTTCCTCGTTCGCAGTTTGATGATATAAATACCATAATGAACCCGGAAAAAATCCACCGGTCCAATCCCATTCGTCTGTACCTACAAGTTTGCCGTCTTTGGTAGTTCTTGGGAATTTGTTTAATACATCTGCTTCTTTAGCTAAGAAATTATATTGTTTGTCGGCTTTCTTGAAAATTTCAGGAATGAAATCCTCTTGATGCGGTTTCATACTGATCATCAATACGGATGCCGCAGCAGCTAATAACGATGTGATTTTGATTCTCATATCTGATGGTTCTAATAAGTTACGTAATAATCTTTAGGGAATTTTTGTCCTGAAAAGGCTTTTTGAGAAGTCCAAGGTTCTGCTTTAGCAGTCCAGAATTCATCATCCGCCGGTAACCCCAATGCTAAAAAGGATAATGATGCTTCATACAAAGAGCCGGTATTGGTATAGGAATCAGCAATGTTTCCTTGTTGTGAGGATGTTAAACCTAATACTAACCAACCGTATTTATCATAAATATCATGGCTATATATCTTTTTGAGCATAGCGGTCATAGCTCCTCTAACTTGAGATGGCTTTAAAGTGGCCGGTAATTTTTTATCCAATGCAACAGCTGACAAAGGCTGAAAACCGCCATTTCTGTAGGTTGAACTTCTGCCGATTACAGGATAGTACCCTTCAGGTGAAATCATTCTTTCCAAATGCTCAGCATACCTTTGCATCCTTTTATATGCACGGTCATACTTCTCTTGATAAGCAGGAGATACTTTGGCATTATGCTTTAATGTTTCTACTAACATGCAATGAATAACATATCCATTGTAGTAGTCATAGCTGAACCTAGCGCCATCACTATACCAACCATCGCCAACATACCAATCCTTGTCAAATTTATCGATAGCATGGTCAATTTTCTTTCTATCAGGTTCGACTCCAACGGTCAGTAAAAAGGTTTCTGTCATAGATGCAAACAATAGCCAATTGCTTTGATTGGGCGTAATCCATCGGATATGCTTAAACTCCTCAATAAGTTGCTTTTTAGTATTTTCAGGAAGTGGCTCCCATAATGCTTTTGGGGCACGCAGTAACCCTAAAGCTAAATGTGCAGCATCTACCAACGTCTGTGTTGACTTGTCTCTCCATGCAAAATAATCCGGAGAACTAGGGTCGACTCCATGCTGAATACCCAGTAAAGCTTGTTGTAAAAATTTACTTCTTATTTTGCCTTCATTGCTATTGTCTGCAGGTAAAGCAAGCCAAGGAGCAATTCCAGCCATTAAACGTCCGAAAGCTTCCAAATACCCAACCTTTGAATTTCTGCTATCAAAGGATTCTGAAACAATCATTGGCATATTTTTCTGGAAAGTACCTTTGCTAATGTTTTCAAGAATGGGTGTAGCCATTTTGCTGATCACCGAAACCCAATATGCTCTATCATTTGATGTGTCATATTCAGAAATGCTATGTTGCATTTTTATTTCAGAACCATGAAGGTTGGTTTTTGCAAGGGTAAATCCTCCCAAAAAGTAAACCCGCTTTTTGAATCCATGTTCTCCGTTTCATAATTTTAGTTTATAATAAATTTATAACTTCCTTTCGAATTTAACTTTTTTGCTTTCAGAGATAGTCTATAAATTCTAGGCCCCCAAACATTACTTAGTCTCGGGTCATCTTGCTCGATAGTTTCCTGTGTAGCCTCAAATAACTTAGGGTCAAATTTTAAAGAGGAGTTGCCATTATTCAAAATCACTATCCCGTCTTCAATTTTTGGTTCTGAAGCCAATAAGAAATGAATAATGTTCTCTTTTTTAGGATTTGAGATATCAAATTCATCAGTGATAATAAGTTCATTGTTATTGATTTTATACTTCCTAACCCATGAATTAATATTAGCTTCTTCAGGATAAGCACCTGCAATGTCAAGTTTGAACTCGTTTGTCTTCCCATCAAATGAAGCATTTTTTGATTTGTACTTTGCACCAAATGGTTGTTCATAACCATTTATTTGTGGTAAATTATGATAATCACTCTGCATTGTCCAAATATCATAACGCTCTTTACTGAAAGTTTTCTTGTTATAAGTTCCTACTCCGGCATCAATAAACATGGGTTGTTTATCCTTATAAAGGATAAAAGTCCCTATATCATTGTGGTTGTGACTTTCATTATTAAATCCCCCTTTGGCAGCAAAAAATATATCCTTATTTCGAATATATAAAAACTCAGTCTCAGGATACCATTTATTTGGGTTGTTTGGTAATTTGGCTGTTTCATTTTGTATAGATTCCACAGTTCTTAAATTTTCCAAACTTCTAAAGGCATCTCTGGTTATGGATATTTTATTAGGTCTATTTTCCAATAAATATTTGGCAAACTGTTTCATTTCAAGGCTACCAACAGACTCACCGTACCGATATATCAATAAAGGATCGCCACCACCTTTGGCTGAAGCATCCGCAAAATTAACCACCCAAGAATCACCTCCGATATAAGATTGAGAAATATATTCTCCCATATCCTTGATGACTTTTTGATCAAATAAATTCACTTTATTGCCAGTAGATAGGGACAGTAATTCAAGGTAGTCGTATAATTTTCCTGCGGCATGTCCCCAATATGACGGTCCTTCTTCACATGCACCATCTATCTTCACATAGTTGATGAATTTATCAACTGACCTCATGGTTTTATAAATACCTTCAACCTTTAGATTCTCATTATCTTCAATCAATAATAAACAGGTCAATACATTGAAATTACACCATGGATTCCAGTTGTTCACCATTTTATTTTCCTTAAGTTCGAGTGCTTGCCACCACATATCATTTCTATTCATGTAGGGCTCAACGATTCGAGAATAAATATTGCTTTTCAACCTGCTGCTAATTTCGGGATTCACCTTGTCCATGTCCTCCTTTAGGAAATAGTGAATCCAAGACAGCAATGAACCCATGTCACCCGCCATCAGGTCTACTACATGCACACCTGCTTGTGCCAATGTTCTTTTCGAGGGTTGATAAGCTGGAACATGAGCAGATAATGACCATGTACTCATTTCTGTAAAATACCAAACCCCATTAATGATCTGATCCAAAAACCTACCTTTGCCTTCAGCCAATTCCGCAAAAAATAAATTGCTGAGCGCAGTAGCATTTTCATTCATCGGTTTCTCCATAATGACCCTAGAACCATCTCGCTCATAAGCTAAGTAATCGGTAGCTTTTACAACTTGCCATTGATAGGTCAAAGCTTGTTCACCCTTTTCAATTATATTCGAGTAAACAGGCTCAGTCAATTTTTTCCAACCTTCACGATCGGAATAGGATGGATATGGAACCCATTCGGCATTTTTCAATAAACTGCTATTTAGATCAGATTGGCTGAAATTCTTGCACAATAAATCCAAAGGATTATCAGTTTTTCCACTTGCAAAAGCAGAAAAACTGATAATGAAAACTAAAATGTAGCTGATAAGATTTTTCATATTACCATCCTTGATTTTGTACTAAATTTGGATTCATTTCTATTTCAGCTCCAGGTATTGGCCAGATGACATGTCTCGTTTGATAGCCACGAGTTAACAGGTTATCACCAACAATGCTCTTCTCAATGAAATTATTGGAAACTTCGGTAAGCTGATTCCATCTTTTCAGGTCAAAATAACGATGTCCTTCAGCAGCCAACTCGACTTTCCTTTCGTGGGAAATCCGGTTTTGCATCTCCTGCTTGCTTGATACTGCTAAAAATGCTGGACCGGAATTAAGTCCTGGCATAGAAGAACGAGTTCTAACTTTATTAAGTTCTGCTATTGCTTGACTCAGTTCTCCGTTTTCATTATATGCCTCTGCTAACATCAAGAATACATCCGCTAACCGAATAATCGGGAAGTTGATAGGCGTATGTGCACGATCTGTAAGTGCTCCTTTTAGGTTGCCCTCTGGTACAAATTTCCTCCACATATATGTCAACCATCCGCGGTTGTTTCTAATTTGCCCAAAGTTCTCATTGACGCCAGTTGCCAAAACCAATTTCATGTTCCTTTCTTGATTTGCATTCCAACCTAAATAGTCAGAATAAGGAACAATTAATGATTGATTCATTCTCGGATCTCTGTTTGCATAGATGCTTCTGATTTTGGCAGTGTCAGGTAGATGAGTATAAGTGCCATTGGTATGCGTAGCCATCATTGCTTCTCTTTTAACAGCATTGTCGGCATTGTAATTAGCATAATGGTCATCCCAATTGAATGGTGAGCCATCCTTGTTCTCATAACTGTCCGCAAATCTTGTACTTGGCATCACGTTGTTCCAACAGCTTCCAAATGTTGATCTCGACCCCATGTAAAATGCCATCGGCATGCCATAAGGAAAACCAGTTCCACCCATGTTCTGAATAGAAAAAATAGCCTCAGCGCTGTTATCTCCTTCCATTTTGAACAGTGAGCTGTAATCAGAACTTAACGAGTAGTTATAAGGGGCAGTTTTGTTGTACACTACATCCTCAAAATCTTTGATCGCATTTGCCCAATTTTTTTGATAAAGATAGACCTTCCCTCTTAATGCCACAGCAGCACCTTTTGTTACTCTACCTTTATATTTGTCGTCATATTTAACAGGTAAATTCTCAATAGCAAAAGTCAAATCATCAATGATAAATTTTTGTACATCAGCTAAGGAAGATTTAGGGTTTTTCAGGTCTGCAAAATCCTTATTCAGATCAACTGACTCATCATAAATCGGTAATCCTCCAAATAGATTGCTCAATTGAAAATACATCAAGCCACGTAAAAATTTAGCTTCAGAAATCATGATGTTTTTCTTTTCTGCATCGATTTCCATGTTCTGAATATTCCTTATGGCATGGTTAGCACGTTGGATCAAATCATATCCACTTTTCCACCTGCTGGTAACTGTTCCGGTTCTGTCTGTGAATGTTCCTGCAATGATATCGCCAAAGCCGACATCATAACCAATCCCAACATCTGTTAAATCATCATAAGCGAACTGAATCCCAAAAGTTCCTTCTTTCTTAAGGTCATTGTAAATACCAAGAACACCAGCCAACGCCTGATCCTCAGTCTGCCAAAATGTGTTTCCACTAACTTGGTTATATGGAACCGTGTCCAACTTGTAACAAGAACTCAATGCCAAACAAGCTGAAATATATAATAAAGTTATCTTTTTCATTTTTAATCATTTAGAAGGTTAATCCTATTCCAAACACTATTTGTTTCATGGTCGGATAATTGGTTCCATTTACTTCGGGGTCAAATCCTTTGTATTTTGTAAATGTCCAGTAGTTCTCCATTGAACCAAATACACGTAAATTTTGAACAGCAATCTTTTGCGTTAATTCATTAGGAAAAGTATAACCTAATTGAATGTTTTTGATACGCATATAAGATTTGTTTTGTAACCAAAAATCACTGTTGATGTTGTTTCGGGTGTTGGTATATGGTAATAGTCTTGGATAGGTAGCATCCGTTCTGCCTTCTGTCCATCGTCCATCCACAATCTCTTGATTCAACTGGTAACCCCATCGAACGGTTGGAGTATAATGTAAATCTGTATACACTAATTTATTTCCAGCACTTCCTTGTAAAAATACATTGAAGTCAAAACCTCTGTAATCAAATCCCAAATTGAAACCGTAAGTAATTCTCGGAGCAGTACCATGACCTACAGCGACTCTGTCCTCATCATTGATTACGCCGTCATTATTGGTGTCAACATATAGCAAATCACCTTTTTCAGGCTTACCGTAAGCTGCAAATGGATTTAACTGTTGATTAGTTTCTGGATCCACCGGTGCGTTTTTGATCATGTCCTCCACCAACTGTAAATCAGCATCCGTTTGGATGATCCTGTCATGAAGCAAGATAAATTGGGTGTTAATGGCATAACCTTCTTGAAGTAAGTTGGCGCCTGAAATAGAACGATCATCACCTTTGAATTTGATGACTTTGTTGTCAATAAAAGTGAAGTTTCCACTAACGTTAAAGTTAAAGTTCTCACCGATTTTATCACGATAGGTCAAATTGGTTTCTATACCTCTGTTTCTAACTTTTGCTGCATTTGTTCTTGGAATTGATGCATCTCCAACTACCATAGGAGCAGGTAAATTGATCAGGATATTGTTTGTGGTTTTATCAAATACATCCACAGACCCACTCAATTTATAGTTCGATAAATCAAAATCCAACCCTAAGTTTAGCACATTTGTGCTCTCCCAAGTCAATAGACTATTGCTTAAACCGGTTTGAGCAAATCCTACAAATAATTGGTTGTTCAGGATGTAGTTCGCTGAACTATATAAGGTTTGATATTCGTAGTTGTTGATTCCGCCGTTGTAAAAAAACACATCATCAACGGTCCCATTATTTCCTAAGGATCCATAAGAGGCCCTCAATTTAAGCGTAGGCATCCAGCTTACATCGTAGAAGTCTTCAGATGATATTTTCCAGCCCACCGATGCTGATGGAAAAGTTCCCCATCTGCTTTTGCCACTCATAAACCTTGATGAACCATCTGTCCTCAGGTTTGCTTCCAATAAATATTTGTCGTCCCAGGAGAGGTTTAAACGACCAAAAAATGAACGCATAGCCCAGTCTGTGGTGTTCCCTGATGCTGAAGCATCCATTGTTGCAGCATTCAATACACTTAATGATGGATCTATCAAATCTAATTTTGATGCAGCAAACCAACCATCTTTTAAATATTCCTGACTGGCACCAACCATAACTTCGTATTTCAGACGGCTATCTGCTGCAGTATTTTCATATTTGGCAATACCATCCATGTAATAACGGTAAGTCTTGACAGATTGATTGGTCACTGAACTTCTTCCAGTTCCAGCTGTTGCAACGGAATTAGTCAAGAAGTTCCAACGGTCATTGAAAACAGGTTGGCTATATATAAAGTCATCATTATAGGTATAAGTATAAGATCCTTCTATGCTCAAACCTTTGATAGGTCTCAATTTAGCAAAGAATCTGCTGACAAACCTATTTTTGTTTATATCCCCTTTTTGAGCGTATAAACGATGTAATATGTTATTTGATTGTGGATCATCTTCTGGATTGTTTGGTGAACCAAATCTACCATCAGGAGCCCTTAATACCATCCCAGGCGTGCTCGCAGCAGCATATAAAAAGACATCATTGATGAGGTTAGTACCAATCATGGTTTTGGAAACGACTCCGTTGATATTGGTTCCCAATGTCAGCCAAGGTTTTATGTCAGCCTCGAGATTTATCCTCCCCGTATGTCTTTTATATGTAGCTTGTTCAACAATACCAGGATTATCCAATAACCCGTAAGAGCCGAAGAATTTGATTTTTTCGCTTCCTCCAGTAAAGGATAAATTGTGGTTTTGTGATATTTTGTTCTGAAACAATGATTCTACCCAATCAGTATTTGGATACATTAATTGATCTCCATTTTCATTGGCTCGCCACAGATCAATGTTTTCTTGGGAAAAGATAGGCTTTGCGTTTGCGTCACCATTTTTGTAGCCTTCGTTCACCAACTCCATATAATCAGCATAGTTGGAAATCATCGTCATGACATTGGAAGGCTTCTGAGAAGAGAAGTAATTGTTATAAATTACTTTGAAATCATTATTTCTTCCTTTCTTAGTAGTAATCAAGATAACACCATTTGCAGCTCTGGATCCATAGATCGACGCTGATGCAGCATCCTTCAAAACGGAGATGCTTTCTACATCTTGAGGATTGATCAGGTTCATGTCGCCAACAACTCCATCGATTACAACTAATGGGTTTGCATTGTTCAACGTTCCTTGACCACGAACCCGTAGAGATCCACCATCCGCTCCTGGTCGACCTGATCCTTGAGTAACCGATAATCCTGGAGCCTGACCAGCTAAACCAGATGATAAAGATGTAATTGGTCTACTGCCAACAACGTCTGACATTTGAATAGATGACACGGCACCGGTTAGGTTTTCTTTACGTTGAGTACCGAATCCGACTACTACAACTTCTTCAACATCTGTCGAGGAGCTCTGTAAAGTAATCTCTAAAAAACCATTGCCCTGTAAAGCAACATCTTTTGTAGCAAATCCCACCGAACTAACTTGAAGTACGGAGTTGGCTGGAACGCTCGCTAATTCAAAATTACCTTCAGCATCTGATTTTGTGCCAATATTGGTTCCTTTTAACTGGATGGTTGCTGATGTTATCGGATTTCCTTCTTCATCCACAACCCTTCCTTTGATAGTTTCTTGAACACTGTTGGAAAGAATTTCGGTTGCACCAAAATTAATTTCATAGGCGTTAATTTGCTGGGAACTAGCCATGAAAATCGATAGCAGCAGGGACCAGCTCACTTTAGGCTTGAGCTGCCGAACTCCCTTTTGCAAAAGAGTGAAATTTAGTTTCATTGTGTTGATAGTTTATATATGGTTTTATTATAAATTGGATATAAATTCCAAGATAAACCACGATACAAGCTATTCAATGAAAATTTCACGAAAACGATTTCTTGAAATGCATTAACAATTAACCAGAAAGGGAATTGTGATGGGTTTTTTTGTACAAAACATTACAGATGACCTTTACGCCATCTGCAACACTTTTTTATAATCGTACTTGCTGTATTTTTCCGTTGCCTCCTGCTCCCTGTGCAGTTCCAGAAGTTCGTTCTTGATCTGAACTTTCAGCCACAGGTCTGCCGGAGTATGGAAGAAATGTGCAAATTTCAGGGCAAGTACCGTGTTGAAACGCCTATCGTTCCGGTAGTATTTGTTCAGGTTGGAGTCGTCAATATCGATGTGCTTAGCAAACTCACCTTTCTTAAGGCCCAATACTTTCAAAAAGTCTTTTACAAAATCCTCGATGGTGAGTATGGTTTCCGGCATGACATCTTCGTCATTTACGTAATCTTCCATCTTGTAACGCACGGCAGCCATAGCATTCTGCAACAGCCGTTCCTTGCTGCGTTCGCCGTGGCGGAGTTTCGCCATAGTGGTAATGGCCTCTGTTTTCTCTGCACTCCACTTGCTACCGTCATTGGGGCGGATAGTCACATCGACTGTCTTTTCCCTGTTTTTTTTGTTTGTGTCCATAACGATCTCTTTTACGATGTTTCTTATGTCATATTAATCTTCCGGCAGATATTCCCTGAGAAGGGCTTCGCCATCTTCATCCATAATGACCATGGTTGTTCCGTCCCACCGTTTCGCATGGTATTTGGACGAATACAGTGCCATCAGCTTTTCGCATCGGCCTCGCTTTCTTCCATCACGTCGAAAAACAGCATACCACTGAAATGTTCTTTTCCCTGCAATACGCTCTGGCGGTAGGCAAAAGCGATCAGGCATCCTGCCACCCGGTCATATTTCTTGGAGTCTCCCTTGTTATGTGGCGCAACCTCCAGATAGGCCATGTACGGTATCATCTTTTGGTTGAGCGTGAAAATCATGCAACCTTCGGAAATGTCCGGTGTTTCTTCGGCAACTAGAATATATCCGGTAGCACCGGCCAACTTTCTGAGTTCCTTGTCAAAATTGAACCGCCAACCCTGTTGCATGGAGGGCATCTCGGCAAACTTTCCCTTTCTGATCAGGGCAGCCGCTTGTTCGGCACTGGACATCTTGATGATCTTGACCTTCTTTCCGTTGTCATTTAATCCCGGTGCTTTAAACGTTTCCATAAAGATACGAAAAGAAATATATTGGTACAAATCGTACCAATGCATTTAAGGTTGATATGTTGATAGTTAATCTATGGTTTTATTATAAATTGGATATAAATTTTAAGATAAAGCACACTAAAAGCTATTCAATAATAATTTCATGAAAACGATTACTTGAAATGCGTTAAAATTTAACCAGAATGGAAATAAATATGGGTTTTTATGGAAAAGTAATATGCCAAAGCAACCAGAGACTTTGACCAATGTCTTTAAGTTAATGGTGGAAATAAAGCAGATGGTTTGTTTTTTGGTGGGAGGGAGCCTTTTTCGACTACTTGGGTAACGACCTCATCGAGTAGTCGCATATAAAAACCACGCTTTTTAGCTAGTTTGATATTGAGAAGGTTGGTGATATCACGGTTGCAGTCGTCTTAATACTAAATACTAACTACTAAATACTAAAAAAGCGAATCATTTGATTCGCTTTTTTCTGTAGCCCGTAGGGGAATCGAACCCCTGTTTCAAGAATGAAAATCTTGCGTCCTAACCCCTAGACGAACGGGCCGTTTTGTTTTCCGGTGTGCAAATATAGAATTTACTTTTATTATCACAAAATATTTTTCATAAAAATTGCTGCTTTACATATAAGATGCTATTTTTAGGTTGAAAACAAATCATATGAAACTAATTAAAGCCTTAAGTATCTGCGGAATTCTGTTGGCAGCAATGCAATTGAATGCCCAACAGAAAAATATAGAAGTTAAGTGGGACTTCAATGAAAATTATAATCCGAAAGATAATATTGCCCTAAAAATAATCATCAAGAACAATGATGGACAGCCGGTCGATTTGAAAGGTTATAATCTTTGGTTCAATTCTATGTATCCAATCGAAGAACAGAATATTCCACTATATTCTATTCACAATCGTAACGGGAATCTTTATTCCATTGATTTTGCTGACCAAGCAAAAATAGGTGCACAGGATTCTATGGTAATTGATTATAAATCCCCTTATCCTATTACGCACACTTCATTGACTCCAAATGGATTCTATCTACAGAGTAGAACAAACCCAAGGGAATTAATAAATATTGGTCACCCAACTGTTAATCCTCTAAAGGTTTCTGTCGAGGAACAAAATAAGGTCCTAAATGAGCTATTTGAAAGAAATTCAAATCGAGTTACCAAAGGAGAGCAGTTGGTCCTTCCTACACCTGCGCATTTAATGATGGGAAAAGGCACCTATAAATTCTCCCAGCAGGTAGGTTATTATATCAATGAGCACTTTAATTTTGCGCTAAAGCCATTTCAGGAACTTTCCCAACAATTGACACAGTACTCATTTATCAATCAAGATGAAAAGAATGCTGCTATTAAGGTTTTGTATAAGAAAGGATTAGGTCCTGAGGAATACAATCTTAAGATTAACGCGAAAGGGGTAACAATTGAGGCTACCGAAGCCGCCGGTGCATTCTATGCCCTTCAATCCATAAAGTCTATGCTTTCTGCAGAAGAGTTGAAAGGGAATGGAGAAGTATCTTTTCCTTATGTGGAAGTAAATGATAAACCAAGGTTTGAATATCGTGGCTTTATGATGGATATTGCTAGGAATTTTAAGGATATCAATACCATCAAAAAGTATATTGATGTCATGGGGCAATATAAAATAAATAAGCTTCACCTACATTTTATCGATGATGAAGGCTGGAGGTTAGAGATTCCTTCACTTCCAGAATTAACTGAAATAGGCTCCAAAAGATCACCTTACTATCAGGATGGCACGAGCATACAGCCAGCTTATGGTTCAGGTACCAATGTTACGGAAGGTCATTTTCTGACCAAGGCTCAATTTCAAGACCTTCTGAAGTATGCAGCTTCTAGATACGTAACGATAATTCCAGAAATTGAAACTCCCGGACATGCCCGAGCAGCTATAAAATCCATGGAAACAAGGTATAATCGTTTGATGAAAGAAGGGAAGGCAAAAGAAGCCGAGGAGTTCCTGTTGTATGAAGCAGCTGATCAGTCGGAATACAGTTCTGCACAATATTGGGATGATAATGTCATGAATCCTGCGCTGCCTTCTGTATATCGCTTTTTAGATGTTGTTCTGGATGATATCAAGAAGATGTACGAGGAAGTTGGTTTGACCCTAAAGGTAGTTTCTTTGGGTGGCGATGAAGTTCCGGCGGGATCTTGGGAAAAATCTCCTGCTATTCAAGAGCTCATGAAAAAAGAAGGCTTTAAGTCCGTTTACGAGGTATGGCCATTCTATGTTGAAAAGATCAATGCAATCTGTGCTTCCAAAGGGTTAATCATGCAGGGATGGGAAGAATTCGGAATGGTGAACAAAGGGTCGGGGATGGTAGTAAATGATAAATTGTCGCACCTCAATATGTACTTAGATGTTTGGGCAAATGTAATTGGTGGCGGACAAGAGGATCTTGTTTATAGGCTTGCCAATGCTGGATATAAAACTATCTTTATTTCAGCCGCCAACTTCTACCTAGATATGGTATGGGATAAAGATTTCAGAGAACCCGGACTTAAATGGGCGGCAATTTCAGATCTTTACAACTCATTTTCATTGTTGCCTGAGGATTTTTTCTCAAACATGAGCTTGACAGATCCAGGTAAAAAATTGGAAAAAGATTATATCGCTTCAAAAGTAAGGCTTACGGAAAAAGGAAAGTCTAATTTATTGGGTGTTAAGGCTGCGCTTTGGGCGGAAACGGTTCTTACTCCAGAACGAATGGACTATATGTTGTTCCCTAGGTTGTACGCATTATCCGAACGTGCATGGGCACCAAAAAGAGTATGGGAATCGGAAGCCAAATTCAATGAAAAGTCTTTCAACCAAACTTATGCTGATTTTGTAAATAAGGTCGGTATTTATGAATTGCCAAAACTCGACCTTATTGCTGATGGATTCAATTATAGATTGCCATCCGTAGGGGTAACTCAAAAGGGAGATAAGTTAAAGGCGAATATAGAGTACCCAGGATTTATGATATATTACACAACTGACGGAACCGAACCAAACTCCAATTCAAATAAATATCCTGCTGAAGGAATTCAAGTGAAATCCGGAGACAAAATCAATCTGGCAGTAGTGGATGACAAAGGTAGGGTAGGAAGAGTGTCGACGTATGTAACGGAGTAGACATTAGACAAAAGACATTAGAATTGTATTAGTCCCTAGATAGGGTTGACTGTTTTATACTTTTTTCTATTTTCATAGTATTTACACTGGTACAGGGCAGCATGGCGTTTTGTAAACATTTCTAATAGTTATACTCCTATAGGGTTGGAAGGTCGGATTACAAATCTGCTATAATAGTTACACCCCTATTGGGTTGTGCTATTATCGAATATGAATTTCACGCCATACAACCCTGCTAGGGGTGTAACTATTATAGAAAAAAATGGCGATTGGCATATTTTCAGTGGCAGGTGGGGACACCTGCCACGGCTTATTGGGTTTCACCACCCACCCGGCATGGCTTTTGGATGAAGACACTAGCAAATCATACCCTGTCTTATGTCTTATGTCTAATGTCTAAATACTACCTAAACCCCACAAAAGAAGCAAAGCATAAATGTTTATGTAGTACATCAACTTTATTAAAACCAACTTTCTCCAATAAATTCAATTGGTATACTAATGGTCTCGGTGAGTCTTCTTTTTCAATATAGGCGAATACATGTTCTTGATATTCCTTATCCTTTAAGTCAGTCAAGAACGCTCCATACCTTTCATTATAAATAAACTCTTGGATTTCTGGACTGTTTTGCTGAACCATGTCCAAAATCCAAATACTGCCACCTTTCTTAAGAAGACCAAATAATTTCTCGAAAGACTTCTCCCAATCTTTATCATCGCGAAGATGATGGAAAACCATCGTGGCAATAATAACATCGTATTTTCCGTCCTCCAGTTCAACTGTCCTAAAATCCCCTTTGTAGATATTAACTTGGCCTGATGTATATTCCTGAACTCTCTCTTTTGCTCTATCCAACATGTTTTGACTAAGGTCAACCAAATCTACATTCACCTTGTTATTGGTCTTCATTAAGGTTTTTTATAGCATAGTTACCGGCGCCGCAACCAATGTCTAAGATGTTTTTAAGGTTCGGATATACCTTTTGAATACCATCAGTGATGAGCTCCATATTGAAGACCGCATCAAGCGTATTCGCCTGACTGGTATTCAAATCCGAAAACCTTTCAACATCAGCATCAAACCGTTGTTCTATTTCTTCAAGCGTTGATTTCTTCATCTTATTTAAATTGGTAAACTATAGACTTCGATAGTCCCTTCGAATTGCGACCACCGCTATAGTAAATTTACGAATAATCCAATGAATTTGTGATTTCTATCCTGTTCTAATGTCTATTGTCTAATGTCTTTTGTCTAACCCCATATACAATAAAAAAGACGTCCCTAAAGACGTCTTTCTTATTTTGTATGGGGTTTTAGAACTCCTTAAATTTCTCAGGCTCCATTTCCGTAAAGGATGCTACCTTTTGGTAGGTAATGCTGTCGCCGCTGCCTTTAAAAGTGGTAGGAAGGATCAATCCATTCCCAACATCCTTGTAGCCATTTACTAAATAGCTTTTGTTGTCCAAATCCAATCTTTTCACCAAGCCAGATTCTTCACTTACATAGAAACTCCCAGAGTTACCCAAGAAGTTTGAGAAATCAAGTTTCTGTAGTTTCTCCGCATTGATGATCTTGTTGCTGGATTGTGAACTAATATTGGATGCCATAATGCTAATAGGCAAAGACAATACTTTCAAGTCTATATTGTATTGACCAATTAGATCTGGCAATACTTCCTTATATTCTTGTAATGACACTTCAGCACCATTCTCATCAAATACATGATTTAATTTTTGGTTCTGTACATTCAATAAGGCGACTACATTTTCATTGTTCAATGTTCCTTCAAAACGAACATTCCCTGTTTGTTTGTCCAATAAGAACTTTCTGCTACCGCTGATAGAAGGATACTTGCTGTTCCCTGAAACGGTGAACATAAGGTATTTTGTGCTTTCCCATTTGTTCTTACCGCCTACGCCGGTCCAAATTTTGTCAATAATGCTGTTAGATTGTGCCAACATCAAGGTTGGTGAAAATGCTAAGACAGCAAATATTAAAATAGATATAGTAAACTATATTCTTTCCTTGTTTCATAATACTGATTTTTATGATATATGAGAGGGTGACACTACGTGCAATATCTTGCAACCCCAAAATCAAATTGGGAATGATTGAGTTGCGTTGTCCGTATGTGCAAAATGTTTCATAACCTCCTAGTTATCAAAAACAATACCACTAATGATTTTTATGTATTAAAGCCATTTGGATTGCCGTAATGGCAGCCTCTTCTCCTTTGTTTCCGTGTTTTCCTCCAGCTCTATCCAATGCCTGTTGTTCATTGTCGGTAGTTAATACCCCAAAAATTACAGGTTTATTATATTTTATCCCCACATTTGCGATTCCATTTGCTACAGCATCACAGATAAAGTCAAAATGGCGGGTTTCACCTTGAATTACACATCCTAAAGTAATAACAGCATCCAATTCAGCATTGCGTAAAGCAATATCACTTCCTGAGATCAGCTCATAACTGCCGGGAACCTCAATAAGTTCAATGTTTTCTTCTTTAGCTCCGTGATCCAACAATCCTTTATACGCACCGTTCAAGAGGGCGCCAGTAATCTGTGCATTCCATTGAGAAACTACAATCGCAAACTTTAAATTCTCAGCATTCCCCACCTGAAGATGTGAAAAGTCTGAAAGGTTTTTTAAGGTACTTGACATACTATAACATTAAATAAAAAGGGCTACCAAAGGGTAGCCCTCAAAGTTAATTAAAATATTTTTGTTGATTAGCTTTGAACTATTGGTATCAAGAAAACTACTGTTGTTTTGCTTGAACGCGAGCAATAAAACTTTCGATTGAAGTAGATTCAACGCTCTCAGGATATTCTTCCCTGATTCTTTGGTATGCTGCCTCAGCGTTCTTGAAGTCGTTCAACTCCTCATAAACCAATCCTAATTTCTTAAGGAATAATGGAGTAGTATAGCCGTTTTTGCTCTTATCTGCAGCTTTCTTGTAGATAGTTGCTGCCTTATCGTAGATTTTCTCTTCTGAATATGCATCTCCTAAAAGACCAATAATCAATGGGTCAAGAATTTCACTTCCTGTTTCAGAATACTGCTCTAAGTATTTGATCGCTTCTTTGAAGTTCTTTTGACGCAAATATAAACCTCCTAAATAAGCGTTTGCAATGTTTGCTGATTTAGTGTTAGAATACTCATCTGCTATTTCTTTGAAACCTGGGAATGATCCATCGCCTTCAATCGCTTTGTTTTGTAATGAATCGATCGTTGCGTAGTACTCTGCTTGGTACATTTGGTTTGCAGCTTTCTCAGCTCTAGGTGCTAAGTATAATTTTTGGTACCCAAAATATAACAAGATCAATACAATGATACCTGCTACGATAAAGATGATACTCTTTTCATTTTCTTGAAAAAATGATTTCTTCGGCCCTGTTTTTACCGCTGAAGAACCGCTTTGATTATTTTGTGACATTCTTTGTTTTAATAGATTACGGAACGCAAAAATACACTTTTAAAGAATACTTGCAATAACTTAGGAAAAATATTTAACAGCATTAAGAGTTGATATTGACCATTTTTTCCTTATCCAATTGTTCATAAATAGAATTTTGGCTTTTGAATTCAGGTACCATCACCTTCATCTGCCTAACAATATTGAGGTTGTTGTTGCTGTTTAATTCCTTTGAAAGCACATGAATTTCATTTTTTACCAATTCAAAGTCATTTTCCCTAACTTTGGCGATCATGATTTTATCATGATGTGTAGGCATCGTGTTCTCAAGGTCATTCAACAACTCTTCATATAATTTCTCGCCTGGTCTAAGACCAGTGAATTTGATGTCGATATCTTTAAAAGGCGTAAATCCAGACAATCTGATCATTTTCTTGGCCAAGTCCACAATCTTAACGGATTTGCCCATGTCAAATACGAAAATCTCACCGCCATTACCCATATTGCCAGCCTCGATAACTAATTGACAAGCCTCAGGGATGGTCATAAAATATCTAGTAATATCTGGATGAGTAACCGTAACAGGGCCACCCTTTTCTATTTGGGTCCTTAAACCTAGGGATTACAGATCCGTTTGAACCCAAAACATTCCCGAACCGCGTTGTGATGAAACGCGTAGATTTAATGCCATTAACCGTAGTAAGGTAATTGTTCAAAGACTGAACGTATTTTTCAGCAATTCTTTTAGTAGCACCCATTACATTCGTTGGGTTTACAGCTTTGTCGGTCGAAACAAAAACGAATTTCTGAACATCAAACTCAACAGCTAAATTTGATAACAAATAAGTGCCGAATACATTTGTTTTTACTCCTTCACTAGGATGGTTCTCCATCATAGGTACATGCTTATATGCAGCAGCATGATAAACATAATGAGGCTTGAAAGTTTCAAATAACAATCTCATTCTTTCTTCGCTACGAATGTCAGCAATAAAAGTATGATAGATTTGATTCTTAAACTGATCCTGAAGGTCTAATTGAAGGTTATGCAATGGCGATTCAGCTTGATCACATAAAATGATCATTTGAGGCTCATAACGTCCTAACTGTTTAGAAATTTCACTTCCGATAGATCCCGCAGCACCAGTGACCAATACTCTTTTTCCACGCAATTGATCCAATAACTTTTCGTTGGAAATTTGAATAGGAGCTCTCTCCAATAAATCTTCTATCTTGATTTGCTTTATCTGAGAAGGCGAGAGGTCACCATTTATGATTTTACTTACTGGTGGCAATGTCAAGACTGTAACATTATGCTCCAATGCTTGGTCAATAATATTGTTCTTGACTTCAATATCGATATTGGAAGAAGCGATAATCAACTCATCAACACCAAATTTATGAACTGCCCTTAGAAAATCTTTAGAACCGTAAATCTTTAACCCATCGATTGATTTCCCAATTTTCTCCTCATTATCATCGATATAGGCAACTATTGTTTTTTCTGATCTGAAATCATGTTCAAAAGTACGTTTTACTGCAATTCCCAAATCTCCGGCTCCATACACAATTGCATTTTTCCGACCATTCCTTGTCGACTTAGTGTATTGAAAAAAGATCTTAATACATGTACGATAGGTAGTGAGTCCTGTAAATGCAAACAGGGCATAAATAATAATGAGATTTGTAGGGATGTTGATCTGTATTTGTAACGCGATAAAGATCAGTTTGGCTATAAACATGATTATCGAGGTGAACACAATAGTAGATAAGATCCGGATCGAATCTACTGCAGAAGTGTACCTCACAATACCACTATAAAGCTTGAATACTAAAAATGAAATCGCAGTTAGGATCATACAGAATAAAAATTCCACAGAGAAGTCTAACTTTGAAAAAGAATCAACATTAAAATTATTGTAAAGCGTGAATGCAAGTAAAAATGCACAGGCAGAAACAGCTATGTCGAACATAAAAATAATCCATCTTGGAACTATCTTAATGTGATTCAACGGCTTAATTATTCTCATTGTAACAGGTTAGTTTATAAACTTCCGATTATTATGTTTCATATAATCTAATTTAAACCAAATATAATCGTTTAGGGTTTATTTGTTGAAAATTTATTGTGTATTTTTAACTTGCATTATATTTAAGTAAATGATAAATGTATCAAAATTAGCCCAAGAAGGGGTCTTACAACCTAAAGAAGCTTTGCTGTCTAAAGATCGAAAAAAAGGCAGTTTGACCATTGGTATTCCTAAGGAAAATACCTTTCAGGAAAATCGAATTCCATTGACACCTCTGTCTGTAGGTTTGTTGGTAGAAAATGGACATGATATCATACTTGAATCTGGAGCCGGTGATGCCTCCAATTTCCAAGATCATCATTACAGTGAACAAGGAGCACGCATTGTTTATGACAAAAAGGAAGTATATAAAGCCGATTTGATCATAAAAATTTCCAGCCCAACATTGAAGGAAGTAGAATTAATGAAGAACCGTCAGGTTCTATTCAGTTCTCAACAACCATCCTTAATGGACCTTAACGTCCTTAAGGCATTAATGAAAAAAACAAATCACTGCCCTATCTTTTGAATATCTCCAAGATGAAGGCGGACATCTGTCCGTTGTAAGGGCAATGAGCGAGATCGTGGGAGCCACCTCCGTTTTAATAGCTGCAGAATATCTTTCTAACGTATTTGATGGAAAAGGGCTGATGCTAGGTGGAGTTACTGGAGTACCTCCAACTGAAATGGTCATTATAGGCGCTGGAACAGTTGGGGAATTTGCTGCAAGGACAGCCATTGCCTTAGGTGCGCAAGTAAAAAGTATTCGATAGTTCTGTTTACAGATTAAGAAGATTGCAGAGTAATGTTGGCAGCAGAGTTTTCACATCTGTGGTCCAACCAATCGTTCTCAATAAAGCCGTTAAAACATGCGATGTCGTGATTGGAGCTGTAAGGGCCAAAAACGGTAGAACACCATGCTTGATTTCTGAAGATACCGTTTCCAAGATGAAACCGAATTCAGTTTTGATAGATGTAAGTATTGACCAAGGAGGTGTTTTTGAAACTTCTGAAGTCACTAACCATGAGAAACCTACATTCAGAAAATACGATGTTATACACTATTGTGTGCCTAATATCGCCTCTAGGGTTGCCAGGACTGCCACTTATGCACTAACCAATATTTTTACTCCAATATTGATTGAAATTGGAGAAGCTGGAGGCATGAACAATATGATCTGGGCAAACCAAGGCATTCGAAGTGCCATCTATCTATACCACGGAAACCTAACTAATAAAGACATGAGCGAGAAGTTTCAGATCCCTTGCAAAGATCTCAACCTGATCGTGATGGCAAATTTATAAACTATGAAAAACTATTTAATCCTTTTTATTCTGAGCATGATTGCATGGCATTCTAAAGCCCAAGATACCGGGCAAATGAGATATTTATATGGTACGGAAGAAATTCCTGGCGCAAAGGTAAAAGTTGAAAGTCTGGAAGAACTGGATAAACCTAAACTTTACGTTCATAAAGCAGAACAAGACCAAAAAAGATTTGGTGTTTTTGGTGATACCGGGTGGTGGATATGCCGGTGTAGCGATAAACCATGAAGGGCATGATGTTGCAAAAAGATTAAATGATTTGGGATATTCTGCATATGTATTGCTTTATAGAATTCCTAAAGAGGAGACTATGAGCAATAAAAAATTTGGTCCTTTACAGGATGCTCAATATGCTATAGCGCAGATTCGTGAAGAAAATCCTAAAAAACAGGTTGTTGTAATTGGTTTCTCCGCTGGCGGTCACCTAGCAGGATCTCTTTCCAATCTTTTCGAACACCCGCAAACACCTTATTTGGAAAATGCAAATCTGAGACCTGATTATTCAGTCCTTTGTTACCCAGTGCTAACCATGGAACAAGGTGTAACGCATCAAGGATCAAAACAAAATCTAATAGGTCCCCAATTTAAAGCAGAAGATGTTGAATTATTTTCACTAGAAAAACAAGTGGATGAAACTAATCAGCCTACCTTTTTGATGAGTGCAAAGGATGACAAAGCTGTGCCTATTGAAAATAGCTATAGATATCAGAAAGCATTGAATTCATATAATATTCCCAATACACTATTCACCTATGAAGAAGGTGGACACGGGTTTGGGCTGATCAATAAAACTGACAGTAGAGATTGGTTTGCAGTCATGATGGAATGGTTACAGACGGTTAAGAAATAATTCTATTTAAAGGAATGAGAAGAAGATACGAGAATTTTGATTCTCGTATTTTTTTTGATCTCTGTTTTTGGAAATTGAACAGTATGTAAAGTTAAATCATCATTTCCAACAATCAGCTCATTATAAAAACCTCGAAATTTGATATCCTTTATCCAAAATGAGCCATTGTCATCTGATTCAATATTTATATCCTCTTGTAAGATGGATATGAGAGAGCCAGTATCAATTCCCAAAACCTTAGCTTTGTTTGCTGAAAGGATATTGCTTTTTGCCAACAATCTGGCCGTATAAGGAGTATTGGGTTTGGAGTACAATTCCTTTGGTTTTCCATAATCTGCAATTTCTCCAGCTTTCATGACCAAAAGGTAATCAGACATTGCCAGAACTTCTGCAGGGTCATGAGATACCAAAATAACGGTAAGCCCAGTTCTGGCTACTATGTTCTGGATATCCTGTTGCAATTCGTCCCTGAATGCAGCGTCAACTTGGTTAAAAGGTTCATCCATCAACAATACTTCAGGATCATTGATCAAAGCCCTAGAGATGGCAACCCGCTGTTTTTCACCACCACTAAGGTCTGCCACTCTTTTCTGAGCCAAGTGGTCAATTCTTAATTGTTCCAAAACTTCCTGAGTACGTTTGGCTTTCAGTTCCAGATTCGTGTTTGATAATTGAGATGCCACATTATCCCAAACCTTGGCGTAAAGATTAAGATCATCAAAACCCTGGGAAACCAATTTCATGGCGTCATGACCTGGAATCAACTTGTCTTTTCTTGTAGGAACTAACCAACCTCGATATCGCACTTCACCAGTACTTGGTTCCAATAATCCATAGATCAATTTCAACAAAGTACTCTTTCCACTTCCTGATTCTCCGATTATGGCGGTTATTTTGCCTTCCTCAATGCCAAAGCTGACCCGGTTTACTGCCGTAACCAGCACTTTCCCGTCAAAAACAGTCGACACATCCGATCCATGGATCAATGGAAGATCAGGCTTTTGGACATCAGAAAATATATATTGACAAGAGTTAGATTGTTGAGCCATAAAAAATGTCGGGTTTTTTGAACCCGACACAAAAATACAGTTTATGAATCGTTTTTGCTATTAAAAACCTAGGGTTAATCCAAATGTTAGATTTCTCAGACCTTCTTGTTCAGGGCTTTTCTCAAACAAATCATTCATATAATATTTAGCAAACAAACCTAGATTATCATATCCTATCCTCACAAAAGCACCGTACTGAAAAGTCTGTAAGTTATAATTGTCCTTGAATTTCTGCTTGCCATTTGCATCACTTTTTAAGCGTTGTGTTCCTTTAAGCAAAATCCCTGTCATTGCACCGAATGCCAATTTTACACGTTTTCCATTTTCCAATTGTTTGCTTCTTAGTTCAAATGAAAGGGGTAACCTTAAGTAAGTAGATGTAATTACATTTTTAGAATAGTTCGCAGACTCATCCAACTCCACATAATCTATTGGAGAGGTGTTTTCCAATAATTGGATATTCTGCTTCAATCTCCAATAATTCCACTCAAATCCTGCTGATAAATAAACTTTAAACTGATCTGAAAACCTGATTCCATATTGAGCAATATCAAAACCAAAGTTTGATGATCTTTTATAGCTCATGAACTGATTTTCTTCAGATAATGTGAAACTACCCTCGTCAGATAACCTTGAGAAACCCCAGTCAACACGTGTAAAGGTAATCCCTCCATAAGATCTTGGGTAGGATATCTCCTTTTTGATGGAATCCTTATCCTCCTCATCTACTTTACCGATACTCAAAGAATTGGATTTGCTGTCTGTAGAGTCATTTTTTTCCTTTTTATAAACGATCTGTGCAGATGCGCTACTCCCAATAAATGCTATTGAAGCAATGGTCAATAAATAGTTTTTAATATTCATGTTATCTTCTGGTTTTTGCAATACTGTTAAATAAATCTACTTTTATGGTACCCTCGTCATCACTGCTGAATTTGACAGTTTTATTTGATGGGTTTATGTTTTCGGCAATGTTGTTTAAAATATTGGTGAAAATGGTTTGTTTCTTTTTCGGCTGCTGTTTGACTTCTGCATACATGACATCTTCGTTTTCAATAATGTTTACCAATGGTTGGATAGGAGCAACCTCTATGGCACTCAGTTCAACCTTGTTTTGGTCAATTTCGTTTAATTCGATGGCATTAATAACTTCCATTTCACTAGCTGGAGCAATCTTTTCATAAGATTTCTTCGTTTCACTCAAGGCTAACCTGTTTCCAGAATCAGCTAATCTATCTAGTTTCTCCTCGTCAGTTTTTGCTATAGTTTTTACAATAGCTATCGTACTTTCAGCTGCGGGATTCTTAGATTCGGCTAAAACTGATTCATTCCTCTGTGAAATCACTTTTTCAACTGGCTGAATGATGGTTGCCGAAGGCAATTCCAATTTCTGCTGATCTTCATTTGGAAGTTTTTCCACTTGATTTACTTCTTTGCTTGCTAACTGAGGTTGAACAGTTTCATTATTGAGTATTCGATCAGGCATATTCAGGCCGATTCCAAGAGCGATTAATAAGCAAGCAGCAATTGCCCAAACCTGCCAATTCAGCTTAGGTTTCATTGGAATTACCTTAGTTTCGTCCAGCTTGGATTCAATTCCCTGCCATACTGAAGCAGGTGGAGTTGCTTCTTGTTCTTTCAGGCTATCAGAAAACATTTTGTCTAGATCTTGATCTTTCATATTCCTAATTCCTCCATTTTTTGAATACGCTCTTTTAGCCAATTTCTTGCTCTTGAGAGCTGAGATTTTGAACTGCCTTCTGATATGTTCAGCATTTCTGAAATCTCCTTGTGATTGTACCCCTCTATGACGTACAGATTAAATACCGTCCGATATCCCATCGGAAGTCTTTTAATAAGGTTCAGTAGATCTTTGTAGTCCAGGTGATTTAATGAAGCTGTACTTGAGAACTCCATTTCCCTAGCAGTCAATTGATCTGTTGAAAGAAATTGGATCTTGTTCTTTCTGAGGCTTTCTATAGCCGTGTTGACCATGACTCTTTGTATCCAACCTTCCAATGAACCTTTACCTTCATACATTTCACATTTGCTAAAGACCTTGATAAATCCATTCTGTAGCATGTCGTTTGCTTCATCTTGGTCTCTTGCGTATCGCAAGCACAACGCGTACATCTTGGATGCAAATAAATTATACAGCTCCGATTGAGCCTGTCGTTCATTCGACTTGCATCTCTCCCATATATGTATCACTTTATTAGGCTCCAATGTAATCTGGTTTATTGTAAGACGCGGGTTGGCCTAAAAGGGTTGCAACAGAATAAGAAATTATTTCAATTTTATCGTTCTGCTCTGGTCATCAGCCACTTCTATTTGAACTATGGCTGCGTCTTCAGGAATTAAATTAGGGATTTTCTCTGGCCATTCAATAAAACAATAGTTGTCGGAATAAAAATATTCCTCATACCCTAAGTCAAAAGCCTCTTGTTCATTTTTCAATCGATAGAAATCAAAATGATAAATTGGCCCTTGCGCTGAGCTATATTCATTTACAATGGAAAAAGTTGGGCTAGAAGTACTATCCTCAACGTTCAGAAAATCACATATTGCTTTTATAAATGTAGTTTTTTCCGGCACCCATTGGTGCTTGAAAAACAAATACTCTTTTGTCGCCTGCATTGTCTATTAGCCATTTGGCAGCATCAGGCAAAGCTTCAGGATTAGCAACTTTAAACTCCATTATATTTTTGAATTATTTTGGACTGTAGGTGATAAATGGAATAATCATTTCTTCCAAGGATATACCTCCATGCTGAAATGTTCCATTGAAATAGTTAACAAACTGATTATAATTATTCGGATATACAAAATATGTATCTTCCTTGGCGAATACATAAGTCGAGCTGACATGTACTCGAGGTAACTGTGCTTCCAAAGGGTTTTTGATTACAAATACATCCTTTTCTATGTAATTGAGGTTTTTACCTTGTTTGTATCTTAAGTTTGTGTTCGTGTTGCGGTCACCAATTATCTTGCTTGGTTTTTTAACCCTAATTGTCCCGTGATCTGTTGTGATGATTACCCGAACATTTTTTTTGGACAACCATTTCAGAACATCCAACAGAGGGGAGTGTTCAAACCAAGAAAGTGTCAATGACCTATATGCTGCTTCATCATTTGCCAATTCTCTGATCATCGCCATGTCCGTACGTGCATGGGAAAGCATATCTACAAAGTTATAGACCAATACATTCAGATCATTCAGCATGTATTTATTGATGTTTTCCAATACATCTTTTCCTTGGTCCATCGTAATCACTTTGGTATAGCTGTGTTTGATGTCTCTACGATAAACTCTTTTAATCTGATCAGCTAGAAAAACATCTTCATATAGGTTTTTTCCACCTTCATCATCATCATTTTGCCATTCATTAGGGAATCTTTTTTCCATTTCTAAGGGTGTCAACCCGCTGAAAATAGCATTCCGTGCATATTGAGTTGCTGTAGGGAGTATACTATAGTAACTGTCTTCTTCTTCAACACGATAATAGTCGGTCATCACTTCATTGATAACTTTCCATTGATCATATCTCAAATTGTCGATTAAAAAGAAGAAGGTAGGTTTTTCCGGTTCCATTTTGGGGAATACCTTAGTCTTGAAAAGCTGGTGAGACAATATTGGACCGTTTTCAGGGTTTATGATCCAGTTCAAATATTCTTTCTCAATAAACTTCGAGAACAATAAGTTTGCTTCTGACTTTTGCATGGTCAATATTTCGTGCATGCCTGCATCTTCAAGTTTTTCTAAAGAAAGTTCCCAATACAGCAGTTTTTTATAGGCTTCGATCCATTGTTGATAATTTAGGTTATCATTCATGCGCATTCCCAATTCTCGAAAATCTTGCTGATAGGCCATGGACGTTCTTTCAGAGATCAAACGCTTATTCTCCGTAAACTTTTGATGGTCAAAAGAATCTGTTTCGGGTTTACAGGTTTGATTAAATAGTCGTCTATTTTGGCTCCGATAGCATCTTCCATCAGGTGTTCTTCCTCATTTTTGGTAACCAAAATAGTGGGTATAGAAGGATTGATGGCTTTTAATTTGTCCAATGTTTCAAGTCCAGTCAGTCCAGGCATGTTTTCATCCAGAAATACCAAATCAAAGGGCTCGTTCTGAAATGCTTCTACGGCATCCGAGCCATTGTTTACGGTTTTAACCTTATAATCTTTATGTTCCAATAATAAAATGTGAGGCTTTAGGAACTCAATTTCATCATCAGCCCAAAGTATATGTATTTTCTGCATGTGTCTTTCCTTATAAGGGCTAATTTACGGCTTTTCTGATAGTATTTTGTAGAAAGTGATTAGTATTTAGGCAAGTGGTTTTGGAAAGGTGTCAAATATGGCTATTGTTCGACTCTTGTTCCTCTTTTGTTTGCAGTTTGTTCGGACCGTGTTCGGAGCTTGTTCGGAACATCGCCGAACGAGGTCCGAACAAGGTCCGAATGAGAGAGGACGGAGAGCGGAACAAGAGTCGGATGAGAACTGGGATATATTCTAAAAGAAATTTCTATGCGTATTGGGAGGTATATTTTGTTTCGATAAATGGTTTGAGGTTACCAATTTTCCTGAGTTTTGTTGGTTAAACATTACATATTGCGGTGGTTTTAATTCTTTTTGGTTTATTTTTAACATTTATTAAGTACCATGTATGTATCTTTGCCCGTATCTTAGCCATAATATACAGCATAATACATGCAGATTTGGCAAGAAATTTAATCACTATTTTAGGCATTTGAACAAGAAAAAAATTATAAATGACCCCGTCTACGGTTTTGTAACGATTCCGTCAGGGTTTATTTATGACCTGATTCAACATCCCTACTTGCAAAGACTGCGTTACATAAAGCAGGTTAGTATGACTCATTTGGTTTATCCTGGGGCATTACACACTCGCTTTCAGCATGTTGTAGGTGCCATGCACTTGATGAGCTTAGCCATCGAAACGCTCAGAGGTAAAGATGTTGAAATTTCCGAGGCTGAAGAAGAAGCAGCATTAGCAGCAATTCTTCTGCATGATGTTGGCCATGGCCCATTCTCACATTCTCTCGAGCATACACTAGTCGAAGGAGTTTCGCATGAACTTATCTCCTCACTGCTGATGGATAAGTTGAATACAGAATTTAATGGTCGACTAAACCTGGCCATCACCATATTTAACGATCAATATCATCGAAAATTTCTGCATCAATTGGTTTCGAGCCAGTTGGATACAGATAGGATGGATTATTTGAACAGAGATAGTTTCTTTACGGGAGTTTCTGAAGGGGTAATTTCTTTCGACCGTATAATCAAGATGCTGAATGTGAAGGATGATGAGTTGGTGGTTGAGGCGAAGGGGATTTATTCAGTTGAAAAGTTTCTGATTGCAAGGAGATTGATGTATTGGCAGGTATATTTGCACAAAACAGTCATTACTGCTGAGCAGATGATGATTAAAGCCCTTGCTAGAGCTAAGGAATTGAGCAATGGAGGAGTAAAACTATTTGCTACCCCTGCCTTAGATCATTTCTTGAACAATAAAATCGATAAAGAAACATTTCTTTCGGATGAGTCGCATTTAGCCTGGTTCACTCGTTTAGACGACACTGATATTTTATCGGCTATTAAGATTTGGGCAGATCATGACGATTTGATTTTAAGTACGTTATGTTCTAAGTTGATCCGTAGGGAACTATTCCGTACGGAATTGAGCAATACCCCATTTTCTGCAGATTATGTTTTGGAACTGAAGGAACGAATTATGGATCGGTTCAAGATTGATGAAGAAGATTTGGACTATTTTTTATGTCAACAGGTTATTGGGAACAATGCATATGATTCATCTGTTAGCAAGATCTGTGTTTTGTTTAAAGATGGACAGTTGAAAGATATTGCTGAGGCATCTGATTTGTCCAACATTGAATCATTATCCAGGAGGGTTGAGAAATACGCGATTACTTACCCCAAGGAAGTTGGATTCATTCCCACTGACCAAAGAATAATTATTAACATATAACACAAGAATTACTGAATGCAATTTACCGCGGAACAAATAGCGACATTATTAAAAGGACGGTTGAAGGAAGTCCGGAGATCATGGTTGATCAGTTATCCAAGATCGAAGAAGCAGTTCCAGCAGCCTTACTTTTTTGGCGAATCCAAAGTACGAACACTTTATATATGAGACTAAGGCGGGGATTATCGTAATCAACGAAGACCTAGTCTTGCAAAAGCCTGTAAAATCCACTCTGATACGAGTAAAGAATGCTTATTCTGCCTTTACGGAGCTTTTGAAGCTTTATGATGAATTAAGAAATGATAAACAAGGGATTGATGATCAAGTATATGTTCATGAATCTACTATATTAGGAAAAGATATCTATGTTGGCGCTTTTAGTTATATCGGCAAAAACGTAGTGATAGGAGATAAAGTAAAGATTTATCCTCAAGTATATATTGGAGACAATGTTAAGATTGGGGATCAGGTAACCTTACTTCCGGGCGTAAAAGTTTATAACGATTGCAGCATTGGTAACCGAGTGATTATACATGCTGGATCAGTGATTGGAAGTGATGGTTTTGGTTTTGCACCTAAAGAAGATGGGTCGTATGAGAAGATTCCTCAGATTGGGAATGTAATTATTGAGGATGATGTTGAGATTGGAGCAAATACGGTTGTAGACCGTGCTACTCTTGGCTCAACAAAAATATTAAGTGGTGTAAAATTAGACAACTTGATTCAGATTGCCCATAATGTAGAGATAGGTTCGAATACGGTCATCGCTGCACAGACGGGTATATCTGGCAGTACCAAGATTTCTGAGAATGTGGTGTTGGGTGGCCAAGTCGGAGTTGTGGGACATATTACGATTGCTAAAGGTTCTCAAGTGCAGGCACAATCAGGGATCAACAGGTCGATTACGGAGGAGAACAAAAAATGGGGTGGTAGTCCGGCTTTTCCTTACAATAATGAGCTTCGCTCGCAAGTGTTATATTCGAAGCTTCCGGAGCTCGAAAAACGCATTGCAGAGTTAGAAAAGCAGTTAAATGATAAAAATAATAGCTAACTTTACCGGATAATTTTTTTTGCAAAACACTAATGTTAGATATGAATGTAAAACAGAGAACCATTAAATCTGATGTCCATTTTTCGGGCGTTGGCCTTCACACGGGGAAACAGGTCAACGTAACATTGAAACCAGCAGATGAGAATCACTGGTATAAATTCAAGAGAATAGATTTAGAGGGTCAACCAATTGTCAATGTTGATGCTGACAATGTGAGCAATACTGCTAGGGGAACTACTATTTCACAGAATGGTGCTTCCGTTAGTACGATTGAGCATTTGATGGCAGCATTGGTTGGCCTGCAATTGGATAATGTTTTAATAGAAATAGATGGTCCTGAGGTTCCTATTTTGGATGGTAGTTCAGCGATTTTCATCGATAAGATTCAAGAAGTAGGGTTTCATGATCAAGATGCTGACCGCGAGTATTTCGAGGTCACAGATAATATACACTATACTGATCCAGAGAGTAAAGTAGAGATTGTTGCGATGCCGGTTGATGGTTACCGTATTACCTGCATGATTGATTTCAATTCACCAGTTTTGGGAAGTCAGCATGCATCCTTGAGCAATCTGGATGAATTCAGCAAAGAGATAGCTGGTAGCCGCACTTTTTGCTTCTTACATGAGTTAGAGGCTTTGGTTAGTCAAAACCTGATTAAAGGGGGAGACTTGTCGAATGCGATTGTGATTGTCGACAAAGAGGTTACTGAAGGCGAGTTAGATAAATTACAGGATTTATTTCATAAGCGTGTTGAGGTTGCTCAAGAGGGTATCTTGAACAATATTTCATTGCGTTATCAGAATGAACCTGCGAGACATAAATTGTTGGACATGATTGGCGACCTTGCCTTGGTAGGGAAACCAATTAAGGGCCATATAATGGCAGCACGTCCTGGACATGCTGCAAACGTTGCATTTGCCAAACGCATAAAAGGTCAAATGAAACGTGAAAGGAATAAAAAGAACGTAAAGGTTTATGACCCCAATACACCTCCTGTGTATGATACAGTTCAAATCATGAATATTTTGCCTCATCGTCAGCCATTTTTGATGATTGACAAGATCTTGGAACTATCTGAAACACATGTGGTTGGTCTTAAGAACGTGACGATGAACGAGGATTTGTTCATGGGTCATTTTCCTGGGGCTCCATTATTTCCGGGTGTATTGCAGATTGAGGCAATGGCACAAACTGGGGGTATTTTGGTCTTAAACACCGTTCCTGACCCTGAAAACTGGTTGACATTATTCTTGAAGATTGAAAACGCGAGATTTAAGAACCAAGTTGTACCTGGGGATACTGTTATTTTCACTTGTGAATTGTTGGAGCCGATCCGTCGCGGTATTGCAAGGATGAAAGGTGTTGGCATGGTTGGTGATAAAGTAGTAAGTGAAGCAGAATTGATGGCCCAGATCGTTAAGGTCAAAGGATAATTAAAATTAGAATGATTCAACCATTATCATATATACATCCTGAGGCAAAGATTGCACAGAATGTTGTTATTGAGCCATTTTCTACTATCCATAAGGATGTAGAGATTGGTGAAGGCACTTGGATAGGCTCGAATGTTACCATTATGAATGGTGCGCGTATTGGTAAAAATTGCAAGATTTTTCCTGGTGCCGTGATTTCTGGTGAGCCACAGGACCTTAAGTTTGAGGGCGAGATCACAACTGCTGAAATCGGTGATAATACGACCATCCGTGAATGTGTAACCATCAATAGAGGTACAAAGGATAGATATCGTACCGTGATTGGTAAGAATTGCTTAATTCAGGCTTACAGCCATATTGCCCACGATTGTTTTATTGGAGATAATTGTATTTTCTCAAATTCTAGTACGTTGGCAGGTCATATCACTGTTGGTGATTATGTGGTTCTTGCAGGAAATGGTTGCTGTGCATCAATTCTGTAAAATTGGTTCACATGCTTTTGTAACAGGTGGTACCTTAGTAAGAAAAGATGTGCCTCCATATATTAAAGCGGCAAGGGAACCTATTTCATATGCGGGGATTAACTCTGTGGGATTGAGGAGAAGAGGTTTTTCAAATGAGCAGATCAATGAAATTCAAATATCTAACCGTGTGTTATTTGTTCAACATAGTAACTTAGGTAAAGCTCTGGATATTGTTGAGGCTGAATTTGAAGCAACAGAACTAAGGGATGAAATCTTAGGTTTTGTAAGGGCTTCCAACCGTGGTGTAGTTAAGGGATTTGGGCAAGGAAAATCGGGAATTTAATATAAAATAGCAGATTATTTGAATATAATTTTACAAGATATTGGTAGGAGGTATAATAGGGAATGGATTTTTAGACATCTCGATTATACCTTTTCTTTTGGAAACAGCTATGCTATCTTAGGTCCGAATGGGTCTGGGAAATCCACCCTATTAAAAGTTCTGACAGGCTCTTTGGCACCCAGTGAAGGCACAATGAGATTTGAGGACAAGGGAGTGGAGCTTGGAGCAGAACATGTTTATCAAAAAGATACAGTCTTGCTGCGCCTTATATTGAGTTGCTAGAGGAGTTTACCTTAAATGAAATGATTGATTTTCATTTTAGGTTTAAAAAAATCCTTCCATTCTTTACGGTTGAGAAAGTGAAGGATACCTTAGGTTTTCCAAACACACATTTCAAAAAGAGATCCGGCATTTTTCCTCTGGGATGAAGCAAAGGGTGAAGCTTGTTCTGGCCTGTTGTTCTGAATGTCAAGTTTTGTTTTTGGATGAGCCGACGAGCAATTTGGACAAAGAAGGAGAGGGTTGGTATTTGAATCTTTTGGAAAGCAGCAAGAGTGATCGAATTTTGATTGTAGGTTCAAATCAAGAACATGAATACAGTTTTTGTGATGAATATCTACAAATAATGGACTATAAGTAAGGTGATAACCACCTTTTTTTATATTTTTGCGGTAGAAATAAAGAAAAATTATGGCAAAGGCTTCAGACGTTAAAAGTGGAAATATACTTCGTTTCAATGGGGAATTAGTTTCGGTAGAGGATTATATTCACCGTACCCCTGGGAACTTACGTGCATTCTATCAAGCAAGAATGCGTAATGTTAAGACTGGAAAATTAGTAGAATATAGATTCAGGACAGATGAAGAGGTAGAAATTGCTCGCGTAGAGACCAATGACTACCAATATTTATATGAAGATGGTGAATTTTTCGTGGTTATGGACAACGAGACCTATGAGCAATTCAACATTCCAAAGGTTCTTTTTGGTGATTCAGCAAGGTTCTTGAAAGAAGGCATGAACGTAATCGTTGCTTTCGAAAGCGAAGAAGCTATCATGGCTCAAACACCTGCAAGTGTGGAATTGGAAATTACTTATACAGAACCAGCAGTAAAAGGAGATACATCTACCAATGCATTGAAAAATGCTACTGTTGAAACTGGAGTTGAGATCCGAGTTCCATTATTCATCAATCAAGGAGATAGAGTAAAAGTAGATACGCGCACAGGTGATTACATGGAGCGTGTTAAATAAGATTTTAGGTTTAGGTTGATTATTCGGTCTTGATAGCTCCCACGCTACAAGGCCGTTTTTTTTACTATGAAAAAGGCAGAACTCAGGAAAATATTCAAGGAAAAGCGAAATGAACTTACAGAAGGGCAAGTCTCTGCTATGGACTTGTTGATCTTTGAAGAATTGACTTCCTATGATTGGTCCAACATCACATACCTGCATTGCTATCTTGCGATTGCCAAATTCAAGGAATTTGATACCATGCCATTTATTGAATGGATTTGGAAGAATCATCCATCCATTCAGATTGTTATATCCAAATCGGATTTCAAGACTCATCTGCTACAGCATTATATTCTGGATAAGGATACCATCCTAAGCCATAACTCGTGGGGTATTCCAGAGCCAGAAGGGTCAATCGAGGTAGACCCCAAAGAGATTGATGCTGTATTGGCCCCTCTTCTGATTTTTGACGAGAATGGAAATAGGGTTGGTTATGGCAAGGGTTTTTATGATCGTTTTTTTGCTTCCTGCAAACCTACAGTATTAAGGACTGGGATCTCATATTTCGAACCTATAGCACAGATAGACGATATCAATGAGTGGGATATTCCCATTTCAATGGTTTTTACCCCAATGAAAACATATTTCCTTTAATGATTTATTTCCTCTGTTTTTGGAATTATTAGCTTTTGTTTACAATTTATTGAAACAATAAAGCGTTTAAATAAGAAACCTATCACAAATAGCTCCACAAGCTATTAGTTAAAGGTTAAAATATATGGAGAAATTGGGCAATCAGCGATAGTTGCTGAATTACCAGAAAATAAAAGAAAGTTTGTCTAAAAAGCTTAATAAACAATTTTCGTTATTTACTCCCTGTAATGCTATTGATGGCATAAATATTTTGGCACTGCCAGAACATTAGTTTATCCATGCTTTTTAGACAAAAACTTTCTTTATTATAAAGAATTCTAAATTTAATAGTGTGGTCTACCTGCTTAAGTTGCTTTAACATCTGTTTATCATAAGCAGCATCAATATCTGTCACAGCATAACCTATCTCCCCTCTGGTCATCAAAAATTGAGAAAAGATATTAATGTTATTTCAGCGTAAATATTGTTTATCTGCGCCATGACACCTGGAACGTTATTATGGATATGCAATAATCTATGTGCACGAGTCAGGTTTGGCAATGTCAGGTTAGGGAAATTTCTGCTTTGATCTGTATCGCCATTATTGATGAATCCTGCCATTCTGCGAGGAATAAATTCGGCATTTCTTTTTTTATTCTTTTTATCATCAAAAACTACAATTCCCTTTTCATTACAAATAGCTTTGGATAAATGACCTTTTACATCTCCCAAGTAACCAATTGTTTTTAATTTATCAGAGCGTGATAATACATCATCTGAGATTGATTCACCATTGGCTAGCAATAACATTCCTACATCTTTCACATATTTCTCTTCCAACGTCTCCTTTACGCGGATTGAAAAACCATCTCTTTTTAGGATATGGGCAGCGATTTCAGGCACATCTCCTACGATAAGACATAAGATTCTATTCTTAGGGTATGATATTGCTCTTGGAAGATCATTCACATAAAGGAATTCATCGAAACTAGGGGCTATATGATCAGCTTTGTCCGTGACCGATTGGCGTGAAATGTTTTCTGTGAAAGCATAGAATTTTTCTATCAACCCTGATTCTTTAAGTTGAAAGTCTGAATATCCATCGCCGATTCCGAATATTCTGCCATCAATATTTAGTTGTTTTAGGAGCTTTACCTTTCCGCCTTCATCCGATAGGGGGTTTTCTTCATCATAGCCAATAATATTGCCTTCAGCGTCAAATTTGAATGTATTAGCATAGATGTTTTCCTTTTTGATATGATAAGGACTTACTACCGGTGTGATAAATTCTTTAAACCCACCAGAGACAATCCATGCAGTATCGGAGTGTTCTTTGAAAAACTCCTTATTTCTACTGAAAGACTTGGATACCTTTTTCTTTAGATGAGCGATTAACTTATCCAAATGAGTACGGTTTGCCTGTAATAAATTAACACGTCCAGCAAGACTTTCGCGGAAAGAGATTTTTCCTTCCATTGCGAGGTTAGTATAACGTTCGATTTCTCGGTATATTTTCTCCTGGTCAGGATGATTTTCCAAAGAAATCCTTGCCAATTCGTCAAGAGCTTCGACTTGGGTGAAAGTGCTGTCGAAGTCTATGATGTAATAATTTTTCACTATATGGTTGTTTAGATTGTTATTTCACATAATAGGCATAGCACACATCCTTTAAAGTTTGTTCTAAAGGTTTGAATGTATAGCCTAGTTTTTCCTTTATTTTGGAATTATCGTACTGTAGTTTGCTATTAGCAGCTCTTGCAGTTTCCGCCGTAATTGCGGGCTTTTTCCCATTGAATACAGATGCTACCTTTGACAATCTCCAGGCAACAGACAACAGCATAGGTGTGGCTTTTATGCTTGGAGCTGGCTTGTTCATCAGCTCGCTGATTTTTGTCAATAGATCTTGGTTGCTGATATTTTCAGCATTAAGAATAAACCTTTCTGCAGAAATATCACTGTTCATGAGTTCAATCATAATTTTTGCAACATCACTGACATCCACGATTCCAACAGATCCCAACGGATATATTTTATTTCCTTTTTCTACTAAGTCAAATATTGCTCTTGATCCTTTTTCTCCCCAACCTATTCCCATGATAACAGAAGGGTTTACGATGACCGCGTCCAATCCTTCTGCGATTCCGCGCCATACTTCCATTTCGCTTTCGTATTTGGCAAGCGAATATTTTGAAAGTTTTGGGTTAAATTCCCATTTATCCTCTTCGGTTACCGGTAGTCCTTTTTTACTAAATCCAAGTGCAGCGATTGAACTTACATGAAGCAGTCTTTTATTGTACTGAAGGCTCAGGTTAACGATATGTTTAGTTCCTTCTACATTTGTTTGGACGACCTCTTTGGCATCTTCCTTTTGGTATGAGATTTTTGCTGCGCAGTGATATACTTGGTCTACTTTTGGGATGATATCTTCAAGGGCGAAATAATCGGTGATTTCAGCGTCTACCCATTGGATGAGGGATGAAGATTTGAGATGGTCAGGAATGATTGACGAAGTTCTTTTTAAGGCAATGACACTATGCCCATCATCAATGAGGTATTGCAATAACGTAGACCCTAAAAAACCTGTTCCGCCAGTAACTAATATCACTTCCTAACTTATTGTTGAAAAATTATGTACTTCAAAAGTAAGTTAATAAATGCATATTTGCTAAATACAAGAGGATTATCTCAAGAAAAATTGAGGATTTAGACAATCAATATGACATTAGCTGATTTTTTATCGCCCATCTCCCTAAAAGAATTAGGTCTTTCAGAAGACTATTACAACTCACAGTTCGGAAAATCAATTGAGAAGTACACTGAAACTTTCCGAAATTGGGAGGAAGATGGTAACTATCCGCAGATTGCCATTTTCGGAGTCGAGGAGGGTCGTTCAGCTGTCAACAACAATGGGACACAGAAAGGTCCTGATATGGTGCGGAAACACCTTTATGATTTATATCAAGGTGATTATAAGGTTAAGATCGTTGATTTGGGGAATATTAAGGCTGGCGCGACCGTTCGAGATACGTATGTTGCGGTTAAGCTGGTGATGGAGGAATTGATGAAAAAGGATATTCTTCCGATTTTAATCGGTGGTGGACAGGATCTGACTTATGCTCAATACACAGCTTATGAGAAATTAGAACAGCGTGTTGATGTTGCGATTATTGATTCTAGATTTGATTTGGATCAAGAGAATGCTGAGGACATGCCTTTGAATTCTCAAACCTATCTAAATCACCTTATCCTTCATCAGCCAGATTATTTGTTCAATTTAAGCAATATTGGATTTCAGACCTATTTGGTTAGTAAAGAATCCATCAATATGTATGATAAGCTTTTCTTTAATGCGATGCGTTTGGGGAGTTTTTCAGGTAAATTAGATCAGGCAGAACCTATCATTCGTGCTGCGGATATGGTTAGCTTTGATATTGGTGCGATACGTGCTTCAGAAGCAGGAGGGAACGCCAATGCAGGCCCTAATGGTCTTTATGGAGATGAAGCGTGTCAGTTAGCACGTTATGCGGGTATGTCTGATAAATGTAGTTCATTTGGGATTTATGAATATAACCCTACGTTTGATCCTATGGGACAAACAGGTATGTTGATTGCTCAAATGATTTGGTGTTTCATCGATGGATATTATAGCCGGAAGAAAGATGCGCCTATGTATCCTAAGTCCAATTATATCATCTATAGAACCACCTTGGAAGCAGAAGATTATGAATTGGTATTTGTGAAGAGTAAGAAATCTGATCGTTGGTGGATGCAAGTTCCATATTTTGGCTCTAAGTCAGTAAATGAGCGCTTTTATTTAGTTCCATGCCGTTATGAAGACTATCAAATGGCTGTATCTGGCGAGATGCCAGATTTATGGTGGAAAACACACCAAAAACTTCAATAAAAAGTTTTAAATAGTAGAGCGAATATGGAAGTTGTTTATTTGATTTCTTTAATAGTATTGGTTATTGTTTGCGCCATATTGATTTGGCGGACAGCAAGATCTGTTTCACGTGAAGAATTCAATAGGCAACAAGACGGCTAAAGGATTTACAGGTAGAATACGGCAAGGTCCAGGAGCGGGAAAAGTTGTTGTTGGCTGACCGTGAACGCTTGATAAAAGAGCTTAAAGAAGAAGTGCTGACTAGGCAAAGTGTTGAGAGAAGCCTTGAAGGTACCAACGCCTATCTGCAGGCTCAACAGGAAAAGTTTGCTGAGCAAAAGACTGAATTGCAGAATATGAGAGTCCGGTTCAACAATGAATTTCAAGTCTTGGCCAATAAAATCTTAGAAGAGAAATCAACAAAATTCACTCAATTAAACCAACAGAATATTTCTCAAGTATTGGAACCTTTGAAGGAAAAGATCAAGGTTTTTGAAGAGAAGGTTGAGAAATCATATCAGCAGGAATCAGCGGAGCGCAACGTTCTGAAAGGTGTTGTGGAACAGCTGATGCAACAGAGCATACAGATTAAGGACGAAGCGAATAACCTCGCGAAAGCTCTAAAAGGAGACAATAAAAAGCAAGGAAATTGGGGTGAGGTAATTTTAGAGCGAGTTCTTGAGCGCTCAGGATTAATCAAAGACCAGGAATATAAATTACAGGCATCGGTGATGGAAGCGGATGGGAGGCGGTTTCAACCGGATGCGGTAATCTATCTTCCAGATGAAAAGCACCTTATTGTTGATGCCAAGCTATCCTTAGTCGCTTATGAAAGAGCAGTCAATGCAGACACAGATGAGGATAGGTTGCTATTTATTAAACAGCATGTACAATCTATTGAGAGTCATGTCCGCGAACTTTCAGCCAAGGATTACCATTCTCTTTATGGTATTCAATCTCCTGATTTCGTGCTTTTGTTTATTCCTATCGAATCATCGTTGAGCTTAGCTGTTAACCACAAGCCTGAATTGTTTAGTGATGCATGGGATAGGAGAGTTGTGATCGTGAGTCCATCTACCTTATTGGCGACACTACGAACTATTGCGAGTGTTTGGAAACAGGAGCGACAAAACCGCAATGTATTGGAAATTGCCAAAGAAGCCGGCCTACTATATGATAAATTTGTAGGGTTTCTTCAGGATATGGACCAATTGCAAGCCATAATACAAAAAGCTGGCGAAAAGCATGAAGACGCGATGAAGAAATTGAGCTCTGGCTCAGGGAATGTCATCCGAAAAATAGAACAATTGAAAACACTTGGTGCGAAAGCCAATAAACAGATTGGCGATAAGTATATCGAAGATTAATTGCTTCAAATTATAAGTTACAACTACTACATTTTCTCGGCATTGTTGTTTTTCTAAAAAAACATGGTAATTCCTCTATATTTATTTGATTTACAGCTTTAATGACTTACATTTAAGGAAAGTTTCATCCACAAAACAGAACGTCTTATGGAAGATATGATCCTCTACAACCGACTGCAATTTGCATTTACAATTACCTTTCACTATCTCTTTCCACAATTGACCATGGGTTTGTCACTCATGATTGTCTATTTCAAGTGGAGATTTCTTAGAACCAATAATGTTATATTTAACGATTCTGCTAAGTTTTGGATGAAAATCTTTGCTTTGAACTTTGCTATGGGTGTCGTGACAGGCATTCCGATGGAGTTTCAATTTGGCACAAATTGGGCTAAGTTTTCAGAGTTGACTGGCGGAATTATAGGACAGACGTTGGCGATGGAGGGGATGTTTTCTTTCTTTTTAGAATCTTCTTTTTTGGGGATGTTTATTTTTGGAGAGAAGCTTTTGGGTCAGAAGCTACATTTTGTTTCTGGTTTATTGGTTTTCATTGGGTCATGGGCATCAGGATATCTCATTCTTGCCACCCACGCTTGGATGCAACATCCTGTGGGCTATGAAATATTGGAGAACGGAAAATTTGTGCTGAATAATTTCTCGGCTTTGTTTTCAAATCCGTGGTTGATGCCTTCTTATTTGCATAATCAGGCAGGTTCCTTAATTACGGCTTCATTCTTCGTTTCAGCAGTAGGAGCCTTTTATCTCCTTAGCAATACACAAAAGGAATACGGTTATATTTTTTTAAAGTCAGGGGTCATATTTGGGGTGATTTCTTCTATTGCTGTTGCCTTTCCAACTGGAGATATGTTGGCAAAAAATGTGGTAAAGCATCAGCCAGTCACATTTGCTGCCATGGAAGGGATTTTTGAGACAGAAAAAGGTGGTTCAGAAATTATTTTGATCGGTCAACCTGATATGGAGAATAAAAAATTGGACAATAAGATCGCTGTTCCGAATGTTTTGAGTTTTTTAACCTATCAAAGATGGCATGCTACCATTAAGGGGTTGAATGAATTTGACGAAGACATACATCCCACAAATGTACCTGGATTATATTATAGCTATCATATTATGGCTGGGTTGGGTACTATTTTTATCGGTATCATGGTAATTGCCACATTTTTGCTGTGGCGAAAAAAACTTTATAGCACCAAATGGATCTTATGGATTTTGATGTTTGCCATTCCTTTTCCTTATATCGCCAATACGGCAGGCTGGTATACCGCAGAATTGGGTAGACAGCCTTGGCTGGTTTATAACCTCATGCGTATGGTAGACGGTGTATCACCAACTGTATCCTCTGGTAATACCTTATTCACTTTGTTGGGTTTTGTAGGACTATATTTATTGTTAGGGCTATTATTTTTGATGTTGGTTCTGAAAATTATTAGAAAAGGTCCAGAAACTAAACAGGCTTTAAACTCTTAAGTTATGGAATTATTTTGGTTTGTCACACTTGTTTTTATGTTGGGTATCTATGTGGTACTTGATGGATATGATTTTGGGGCAGGGATTGTTCATTTACTATTTGCCAAGACTGATGAGGAAAGAGCTGCCATTCGAAGTGCGATTGGTCCATTTTGGGACGCCAATGAGGTTTGGTTAATAGCTTCAGGTGGGGTTTTGT
This sequence comes from Sphingobacterium daejeonense, assembly GCF_901472535.1. Classification (NCBI taxonomy): domain Bacteria; kingdom Pseudomonadati; phylum Bacteroidota; class Sphingobacteriia; order Sphingobacteriales; family Sphingobacteriaceae; genus Sphingobacterium; species Sphingobacterium daejeonense. The sequence continues at coordinate 4,145,171 of NZ_LR590470.1, read as the reverse complement.
TTTTTGCCTTTCCGACTTTATATGCATCTGCTTTCAGTGGGTTTTATTTACCACTTATGTTGGTCCTTTGGTTTTTAATATTCAGGGCAGTAGGTTTGGAGCTCCGCGGTCAGATTCACAATCGTCTTTGGGAGCTGTTCTGGGAGAAGGCCTTTGGAATAGCCAGTTTATTTTTAGCTTTATTTTTCGGTGCTGCCTTGGGTAATGTTGTGAGGGGAGTAAACCTTGGAATGGTTGAAAATGGGCAATCCACACAGGAGCCACATTATTTCTTCCTACAGCTTTGGAATCCAACCTTAGACCCTTTAGCCGATGTACATGGAATTATAGATTGGTTTACTATCTTGATAGGAATCGTATCGGTCATTACCCTTACCATTCATGGTGGTAATTGGATTATCCTTAAGACCTCGACTGATCTCAACAGAAGGCTGAAAGGCATTATTTTCAAGCTTAATATTGCTTTGGTCATTCTTGTGATCCTTACAGCAATTTTATGGCAGCATGTTAAACCATTTCCGCTTAATAATCTGATTGGACATGCTTGGCTATGGATTTTTCCACTTTGTGCAGGAATTGGTTTATTCGGTCAATTCTGGATCAAGAAATTCAAAAAAGACGGAATGGGATTCCTGTTTTCCACTCTTTTTATCTTAGGAAGTTTTGCAACAACAGTAGCTTCATTATTCCCAAATGTTCTTCCATCCACGAATTCCGTGAACCCATCTTTAACGATCTACAACGTCGCAGCCCATGAATACGGTTTGTCAGTAGGATTTAATTGGTTTGTTATTGCTTTTATATTGGTAGTCATTTACTTTATCGTCCAATTTCGTGTGTTTAAAGGGAAATTGGATGATGTGGGGTATCATTAGATTAGACATTAGACATTAGACATAAGACAAAAGAACTAGTATGGCTATTTTAATTGAAACAGAGTATACGACAGTCTAATGTGTACAGTTTTATTTCTACTGTCTAATGTCTACTGTCTAAAAAATATACACCCGCCACGGCTTTTTGGTCGAGACACTAGCACGCCATACAAAGTCTAATGTCTTATGTCTTATGTCTACTATCTATAAAATCAATACCCCGCTGCTTTATCGTCTCCTCTGTGGTCTGCTCCGGTTTGAAGTTTTCCGTTTTTGAGGATTACGATGTTTTCAACTCGGCCGATTGGGCCTCTTTTGTTGATTTTATAACCGTCTTCGGATAGGCTTTGGCGGGTTTTTTCGTTTATTGCATCTGTTTCTACATCGATAACATCTGGTTTCCATTGGTGGTGGAATCGAGGTGCTGAAACGGATTCTTGAGCTGTCATATCGAATTCCAAGACGTTCAAGATGGTTTGAAATACGGATGTGATAATTGTTGATCCTCCGGGTGTTCCTACCACCATTTTCAGTTTGCCGTCTTCTTCGACAATCGTCGGTGTCATAGCACTCAACATCCGTTTTCCTGGTTGAATGGAGTTTGCTTTTCCGCCCAATAAGCCATACATATTTGGTGATCCCGGTTTCACGGAGAAGTCATCCATTTCATTGTTTAAAAGAAACCCTGCTCCATCAACCCATACCAAAGATCCATAGGAACCATTTATGGTAGTTGTTAAGGATACAGCGTTTCCATTTTTATCGACAATACTGTAGTGAGTAGTTTCTTCGGACTCATAACCTGGAAATTTAGAAGCTTTCACTTCATCGCTAGGCGTTGCTTTTTCCAGACTTACTTTTGCCATTCTTTCTTGGTTGAATTTAGCATCGGTAAGGTTTGCGATTGGAACTCTGTAAAAATCAGGGTCACCTAGGTGTGTGGCACGGTCAGCGTAAATACGACGTTCAGCTTCTACCATAGCACGTACGGTACTGTCACTTTGGAAACCCCATTTCTTCAGGGGGTATTTTTCTACGGATTGGAGTAGAGCCATTAATGCAACGCCACCACTTGATGGAGGTGGCATTGAAATTACTTTGTATGTTTTATAGTTTCCGACGATTGGATCTCTCCATGCAGCTTGATAATTTTCGAGGTCTTTTAAACTGATAATTCCATTCCCTTTCTTCATTTCAGCAACGATATATTCCGCGGTTTTTCCTTTATAGAATCCGTCTCTACCTTGTTCAGCAATGCGGGTTAATGTTTCTGCTAATTCAGGCTGTACAAATTGGTCTCCTTTTTTCCATTCTTGATCACGGATGATCGCTGCACCTGTTGGGTTGAATTTTTTGAATCGTTCTTGATATCTATTGAATTCTCCGGCTTGTTGTTCTGTTATTGGGAATCCTTTAGCTGCAAGCTCTATTGCTGGTTGTACTAAATCTTTCCAAGGCAATGTACCGTATTTCTTATAGGCAGCGTCCATTCCTGCTACGGAACCAGGGACACCTGCTGCTAATTGACCATACAAGCTTAGATCTGTAATTGGGTTTCCATCTTTGTCTAAGTACATATCAGTGAATGCTTTTTCAGGGGCTTTTTCACGGAAATCTAGTGATGATAAACTTCCATCCCTGCCGCGGAATACCATAAATCCACCTCCGCCCAGGTTTCCGGCGTTGGGGTATACAACCGCCAGCGCAAATTTTACGGCTATGGCTGCATCTACAGCATTTCCGCCCTTTTTCAAGATTGCTACTCCCACCTCTGATGCTATCGGGTGAGCCGTCACTACTGCTCCATTATCAAACTCGGTCTGGTTAGAGGCAGTCTGTTGTTTTACTGAGCATGATCCCAGCAAATAGACGATGAAGAATAAATAAAATCAAATTAGGTTTTTTCATGTGGCTAAGATAATAAATTGGTATAATTACATGAATTATATTATATTGAATGAAAATTAAAATTATGCGTTTACTTAGCCTTTTCCTTATCTTATTTGTTTCCCTACAGTTGAATGCTCAGACTGTTAAAATCCTAACTTACAATATTCATCATGCCAACCCGCCCTCAGAGCCTAATAAAATCGACATTGAAGCTATAGCTAAAGTGATCAATGAATCTGGTGCTGAAATTATTGGTATTCAAGAGGTTGATATCAATGTTTCACGTTCTGAATTGATGAATCAGGCCGAGAAACTTTCGGAATTGACAGGAATGGATTATTTTTTCTCAAAAGGGATTGATTTAGAAAAGGGATATTATGGTACTTTAATTCTAAGTAAACATAAGATAATAGGGAAAAGAAGATATGATCTTCCAATGCCTGTAAAGAGTGAGAATCGTTCGTTGGCAATTGTAGATGTAGAATTACCTGGGGGGAAGACTATATCATTTGCCAATACACACCTTGATCTGAAGGAAGAAAATAGAATTGCACAAGCAGAATTCATCAATGAATTGGGTGAGCTGTACAGTAAACCTTTAATCTTCGTTGGTGACTTAAATGCCAAACCAGAATCGAAACCTATTCAGGTTTTAGAGAAATACTTTGTTAGAAATACAAAAAATAATCAACCTACTTCACCCAATGTGAATGCTAGAAATGAGATTGATTATATCATGGTCTTGAACAACCAAGAATTTGAATGGAAGGATTACAGAGTTATTAAGGAAGAATATGCATCTGATCACTTGCCGTTATTTGCTGAGGTGGTTTTTAGATAGTAGTAGAAAGTAGACATAAGACAATAGACAAAAGACATAAGAAAGGGTAGAGTTTAGGGATTTGTTATGGATATAGGTAAGAAATAAGATGTATAGGTGTTAAAGAATTGTCTAATTTTGGGAATGATATAGGGGGGAGCTATTATGGATGATGATTGTATAAGGATTTTTATCTTTAAGTTCAAACTAATCATTATGAAGCTAAAATCCCTTATTCTACTTTTTGCGTTAATTAATTTTTCTTTTCTTGCTTATTCTCAGACGGAAAAGGACAAGTTGGATATCTATACCATTTTTCTGAATTCCTTTGTTAGTGATATGGTTGTTATTAGAGACTCCCACAGTCATTGCGAAAGATGAAGTTCGAATTCCTTATCAAGAGGCCGTATCTAAAATTCCAAAATTAGACGAAGAGGGATTTAAGGATTTATTTGAACAGAACAAGCAAAAAGACCTTATTAAATTTTGAAAATCATTCGCAAAAAAAAATAGTTTTTATTAACTCACTCTTCTTTTAAAGATATATTTGGTGATGAGGGGGGGTGGTTTAAATATTACAAGACCTTTCCAAAATCGAATGGATTAGTTAGACTTTCAAATATTGGTTTTAATAGAAAGGAACACAAGCTGTCTTTTTCTATGCTTACTTACAAGAAGGAAGAGCTGGAGTTGGCTACTTAGCTATTTATTAAAAAATAAATAATCAATGGGTTTTTGAAGATAGGGATGAATATTTGGGTTTATTAGGGAAGATAGACAATAGACATTAGACCATGGGAAAGGGGTTGTTTAAAAGGATTATTTTTAATTTTTGATTGTTTTTGTGTCTTTCTGAATCTCGCATATTTTTTTTGTCAAGGTTTTTTTCCAGGGCTGATGTCAGATCAATTCCAGTTTGGTTTGCTAGGCATATTCAATACAAATAATACATCTGCCATTTTCATCGCCTAAATTTACTTCTTCGTCTGATTTCTTGAAAGATTGCTCTCCGTATTGTCTTGCCATGATCCTGGCTACTTCACCATACTTCTTCCATTAACATGGCAGTATTTGTAAGTTCATTGAAATAACGGACTCCCGTTGTAGTTATCCATTTATCAACTATTTCCTGTGCTTCTTTGATGGTCATATTTGGGTTTTTTAGAAATTATCCTTGTCCTTTGTATTCATGATGATGGTTACTGGTCCATCATTTAGTAACTCAATTTTCATGTCTCCTCCGAAAACTCCCATTTGAACATTTTTATTTAACAATTCTGATAATACCTTTCCTATTTCTTCATACATTGGTTTAGCTATATCTGGTTTGCCAGCACGAATAAAGGAAGGTCTGTTTCCTTTTTTTGTTTGGGCAAAAAGTGTGAATTGGGAGATCAATAAAATGTTGCCATTGATATCCCGGATAGATTTATTAATTAGGCCATTCTCATCAGAAAATATTCGCAGGTTCACCAGTTTCTGAGCTAACCATTGTAGGTCTTCTTTTCCATCTTCTTCTTCTACTCCTAGAAATATAAGTAAGCCTTGGTCTATTTTTCCGGTGATTTGTCCATTTACGGTACATGAGGCATAGGTTACACGTTGGATTACTGCTCGCATGGTTTAAAAATATTAAGTTAAAATGGATTTGACAAGATTTAATTTGAGGAGACTTCAAGCTTGGCAAATAGAGGTTACCGGGAACAGCAAGTTCGGCAACCTCTTTATAGTTTATTTTTAAAATCTGATATTCAATCCTAACATGGCATTGGTTTCTGCCTGTGGATAGTAGAAATTAAAGTAGTCTCTTTGTCCTACGGATTGCATAATCATGCTGTATGTGTAGCCAGAGGTAGCATATTTCTCATTGAAGATATTGTTGACCATTAAGTTGAGGTCTATTTTTTCTATTCCAAAAGCTGAGAAAGTATATACCGCTTGAAAATTATTGACGAAGGATGGAGCGATACTTCTGTTCTTGTCAGAAGTATTATCCAAATATATTCTAGATATATATTTGCTCAAGAAACTAAAGCTCAAAGCTTCTATAGGTTTATATGTAATATTATTTGAAAGGACTACTGCTGGCGATTTTGCTATATCAGTAGACTTATGGGTAATGAGTTCATTTTTTACGACATTAAAATCTGCATCATAAACAGGTATGTGTTCTACAAAATCCTTGATTTTATTTTGGCTCAATGCTGCGGTAGCTGCCAATAAGAGTTTTGGATGTACCCTCCAGCTACCATCTAATTCAAATCCTAGTCTATAGCTTTTGTCCACATTGATGCGCACCGCTGATCCAACATCATTCAATGCGCCGGTAGGGATCAATTGGTCTTTATAAAGCATGGCATAAGCGTTTGCACCAAGATTGATATTTTCATTTCTAAATCTATACCCAGCTTCTATATCTTGCATTTTTTCGGTTTTCGGGAATGCACCGATTGGATTCTCTACATAATCATTTCTTGTTGGTTCTTTGCTCGCAAAAGCATAGGATGCATACATGTTTGAATTGTCATTTAAGAAATATGTAATACCCGCTTTTGGATTTATGAAATTATGGTGGTCATCAAATTTAAAGTCTTTGATTTTGTCATCATCACCCTTACCGTTGTAAACTATATTACGATATTGGAGGTCTAAATTTAAAAGCACATTTTCCAGTCTGTAATCAGCCTTGGCAAAGAAGTTAAAATCATTTTTATTTGCTTGGCTGAAATAATACTTTTCTCCTAATTGATCATCAGGAATCAAGTTAGCCCAAATCACTTCGCCATAGTGGTCGCCTTTATATTGGTTGTATGCTCCTCCAAGGGTGAAATTTAGATTGTTTGAAGGTTTATATATCAAGGAATAAGTCAAGCCATAAAAATGGTTGTCCAACCACCTCCTACGGATTAGATCGGTATTTTTGATAATCTCACCGTTTTGAAGTAAAGTATCGATTCCGTAATGAGTTAAACCATCCATGGGCCTAAATTCTTCATAATAACCAGCTCCACGTGTATAATGTAGGGCTGTATTGAAGGTCATCTTTTCAGATGGTCGATAAGAGTAATTTAGATGCGCATGAGTTTGGTTATAATTATCTGTTTGATTGTCATAAGTATAATAGTTGTACTTGCGATCTCCATTCAAGAACCTCTCTCTTTCAGCGTCGAATAGCCATAAATTATCTGCATATTCCTCAATTCTATCTTTATTTCCGGTGAAAAGAGGTTCTGCCAATCCATACCAAGCTTGGTAAGTTTTTTCTTTCCCTGAGAATACCGTTGCTTTTAAGGTGTGCTTATCGGTGTATATTCCTCCATCTACATAGAATGATTTAAGATTTGATGATGCTCTATCTACATATCCGTCAGAGCTTATTCTTGATAAGCGTGCATTGAAGGCATATTTGTTAGCGATCAATCCTGAACCAGCTTTTAATGTATTTTTCCATGAATTATAAGATCCAAATGCGTTATTGAATTCCAGATATGGTTTTTCTTCCAATCTATCTGTTTGGAAATTGAGTGATGCTCCGAATGCTGCGGGGCCATTAGTTGAAGTTCCTATTCCGCGTTGGATCTGTATACTTTCTGTATTAGAAGCAAAATCTGGAAGATTTACAAAGAACGATCCCATACTCTCGGGGTTATTTAGAGGGACTCCATTTAATGTGACATTAATTCTTTCATTGTCTGATCCTCGGATTGTCATATTGGTATATCCGATACCTGCACCAGCATCAGAACCAATGACCACTCCTGGTGTTTGGTCCAATAAATACGGTATATCCTGTCCCAGATTTTTTTTCTGGATTTCCTCTTTATTTAGTGTTTTAAATGTTGTTGCTGAGTTTTCTTTTGCACGTGTTGCAGAGACATAAACCTCCTCAAAATTAAAATCCTCATCTTTTAATTGTATGGAAAAATTAGCTACAGCAGCGGGATTGATTCTTGAAACTTCCGATTTATAACCGATAAAAGAAATTTTTAAGTTATAGAATTGGTCTTTCAGGTTGCTGAATTGGACGATTCCTTGATTGTTTGAAGATTTGGTTTTTCCGTCAATAGTTACGGTTGCACCTATTGCTGGGGCTCCAGAACTATCTAAAACCCTTACAGTGAAGATTTGTTGTGCATAGCTCATGAGCGTTAGCAAACATAAGGCTATAGTAGCCCAAACCTTGGTGAACATAATAAATTTTTTGTTTTAATGAGTTAAACTTTCTTGCTGCAAGGGGTTACAACAAGTTTTATTTAACCGCCCTTTCCCTACGCTGGCATTATCCAGATCAGGTTTGTGTTTCTTGTATGTTGTTGAAACACAGGGTATAATCTCAGCCTGTCTTTGTGTTATTAAACAAGGCACCCCTAATAGATAGGGCAAATCTAGGCTTTTGGTTGAAAAAAACAAAATTTTAATAATATTGTAACAAATTCGTAATTATTTTTTTATTAGTTAAACTGATTATAATTTTTTGTAAATTGCCTGCAATGCCCTCGATGGGTTAAATTCGCTAACTTTTAGAAAAACGGAACTTATATTTTTATGAACTATTACGCTGCTGATGTTGTGTTTCCCGTTGCCGGTCTTGCTATAAAAAAGGGGGTCGTTGCGATGGACGAAGATGGAGTTGTTAAGGGTGTTTTCAATCCAGGTGAGATAGATGAGACTCTGATAGAACAATTTAAAGGGGCGTTAATCCCAGGTTTTATTAATGCACATTGCCATTTGGAACTCTCGCATATGCTTGGTGTAGTTCCAAGAAGGACAGGTCTTCCAATCTTTCTTTCTACAGTAATCAATGAACGGGGAAATCATGAGATGAAATTAGAAGAGGCAATCGAAGCAGCTGACAAATTAATGTACGAGAATGGCATCCAAGCCGTAGGTGACCATGTGAATTCTGCAGTTACAGCAAAAATCAAAGAGACTAGCCCTATAAAATATCATACCTTTGTAGAGGTCATGGCTACTACCAAGGAGGATGTAGTTACAAGAATCGACATTGCTAAGGAAATTGAATTCCACTTTGACTATAAACATTCTTCGATTACCCCACATGCACCATATTCATGTTCCAAATTTTTGTTTAAAACTCTGAAAAGAGCAATCAGTGAGGATAATATTATCAGTATCCATAATCAAGAAAGTGATGAGGAGAACAAGCTTTTTAGATATAAAGAGGGGGAGTTCTTGGACTTTTTTGAAAAGATGGATGTGGTTATGGAGGATTTCAGGGCGCAAGCAAGAAATTCCATTCAATCTTACCTGCCTTATTATACCTGCCAAGAATAAATTGATATTAGTCCATAATACCTATACGTCCATTAAGGATCTGGATTTTGTGGGATAGGATGGGCAGATCTGTTTATTTCTGTTTGTGTCCCAAAGCTAATCTTTACATTGAAGATAGAATCCCAAAAATTAATAATTTCATCCTGGGAGGTCAGGATATCGTTATTGGCACAGATAGTTTGGCGTCAAATGATACGTTGGATATTTTAGAGGAATTGAAAGTTATTCACCAAGAATATCCAGAATTGGATTTTAATGAAACTATCAAATGGGCTACTTTAAATGGGGCTAAAGCTTTGAATTTAGATAGCGAATTAGGTTCATTGGAAGTTGGGAAAAGACCAGGTTTATTGTTGCTGGAAGGTATGGATACCTTCAAGCTCAATCCAAAAGTTAAGGTAAGAAGAATTAGATAGTTTCTAATTCTATTTCTTCTTATACCTTTGTATTCATGAAACATTGGAATATTAAGGTTACCGGAAAGGTTCAAGGTGTTTTTTTTCGAGCATCTACGAAGGCTGTTGCTGATCAGTTGGGCGTAAAAGGTTATGTAAAGAACCTATCCGATGGTTCAGTTTATATCGAAGCAGAAGGCGATAAATTTGCCCTTGAATCTTTGTTGGAATTTTGTGGGGAAGGTCCAGAAAAAGCTGAGGTAGACCAGATGAATTATGAAGAATCCGCAGATCTTAAGGGATTTCGGAATTTTGAGGTTTTCAAGAAAAATAAATAAACGTGTCGGTAATTAAGAAATTTGTCAGCGATACGATGATTTTATGGTCTTTCGACCATCATTTTCAAGAATGCTGGGGTTTGTGATGACTCCCTTCTTTACTGCTAAATTCTCTACATCTATTTACGGTATTTTCACCAATCTATTTGCGTTAGCTTCCATGCTGAATGCTGTCTTAGCTTTTGGAATGGAGACTACCTTTTTCCGTTATCTTCAAAAAATAGAAGGAGATAAGAAGAAAGTTTTTGATAATAGTTTTTTCATCACGCTTACCACGACGGTAATTATTTCTGTTGACCGTTATTTACGCTTTTACCTCCTATAGCGAATTGGTTGAGTCAAGGAGAAAATACTTCGGACTATATGGTGTATGTCAAGTTATTTGCATTGATAATAGCGGTTGATGCGGTTGCTGTAGTTCCTTTTGCTAAATTACGTGCAGAAGGTCGTCCTATCCGCTATGGAATTGTAAAGCTCATCAATATTCTTGTATTTATTTTCATCAATCTATTTTTATTGGCATGGTTACCAAAGCTCAACATTTCTTCAGAGTTTTTCAGGGAATTCAGTGCTAGTTGGTTTCGTGAAGGGTGGTTAGGGAATGTGTTTATAGCTAACTTTATTGCTAGTGCGGTTACTCTACTTCTCCTCATTCCACAAATATTGACCTTTAGATTCAGGATTGATTCGAAATTGATTCGCGATATGCTAGCTTATTCCTTTCCCATTTTAATAGCGAACATTTCTTTTATAGTAAACGAGAATCTAGATAAAATTATGTTTCCTAGACTCTTGCCTGGGGAACAGGGAGATGCTGATTTAGGAGTTTATGGTGCCGTTGCAAAAATCGCTGTATTTCTAAATCTATTTGTTACTGCATTTCGATTGGGGGCAGAGCCATTTTTCTTTTCATATTCCAAGAATGAGAATGCGAAGAAAACTTATGCGATGATTATGGAGTATTTTCGTAATCGCCATGATTCATTGTAATGGTTGGTTTATGTGCTAATTTAGATTGGTTGAAGAATTTTATTAGGGGCGGAGAATTGGATAGGGATGCCTATTGGTCAGGATTATTTATCGTTCCAATATTATTGTTCAATTATGTGTTATTAGGTATATATATGAATTTGTCGGTATGGTATAAATTATCAGATCAGACAAAGTATGGCCTTTATATCTCTGTTATAGGCGCTGTAATTACGATTGCTTTAAACGTTTTACTTATTCCAAAGTATTCTTACGTAGGTGCAGCAATCTCAACGACTTGTACATATTTGGTTATGGTCTCTTTGTCGTACTTCTGGGGTCAACAAAACTATTCAATTCCTTATAAGACAAATAAGATAATATTGTATTTAATAGCGGGATTTTTGGTGTCCTGGGCAGCCTATTACAGTAATTTCTGGATAGGGAACTTAATCTTGATTCTGTTCTTGGCTGTAGTGGCTTATGTAGAAAAAAACAATATTCTTAAAATTCTGAAGAGTGATTAAGGAAAAAAAAAGAAGTCGCTTATTAAGCGACTTCTTCTGCAAAATTAAATCTTATTTCTTCTAGGACCTCTTGGATTTCATTTACGTCCTGAAGGCTAACTAGTTTCATTCTATATTCTTTGAAATTTGGAATTCCTTTGAAATAATTGGCGTAATGCCTACGCATTTCAAAAATTCCGGTTTTATCCCCTTTCCATTCGATTGATTTGACCAAGTGGGTATTGCAGACATCAACACGTTCTGATACTTTTGGGCCATCTAAACGTTCGCCGGTATTAAAGAAGTGTTTTATTTCTCTGAATATCCAAGGGTAACCAATTGATGCTCTTCCAATCATAATTCCGTCAACTTCATATTCTTGTCGCCAAGCAGCAGCTTTTTCCACTGAATCAACATCACCATTTCCGAAGATTGGGATTTTTTATCCTTGGGTTTCTCTTTACATCTTTGATCATCGACCAGTCAGCCTGTCCTTTGTACATTTGTGCCCTTGTACGGCCATGAATTGCCAAAGCTTTAATACCTATGTCCTGAAGTCTTTCTGCCACTTCATATACATTTTTGGTATTGTCGTCCCAACCAAGTCTAGTTTTTACAGTAACGGGAAGGTGGGTAGCATCAACAACAGCTTTGGTCATTGCAACCATTTTGTCGATATCTTGCAGTAAGCTAGCACCTGCACCTCGGCAAGCCACATTTTTTACAGGGCAGCCATAATTAATGTCGATAAGATTTGGCTGCGCAGCTGTGCAAATTTCTGCAGATTGGCGCATATGTTCAATATCAGAACCGAAAATTTGAATGCCAATAGGTCGCTCATATTCGAAAATGTCAAGTTTTTGGCGCGATTTAGCGGCATCACGGATTAACCCCTCTGAAGAAATAAACTCAGTATACATCATATCCACTTCATTCTGCTTACAAACAAAACGGAAAGGCGGATCGCTGACATCCTCCATCGGAGCCAATAACAACGGGAACTCACCTAAATCAATATTCTCACCAATCTTTACTGACATTTTTGATTTTTTTTTACAAAAGTACGAAATAGACAAGACAATAGATAATAGACATAAGACATTAGACCTTTGGTAGTCTACATTTTGACTAATATCTGTTTTTTTTTTAAATCTGTTGGATGATGTGGCGGGTGAAGACACCCGCCACGGCTTTTTGGTGAAGACACCCGCCACGGCTTTTTGGTGAAAACACCCGCCACGGCTTTTTGGTGAAGACACCCGCCACGGCTTTTTGGTGAAGACACTCACCCACGGCTTGTTAGCGACACTCACCACGGCTTGTTAGTGATACCCGCCACGGCTTGTTAGTGACACTCGCCACGGCTTATTAGAGTCGGACACTAGCACGCTATACAGTATCTAATGTCTACTGTCTACTGTCTACTGTCTGAATTTTAAATCTTTTCAACGAATTCCTTAATTGCTTCTGCTGGATTTTCTGTTTTCATAAAATTCTCTCCGATTAGGAATGCATTGAATCCTGCCTTCTTAAGGTTTTTGATCGTATCAGGGTCAGAGATTCCGCTTTCGGATACTTTGACGAAAGTACTAGGTATCTTGTTTACCAAATCATAAGAATGGTCTAAGGAGACGATAAAATCTTTAAGATTTCTATTGTTGACTCCGATTGCATCGATGCTATTGAAGATGCTGCGGTTCAACTCTTCTTCATTGTGAACTTCGAGCAAGACATTCAAACCTAGAGTTTTCGCATATTTTTGATAGAGTCTCAATTTCTTTAGAATCTAAACATGCAGCAATCAATAGGATTATATCTGCCCCCATATGCTTTTGCTTCAGCTATTTGGTATTCATCTACAATAAATTCTTTTCTCAATAATGGAATTTGTAGTACTTCCCGCGCAGCTGTTAGGTCATCAAGGGAACCTTGGAAGAAATCTTTGTCTGTAAGTACCGATATTGCCGATGCTCCAGCATCCTGATAACCTTTTTACTACTTCTTGGACCGTGGAAGTACCGTTTATAAGCCCTTTTTGAAGGTGAAGCTCGTTTATATTCGGCTATTATACCTGTTTTATCTGGATTTAAAACACTTTCTTTCAGATTGTAACAGGTTCTTGAAAATAGAGGCATTTTTTGTAGTTCTTCCAGGCTCACCTTTGCTTTGGCTTCAGTTACCTCTTCTTTTTTCCTGACTACAATTTTATCTAGTATGGTCATGTTACTTCTTTTATAAACAATTAATTCGATCCGTTGATCCAGTTTGCTATTAAGGTTTTTCCGTTGTCAGTTAAGATCGACTCTGGATGGAATTGCATTCCTTTAACATCATATTTTGTATGGGTAAGAGCCATGATTACGCCATTTGGATCAACTGCGGTTACTTTCAGGTCTTCTGTAAGTGTTGAAGGGTCTACAGCCCAAGAATGGTATCTTCCGATTTTGGAGTCTGTAGGGAATTCATGGAATAATTGTTCTGTAGGGTCGGTAACCTGTATACTTGTTGCTACCCCATGCAGAGGTTTGGGCATATTGTAAAGTTTTGCGCCGAAAACTTCAGCAATTGCTTGTTGTCCCAAGCAGATGCCCAAAATACTTTTTGTCGGAGCATATCTCTTAATAACATCCATTAACAATCCAGCCTCTTCAGGTATTCCTGGTCCAGGTGATAATAATATCTTGTCGTATTTTTCAACGTCATCAAGGTTAAACTTGTCATTTCTGACAACTACATAATCTTCCTTCAACTCTTGAAGAAGGTGAACCAAATTGTAGGTAAATGAATCGTAATTGTCGATTACTAATATTGGCTTGCTCATTTTATATTGTTTCCGCTAATTCTAAAGCTCTGCGAAGAGCTGAAATTTTGTTATTAACCTCTTGTAGTTCTTTTTCGGGATCAGAATCCAAAACTATTCCTGCTCCTGCTTGATAATGTAAGAAGTTTTGTTTGCTCAGGAATGATCTAATCATGATGGCATGATTGAAGTCTCCATTGAAGCCCATAAATCCAATTGCGCCCGAATAAAAAGATCTTTGTAATCCTTCGTATCTGTCGATCAATGTGATGGCCATATGTTTTGGTGCGCCAGAAAGTGTCCCAGCGGGGAATGTGTCGCCAACTACATCATACGGATTGGTATTTGGGTTTAGGATGCCACTTACCTTAGAAACCAAATGGATCACATGTGAATAATACTGTGCTTCTTTATAGGATTTGACTTGAACGTTATGACAGTGTCGACTTAGGTCATTTCTTGCCAAATCTACCAGCATGACATGTTCTGCACTTTCCTTAGGGTCATTTTTGAGTTCTTCGGCTATTTTTTCATCTTGCTCCATATTTCCTGTTCTTTTAAAAGTTCCTGCTATAGGATATATGGTGGCGATATCATTTTTGATAGTCAATTGAGCTTCCGGTGATGACCCGAAAAGTTTGAAATCGCCATAATCAAAATAAAACAAATATGGGGATGGGTTGATAGACCTTAAAGCTCTGTAAACATTGAACTCATCGCCAGAAAATGGAGTTTCAAAAGCTCTTGAGGGAACAATTTGGAAGACATCGCCACGTTGGATGTGTTCTTTCATTTTGTTGACTAGTGCTTTGAACTCTTCATCGTTCATATTGGAAGTTTCTTCACCTTTTAAATTGAATGTATATTCAGGGAAGTTTTTGTTCTGTATCAAGAACTGAAGTCTATCAAGGTCGCTTTCTTCGTTTTCCAAAAGGTTTTCAAAGACATGAAGTTGATTCCTGAAGTGGTCGATAGCGATTACATATTTATAGATATGGTATTGCAGGGTAGGGATTTTTCTTCTATTATTATCTTTTGCCGTTAATTCGATGTCTTCAAAATATTCCACGGCTTCAAAAGTGAAGTAGCCGAATAATCCATTTGTAATAACATTTACATCTGGAATAGGGTCGGAATGGAAGGATTTTCTGAAATTTGAGACTTCCTCTCTCAGATTTATTTCATTTGATTTTTTTGTAATCTTTTGTTGATTAGGCAGGCTTATGCTCAGTTCGTCATTTTCTAGGATAATGCCTGCGACAGGGTTACAGCAGATATAGCTTATATTATTGTCCCTGCTATGATATTCAGAGCTTTCTAGCAATAAGCTGTTTGGGAATGTATCACGCAGTCGTAGGTAGATGCTTACCGGAGTGGTAGTATCTGCTAAGATCTTTTTGTGGTTCGTCCTGAATTTATAGTTCATATGATTAATATAATAGTTTGCAAAAATAAAAAAAGCCCGACGATTTTCGTCGGGCTACCATTCAGTGGTTTTGGTTGATTATGAAAAATTTTATCTAAAATATACCACCCTCCCGACTTATTTAGTCAGAAGCCACCAACGGTTAGTATATTGAGTAACAGTCATCATTGCATGACAAAATTAATAGAAAAATTGAATATTCAAACTTTATTTGTTAAAAAAGCAAGGATTTGGCTGGATTTTTAGTCGTTTAGCAAATCTGGTCTTCTTTCTTTTGTCCTAATGAGTTGTTGCTCATGGCGCCAAGCTGTTATTTTAGCCTCATGGCCGGATAACAAAATATCCGGTACTTTGTGCCCATTCCAGTCAACAGGTCGGGTGTAAATCGGGGCATCTAAAAGGCCGTCTTGAAATGAATCAGATAGGGCCGATGTTTCATCCGAAAGTACTCCCGGAATAATTCGAACTATAGAGTCCACCAAAATGGCTGCTGGTAATTCGCCTCCAGATAAAACATAGTCACCAATAGATATTTCTCTAGTAACGTAAATGTCTCTGATTCTTTGGTCTATTCCTTTATAATGGCCGCACAGTATGATTATATTTTTTGCAGAGCTTAATCCATTGGCAATTTCTTGATTCAATGTTTCACCATCTGGTGTCATATATATGATTTCATCGTATTCTCTTTCAGATTTGAGTTTATCGATGCATGCTGCGAAAGGGGCAATTTGCATGACCATTCCAGAACCGCCACCATAAGGATAGTCATCTACTGATTTTTGCTTGTTGGCAGCATAGTCTCTCAGATTATGAACATAGATTGAGCAAAGTCCTTTATTCTGTGCACGTTGTAGGATAGAATGTGCAAAAGGACTGTCCAATAATTGTGGCAAAACTGTTATAATATCAAATCGCATATACAAATGTACGTGATTATTAAATAAAATAGGCTTAAAAATGCATGTTTGAAAGGTGGTTTAGTATTGATTAATAAAACGCTATTAAGGTAAAATTTTGGACTTTACATAATCTTTGAATTAATTAATAGTGTTTATTTTGATTTTATTTAATATTTAATATGTAATAAAAATAAATAATAAAGAAATGACACTATGTTAACATAATATTTACATTAATGGTTTGGAAATAAAATAAATAGTTGAATAATAATATGTGTTTAATGCGATAATTTAAAAAATAAAATGACGAATTTTTGTATCAAGTTAGTTCTAATAATAGATTTGAAATCGGTTTAACATTTATTAACAATTAGCCAGAATAGAACCAAAAATTTATTAACTAAAAACAACAAACATGAAACAAAGATTACTCAGTGTTTTTCTGCTGTGTACTATGCTTATTGGCGTAGCCTATGCGCAAAATCGGCAAGTAAGGGGAAAGGTGACTTCTGCAGTTGACGGAAGCCCAATCGCTGGTGTTTCGGTCCTGGTGCAAGGAACGAACACAGGTTCTCAAACGGATAGTGATGGTAACTATACCGTTCAAGTAGGCAATAATGCAACCTTAATTTTCAGGTATATTGGGTTCGCCTCCCAAACTGTTGCTGTCGGTTCTCAGTCCGTTATCAACATTGCATTAACAAGTTCGGAAAATACATTGGACGAAGTAGTTGTAACAGGTGCGGGCTTGACAGCCTCAAGACGTTCAGTGGGTGCCGCGCAAACCACCATTAAGGCTGATGACCTTCAAAAAGCAAAGCCAACCAATGTAGTTACAGGTCTTACAGGTAAAGTGGCTGGTCTTACTGTACAAGGAGTTGGTTCAGGTGTTAATCCAAATTATCGCGTAGTTTTACGTGGTATGCGTTCATTAACGGGAAATAACCAAGCTTTGATCGTTATTGATAATGTTATTTCTCCATCATCAATGCTTGGTAATTTAAATCCTGATGATATTGAAGATGTTACCATTTTAAATGGTGCATCTGCAGCAGCTCTATATGGTTCGCAAGCATCAAATGGTGCCTTGATTTTCAAAACCAAAAAAGGGGCTTCGGTTCAAGGTATGGAAGTAACAGTTGAAAATACTAGTATTTTCGAAAATGTGGTTTTCTTGCCTCAGGTCCAAAAGTTATTCGGATCAGGTACTAATCCTTTCTTTGTTGAATTTGTTCCTTATGAAAATCAACAATATGGTCCTGCATTTGATGGGTCGATGGTTCTAGTAGGTGACCCGTTACAAGATGGAACCACACAAAATTATCCTTATGCTTGGTCAGGAGATAAAGATAGATTCTGGGAAACAGGTTATAGCAATATGTCGAATGTTTCAATTGGCTCAAGACAAGAGAATAGCTCATTCCGATTTTCTGGACAATATTTAAAATCAACTGGCACGGTTCCTTTTGACAAATACAACCGTGCTTCAGCACGTTTAAGTGGTACTAGAAAATTGAATAATATGCTAGATGTTACTTACACAGCATATTATGCGCAAAAATAGATCAAATATTACTGGAAATAATGCTGGTATTTATGATGCTGTACTTCAATCACCAGGTCATATTCCATTGACTAGTTACAAAGATTGGAAAACCGACCCATTTGCTAATCCAAATGGATATTACAACGCATATTATAACAACCCATATTTTTTGGCTGAGAATAATCGATTAAATACTCGTAATGATTATTTAATGGGTAATTTTCAAGTTGATTTCAAACCCGTTAACATGGTTAGATTTTATGGGCCGTGTAGGTATGACTACTCAAAATCAATCATTTAAAAATACTGTAGGAAAATTTGATTTCACTAGTTATGCAGCTAATCTTCATGGAGCTTATAAAGCAACAAATTTAACGGGATCAGTAAATGATGGATTTAATTATACAACTAACATTGTATCAGACTTCAATGCTCATGCTACACACACTGAAGGTGATTTCAAATTTGATTTTACGACATTATTCCAATATGTTCAAAATCAAAATTCAGGCTTAGGTGCTGGGGTGAACGGATTGGTTATCCCTGAATTGTATAATCTAGGTAATAGTTTAAATACTCCTACAGCATCTCAAGCTGATTATAAAGCTAGGACATTTGGATTGGCTGGTAAACTTGACATTGCATACAGAAACTATTTATTTTTAAGCTTAACAGGTCGTAATGATTGGGTTTCAATTCTCGATCCTGATAATAGATCTTTCTTCTATCCAGGCGCTACTCTATCATTTGTTGCATCTGATGCGATCGAAGCTCTTCAGGATTTTAAGGCATTGAATTTTTTAAAATTAAGAGCGAGCTGGTCTAAAGTTGGTCAAGTAAACGTAGGGAATTTTTCGAATTTTGGAGCGTACAGTACAGTTCCTACTTTTTCTCAAGGTGCAGGATATCCTTTTAATGGAATGGGTGGATTTACTTTAGGAGATCGAGTTATTCAAGCTGGATTAAGGCCTGAAATGACAAGGTCAGTAGAAATTGGGTTTGAATCAGCTTGGTGGAATAATCGTGTGAGCGCAGATTTAACATATTTCGATAACAGAACTACAGACAATACTGTACCTACTAGTATCGCTTGGTCTTCAGGGTATAGTTCAATATTTATTGAATGCAGGTACCACAACTGGTAAAGGGTATTGAATCAAGATTATCAATAACTCCAATAAGAACCACAGATTGGGAGTTGACATTAGCAGGAAACTTCACTTATATTGATAATAGAGTAGAAGAAATTGCTGAAGGACTTGACGAATTATCTTTAGCTACTTATGGAGGTACTACTGGCTCATATGCTGTAAAGGGTGAGAAATTCCCAGTGATTAAAGGAATTGGTTATCTTAGAGATCCTGAAGGCAGAATTATTGTAGACAGGATTACTGGATATCCTAAAAATACTGAAGGATTAATCAATTTAGGGGCAGCAATGCCAACGCACACTATGGGGTTGAATCTGACTTTATCTTATAAGGATTTAACATTCTATACGAGTGCTGAATATCGTACAGGCAATTATATTTTTAATAATGGAGCTGGCTCATTTGATTTCTCTGGGTCAGGAATTAATACAGTAGCGTATAACAGAGAGCGCTTTGTTATACCTAATTCATCTTATTGGGATGAAGCTACACAATCATACATAGCTAATACTAATATTACTACCTATGATGGAGGATCTGATTATTGGACTATGGGGCCTGGTAGAGGTGATGTTGACCAAACATATATTACATCCGCAGCATTTTGGAAACTTAGAGAGATGTCATTGTCATATAATTTGCCAAAATCCTTATTAGCCAGCCAAAGAGTAATTAAAAATGCTAGAATCAGTGCTCAGGGCAGGAACCTATTCTTATGGACACCTTCTACTAACGTGTATACAGATCCAGAATATTCAGATGGAAATGGATCAAGTAATGGTAATGCAGTGGGGTTAACTGGTTTGGGGCAAACCCCTCCATCAAGATATCTTGGCTTCTCTGTAATGTTAACTTTTTAATAGAATAGATATGTTATTTAAAAATAAAATAAAATCTTTGTCATTAGGATTAGGTTTGGCTCTGACATTCACTTCTTGTGAAAAGGCGCTAAATATTAATGACAATCCAAATCAAGCCGTCAATTCTACACCTGAATTAGTATTGCCACAGGCGTTAGTGCAAACAGCTAGAAATGTTGTTCCTTATAATACAGCTGGTATGAGGCTTATGTATATTGCAAATGGCGGTGGAGTAAGTGGATGGGGGGGAGGATTCCTAGATTATAACTGGCCATCAGGACATGAGGCTGCTCGTTGGTCAGATGCATATAATAACCTAACTGATTATCAGTATGTAATTAATAATTCAGTAGAAGGAAATGAAATTTTCATTCAGGCAGCAGAAGTAATGAAAGCCTATAATTATATGGGGTTGGTTGATACGTATAATGATGTTCCTTATACTGAAGCATTGCAAGGAAATGCAAACATTCACCCAAAGTATGATAAAGGACAAGATATTTATGCAGATTTAGCTAAAAAACTTGATGTTGCGACTGCTTTTTTCAAGGGGTTATCTTCAAGTGATGTTCCGAGTTCATTTAAGAATGCTGATGTTTTGTTTGGCGGGAATAATACAAACTGGGCAAAACTTTCAAATACTTTGAAGTTGAAGCTGGTTGTAAAAGGAAAAGGAAAAGTTACATTTGCAAGTGAAGCTATTGACGGTATAGGTATTTTGACTACAGATGCTATTGTAAATCCAAAATTTGCTAAGATTGATGGAAAACAAAATCCAATGTGGCAATTATGGGGTTATTCAGCATCTGGTGCAGGTCCAGGAGGTTGGGGAACTCAATTTCTGCCAACGCCTTTTGTAATGGCATTTTATGATGGTTCTAAGATTAATGATGAAACTCGTGCAAACTTAATTTACGCAGATGGAATAGGCTCTCCAAAAAATCAATTAGGGGATCTTTCTGTGACTGCCATAGGTATACCACCTTCAACTTGGGTACTTCATCCAGAATCAGGAAATATTAGCGCTTCTAATTATGTTGGTTATGGAGTTGTTAAAGGGCCTGCTGCAGGTCAGCCAATATTATTGGCTGCAGAATCTAATTTTTTGGCTTCGGAAGCAGTTGTTAGAGGTATAATGTCTGGCGATGCCAAAGCATATTTCGAAAGTGGTATTGCGGCAGCCTATTTATATTTAAATAAAGGGGAATCGGACGCAGTTACTAACGGTGCAAATGCTGTCACTTATTTAGCAAATTATAAAGCAGATAATGCTAGTTCAGCTTTAGTTAATTTCGACTTGAATACCACTAATGAGAAAAAAATAGAAGCGATTATCACACAAAAATATATCGCATTTAATCTTTTATTTTCTCATGAGGCGTGGAATGAATATCGAAGAACAAATTATCCTTCTATCATAAATCCTGCTACAAATGCACCTTATACTAATAGCAGGGCGAATGCTAAATTTACATTTGTATCTACAGAGTCATCAGCATCTGCTAGGGATAAATTACCAACTAGAGTCCCGTATCCAAATACTGAACTAGCTTATAATGGTGCAAATGTTCCTGCCGTTGATAAATTCACGTCAAAGATTTTTTGGGCAAAATAAATTAGATTAACATGAAAAGATTTTTTAAATATATATTAATTGCGGTAATGGTTCCTATCTTATTTACATCATGTCTAAAAGACGATGAATTGATTGGCCCAGACGCAGATGGAGCAGTTGAAAATATAATAGAGTTTGGAAATATTGCCGCTCCATCATCTGATAAGTTTAGTGAAGTACCTATGTTTGTTACATCTGTAGAAATGGTACCTTCTTTTGAATTGAATGTTCCAATTAAGATAGTTGGAGTATACAATCCTAAATCAGACGTTAAAGTTGTAGTAGAAGTAGATAATTCATTAATTACCAAATATAATTCTACTGAAGAAACAAGCTTTGTCCCTTTAGATCCATCTAAATATACTGTTTCTACTTATGAAGTGACAATTCCAAAAGGAGATCGTTCTGCGAATTTCAATGTGAAATTGTTAGGTGATAAGTTTGACTTTGAGAAAGACTATGCTCTTGCTTTCAGAATTAAGTCAGTTAGTGAAGGTACAATTTCAGGTAATTTTGGTCATGTAGTAATTGCAACTGTTCCTAAAAATAATTATGATGGTATTTATTCATCTGAGGATGGATTCATCCAACGTTATTCTGCACCAGGTACTCCGACAACGGGAGATAATTTGAATGGTACGTTGAAAGGTAATAGAGATGTAACTTTGTCGTCTGTAAATGGAAGCACAGTCAGCTTAACTGGATTGAACTGGGGAAATAACGCTGGAGGAGTTGGAGGTGTTGACTATATCCAGTTAATGGTTGATCCTGCTACCAATTTAGTTACAGTTTCTTCAACGAGTAACGGAACGTTAAAAAACACTCCTGGAAAAGTAAATAAATATGATCCTGCGACCAAAACATTTACTTTGAACTTTGATTGGAACCCTGCTACAACCCCGCGTGTTGTTACCAATATGGTTATTAAATACAAAGGGCCTAGATAGACTAGATTTTATTATTTTAGAAATAAAGGAGGCAAATTTGCCTCCTTTTTTAATAATTCTAAATATTGAAAATTATAATTGCTGATTAATTTTTAGTATATTTAAGTGAACTAATTAATTGAACTATGAAATTTCTGACTATTCTATTTTTAATTCCATTCTTGGCTTTTAGCCAATCAAGTAATCCAATTCCTCCAAGTGGTTTTGGAAAAATTTGTGGATTTTTTGGATGTTAATTTTCCAAATAAGCGGACAGAATCTGAGAAGAATTTAGCTGGTGAAATTTTACTTGAATTAAGAATCTCTGAAAACGGGAAGGTTGATTCAGTTGATATAATTAAAAATGTTGGAAAAAATGGAGCTATGGATCTCATTAAGATTATAAATCTAGCTGGAGATTGGACGCCAGGTAAGGAAAATGGTAAGGTGGTTTCCAAATGGGTAAAATTACCTTATTTGGTTAGGTCTGCTATTGACAGTAATTCTATTATTTCAGCGAAACCAGTCTTAAGCGATGCAGAATTTGATCAAGAGTTCTACAATAATTTTAAGTATCCTGAGAAAGCATTGGCAGCCGGTATTAAAGGGACTTATGTTATATCATTTGATATAAAAGAAAATGGGAGTCCAACCAATTTTAAATTATTGGATGATCCAGGGTATGAAATAGCCGATGCAGCTATAAGAGCTTTAAGAAGAGCAGGGAAATGGATTCCTGCAAAAGATGCAGATGGAAATTATATCAATGCTAAAACAACCTATCAATTCAAATTAGATATTAAAGAATTTAGAAGAGGTGTGAGATAAGAGATTAAAATGAATTTTAGATTATCCGGGC
The DNA here is from genome assembly GCF_901472535.1 of Sphingobacterium daejeonense. NCBI lineage: Bacteria > Pseudomonadati > Bacteroidota > Sphingobacteriia > Sphingobacteriales > Sphingobacteriaceae > Sphingobacterium > Sphingobacterium daejeonense. The sequence goes on along the minus strand of NZ_LR590470.1, from coordinate 4,121,998 downwards.
AATTATTTGGCCGGATTTTTTTATTTAATAAGAAAGTTTAAAAACATCTTCAGTTTCTTTTAGAGAAAGTTGCCCAGGTAGTAGTCCTAAACATATATTTTAGCGTTATAACATGTAGTTTTATTGAAGTTCAATATCAATGCTTATTCCTGTAATGTAGATGTTACATTTTTTAAAACTTTCCAATTCTCAATAATATTGGAAATTTTCAGCTGAAGGAGTATTCAAAATAGAATTATAGAGTAATTCAGAATTTTATTTTGATTCACAAATGGGTTTTTGTCTCTTGTTTTGATTTTTGGTAAGCTGTCTGTTGATTATTCCGAACTCTATTAAATAAGTATACATTGTTGCTGTATTGTTTAATATTTCTGATTAGTATAATGATGTCATCGACAAAATTTAAGTTTATAATTTTTGTGATTTTTTGAATTATCTCCTTTAATTGATTGTATATCAATTATTTGCCTCTTATTCTTTCTTAAAATTTGATATGATTTTTATCTAGAATCGCCAAAATTATATCAAAATTATCCTCATTATTTCAATTTATTAATACTTCTATTAAAAATGGTTTCTAAACTAACTTTTATATTATCTATTTGATAAAAATTAAAGTTATTCTGAATTAACTTGTTAAATATTTAAGCAAAGTCTATATTTGTCGACTGTTTAACAAAATTTAACAGACTCTGTTTTAATACTTTTAATTAATAGCAAAATTTATGAAACACAAATTACTCAGCTTAATTTTTGTGTTAACCTGTTTTATCGGAGCAGCGTTTGCACAAGATCGTCAAGTGAGTGGTAAGGTAACTTCGGCTACCGACGGCGCGCCTTTAAGCGGTGTGTCTGTAGCTCTAGTGGGAACTGGAGTTGCAGCTCAATCTGATGCAAATGGGGACTATACGATTACTGTAGAAGGCAGTAATGCTGTATTGAACTTCTCCTTTGTTGGTTTTACTTCAACAAGAGTTCAAGTAGGAACACAAACTTCTATCAATGTTCAGTTGGTAGAAGATGAAATGTCCTTAGATGAGGTTGTAGTTGTCGGTTACGGTAGCACAACGAAAGAAGCATTTACAGGATCAGCGAAAAAAGTTGATGGCGCTAAGCTTCAGCAAAAAAATGTATCCAATATCTCGCAAGCAATTGCAGGTGAGGTTGCGGGTCTACAAGTAGTTAATACATCTGGACAGCCTGGAAGTTCTTCAACAATCCGTATCCGTGGTTTCGGTTCTGTAAATGGTAACCGTGACCCATTATATGTAGTGGATGGAGTTCCTTTCTCCGGAAGTATTTCCTCTATCAACAATGCGGATATTGAAAACGTAACTGTGTTAAAGGATGCGGCAGCTACTGCAATTTATGGTTCTAGAGGTGCAAACGGTGTTATCGTTGTAACTACTAAAACCGGTCGTGGAGCAACTTCTTATGTAGAAGCAGATGCAAATTTCGGTACTAATATGTCACTTATCCCACGTTATGACGTGATTAAGTCACCTGAAGAGTACATTGGCCTAAGCTGGCAAGCAATGTACAATGAGGGTGTGGCAAATGGTGTTGATGGTGTAAAATATGCAAATGATAATTTGTTCTCCGATAGAGGTATCGATCCATTGAACAACATTTGGAATGTTAATTCTATCGCTGATTTAATTGACCCTGAAACTAGAAAAGTTAAGAGTAATGTCACTCGTAAATTCAACCCTGAGAACTGGGAAGATTACGCGTTCCAAAATGCTGCAAGAACTGATATCAACGTAAGATTTGGTGGTTCAAGTGACAAAACTAACTATTTCACTTCATTCGGTTATTTAGGTGATAAAGGATATTCGATCAATTCTGATTTTGAGCGTTTGACTGGTCGTGTAAGTGTTGACCATAAAGTAAACAAAATCATCAATGTGGGTATGAACATGAATTACGCAAAAACTGAGCGTAATACTGGTGGTCAATCTGAAGATTCAGGAAGTATTTTCTGGTTCGTAGACAACATTCCTTCTATCTACCCATTGTTTGAGAGAGATGCAGATGGAAATACTCTTCCTGATCCTATTTTCGGTGGTTCAATTTATGATTACGGAATCAACTCAGCTCGTAAATTCGGTTCATTAACCAATGCGATCGCTGATGCTACTTATGATATCAAACGTCATAACCGTAATGAATTAAATGGTAGAGCATACGTGAACTTTAATATTATCGAAGGATTGACTTTTGAAAACTCTTTAGGTATTCAATTGTACAATAACCTTTATAATGATAGAGGTAATAAATTCTACGGTAGTTCAGCAGGTCAAAACGGTTCATTATACCAAAGACGTGAAGATTTGAACTATTACAACCTTTTGAACTTATTGCGTTATAGAAAAGATTTCGGAGATCACTCTTTTGAAGCTTTAGCGGCACATGAGGCTGTTAAATGGAAAAGCAACATCCTTGATAACTCTGGTTACAATTTAATCAGCAACGATGTGTTGGAATTCAACAACGTTGTAGTTTCAAATCCAGTTAGTTCATTTACCAATGAATATGCTCTAGAAAGTTATTTCGGTCAGATCAACTATGATTATCAAAATAAATACTATTTATCAGGAAGTATCAGACGTGATGGATCATCTCGTTTCAAAACTGATAAATGGGGAACTTTTGGCTCCATTGGTGCAGGTTGGATCGTGTCTAACGAATCTTTCATGCAGGATCAAGATATATTTGATTTCTTGAAATATAAAATCTCATACGGTTTGATCGGTGATCAAGCAGGTGTTGGTTATTACCCTGGTTACACTTTGGTTACTCCAGAAAACGTAAATACTGAGTTAGGTCTTAAAATCGGTGACGATATGGGTAATACAGATTTGACTTGGGAAACGTCAAAAATGTTCCAAACTGGTGTTGAATTTGAGATTGGTAAGTATTTATCAGGTACAGTTGAATACTATATCAAGAATACGGACAACTTGATCTTCCAATTTGGTTTAGGTCCTTCATTAGGTTACCCAACAATCTTGGTTAATGATGGTCAATTAAGAAACCAAGGTATCGAGTTTGATTTAGTAGGTCACATCTTCAAAAATGAAAACTTCTATTTAGACTTAGGTATCAACGGTGAAAGTTTCAAAAACAAAATCACGAAAATGCCAATCGAAGCTTCAACAAACCTTCCTAAAACGATCGATATCCAAGGAATTTATGGTTGGGCAGAAGGACACTCTATTTATGATTTCTACATGAGAGATTTCGTAGGTGTTGATGCTGAAGATGGAAAAAGCATGTGGAAAGTATATTACACTGATAATGACAATAACGGTGAATTTACTGCTGGTGAACAAATCTCTTCAATGGCTTTGTTTACAAACCCAGATAATAAAGAGATCAAAGAATCAACTACTAAAACATATTCTCAAGCAACTCAATACTATGTAGGTAAATCAGCAATTCCAGCTATTAGAGGTGCGTTCAACTTGAGAACAGGTTACAAAGGATTTGACTTAAGTGCGCAAGTATTATATAGCCTAGGTGGTTATGCATATGATGGAGCTTACGCAACATTGATGAGCAATGACCCGATTGGTGGAAATAACTGGCATAAAGATATCCACAACAGTTGGCAAAAACCAGGTGATGTAACTGATGTTCCAAGAATCAACAACGATTTAGATGCTAACGTGGTTTCTACTTCAACAAGATTCTTGACAAAAGCTAATTATCTAATGTTGAACAACGTACGTTTAGGTTATAACTTTAAGTCTGATTGGATCAAAGCTTTTGGTGCACAAGCATTGTCAGTATGGGTTTCAGCAGATAACCTTGCAATTGCTTCTGCAAGAAGAGGTTTTAACCCTTCAACTCACCAAGCTGGTGCATCTAGCATGTATAGATATTCACCATTATCAACGATCAGCGGTGGATTAAGAGTTAGATTTTAATTTTTTAAGAGAGAAATAAAATGAAAAAGTCATTATATATATTGTTGGGATCTGCGCTGTTATTTTCTTCTTGTGGAAAAGACTTCCTAGATGCTCAACCAACAGAAAAACCATCTACTGATCAAATTTCAGAAGCTGGTAAAGATGACCCTTCTGTATTGAACGGTTATATCCTAGGTATCTATGCTACTATGTATAGTACTTTCTCTGCAATTCCTGCAGATGAGGATCACGATGATTTCGGACAAAAAGGTTATGATATCTATATGGATATGTTGAGTTCAGATATGGTATTAGGTGCATTGAACTACGGTTGGTATTCAAACGTTGTGAGATACAATGCTACCACTGACTATACTCGTACTGAAGCTGCTAAACCATGGAGATACTACTATAAAGTTATCATGGCTGCAAACTATGCAATGGATGCAGTTGGTGGGTCGGAAGTAGAGGTCCCGGCAGATGACAAAGAAACTAGATATGTAATTGGTCAAGCTAAAGCAATGCGTGCATATGCATACTTCTATTTGGCTAACTTATACGGAGTTGAATATGGTTCTGGAAATGATAAAATTCTTCCTATTTATACAAATACGGAGCAGCCAAATCAACCTCTTTCAACTACAAAAGAAGTTTATGATCTAATCATCTCTGACTTAGAAACTGCAGTTGAGTACTTGAGCGATTATGATAGAAATGGTAAACACAAAGTAAACAAATATGTTGCTGAAGGTTTATTGGCATACGCTTTAGGTGCAAGAGGTACACAAGCAGATTGGCAAAGGGTAGCGACATTGACAAATGATATCATCACGAATGGTGGTTTCCCGTTGACGACAAAAAGCCAAACTGTTGCTCAATTCAATGCAGCTGGTGCTTTAACAAATACTGACGGTGGATTCAATAATGTGGCAACTCCAAGCTGGATGTGGGGTGTTGATTTAACTTTGGCTAGTAACCTTGACTTGGTATCATGGTGGGGACAAGTAGATTACTTCACTTACAGTTATGCAGCTGCTGGAGATCCTAAAATTATCGATAAAGGATTATTTGATAAAATCCCTGATAATGATATCCGTAAAAAACAATTCAACGCTCGTTTATTGCCAACGAATAAATTCTATACTCCTCAACGTGTACCTATGGGTGAGCGTCAAGTTGTAACAGATTATCTTTATATGCGTGTTGATGAGATGGTTTTATTGAATGCAGAGGCAAATGCAAACATTGGAAATGAAGCTGCTGCTATCGCATCATTGAAAAAACTTCTTGATCTTCGTTTGGATAATACAAGTTATTTGACTTCGTTGTCAGGACAAGCATTAAAAAATGAAATCTACTTGCAAACCCGTATTGAGCTTTGGGGTGAAGGAAAATCTTATTTGGCTATGAAACGTAATAAAGCTACAGTAACAAGAGGTTCTAACCACTTGTATTTCTCTGGACAGTCTTTCAAATACAATTCGGATCAAATGACTTTCCCTATTCCTCAAGTGGAAATTCAAAACAACCCTCAGATTTAATCTGATAGGGAGGTAATACTATTTAAAGCCTTCAGGGAATCCTGAAGGCTTTTTTTGTTTTATGACATGTCTGTTGGCAGTCATAATCTAGTGTTTTATTTCTTATTAGTAAAAAATACATTTATTATTGTCGAATAAATCATAAAACACCATTTAAACAAATATTAAATAATTCTTGTCTTTAATATATCGTTAATAATCTCTTTTATTTCAAAAATTATTTATAAAATATTGATTGTATTAAAGAATTTAATCAAATTTATATCTGAAACGGATTGTGAACTATATATAGCCAATTAACATTAGAAAATTTCCGATATTTTTTAATTATTATATTTATTTAACTAAACAATTATTTTATGAAACAAAATAGTTGATATATTAATTGTAAAAAAGTTAGGCTGCTCAAATTAATAAGCAGCCTTTCTTATTTAATTACCTTTTCCCTTTATCCTTTCACTGCCAGGATACTCAGTTCCTGAGCCACTCTTCCAGCAATTTCAGCAAAGGCTGCTGCAACTGGCTCATCCTGATCCAATGCAATTGGGAACCCATTGTCTCCAGCATCGGCCACGGATTTTACCAATGGAATCTCTCCAAGAAAGGTACATTATTTACCTCCGCCAATCTTTTGCCACCATCTTTGCCGAAAATATAATATTTATTGTCAGGTAACTCCGCAGGAGTGAAATAAGACATATTTTCAATTACACCAATAATTGGAACTTTCACACCTTCCATTTGATACATTGCCATTCCTTTGATGGCATCAGCCAATGCTACTTGTTGCGGTGTAGTTACGATTACTGCTCCGGAGATAGGATAGCTCTGTGCTGTAGTGATATGAATATCTCCAGTGCCAGGAGGCATATCTACGATTAAGTAATCCAATTCTCCCCAGTCTGTATCTCCAAACAATTGTTTTATGGCAGATGTTTGCCATTGGGCCACGCCAAGGAATAGGTTGATTAGGATCTGTGAAAAAACCGATAGACAATAATTTCAGTCCGAACCTTTCAATTGGTACAATCCTGTTTTTGCCATCAGCTCCTTGGCTAGATTGAGGCTTAGCATCCTCAACACCGAACATGATAGGTACTGAAGGTCCGTAAATATCCGCATCTAACAATCCAGTTTTAGCACCTGTATTTGCCAATGCCAAAGCTAAATTAGCAGCAACTGTAGATTTACCAACACCACCTTTCCCAGATGATACTAGAATAATATTCTTTATATTTTTTAACTGCACATTTTCTACTGCACGTACCCTAGCCGTCATATTAATGTCTACATCAACTTCCTTGGAGACAAACAATGCTATAGCATTACGGCAAGCATGCTCAATATGACCTTTTAATGGGCATGCAGGTGTGGTCAAGACCACATCAAATTTTATCTTATTGGGTAATATTTCAATGTTTTCAATCATGTTCAGTGTTACCAAATCTTTTTTTAAATCTGGTTCTTCCACATGACCTAAAGCATGTAAAATCTGTTCTTTAGTAATCATGGAATTCAAATTAAGTTAACAAAGCTAAAGAAAGATGCTCAATATCTTGTCATAATGATGTTTTTAATGATTTTTGCATATTTTTACTTTATTCTAAAGGTTACACGTTAATATATGTTAGACTTTAAAAACATTAAGCTGCCTGAATTGGGTTTTGTGAAGAAGAGGTGGTTTATAATCACTGCTGCGTCTGTAGTGGGAATACTGTTAATTGGCTTTATTTGGGCAATGTCCTTGAGAGGAGATATGTTGAATAAAGCTGTAGCGAAAGTTCAGAAGAAATTAAAGGATGACTATCAACTGAATTTTGAAGTCAATAAATACGAATTTGCTGGATTAACAACAGTTGATTTTCAAAAAGTAAAACTATATCCAGATACTGGAGAGCAATTGGCAGCTATTGATCAGTTCAAAGTTTCTGTAAAGTTATTTCCACTCCTTTCAGGAAATGTAAAACTTGATGAACTTGACCTTAAGAATGCTACAATTACCCTCGTAAAAAAAGACAGCAGCTCAAACTATGATTTCTTATTCCGAAAGAAAAATGAGTCTGACACGACTAAGGATACCAGCCCAGCCAGAACATTGGCAGAAACGGTAGATAATCTTTTGAAAAGAGCTTTCCAGGCAGTTCCTGACAATTTGAATTTAGAAAATGTGAGTCTATCATTCCAAGATTCAGCTTCAACTCAGGTAGTTAAAATACCAGAAGGAAAAATTGATGATGGAGATTATGATATTGATGTTTTCCTAAATGAACAAGAGGCAAAATGGAATTTTAAAGGAAATATTAATTCAAGCCGACAAACAGCAAATGTGATAATATCATCTGACAATAAAGATGCTCAAATCCCTTTCATAGCCAGAAGGTTTGGTTTGAAAGTCAGTTTTGATGAGTTGAGTTTCCATTTGGATGATGTTGCTCGAAGAGGGAAGGAGAACCTAGAAATAAAAGGAGGGATCAGTGCTAAAAACCTACGGGTTAATCATCATCGATTATCCTTAGATACGATTGTTTTACCTGGAGGTTCTGCTGATGGAGGGTTTTTAGTGTCCGAAAATACCATTGAATTACTTACTGGTACCAAGGTGCAAGTAAAAGACTTCTCATTTGAACCGAAACTTAAATACAGTAAAAAGCCGAAAAAAGTTTTAGAAATGGCAGTCCATACTGGAAAATTCAAAGCGCAAGATTTCTTCGATGCCCTACCGGTAGGTTTGTTCGAAAATCTAGATGGGATTAAGGTTGCAGGAGATATACAATATGATATGGACTTCAAAGTTGACTTGGATGACCCCGATAACCTTACATTCGCTTCGAAAATCGATGATGCAAATCTAAAAGTTGAGAAATGGGGGAAAGCCAACATTGCAGAGTTAAATGGACCTTTCGTATATGAAGCATACGAAGACACCTTGAAAATGCGCGATATTACCCTTGATCCTTCAAATCCGAATTTTACCCCATTAAACCAAATAGCACCCATATTAAGGAAAACAGTCCTCAATACGGAAGATCCATTTTTCTATAAGCACAATGGATTTGAATTAGAGGCATTCCAACTGTCCATTGTGACCAATATTAAAGAAAAAAAATTCAAACGTGGCGCAAGTACGATTTCGATGCAATTGGTGAAAAACCTATACCTGAATCGTAATAAAACAATGATGCGAAAATTCGAAGAAATCCTATTGGTCTGGTTGATGGAACAATCCAAGCAAGTCAGTAAAGATCGAATGCTGGAAATTTATTTGAATATTATTGAGTGGGGAAAGAATGTATATGGAATATCTGAGGCATCGAAATATTATTTTGGAACTAAACCATCAGAATTAAAAATAGGAGAGAGCTTATATCTTTCCAGTATAATTCCGAGGCCAAAAACTGGACTTTCATCATTTGATTATACAGGTCAATTGAAACCGTGGGTAATGAAACATTTTAATACTTATGGTTATATCATGAATAAAATGAATCAATTGGAAGGAGAGAATGTCCCTGCAAATTATGGATTCTATCAAGTCCAGCTGCAACCGAATTTGAGACCGCCGAGACCTAAAGGTGTGCCAGACTCCATGATGACCCATGACGACATTAAGGATATGGTTGATGAAATCGATAGGGAAGAGAAAATCCGAAAAACCTTATTGGAAAGACTTTTTGGAAAACCAAGTGAAGAGGAGACTGTAAAAAACAACTAAGCAATGAAAAATATATTCATAGATGGTCTTGAGTTTGAGTTAATGATCGACTACGAACAGATTCAAAAGAGAATACGTCTTATTGGAATAGACATCAATCTAAAATATGAAGATAAACATCCTGTATTTATAGGTGTTTTGAATGGATGCTTTATGTTTATGGCTGATTTAATGAAACAGGTGCACATTCCGTGTGAAATGTCATTTGTGAAACTTGCATCTTATTCAGGCACTAAGCAAGGCGAACTCCATGAACTAATAGGGGTTGGAATGTCATTGGAAGGAAGACATGTGGTTATTGTTGAGGACGTTGTCGACTCGGGGAGATCATTGGTACACACCATTGAAGCGTTGGAGCGCTTGGAGTAGCAAGTATATCTGTAGCTACATTGTTGTTGAAGCCCGAATGTTTGCTCTATTCGTTTGACAATATCATGTATGTAGGATTTGAAATCGAAAAAGAATTTGTTGTAGGTTATGGATTAGACTATAATGGTCAATGCCGTAACCTACAAAATATTTATAAGAACATTCCTTCTACCTAAAACTACAATTGATTAAATGATCGTTTACCATGCCAACAGCTTGCATATAGGCATAACAAGTAGTAGAACCAAAAAATTTAATCCCTCTCTTTTTAAGATCTTTTGAAATCCTATCCGAAAGCTCGGTAGTTGCAGGAACAGCATCCAGAGCAGATACCTTATTGATAATCGGTTTCTGTTGCGGTAGAAATGAATATAGATAGTTATAAAAACTTCCAAATTCTTTCTGAATTTCCATAAATTTTTGAGCATTATTTATGGTACTGGTTATTTTTAATTTATTCCTTATTATTCCTGGGTCTTCAAGCAGCCTCTCAATATCCTGATCAGTGTATTTTGCTATCTTCTTGTAATTGAAGTCTGAGAATGCCTTTCTATAGCCTTCTCTTTTTCTCAGAATTTGTGATCCAACTTAATCCTGCTGTGCTGATTCCAAAATCAAGAATTCAAAGAATATTATCGTCTGTCACAGGTTTTCCCCATTCATTATCATGATAAGATTGGTACAATTCATCAGTTCCGCACCAACCGCACCTTACAATTTCATTTTTACTCATTTTTTCAATTTCTAAAGCAATTATTTTGTTCTAACTTTACGACTTTCATGAAACACATCAAAGCATTTGGATTAATATTCTTCCTGATTTTTAGCAGCATATTTATTGCTCCTAAATCTTATGCTCAACTTCCTGCCGTCGACTCTACAGCAGTAGTGGATTCCATTGCTATTAAAGACTCTTTGGCTAGGCTCGCTGTGTTTGATTCATTAGATATCAGCCTTAAAATAGTCAAAATAATCCTGTTCCCCGATAAGGGAATAAATTATTTGAAAAATGGAAATAGATTCTGTCAAGAGTACTGGAAAGCAAGACCTGTTTTTTGGGATGGATACTGTACATTCTAAAATAAACCTGGGGTATTGCTGGAAGGAACTGAAAAAAACTATAGACCTGCATGGATTCTCCTTATTGTTTTTATTCTGTTTCTAATCCTTGGGTATTGAGAATCGTTTTTCCAGTGGAACTGAAAATAATAGTGGATGCATATTACAAGGAAAGATTATTGCTACAAGTCAGTAAGGAAGACAACTTAGCAACTTCATGGCCATATATATTTTTATATGCTGTTTTTAGTTTGTCCTTAGGATTATTTGTAGTGGTTATTGTGTCGAGTTTCGGCGACAAAAATTATCTTACTTTCGAAAACTTCCTAAAAAATTCTGGATTTGTAGCATTCTTGTTTATTGCCAAGATTCTAATCATTCGATTTGTATCATTCGTGTTTCAGTTGGAAAAAATTGTTCGTGAATATATAGCAATTCTTTACTTAGTTTATTTTAACAGCATGTTTTTCCTCATGCCATTTTTATTGGCTGTGGTGTTTATTCCTGCCAATTATTTCAAATCTATATCAATAATTTACATCTGTTTAGTAATAATTTTATTCAGTTACAGGTTCTTAAGGACCGCTTTACACTTATTCGGTCATTTCAAATTTTCTATTTTTTATTTAATTCTTTATCTTTGCAGTCTCGAATTAGCACCAATTTTGATATTAGTGAGGTCACTAAGTAATTAAGAAAGAGTATATGCAGATTGATGTAGAAAGATCCAAAAAAAGTAAAGAGCATTTTAGTTACTTTACCAAAGCCTGAAAACGATAAATCTCCCCTACTTCACACTAGCAGAGAAGTATAATTTAAAATTAGATTTTAGAGGTTTTATTCATGTAGAAGGCGTCTCTGCAAAGGATGTCAGAAAAGAAAAAGTGAATTTTGCAGATTTTTCTGCAGTAATCTTCACAAGTAAAAATGCAGTTGACCACTTTTTTAGGGTCTGTGAAGAAATGCGCTTTGAAGTCTCAGCAGATTTAAAATACTTCTGTATATCGGAAACAATAGCCCTTTATCTTCAAAAGTATATCCAATACCGTAAACGTAAAATCTTCTTCGGTAAACAAACAGCTCAAGATCTGGAAGATGTGTTGAAAAAACACAATAAAGAAAAATTCCTTTTCCCTTGCTCGGATGTTGCAAATGAAGAAACTCAACGTTGGCTGCAAGAAAATGGCTATGATTTCACACCAGCAGTGTTGTTCAGAACAGTAATCTCGGACATCAAAGATCTTAAAGATGTGTTCTATGACATCATTGTGTTCTTTAGCCCTTCTTCTGTACAGTCTCTTTATGAGAATTTCCCAGACTTTGTTCAAAACAAAACCAGAATTGCTGCTTTTGGAGCAACAACCCAACAAGCATTGTTAGAACATGACTTGATTCTTGATATCCCAGCTCCAACACCTAATGCACCTAGCATGACAATGGCAATAGAGCAATATATAAAGCAAGTAAATAAATAAATTGCTGAAAATATTTAAAGGCTATCCCAAAATGGATAGCCTTTTTTGTTGAACATTGTGTAAGACCTTTGTAAATTTGATGTTTATCATTTTTTAATAATTAATTCTGCATAATTTGCCAACAATCAATATAAATATCATCCTCAGGGAGGTTGGGTATATTTATTGTAGGAATATTTTTTTTATGTTTGCATTAACTCAAAAATGGGAATATTGTGAAATTAAAACCTGTTAATAGTATCTCAGGAATAGCTCCTAAGGACTTTGTTAGGGACTATCTAAATAAAAGCCAGCCTGTTATCATCAAGGATTTTATCAGCAAAGATAGTCCATGCTGGAACAAGTGGAGTTACGACTATTTCAAGGAAATAGCGGGTAAATGAGCAAATCGACGTTTATGGTCGTGAAGAAGAATCACAAAAACCATGCCGCTAGTCCTCCAGTGGGGAAGGATGAGCTTCGGAGAGTATCTAGATCTAATTCGTAAAGAACCAACCGAACTAAGATTGTTCTTGTTTAATTTGATGAAAATTAGACCCGAACTCAAAAAAAGATGTCATCTTTAATGATGTTACCGGTGGTAAAGTTCTGCAATGGTTACCATATATGTTCTTTGGAGGTGAAGGATCAGCAACAAGAAATCATTTTGATATTGACATGTCACATGTTTTTATCTCTCAATTTCAAGGCGCAAAAACGTATTTTGGTTGTTCCCAAATAACCAATCTGATCTAATGTATAAACTGCCGTACAACTTTCATAGTATAGCAAATCTGAAAAATAAGTAAAGTAGAAGATTACCCAGGATTGGAATTTTTGGATGGATACGAAGCTGTTATAAACGCTGGAGAAACACTGTATATGCCGGCTGGTTGGTGGCACTATATACAATATGAAACTGAAGGATATTCAATTTCTGTCCGTGCATTAGCAAACTCTATCAGCGAAAAATTAAAAGGAGCAAGAAACCTATTTGTTACTCGACACTTTGATGATACCATGAGAAAAATCTTCAAAGATAAATGGTTTGATTATAAAATTAATACTGCCAAAAAGAGAGCAAATAAAGCAATCAAGAAATACAAAAGATAGTTTTTTATATTAATAGAAAGGGTTCCAAAATTATTTGGAACCCTTTTCGATTAAACAAACTATGGTGTTTCAAATCCATATTTCTTATAGATGTTTTTAGCAACATCCGATTTCATAAAATCTACAAAATCCTTTCCAGCTTGTGCGCGAGGTGCATTTTTCATCTCAGCAATCATATAGGTAGCCTTTATGTTTTCCTCCGCAGGGATTTCAACCCAGTTCAACCGGGTGATTTAATAACTTCTGATAGACAACTTCGGAATACCAAACCGGAGCAGCATCTACCTCTTTATACAAAATCTTCATCGGACTTTCCCGATGATGTATTTTGGTCAAATATGTAGTGCCCTTCCCAACCTTATCTTTCATAATAGTATTCTCCAGGTTTTCGCCGCCCAATTTGTTGTAGACAGAAACTATTTGCCGACCGATACCTTCCCAGGCAGGATTGGGCATCGCTATTCTTATATCTTCCTTTGCAAGGTCTTGAATGGAATTAACTGATTTGGGATTGCCTTTTGGAACCATGATTGCCAATTTATTGTAAGCATAAATCTCTGTTCTTGAAAAATGATTTTTCATACTGTCAATCCTATTCTTTCCAGCGGCATATACATCTGGCTGATGAGTAATCCTCATATTACCAATAGTAATGGAGCCACCCTCAATTTGTTTGGCAAGTATTCCCGGTGGAAGAGTCTCAACAAAAATCCGTTCATATTTTGGATGTTTCTTCTTGAAGGCTTCAATTAAATCATCCATCACCATAAATTGATTCCCCGCGAAAAATATAACTAATTGCGGATCGACAATATCACCAAATAAATCGGGAACATTATCAATTCTGTGAACAGTGAAATTTACAGAGGATTCCGGAGCTGTGTTCCATGGAGGATCATATTTATAGTTGTCTTGGGAATAAGCTTTGTTCATAATCAAAATAACAGCAAATACTATCAATCGTTTTAAATTCATATCAATGTCTTTATATTATAATCTATGGTTTTACAATTACCCATCCTTCGGATGCTCTGATTACCAACTCTCCATTTCCGCTTGGAACATAGCCTATGAAATCATATAATTGATCTTTTTTTAAGCTCCTTTCCTGGAGTGAATTGCTGCACTGCGCAACAATTACACCTTTGTCAATAAGTTCTTTTAGGGCATCAGCATATCCTGAATCCTTTAGCATCACTTCTGTTCCCCCAGAAAACGTGATTAGCTCTAAATCAATTTTACCTTTCAAACGTGGGTCATTGAGAACATTTTTTATGTTACGGAATGCTTTTTTTACAACATCAGGATTGTTGCTGTCCAGTTGGTAGATTGCTTTGTAATGTTGGTTATGGAGTGTCGGCACCCGAAAACTTAGCGTTTTCCAAAAGTTTTTTGTCAATGGATTGTGCATGTGAAAGCTGCGTTGTGCACATAAAAATAATACTGCATAAAATAATAATCTGTTTCATATTCTTAAAAATTAAAAGGTCCGTATTTATGTTGTTCTTGAGGTTTATTGTCAGCAAATGGGGGATAGGGACTATCTTTAGGTTTCTTGCTCAAATCTGGATAGTCTTTTTCCTTGGCAAGTTTTGAAGGCCTTTCAAATGAATTAATATAAGCAGCGACATCATAAGCTTCTTCATCTGTAAGAATCGGAGATTCTGAGGTAGCACCTAATGGCATATTACCTTTGATAAACTTAGCAGCAGTCAACATTCTACCCATACCAGCACCATCATTAAAAGAATCATTGCCCCATAAAGGCGGATAGATGTATCCCTCTTCCATCGAACCCGATTTTTTGACCAAGCCTTGCCCATCAGATTGATGACAACTCACACATTGTGATTTGAAAACAGTTTCGCCATGAGTCAAATCTGCCTTTCTATTGGGTACATCAATTTTTACAAATCCCTGCCCTTCAATACGTGAACCAACCATAACGTCTTTGCTTAGATGTTTGATATAACTCACGATGGCAATCATCTCATCACTTTCCACGGGAAGTTTCTTGCCGTTCATACTCCTTTCAAAACAACCATTAATCCGCTCCTCAAGAGTAGCGACTTTCCCCTCACGTCCACTATAAATTGGGAAAAGTGCACTCAAACCTATATAAGGAGCAGCGTATGCCTTTGTGCCACCATTAAGATGACAACTAGTACATGCCAGATTATTACCTGAATAAACCTCTCCAAACTTATTGTTGGGACCAAGATATTTTTGGGTCTCCTTGATTAATTTTTCACCATATGCAGCAATCTTCCCTTCTTCCGTTTCTGGATAAGGAGAAACTTTAAAATCCTTAATGTCGCGCAAGGAATTATGAGAAACAATCTTCTCTGTTTCTTGACTCACTGCTGGGGATTGCAAGATCTGAGTATTAAAACCCAATGCTTGAAAAACTACAACAAGAACTATGAAAATAAATAGTCCAGCAACAATTCTTGTCTGTTGGGCTATTTTATTTACCTCCTTAAAAAGATTTTGTGATTGGTTTAAATTGTTTTTCATATAGACAAACATAAGCCTGTCTATGCACTTGCTAAAACGGTAAAATGTTATAGGCTATAACCTAAAGTTATGCTATGACTTAAGTGTTTGATTTAGAAAGCGGATAAACTGTTTGGGAAGACCCGAAAGCTCTCCGTGTAGATGAACTAAATAAAGTTCCCGATTAATTTCTTTCCCCTCGATCTCAATTTGCCTTAAAATTCCATTTTCCAACTCGTTTTTAACCGCATATCGGGAAAGAATGCCAATGCTATTACTGTATCTAATATATTGCTTGATGGATTCTGAACTAGACATTTGAACTCGATTTATCAAATCATTCGCATGAAGACCATTTTCTTTGAATTTTTGAAAGACAATATCATTCGTTCCTGACCCAGGCTCCCTAAAGATGAATTCCTGTTGCTTGGCATATTCAAGACTGATTGGTTCTTGATCAAATAAAGGATGAGAATTTCTCGCAACCCAAATTAACTGATCATCTAAGATCTTGCTGTACTTAAGAGATTGATCCTCTGCAATGCCCTCAACAAAACCTAAACCTATTTTTCTTTCATATAACCATCGGACAACCTGTGCCGTATTTCCCGTAAATAATTTGATGTTTACCGAAGGATTCTCACTTGAAAACTCTGCAATAATTTTAGGTAGAATATATTGGGCAATGGTCGTGCTTGCACCAATGATTAAATT
Organism: Sphingobacterium daejeonense; assembly: GCF_901472535.1. NCBI lineage: Bacteria > Pseudomonadati > Bacteroidota > Sphingobacteriia > Sphingobacteriales > Sphingobacteriaceae > Sphingobacterium > Sphingobacterium daejeonense. Next base: position 4,105,626 of record NZ_LR590470.1, on the reverse strand, counting down.
GCCTCGAACTTGATTGTTGAGCAAACCTAATTTATAATCTGCTAATTCATATTCTTGAATAATGACCTGCACGGATTCCAAAAGAGTAGAACCAGCTTCCGTCAAAACCAATCTGCTGCCGTTTCTTATAAATAAAGCCTGACCAATCGTATGTTCCAAACTCTTGGATATGCTTGGAAACAGCAGGCTGGCTAATATTAAGTTCTCTTGATGCTTTTGTAAAACTTAAATCCCTAGCAGCATGATAAAATACTTTTATCCTAAAATTTATTTCTAACATAAGTGTGACCCTGGTTCAGGTATTAATCTTCTTCCTCGGCTTTCTCGGAAATACTATACTTGTAAAATAAAGTGTATGGATCTGATGGATAAACAATAGCATCAGGATTATGTTTAAATGGAATATCTGGATTGAATAGTTCTTCAAGCTTTTCCCTCAAGAATTCAACGAAAACCTTTTTTTGATCTTCCAATATTAAGTCTTCAAATACTAAAACTACCACTTCTATTCCTGAATAAAGTTCCATCCTCTCGCATACGTCGTGCAACATATAAATGAGGTTCCAAACCTCTTAATCCCGAAACTTGCTCATACACATACGCATAGAATAAGGTTTGTAAGAGAGCTTTATTTTCCGTATTATCTGAAAAGACCTTGTCCAAATTCCCAAAAATTACTTGGTCCGCTCCGGTTTTATAATCTACGATCCGTAATTTCCGTTGTCCATTTTTGCTGATTACTTCATCAACTCTGTCGATAATACCGAAGAGTCTTATTTTTTGGGGAACACCCTGTATGTTTATCTCAAAATCCAAAAAATAATCCTGGTCGTTCTCTAATTCCACTATCCTAAAAGATTCATACTGGTCAATATCATATTGTAGATACATCTTGATGTATTCAGATGATATCTTATGCATGATTCTTTGCAAACTATTCAAATCTTCCAGTTTGGTTAGTTCTGTTTGATATTGTTTCCCGATTTCTTTTATGACTGTAGAATCAACTTTTTCAAGTGCTTTTTCAAGTTCTGAGGTAGGGGTAAAATCAGTAGAACCCTTGTAGGGAGATAATAATTGCTCCATACATTCATGGATTACTGTCCCTAATTTGTTCATCTCAAACTCTTGGGAAATTGATGGCGGTTCTTTTATATCTGCTACATACTTTAGAAAAAACTGTAGTGGTGACATCAAATATGTCGTAAAGGCGGATGCTGATAAGGCTTTCCTGTCCTTTATATATGAGCCATATAACTTATCCCAAATATCTCCTTTTTTGTCAATGACTAATTCTTCCGGCTGAACAGGAAATAATAATGGTTGTTGCTGTGATCTTTTTATGAACTTAAAATTAGTTTCAAAGTTCAATTGCTTGATAAATCGACTCTCTTCACCTGTGCTATTTTCGTCTACAATACCATTATAAAATAAGTGAATATCATTAGAATATTGAAAATGCCTATAAAATAAATATGCAGAAAGTGCATCTTGATTTTCCAAAACTGGAAGGCCATATGCCTTACGCAAATTGTTGGGCAAAAATGTTGCTGCGCTAGATGTCTTAGGCAATATTCCCTCATTCGCTCCTAAAACATAAACATGATCGAAATTTAAACATCTACTCTCTAATAGACCCATAATTTGCAAACCATATAATTGATCTCCCTCAATGGCAGAATTGATAGGAGCTAAAGCTTTTTTGATCAAACCTATTTGGAAAGAAATACTAAGATGACCAAGTTTGTCAAAACCTAAATGTAATTGGTTCAACACTTTCTTAGTTTCAATCAATAAATTAGACTCGATGACTTTTGTCGTACCTTCAAGAGATATGCTTTGCACTAAATCCTCAATCATTCTGACCATCGTAGGAATTAGTTCCGCAGAGTTTTTTATAGGCTTGAAAAAATTAGGTAAAACAGAACTACTAACATCAATTTCCGCAATGGAAACTTCAAACAATTGTTTCTCGGAGGATTCCTTTTGAATTTGCTGTTTCTGTTTTTTTGAAATCTTTGTCAGCGGATGACTTAAAAAAGTTTCCAACAACTGATAGGGGAGTTTTTCTTTCTTTTGATGTGAAATATAGAGTTGAACTTCACACCAAAGGTCAAATAATCCATATATCGGAGATTGGATCAAAGGATATCCAGTAGTGATATTAATATCCATTTGTGGTAAACTCTGGAGCAATGGAACTAACAAACTTTCATCTGCAAGTAAAATGGCAGCAGTTTCATTATTAAAGTCTATCCCACCAGTATTTAAAAGTATATCATGCAGCAGTTTAGCCTCACTATTCTTGCCCGAGGTTTGGTATAGATTAACATCGATATCCCTATTGCCTATGATGTTTGGGGCCTCACCCAATGCATTTACCAAGCCAGTTTGAAATAAATTCCGACGAAGAAAAAGACCAGCTTCTTGAATTTTATCATCTAAATAATGAGCATCGACATCGAAATAAAATATCGCCTTATCTTCCTCTTGCCATTGCTTAAAAAGTCCTGCTTCTGCTTTGTTTAATGCATTGAACCCAACAAAAATGACCTTCTTAAATTGGTTTATAAATCCTTGGTTTTCTCCTCTTCCCTCTGCTAAATCTCTATATAAGGTCGGGAAATTAGTTTGATTTTCAGTTTTAGCTTCTCCTTGAACGATTTGTAAAGAATCGGTAATCTCTTCCACAATGCCAAAAATCTTTGTTGAACAGCAGTATGTCCTTTCATACTGAAGGATTTCCAAAACTGCTTAATGAAAACCTGTTGCTCTTCTGTAAAATGTTGGAATGTAATATCGATTTCGGTAGTATCGAATAATTCCATGTAAATTTGATCAATAGGAACCAAATCATAATCCAATTGACCAAAATCACTCAATATAATCTCGGCAATAGGATAGAATTCCTCCAAAGTCTCTGGCTCTTTTCCTTCCTTTTCCAAAAGATTATTGTGCAATTCAAAAAGATAAAAAAACTGAGTCAATTGAGTTGCTTGAACCTTCTTGGAAGATAAAGCAAAAAATTCTTGAATCGTAAAAAATTGTGGCGACCAGATAGCCTGACCAAAAACATCAACAAGGTGTTTCTTAAGGTAGGTAATAGGCCTTTTATTATTGAATACAATGGCATTATCTGAAATATCCTTGCCAAATTTCGCTTGAATGTCTTCCGCTACTAGTCTTAAAAATGCTTTCTCCATGATTTATTTTTATTTCACCTCAACCAATTCCTTGGATTTAGCATAATATAGATATCCCTTAATGTTATGATAACCAACATTTTTTAATGCGTTCATATACCTTCCTACCTGCGTTTTGTGATTAATATAATCGCCCTGCGTAAATTTGAAGTCAAGGACGATGGTCTCCTTATCATTCGTAAAAACTTTGTCCGGTCTTTGAGTACTACCGTCTTCCAAAATAATACTGGATTCATTCCAAACCTTATAATCTCCAGTAAGCCATCCATGGATGAGCGGATGATGCCAAATTTGTTTAATCTCCCCTAAGAGAGAATCCTTTTCATCTAATCCTAAGATTCCTTCTTCTATAAATTGATTGACATAAAATAAAATCTCATCTTCATTCTCAACTAAGGAAACTATCTCATGTGCTAAGACACCATATTGTGCAGCCTTTTCCAACATCAATATGTTGTTTATATTACGCTTGGTGGATTTTTCTAAAGCTGTTTCTAAAGCCAAAGATTGCGGATAATTTTTAAGCTCTATCTTGGAAGTATTATCCGTTTTGATATGTTCTTCTTTCTTAATGTTATCGTCAAGAATATTTAATGAATTGTTATCTAAACGGAATACTGATCCAGGTTCGGATAATACTTGAATTAATATGTCACTTATAAATTCATTCCTAATTTCTGAACCCAAAATTTCTCCAGTCTTTTTATCTACCTCATCTTTAAATTGGGAGCAGTAATATATAAGTGGCTCTTTGCCCTAGTTGTTGCTACATAGAAGGTGTTTAATGCATCCATATAATTGAATAGCATCTCCTCATAATATTGCTTATAAAAAATAGACCTTCCTAGAGATTGAGTGTATTTGACAGGTATTTTTCCAAGATCTGAAAATGGGCTTTCCAATACATCGATCCAAAAATCACCGTTGGTTAATCCATCAAGCTTCCAAGAAGAAAAAGGAATCATTACGACCTCATAAGCTAATCCCTTTGATTTGTGAATCGTCGTAACCTCAATGGCGTTTATCTTGCCATTTGAAGGTAAAACTGCTCTTTCACCATCCTCATCCCAATATTCCAAAAATTGAATAATACCTCTTTCACCTAAAGTAGAAAAAGCTGTAACTAAATCTTTGAAGGCCAATAAATATGGAAGGTGGATACTTCCTTCATCCCCAAGATGATATAATTCAATCAATTTTTCAACCAAATGGACCAAAGGCATTTTTTGCAATGCTGACCAAGATTCAATCAATTCAATGGGAAGTACTTCAGAAAGGTCCTGTAGATTATTCCCTTTAAATTTTAACCAATTGCTGTGTTCAAATTTCGATCTTCCATGAGATAATTGATATAGGTAAGCCATGTTAGCATGATGGATAACATGCTTGTCCGACTGAAAAACCAAAGATCTTAAAGTCTCAAGAATAAGATTAATCGCATTATTGGAAATAAGGCTCAACGCATCACCTGATATAACCTCAAAACTGAGACCTGCCTCATTTTTATAACGCATCAGTTCCTGGATAATAAGTTTCGCTTGAGCATTACTGCGAACCAAAATCCCTATATCTGAAGGTTTGTATTTCCCACTTGAAATCCAATCTCCAATTTTTGTACATAGGTCCCTAACAGATTCCTCAATGACTTGGTTATTTCTTGAACGACCACTTGTAACTGGCAAAAAATTGATTTCGATACTGCCCTGAGGTTTTTCAGGGTCTGTTTTGGATATAGGAATCAACTGCTCGCTATTTTCATAAGCTTTAATCAATAGATTGTTATTTCCTAATGAATTCCACCATACCAAACCTTCCTCGGATAACCCTTCCGCTACCTTTTCATTAAGAACCGCCTGCATCATTTTGGGTATCTTATCAAACAAATAATTGTTAAGCTTGATTATATTTGGAAGACTCCTATAGTTGGTGTCTAATGTGCCGTTCTCAATAAAATCAACGACATTATGCTCTGTTAAATGGAAATGGTTTGAAACCTGTTGGTCGATTTGCTGCAAGAGAATACGCCAATCTCCATTTCTCCAACGGTAAATGCTCTGCTTTACATCTCCAACAACCAAATGTTCGCTTATTTTTCCCGTAGCTACAGAAAGGGCATTTAATAGTAACGGACTGTAGTTTTTCCATTGAATTCTGGAGGTATCCTGAAACTCGTCAAATAAAAAATAATTATACCTATTTCCTATCTTTTCCCAGATAAAAGTTGGATCAGCATGCTCATCCAAACCCAGTTTATTCAATAAAATTTGTGCATCCGATATCAATTGAGCAGAATTTTCCTTCCTCCATAAACTCAACAAATCACTCATCTCCTTAAGTAATCTCAAAAAATACAGATTCGTATGCACCGACTGGTAACCAATATAGCTGGCAAAATGTTGTTGAAGGGTTAATATGGCATCCAATGTCGGTTTTATACCTGACATATATTCATAACGAACGACTTTATTGGAATCTGTGAAGGCATCTTCATTATCAACCAATTCAGAAAACTTGTCGAAAACCTTACTCTGTATATCAGAAATCGATATTTTTCGAACATCGATATTCAACTTGCTAGATGATACAAACTTATTTCTGGATTTTCCTTTCATCTCTGTTTCATCAACCCCTAAACTTTGATAAACAGATTTATATGTTTCTAAACTTTGGGAAAGTGCTTCTAAAAATGAATTCGTTTTATCCTCTATTTCTTTATTCAAAAGATTGAAAATCTTATTCGTGTCAGAAGAAATCATAAAGCTGTCAAACTCCTGAAAATTCTCCGAAAAGATTAAACCAGCCAAACCCATTAATTGTTGACGGTAGTTCCAATTTTCATTGTTGCTGATTTTTTGCTCTGCATAGGTGATGATCCATTCCAACAGCTCTGGTCGCTCATCCAATAACTGATTTAACATCACCGTTAAATCTCTTTTCACTTTATTGGTGTTCATTTCTATGGCATAGCCGGAATCTAAATTCAGCTCATATGTAAAACTGCGAATTACCTTTTGAGAGAATCCATCAATAGTACTTACGGAAAAATGACTGTAGTCATGAAGGATTCGGCGGTAAACCCTATTTGCTTTCTCTTGAATTGAAACCCTATCCCATGACCCCATCTGTTGTAATTGAGATCTATATTGTTCAATTTCATCACTATCAGCACCAGTCGCCAAGCCGTGAAGAACTGTCATAATCCGGTGTTTCATCTCAGCAGTAGCCTTGTTTGTAAAAGTTACTGCCAAAATTTCCCTATAACTACTTTCCTTAGATAACAATAAAGTCAAATAATGAACCGTTAAACTGAAGGTTTTACCAGATCCAGCAGAGGCCTTTACAATTTTTAATGGAGCAATTCTTTGCATAAAACGACAATAATTAGAAGAGCTTGAATATCGACAATTTAATTTAGATTTGAGATATGAGAAGTGAGATATGAGATAAGATAGCGAGGATATAAATATTTCAGTTATCTTATTTCGATCCTGATTTTTGTCTCGTTTTCTATCGCAAATCCCATATCCCATATCTCATATCCCTACTATTGCATTAATTAATAATACTTTGTATCTTTGCGTCCCCTCCTGCATGTAGCACGGGGGATATGTTGAATACATAAATAAAATTAAAACATGGCAACTAAAATCAGATTGCAAAGACACGGTAAAAAAGGAAAACCTTTTTACCATGTAGTAGTAGCAGACGCACGTTCACCACGTGATGGTAAGTTCATTGAGCGTTTAGGTTCTTATAACCCTAACACTAACCCAGCAACAATTATCTTGGATTTCGAGAAATCATTGGACTGGATGAACAAAGGTGCTCAACCTACTGACACTGTTCGCGCTATCCTTTCTTACAAAGGTGTATTGTACAAAAAACACTTACAAGGTGGTGTGAAAAAAGGTGCTTTTGATGAAGCTAAAGCTGAAGAGCTTTTCGCAGCTTGGACTGAAGGAAAAGATGCACAAATCGAAGGCAAAAAATCAGGCTTGGCAAAATCTAAAGATGATGCTAAAAAAGCTGCTCTAGCTGCTGAAGCTAAGAAAAAAGAAGAAAAAGCTGCCGCTATCGCTGCTAAAAATGCCCCTGTTGCTGAAGAAACAGCTACAGAAGAAGCAGAAGAAGCTGCTGATGCTGCAGAAAACACTGAAGAAACTGAAGGTTAATCCTTACTCTAAAGTATTTGAAAATGCCGGTCTAATCTTAGATCGGCTTTTTTTATAAATACAAACTCCAGAAAAAGGATAAATTAGGAAGATTAAATATTACCTATTAATAATTCGTATTTTTGCAAATTAATATTAAAGTATGACTAAGGATCAGTGTTTTTATATAGGATATATTAGCAAAACCAGAGGGTTGAAAGGAGAAGTACAAATGTTCTTCGAGTTCGATAATTATATGGACTTGGATTTGGAAATGGTGTTTTTGGAATTAGATAAAAAATTAGTCCCTTTCTTCGTAGATAAAATTAAACTACAGAATAATAGCACTGCCTATGTCAATTTTGAAGATATTGACCATATCGATAAAGCCCAACCGCTATTAAGAAAAAGCGTATATCTGCCAAATGACAAAATGCCCGAACGTGATCCTGATGATTTTACATACCATGATTTAGTCGGATTTATAGCAATCGAAGAAGGCGAAGGAGAACTGGGAGAAATAACCCATGTACAAGAAATGCCCCAACAATTTATAGCAACAGTGGACATTGATGGTAGAGATGCCATGTTCCCACTAAATGAAGATTTTATTGTAGGTATAGATCCAGAAGAAAAAATAATCGTCCTCAAGTTACCTGAAGGATTGATAGACATGTATTTGGAATAAAAAAGAAGGGAATTCACATGAATTCCCTTCTTTTTTCGCATAACATTTTGAGATTAAGTTGCTAATAACGATATTAGCCCTCGCTTATAGAGAAAGGCAGAGGGAATAGACCCGCTGAAGCCTTAGCAACCTGACACCAGTCAAGGTGCTACATTCTACCCCGATTAGGGAAAGATAAGCCAAAGAATCAGGATCCGCTGTGTTCTCTCTAAGCCTTAATATATTTTTATGAAAATCGTAGATCATATCAAAAACGCGAAAGGCAAGACATTATATTCTTTTGAACTGTTACCGCCTGCAAAAGGACAGGGAATTCAAAGTATCTTTCAAACAATGGACGAACTTATGGAATTCAAACCTCCCTTTATCGACGTGACCTACCATCGCGAAGATTACCTCTACAAACAACACGCTAATGGATTGTTGGAAAGGGTATCCTATAGAAAACGTCCAGGAACAGTAGCAATCTGCGCCGCAATCATGAGTAAATATAAAGTCGATGCAGTACCTCATTTGATTTGTGGTGGTTTCACTAAAGAAGAAACCGAAAATGCACTCATTGACCTGAATTTCTTAGGTATTGACAACGTATTGGTACTAAGAGGAGATGCCAGAAAAGGTGATGCAGATTTTATCCCAACACCTGGAGGACATGCTTATGCTACAGACCTCCTAAGACAAGTAGTGGATATGAATGAAGGATCATATCTGCACGAAGATATAGGAAGCTCCGAAAAAACAAACTTCTGTATAGGTGTCGCTGGCTACCCAGAAAAACACTTCGAATCCCCAAACTTCAATACTGACTTTAAATGGTTGAAGAAAAAAGTAGAAATGGGAGCAGAGTTTATCGTAACTCAGATGTTTTTCAACGTAGAAAATATAAAGAGTTCGTAACGAAATGCCGCGAGAATGATATACATGTACCTATTATTCCCGGATTAAAACCATTGACAACAAAAAAACAACTTATAACACTACCGCGGATATTCCACCTAGATATTCCCGAAGATTTAAGCGATGCAGTCGAATCCTGCAAAACAAATGCTGATGTAAGACAGGTTGGAGAAGAATGGCTAGTCCAACAATGTAAAGAATTAATTGATTTTGGAGTTCCAGTCCTGCATTTCTACACCATGAGTAACCCAGGGCCAACCAAAAAAATCGTAGAGAAATTAGTATAGGATACAATCCATTATTATAAATAATATACAAACAGGCGAATGAGAAATCATTCGCCTGTTTTTTTACCGCTGTTAAATATTGTTAAGGTGAAATTCTTATAGATATACTTTCTTAAATTTATTTGATATCTAACCATGTATTATGAACTATAATAAAATCAACAATTATCTTGGATGGCTTTGTGGATTCATTGCCCTTCTAGTATATTCTTTTACTGTAGAAAGATCAGTGAGCTGGTGGGATACTGGTGAATTTATTGCAGCAAGTAAAAATCTAGAAGTTGTTCACCAACCTGGTGCACCATTATTTCTAATGATCCAAAACATATTCTCAAATTTTGCTCTCGGAAATAATTCCAATATCGCTCTATGGATGAATATTGGATCATCAATTTGTTCTGCTCTGACCATTGTTTTTCTTTTTTGGACTATTACAGCCTTGGCTAGAAAAATTGTTTTGGGAAATAAAGAAGGTTCATCAATCCAATACATCCAAATATTTTCAGCAGGTATAGTGGGTGCATTAGCCTATAGCTTTACGGATTCATTTGGTATTCGGCAGTTGAGTCGGAGGTTTATGCTATGTCTTCACTCTGTACAGCGATTGTATTCTGGTTAGCACTAAAATGGGAGCGAAGAGCAGATAACCCTGACTCCAATAAATGGCTTTTATTGATCGCTTTTGTCATGGGATTATCAATTGGTGTCCATTTATTAAACCTTTTAACAATCCCCGCCTTAGCATTGATGATCTATTTTAGAAAAGCAAAACATGTTAACTGGAAAGGAGCAGTGATATCATTTGGTTGGGGCGTCCTTGCGTTAGCATTTATTTTATGGGGAGTTATTCAGTATTCAGTACGAATAGCATCAAATTTTGATGTGTTTTTCGTGAATACGTTAGGCATGCCGTTCGGAACAGGTATAGCATTTTTTATTTTGTTAATCATAGCTTGTGCAGTTTATGGCATCATATACTCTATTAAGACAAACAAACCATTATTGAATTTAATAATTCTAGGAATCTGTTTGCTATGCTTTGGATTTACTTCTTTTAGTATGGTTTTAATTAGAGCACAAACAAATATTGCATTAAACAATTATCAGCCGGATAATGCTTTTTCATTTTTAAGCTATTTAAGTAGAGAACAATATATATCCGAACCATTATTTAAAGGACCAACATTTAATTCAAATATTATTGATGTAAATGAAGGCAAAACATATAGAAAAGATGAAAAGCAATATGCTGAGATTGATTATGTAAAGGGGTATGAATATGATAAACAAGTTGTTTTTCCGCGATTATATAGTAGTAAACATGCTGATTTTTATAAGCAATATTTAAATTTATCAGAGGGAGAAACTCCAACCTTTACAGATAACTTGAAGTTCTTCTTCAATTATCAAATTGGACATATGTATTCTCGATATTTTATGTGGAATTTCGTCGGTCGCCAAAATGATACCCCTGGACAAGGTGAAATTACATCCGGAAATTGGATCTCAGGATTAAATTTTTTAGATGAAATTCGGCTTCCTGGAATAAATGCTGCACCGGAACACATGAAAAATGACCCTAGTAGAAACACCTATTTTTTCCTGCCATTAATATTAGGGATTATAGGTGCACTTTGGCAATTAAAGAAAAATAAGAAAGATACAGCAATTGTTGCCCTGATGTTCTTTTTCACCGGTTTGGCCATAGTTATTTATTTAAATCAATCACCTTTACAGCCTAGAGAACGTGATTATTCCTATGCAGGATCATTTTATGTGTTTGCAATTTGGATTGGGTTGGGAGTTTTAGGAATTATGGATTATTTAAAAACAAAGGCTCAGCGAATTTCAATCAATACATTGACATATTCTACAGCTACAATATGTATGCTAGCAGGTCCAATTTTATTGGTAAAGGAGAATTGGGATGACCATGACCGCTCCGAAAGAAATATGACCAGAGAAGTAGCATTAAATACTTTAAATTCTTGTGAACCAAATGCAATCGTAATTACTTACGGAGATAACGATACCTTTCCTTTATGGTATCTGCAGGAAGTCGAAGGAATACGTACTGATGTTCGAGTATTGAACTATGGATACCTCCAGTCAGATTGGTATGTTAAACAAGCAATGGAGGATATCAACAATTCAGAAGCATTGCCTATTGGCTTTAGCCATGATAAAGTGAAAAAAGGAATAAGGGATGGAATACAGGTAATGGACTTTGGAATTGAAGGATATTCAGATGTTGACAAACTATTAGAAGTTATGCTGTCTGACAATAAAAAAGACATGTTGGAAACTAGTAGGGGAGAGTTTGTAAACGTAATGCCTAACCGCAGACTTCAGTTGAAAATCAATAAAAACCAGGTAATAGAGAACGCCAATGTTCCGAAAGAATGGCAACAATTTATTCCAGAATATATGCAATGGGAATTAAAAAATAATTATGTTTCTAGAGCGGATTTAAGTTTAATGTCGATTTTAACGAACAATAATTGGGAAAGACCAATTTATTTTATTTCATCTTCCGCATCGGCAACATCGATGGGAATGGACAAGTATTTAGCCTCTGAAGGCTTGGTGAAAAAATTAATGCCAATAGATATGGGACAAGCTTCAGATAGATCTACATTAGTAAACTCAGACAAGATTCACGAAAATGCAATAAATAAATTTAATTGGAGTTCAATAGATCATTTAGAATATTTTTGATGTGGATTCCAATTTTCATTATGAAGGTTGGATATATCCAAATGTATACGTGGATGGAATGCAAACCTTAATGATGCAAGGTAAATTTGACAAAGCAAAGGATTTGGCCTTACAAGCCTACGACTTCCAACCCAAAGTGGTCAAAAGTATGAGACAAGTATATTCAAATTCGGTATTGTTGGATACTCTTGTCAAAGTTAAGGAGGTAGAAAAAGCTAAATCATTGGCAAGTAAACAATTGAAAGCAATCAATGAAAATTTGGACTTTCAATATGAAATTGCAAAAAAATCAAAAATGGGGTTTGATCAAATTTCCGTTGAATTGGGAATAGCGTCATTAGAAAGGTATATCCCTTCCTTAAAAGAATTGGGTGACGCTAATTTATTAGCAGAAGCAACAATGCTAGATAAAAAATATAAAGAAGTTTGGATGTAAAAAAGGAGGCGATTGCCTCCTTTTCGTTTTTTTTCTTATCCCTTTTTAGCCTCTTTTGCCCAAGAGTCCTTTAAGGTAACTGTTCTATTGAAAACTAACTTTTCGTTATTTGAATGTTTGTCATCTAGCGTAAAGTATCCAAGTCTAATAAACTGATACCCTTTTCCAACTTCAGCATTTGCTAGATCAGGTTCAGCATATGCTTTCTCGATAATGTGCAAACTGTTTGGATTGATAGATGATTTGAAATCTTCAGCAGCAGCTGGATTTTCATCTTGGAACAAACGGTCATATAAACGAACCTCAACCTCTTTAGCATGAGGAACGGAAACCCAATGGATAGTTCCCTTAACTTTCATTCCAGATGTATCCTCCCCAGATTTTGAATTTGGAACATAGTCACAGTAAACCTCAGTTACATTTCCATTTTCATCCTTTTTGAAATCTGTACACGTAACAATATATCCATGTTTTAAACGAACAGAAAGACCTGGTCCTAAACGGAAGAATTTCTTAGGCGCATCTTCCATGAAATCATCACGCTCAATCCATAATTCTTTCGAAAATGGAATCACTCTGCTACCTTCACCTCCCTCAACTTCAGGATTGTTCTCACCGTTTAGTTCTTCAACTTTCCCGTCCGGATAATTATTGATAATTAATTTGATAGGATCCAATACAGCCATCCTACGCCATGCAGTCTTATTGAGGTCCTCACGGATGCAGAACTCCAATAAACTAACATCAATCATGTTTTCACGCTTCTGAATCCCAATGCGCTCACAGAAATTACGAATGCTTTCAGGAGTATAACCCCTTCTGCGCAAACCTGAAATAGTAGGCATACGTGGATCATCCCAGCTCTCAACAAACTTCTCATTTACCAATTGTAGTAACTTGCGCTTACTCATAACCGTATAGGAAAGATTCAATCTCGCAAATTCATATTGTTTGGATGGGAAAATCTCCAATCTATCAATTAACCAATCATATAATGGCCTGTGTGGAATGAATTCCAATGTACAAACTGAATGTGTGATTTTTTCAATGGAGTCTGATTGGCCATGTGCAAAATCATACATAGGATATATACACCACTTATCACCCGTACGGTGATGGTGTGCATGCTTGATACGGTATAAAATAGGATCGCGCATATGCATATTAGGACTCGCAAGATCAATTTTAGCTCGTAATACTTTCTCGCCATCCTTATATTTTCCATCACGCATTTCTTCGAATAGTCTCAAGTTCTCTTCGATACTACGGCTGCGATATACTGTAGGTACTCCAGGTACTGTTGGACTCCCCTTCGAAGCAGCAATTTCCTCCGAGTTACTGTCATCAACATATGCTAGGTCCTTCTTAATCAGTTCAACAGCAAAAGCATACAAAGTGTCAAAATAGTCGGAAGTATAAAGCTCATCAGCCCATTGGAATCCTAACCATTGAATATCTTTCTTGATGCTATCTACGTACTCAACATCCTCAGTTACGGGGTTGGTGTCGTCAAAACGTAAATTAGTCTTGCCATTATAACGCTGTGCTAAAGAAAAATTTAGACAGATTGACTTTGCATGCCCAATATGAAGATAGCCATTCGGCTCAGGTGGGAAACGGGTGAGGACACGCCCATCATGCTTCCCCTCTCGAAGATCCTCTTCGATAATCTCTTCAATAAAATTCAATGATTTTTCTTCTTCTAACATGTAGCAAAGTTAGCTATTTCATCGATATTATGAATAAGTGCATGAACGATAAATGCCTGAATTTGCTTATTTTCGATATAAAATTAGAGAACTATGAATTTGAGAGCCTTTATGCTCCTTTGCATGTTAATTCCATTAGGTGCTCTGGCACAAAAAAAGGAAAAAACCAAGATTGCTAATATATGGCTCAAATGCCGTCGCTTGGACCGCAGCAGTGCAAGCAACACAATCCAATGTGCCAACAGTATCGGTATATAATGAACCCATCAATTCACAATTTAACTTAAATAAATGGGCTGAATCATTAAAAAATAACCATAAACCTGATTCCCTTAACAAAGACCCAGACTCAATAGATGCACTTGAATTAGGAACAGTTGGCTTCAATAAAGTTAATGACGCGGTAAATCCATTATTAACTGAAATTGAAAACAGAACGATTAAGAAGTTAGATAAAACAAAAAGAGGCTGGCAGGTTACACTCTCAGATAATCAAAAATTCAACGTTATAGCTATAATTGATGCAACTGAAAATTCAGATTTAGTGAAAATGGGTACGCTGGATTTTGAAACTCCAATAAAAGAAGAATTTACCCTCGCTAAAGAGATGACTCTACCACTTAGCAGAACCACTGTCGCTACATTAAATACAACAGATAGCATAAATAAAGTAGTTTTCCTGGAGGACATCTTAAAAGCTCAAAAAGATAATCTTTTTTGGATTGGGTAGAGGAAAATATTTACTGAATGAAAAACAGAATGACTCAGGTACAATCGCATTTTCAAAAGCTCTTGGTGTCACAGCAGGATATCTTGCATTTTTTAAAACTGATGCAAGCAAAATTGATGTCAGAAAATTGCAGGCTGAACTGATCAACTTCAGTAATGCAATAATCCCTTATCAAGATGTAAGGGCCGAAGACAGCCATTTTAAAGCAATCGTCAAATGCTATCTCACAGGTTTCTTTTTAGGTAAAGAACAAGGCAATAAATATATTTTTGATAAAAATGCAGCAGTAAGATTTGAAGAAATCAAACCTGTACTTAATGATATTTACACAAGAAGCCAACTTTGGTTCTTAGATAATTATCGTGATGAAGACCTTACTTGGAAAGATTTAATAAGCTTGATCAGATTTATTTCCTTTAAGGGTGATGAGGTCGATAGACAGATAAAAAAAGACTGGAATACAAAATTCAAATTTGAAGGTGAATATAATTCTGAAAGCAAAGTTACTCGCGAACAGTTTGCAGTGATGACGGATTTGTTCTCCACAGCATTCGCAAAAGCAATCAATCTGGATGGTACATTTGTGAAATAAAGATTCATCTATAAAACAAATAAGCCGCTAAATTTAATTGAACGGCTTTTTGTTTATGGTAAATAATCCTATGGGATAAGTTTATTTATAAGCGAATACTTTTGCCATTCCTTCATTGTTCGTAAAGGTAGTGTCAAGGTTGATCAATTCTCCAGTTCCAATATTGATAACCATTCCGTGAATAGCTAAATCAGCACCATTTTTCCAAGCGTTCTGAACAATGGAAGTAGAAGTTAAATTGAAAACCTGCTCTTTTACGTTCAGTTCAAACCAGTTTATTAGTTCTTTCCTCTGGATCTTGAATCGAGTCAATCTCAGAGGCATGAAGACGGTAATACGTCTTTGATATGGCATAACCAGTTATCAATAATACCATATTGTTGTGAACTTAAGGATGCAGCAACACCACCACAACCATAATGACCAGCAACAATGATATGTTTTACCTTTAATACATTTACAGCATAATCCAATACAGCTAACATGCTCATATCTGAGTGAACACACATGTTTGCAATATTACGATGAACAAAAACTTCACCAGGCTTCTTACCAGTCAATTCGTTCGCAGGAACACGGCTGTCTGCACATCCAATCCATAAAATCTCCGGACTTTGACCCTTTGCTAATTGTTGAAATCTACCACTTGTATCTTTCTCAACAAAGTTCATCCAATCCTTATTTCCAGCTAAATCTGATTAAATCCTGTTTCTAATTCTTTATTTCCCATTATATGTGATTTATTTTTTAAAGTATGGCCGTCAATAAGACCATACAAGTTTCTGCAATTATTTTAAAATATTTAAACTACTTTTTTAAGTTTTTGTTTTTTTTGAACGCTCTTTCTTTTATAAGTAACATCGTTCAATTCGATTTCTAAACCTTTGCTTAACGCATTCTGCTCGAAATCCTTGATTACATCAATTACGTCCTTGTCAATAAACTTGCTTTTTTGACCATCAATAATAATAGACTTAACGCTTTTTGGCAAATTGTATAACTTCTGTTGAATAGGGGCCTTGTTTAAAAAGGTAACCTCCTCAGCTAACGTGAAAAACCGCAGTTTCGCTCTCAGATTGATCCGTAGTCTTAATGTTAAGATGGTAAGCATTGTGCATATTAGCACGCAAAATGTAAAAAGTAGCAACCAAAATACCAATACCAACACCAGTTAACAAATCTGTAAATACTACCGCAACAACTGTTACTACAAATGGAATAAATTGATCCAACCCTTTTTTCATCATTTGCTTGAACAAAGCTGGTTTTGCCAATTTAAATCCTGTATGCAATAATATAGCCGCTAGTCCTGCTAATGGAATCAAATTGATAATGCTAGGAATAGCTAATAAGGCTACCAATAACCAAATACCATGAAGTATAGCGGATTGTCTTGTGCGACCACCTGCATTGGCATTTGCCGATGAACGAACAATTACGGACGTCATCGGTAATCCTCCAAGGAAACCACTAGTCATATTACCAATACCCTGAGCAACAAGCTCACGGTTTGTAGGTGAGTTACGCTTTAATGGATCTAACTTATCAACCGCTTCAATACTCAATAAAGTCTCCAAACTCGCAATAATAGCAATCGTAAAAGCAACAATCCAAACCTCTTTATTGAAGATCTGCGTGAAATCAGGAAAAATAAACAAGCCCTGGAATTCAGCTATCGAGGAAACAACTGGAATGCTAACAAAATGGCTCTCGCTTAATGCAAAGTTCGTTCCTTGAAATGCATAACCTAAACCAACTCCTAATAACACAACAACCAGTGGTGCAGGAACTTTATTTAATTTTTTGATGCTAGGCCAAAATATTAATATCGCCAAGGATAAGAAACATATAATAGTGGCTCCCCAATTTACACTGGAAAGAACGGTATTCGTAAATGCAGCAATTCCTCCATTCTCAAAATCAAATGCATTAGTTTCTGATAAACCGAAAGCTAATGGAATTTGCTTTAAGATAATCGTAATACCAATCGCAGCAAGCATACCCAAAATAACAGCAGATGGAAAGTAATTCCCAATCATACCGGCTTTGATAATTCCTAAAATCAATTGGATCGCTCCAGCAATGAGAACAGCCAAAATAAAGGTCTCATATGCTCCTAACTTCTCAATTGCCCCTAAGACAATAACAGTCAATCCTGCAGCAGGACCACTAACTGATAATGGAGAACCTGAAATTGAGGCAACTACAATACCACCAATTATACCAGTTAAAATACCTGCAAACAAAGGCGCTCCCGACGCCATTGCAATCCCCAAACATAATGGCAATGCCACTAAGAATACTACAATACTAGAAGGGAAATCATATTTTAAGTCCCTTTTTGATAATTTCAAAAAAGCGGACGTACGTGTACCAAACATAAACTTACGTTTTAAATTTTTAATTCAACAAATGATAAAATGATTCGATATGCCCATTAAGACATCAATAATGACGTCAGAACATAATTATTCCTCGAAAGTCGAATTAACAGTTTGGAGGTGGGGTGGGAACGGAAGAATGGTAGGCACAAATACTCTTTTCGTTTTTCAGGTAGTGTTTGATGCCGCCAGTATTTTCAACTGTGGGGGTTGAAACTCATAAAATTGATCTCACCTGGCCTAAAAATCTTGATGCCAGTCTCATGCAAATCTTCATTATTGCTGTTAGCACCTTTTGCCGTGTTCTCAATTTCTAATTGCATGACCACTTGCAAGACTGTACCCTGATCAAGTACATCTACAAACATAGGCGTAACAGAAATTAGCATCTTCGTGAAAAAGATAAAAAAGCAAAGCTTTGCCGCTAATATTCTATATGCTTTTGTAAATATGTATGCCCGTGTAATCATATAACATCACAAAAATAAAATTTAATTTCAAAAAAAAAACCTTTTTTGAAATTTTTATTATGAAAAAATTACAAAAGTCGTGCCTTTTGTCTGAAATCTTAATATTATGTTAACATAACTTTGTTTAAATTCTTAAGTTGAAAAAGGATATCTTTATTCATAAATTTAAATAGCGGATTAATGCTAGATAATTATGAAAGAACAATTTATTCAAAAAATAACAACTTCTTATAGCCCTAAAGGGCCTTTTATTCAATTAGGATCAGGAATCTTAAACGGTGAAATTGTTACTGAGGCAAAGGTAAATCTTGCCCTCAAAATGATGAACCGACATGGACTTATTGCCGGAGCAACAGGAACAGGGAAAACTAGAACCCTACAATTGATGGCTGAGCAACTCTCCGATGCAGGAGTGCCAGTGTTTATGCTGGATGTGAAAGGTGACCTATCCGGCCTCGCTCAGCCAGGAAAAACAAATGATGCCCTAATCGAACGTGGAAATGCTGTCGGTATTCCCTTTCAACCAGCAGAATTCCCAATAGAAATATTCTCTCTGTCAGGAAAACTTGGAGCACCAATGCGAGTGACTGTAGAAGATTTTGGTCCTGTATTGTTAGCCCGCATATTAGATCTGAATGATACGCAAGCTGGAGTATTGAGTGCTATATTTAAATATGCAGATGATACACAGTTACCAATAGTAGATTTCCAAGACCTCAAAAAACTCCTTAGCTATTTGTCAGACGGACCAGGAGCAGAGGAAATAAAAAATGATTATGGCAAGATTTCAACAGCAAGTGCAAACACCATATTGAGAAAAATTGTAGCTATAGAACAACAGGGATTAGCACATATTTTCGGAGAGAAAGAATTCGATATAGAAGATCTATTTGGAAAAATTGATGGAAAAGGAGTGATTACACTTTTGAATATCTCCGATATCCAGGATCAACCTTTATTGTTCTCTACATTTCTATTAAGCTTATTAGCCCAACTCTTCAAAAACCTTCCCGAAGTAGGAGATTTAGACAAACCAAAGTTAGTCTTCTTTTTCGATGAAGCACATTTACTATTCAATGGGGCATCAAAAGCTTTCTTGACACAAATCGAACAAATTGTAAGATTGATCAGGTCAAAAGGAGTAGGCGTATTCTTCTGTACTCAAGCAGCAACAGATATTCCTGAATCTGTCTTGGGACAATTAGGAAATAGAGTGCAACACGCCCTAAGAGCATTTACCCCAAACGATGCGGACAACTTAAGAAAAACAGTTAAAACGTATCCAACCTCTGAGTTCTATGAAATCGATAAAGTTTTAACCTCATTAGGAACAGGTCAAGCATTAATAACAGTATTAAATGATAAAGGTATCCCAACAGAGGTAGTTGCAACTCATTTAGTTCCCGCTAGAGCGATTATGGGGCCTTGTTCGACAGAAAAATATCAAGAACTTATTCAGAACTCTGAATATAGAGGCAAATACCAAGAAAGAGTAGAAAGAGAAACAGCCTCTGAAATTTTAGAAGAAAGACAAAAAGTTAATGAGGCCAAAGCTGAAGCTGAAGCAACAAAAGCGGCCCAAGAGAAAGCAGCCAGTAAAAGCAGCTCCTCGAGATCCAGAAGACAAACACCTTTGGAAGCAGCCCAAAATCAAGCCAGCAGAACATTGGCAAGAGAAGGAGCTAAGCTCTTAGGAAAAATCGCAACAGGAATCCTAAACTCCATATTCAAAAAGAGATAATTTTAAAATACTATATTTGCGTACGAAAAATCGAAAACTAAACTAAAAAACATTATGGGAAAACCAATTTTGGTAGTTCTAGCAGCAGGAATGGCGAGCCGTTATGGCTCATTAAAACAAGTGGATGGATTTGGTCCACATGGTGAAACAATTATAGATTATTCCATTTTTGATGCTATACGTGCTGGATTCGGAAAAGTGGTTTTTATTATCCGTGAAGAATTTGAGCAAGTAATGCGTGAAAAATTCGACAAAAAATTAGAAGGAAAAATCGAAGTCGCTTATGCTTTCCAAAACTTTGACCTTAGAAAATTCGGAATCGACAAAGATATCGAACGTGCTAAACCGTGGGGGAACTGCACATGCGGTGATGTCAGCAAAAGATGAAGTCGATGGACCTTTCTGTGTAATTAATGCAGACGATTTCTACGGTTATGATGCATTTAAAAAAATGGCAGATTTCCTTTCTAATGAAGCTGATGATAAACATATGTCTTTAATGGGATTCGAACTGGGAAATACAATGTCAGACTACGGTTATGTATCTAGAGGAGTATGTGAAGTAACTAACGAAGGTCATATGGCATCAGTAACCGAAAGAACCAACATCTATTACGATAAAGAAAACAATGGATAAAAAGATCGTGTTCGAAGAAAATGGAGTGAAAAATGAATTGCCAGCAGATGCACGCGTGTCGATGAACTTCTGGGGATTTACGCCGAAAATATTCGATGTCGCAATGGAGATGTTCCCAAAATTCGTTGAAGAAAATGGCGATAATCCTAAATCAGAATTCTTTATCCCATCCGTTCCTGACCATATGGTAAAAAATGGTCAAGCTGACTTCAAAGTTATACCGACCTCCTCAAAATGGTTCGGGGTAACATATGTTGAGGATAAACCAATCGTACAAGAAAGTATTTCTAAATTGGTGGCAGATGGTGAATATCCAGAAAAATTATTCTAAGAATATAAAATCTAAAACGAAAATGGCAGGCTTCAGTCCTGCCATTTTTGTTTTAGTACAATATTGATATCTTTATCCTATATAAATCTACACGATGAAGAAAATTATGATGGTAATCCTGTATATTTTTATTGGACTCATTGGTTTTGCCGCCATCTATTTTGCTGCTGACTTTATTCTTTCAAGAATAAGCGCAAATCATAATGATAACAACCAAAATAAAAATATTACAGCCTATATTTTGTCCAATGGCGTACATACAGATATTGTTTTGCCAATTAAAAATGAACTGCAAGATTGGACAGAAATCTTCCCATTAGAAAATACAAAAGGAAATGCTCAAGACCATAATTTTGTTTCCATAGGATGGGGAGATAAAGGCTTTTATTTAAATACGCCTGAATGGAAAGACTTAACATTGAAAACCGCATTGATCGCAGGTCTAGGAATAGGAGAAACAGCATTACATATCACCTATTACAAGAATATGGTCGAAGATGATTTATGCTATAAAATTCAAATCGACACCAATCAATATAACGCAATAAAAGATTATGTACTGGAAGCATTAGATAAAGACGAAAATGGAAAACCAATTCTTATTAAAACAAATGCACAGTACGGAGATGACGACGCTTTCTATGAAGCGAAAGGAGCTTATAACCTGTTTTATTCTTGCAATACTTGGTCAAATGTCGCATTGAAGAAAGCAAATATGCCTTCAGCAGTCTGGACAGTATTCGATACAGGTATTTTAAGACATTATAAAAAATAGAAAAAGCTCGGTCCTATTTGAACCGAGCTTTCTCTTAATATAAGGGGGTAAACTTAAAGTCTTATTTTACCTCTTCGAAATCTACATCTTGAACATCGTCAGCGCCACCACCTTGGTTGCCACCGCCATTGTTCGCTTGACCAGCATCACCTTGTGGCTGTTGCTGTCCAGCACCTTGTTGTGAAGCAGCATACATCTCTTCAGATGCGGCACTCCAAGCATTGTTCAATTCTGTAGTCGCAGTCTCGATCTCTGGGAAGTTTTTGTCAGCATGTGCTTTCTTCAACTTCTCTAAACCAGATTCGATAGGAGCTTTCTTGTCAGCAGAAATTTTGTCGCCATACTCTTTCAATTGTTTTTCAGTCGAGAAGATTAAAGCATCTGCACCATTCAATTTATCTACTTCCTCTTTCACTTTTTTATCCGCTTCAGCATTTGCCTCCGCTTCTTGCTTCATTTTCTTAACTTCCTCTTCGGATAGTCCTGAAGAAGCTTCGATACGAATGTTTTGCTCTTTACCAGTAGCCTTGTCGATAGCTGATACCTTGATAATACCGTTAGCATCAATATCAAATACTACCTCAATTTGAGGAATACCACGTGGAGCAGGAGGGATGTCTGTCAATTGGAAACGTCCTAACGTACGGTTCTGTGCAGCCATTGGTCTTTCCCCTTGCAATACATGGATCTCTACTGATGGTTGGTTGTCCGAAGCCGTTGAGAATACTTCCGATTTACGAGTCGGAATAGTCGTGTTAGCTTCAATTAATTTAGTCATAACACCACCCATAGTTTCAATACCTAAGGAAAGTGGAGTAACGTCTAATAATAATACATCTTTTACTTCACCTGTCAAAACACCACCTTGAATAGCAGCACCTAATGCTACAACCTCATCTGGGTTAACACCTTTTGATGGCTCTTTTCCAAAGAATTTTTTAACAGCTTCTTGGATCGCTGGAATACGTGTAGAACCACCTACTAAAATAATCTCATCGATATCTGATGTGCTGAAACCAGCGTTTTTCAATGCAGTACGACATGGCTCAATAGTACGGTCAATAAGTGGACCAACTAAACTCTCGAATTTAGCACGTGATAAGGTACGAACCAAGTGTTTAGGACCTGAACCATCAGCAGTAATATATGGTAAGTTAATCTCTGTTGATGTTGTGCTTGACAATTCAATTTTAGCCTTCTCAGCAGCGTCTTTCAAACGTTGCAAAGCCATAGGATCTTTCCTTAAATCTAAACCACCATTCTCGTCAGCAAATTCATCTGCTAACCAATTAATGATCGCGTTATCAAAGTCATCTCCTCCTAAGTGAGTGTCACCGTCAGTTGATTTTACCTCAAAAACACCATCACCTAATTCTAATACTGAAACGTCATGTGTACCACCACCACAGTCAAAAACAACAATCTTCATGTCTTTGTCTGCTTTCTCAAGTCCATAAGCCAATGCTGCAGCTGTAGGCTCATTGATGATACGCTCCACTTTCAAACCAGCAATCTCACCAGCCTCTTTTGTAGCTTGACGCTGAGCATCATTAAAATATGCAGGAACTGTAATTACTGCACGCGTTACTTCTTGCCCTAAGTAATCTTCAGCTGTTTTCTTCATCTTCTGAACAATCATAGCTGAAATTTCTTGTGGAGTATATTTACGGTCGCCAATTTCAACACGTGGTGTATCATTGTCGCCCTTTACTACTTTATAAGGAACTTTATCAATCTCGCCCTTAGCCTCATTATATGTTACACCCATAAATCTCTTGATCGAATAGATCGTGTTCTGTGGGTTAGTGATAGCTTGACGTTTTGCTGGATCTCCAACCTTGCGTTCCCCGCCTGCTACAAATGCTACAACTGAAGGTGTTGTGCGTTTCCCTTCGTTATTCGCAATTACTACCGGCTCATTACCTTCCATTACGGCTACACATGAGTTGGTAGTTCCTAAGTCGATTCCTATAATTTTTGACATATCTTGTTGTGTTATCTTATTAATGTTTAAATGATTTTATATTGTAATAACAACGCTTATGCCAAACGGTTTTTTCTTTGTTTGTCATAGCAAAGTCGGAAATATCTGCAAAGAATTGTCATCATAGCGTGACAATATGTCATTTTTTCCAAAATAATGGAATTATATGTATTTTTGAGAAAATTAAATCCAACATGACTTTTGACGAATACCTGAGTTACTTCGAGGATATCTTAAACAATACAGAAGCACACGAAGCATACTCAACTAACGCTGACTATCTAAACTACACAAAACTAAATTGGTCTAGAATGAACAGATGGCTGAAAAAATTTGAACCATCTGCAGAAATGAAAGTATGCATCGATAATATAAAAGATCCACAACATTGGATCTTAATAACGGAACCTTGGTGTGGTGATGCAGCTCACTCTGTACCACAGATCTATAAAATTGTAAAAGACAACCCTTTTATTGATCTTGATATCCAACTGAGAGATACTGAACCTTTCTTGATCGATGACTACTTGACAAACGGAGGAAAATCAATCCCTAAACTTATTATTCGTAATGACGTAGGTCACGACAAAGTAGTATGGGGACCAAGACCAGATGCGCTGCAAAATATATTTGAACAACAAAAAGCAGAGGGAAAACCTTTTGAAGAAATTAAAGAAGCCATTCAAAAATGGTACAACGAAGATAAAGGTGAAGAAATCCAAAAAGAATTAACAAAATTATTAAGTGAATAAAAAAAAGGCTGCATCCGCAGCCTTTTTTGTGCAAGAAAAACAACCTTGCAGCAATCCAAAAACCTCCTATTTATGATCTATAAATTTCTGCTGATCTTTTTTTGATAATGAAGCAACGATTAAGTCAAAACTATGATCTATTAATTCTCGAAGGGCTTGATCCGATAACTGACGATTGGCATGTACAGTGTTCCAATGCTTCTTATTCATATGATAACCCGGAAAAACAGTGTGCTCATACTTCTCCCGCAATTCAATAGCATACTCAGGATCACATTTAACATTAAAAGTCAATTCATCAACCTGATCCAGACCAACCAGTAAAAAAACCTTACCCAAAACTTTAAAAACTAAGGTGTCTGGACCAAAAGGTGTCTCCTCTGTCGTTAATGCCTTGCTGATACAATATTCACGCAATTCCTCAATATGCATACGCTATAATTTAAACTTTTCTTTAACAAAATCTTGAAAGCTTCCACCAATAGGGATTTCTATATCATCGATCCAAATAACATGCCTGTCCAATTTACTGACCTTGTCCGTATTAATAACATATGAACGATGAACTTGAATAAAATTATTGTCCGCCCATTCTGAAAGAAACTCCTTGATCGTCATTCGTGCCAATACCTCCCTGCCATCCATCACAAATCGAAGGTAATTCCCCACAGCTTGAAGAACAGAAATCTCTTTAAGATCTATTTTTACCATTTGATAGCCATCCTTTACAAATAAGGTAGGATTGTTCTCTAGTATACCCTTCAGCTCCAACATCTCCTTAGCTCTTAAACATGCCTTTTCAAAACGCTCAAAGCTATAAGGCTTCAACAAATAATCTAATGCCTCTAATTCGAAACCTGAAAGCGCATATTCAGAATATGCCGTAGAAAATATAACCAAGGGTTTCTCTTCTAACCCCTTGAATAAATCAATACCGTTGATATCAGGCATTCTAACATCCAAAAACAACAACTTAACATCATTCTCCATTAAATAATCCCTTGCTTCCAAACCATTCAAGAACTGCTTCTCCAAATTTATATAGGGAACTCGATCGGAGTATCTTCTGATGATATCCAATGCAATGGGTTCATCATCGATCGCTATAGCTTTAATCATCGTCGCGCTCAATTAATTCAGGAGAATCTCGCAGCTCAATAGTCAAAAAAACAAAGTATTCTTCCTGGTTTTGTTCCATAACCAACATATATTTATCAGGGTAAGTTAAATCCAGCCTCGATTTAACATTGTCAAGCCCAATGCCTGACTTCGTCCTCTCCAAATCCGTACCCTCAATATTATGAATACTGTTGTAAACAGAAAACTTTAACTGTCCATCAACAACATCTGCATTCACCTTTATCCAAGATGGCTTAACCATACTGATCCCATGTTTAAATGCATTCTCAACAAATGGAATCAAAAGCATTGGAGCAATAAATAGATTGTCAAAACTATCGACAATATTATGTTCTATTTTAACAGAAGGAACACTCTCTGTCCTCAAGCTTTGAATCGCAATATATTCTTTTAAATAATTAAGGTCTTTTGATAATGGTATTTGATCTAATTGATTCTCAAAAATCAAGAACCTCATCATTTGGCTCAACCGTTGGATAGAATCAGCAGTTCGGCTGGCATCCTCCTGTAAAGCAATCCCATAAATGCTGTTCATAACATTAAATAAGAAATGAGGATTTACCTGAGACTGCATAAGCTTATACTCTGCAGCTGTTTTGCCAAGATCCTTTCTCAAGCTGGCAATCGTCTTCCGATCACTCCTTAACCTAAAGAAATAATAATAAGTAAATGGAATAAGTATCAAGACACAGATGAGACCAAGGATAATTATTTTTTTACTGGGACGACCGTGAATACCTTGAATAATCATCCAGAAAGGAATGAAAATTATTGCACTGCTTAAAAGAACAATTAAAAAGTATTCAACGAAAAGAATCTTTTTCTTAGCTACGAATTCCAATAAAACATAATTGTTTAAGGCAAACAACAAATAAGCAAACGGAACATATAAAAATAGAATGGCCAAATGACGATGAATGGTCGAGCCTATAAGAGAAAAAATAAAAGTCAATCCAACAACTAGAAGTAACTCTGTGAAGAATCTCCTGAATGTGCTTTTTTTCGGTTGGTCAGTATTCGTAATCATATAGCTTCTATAAATGTAAAAAAATACCCATTAGTTTCATGGGGAAGATTGTCAATATTTAGTTGGAAGGGAACTTTGTCTCTATTTTTCATGTCAGAATATTCTAAACATGAAAAATCTTTTACTTCAATAGAGCAAAAAGGATAGATCATTTGATAATCATAATAAGACATCATAGCTTTTTCACCAGACTGAAAAACATTAAATGTCCACTCACTCAGAACATCCATATCCATCACACCAAGAAATAACTTGATAAAATAATAAAAAACCATATCATCACTTTTGAATAAATCATTCTTTGTTTATACAATGATATAGAAGGAATCAATGCACGAAAAATTTTTGTGATGAACTAATAAAAAGAAATGATGAACAACATCAATCCCACAAAAAAAGGTTCCTGGCAACCACCCAGAACCCTCTATATTTTTATAAAACTTCATAGCTAAAGATTTTTCCTCTTCAAAACTTTAACCAGTCTAATGTCTTATGTCTAATGTCTTTTGTCTAATCCTTATCCCGCTTAATATCTCACATCTCACATCCCACATCTCCTCTACATCTTCAACCCAATTTCTCTCAATCTTTCATCCAAATATTCACCTGCAGTATAGTCTTCATAAGCTTTTGGGTGTTCAGCATCGATGCAAGAGTCCAGTGAAGCTAGGCTCATGCTAGATTTTGGATGCAAGAAAAATGGAACGGAGTAACGTGATGTTTTCATCAGTTCCCTAGGTGGGTTAACAACACGGTGAGTAGTAGATTTTAATTTATTGTTCGTTAGTCTCTGCAACATATCGCCAACATTTACTACAATATCCTCGCCTTTTGCTTTGATAGCAAACCATTCACCATCTTTGGTCAATACTTCCAAACCATCTGCACTAGCTCCGATCAATAAAGTAATCAAATTAATGTCCTCATGTGCTCCCGCACGAACAGCATCCGCTGGAATCGAATCCGGATTTTCAATCGGAAAATAATGAATCGCTCGAAGAATGGAATTTCCGTTGATTACAAATCTTTCGAAATAATCCTCCGGTAATTCAAGATAAGTAGCAATTGCTTTCAGTAAATTACGACCAGCATCCTCTAATTTCTTGTAAATCTCTGCAGTGACAGCATTGAAACGAGGTAATTCAGAAACTTCAGGGTTGTCAGGAAAATCTGATTTTGAATACTCTTCGCCAACAATAGTCTGT
The DNA here is from genome assembly GCF_901472535.1 of Sphingobacterium daejeonense. Classification (NCBI taxonomy): domain Bacteria; kingdom Pseudomonadati; phylum Bacteroidota; class Sphingobacteriia; order Sphingobacteriales; family Sphingobacteriaceae; genus Sphingobacterium; species Sphingobacterium daejeonense. The sequence continues at coordinate 4,077,772 of NZ_LR590470.1, read as the reverse complement.
CCACGTTGCCAAAATTCTTTTAAATCAGGAGTCTTCGAATCTTTAGCTTTTTCTTTCCCTTTCGATGTATATCCCCTTTGACCCGCTAGTTCAGGGAATTCATACTTGTCTTTGATAGACTCCGGTTGATCAAAAAATTGCTTGACAACTTGATATAGCTCATCAATTAATTCTTGGGATAGACCATGATTGGAAATCGTAACAAAGCCAGTTTCGTTAAAAGCCTTGCCGATATCAGCAACGAATTGTTTGCGCAATTCTGAATTGCCTTCAGTATAATGTGTCAGATCTAATCTCGGGATATTTACTAATGCCATGTTCTTATTTGTTTGATGCAAAGTTAATGTAATAATAATATCGTTAATTATAAAGTGTTCATAACAACTATTAAATTACCATTAATTATTTGATTCCCAATATCTAAAAGTTTTCCACACTAAATACTATTTTTATTAAAATGAACATTTTAATAAAGAACTATCTATTTGTGTCAAGGATTTATTAAAAAATCACAAAACTGTTTGATTTATCAATTCAATAATTTAAATTTGTTATGCTTGCATAATAAATGTTAGAAAACCCGAATATGAGCCAAGACAACACCATCGATTATTTCTTAAAGACAGCATGGCAAACTGTTGCCAACAAATATAATGTAATAGCCTCTCAACATGGCTTTACTCAGGCTGCAGGTTATATTTTGATTAACATACATCGAGATGGTACTCCAGTATCGCAGATCGCAAACTCAACAGGAGTGAAAACAACATCATTGTCTCGAGTACTAAATAACCTCGAAAGCCTAGGTTTTATATATAGGGAAACATCAGATACTGATAAAAGATCCGTAAAAGTATATCTAACAGATCTAGGACGAGAAAAAAGAAAAGTCGCCAAAGATGTAGTAAGAGAATTTAATGAGTATCTAAATACTTCTTTCTCTGAAAAAGAAAAAGCTACACTAGTCAAATTCTTGAAAAAAATCAATGAAGTGGCAACGAATTATTCGCCTGAAGTGCAAATTGAACCTTAATAAATAAGAAAATATACGTGATATGAATAGAAATATTAAAAAAGTAGCTGTATTGGGATCCGGAGTGATGGGCTCTCGAATTGCTTGCCACTTTGCTAATATAGGTTTAGAGGTATTGCTTTTGGATATTGTGCCAAAAGAACTGTTACCAGCTGAAGAAGCTAAAGGTTTGACATTGGAAAGCCCAGCAGTAAGAAACAGAATTGTAAATCAATCTCTGGATACAGCAATAAAATCAAACCCCGCACCTTTATATAGCAAGTCCTTCGCAACGCGTATTACAACCGGAAACTTTGATGACGATATGAGCAAAATTGCACAGGCAGATTGGACTATCGAAGTGGTTGTAGAACGTTTGGACATCAAAAAATCCGTTTTTGATAAGGTAGAACAATTCCGGAAACCTGGAACTTTGATCACAACGAATACATCCGGTATTCCAATTCATTTGATGGAAGAAGGTAGATCACAAGACTTCAAAGAAAATTTCTGTGGAACACACTTCTTCAATCCACCACGTTATCTTCCTTTATTGGAAATTATTCCCACAAAAGACACAAAAAAAGAAGTGGTGGATTTCCTAATCGAATATGGGGATAAAATGCTCGGAAAAACCGTCGTATTGTGTAAAGATACACCAGCGTTCATCGGAAATAGAATCGGGGTATATTCAATGCTCGCTGTGACTCATCTCGTAGAGAAATTAGGACTAACAGTAGAAGAAGTTGATAAATATACCGGACCAGCAATGGGACACCCTAAATCAGCAACTTTCAGAACCGCAGATGTCGTAGGATTAGATACTTTGGTGAATGTTGCCAAAGGATTGGAACAAAATGCCCCTGATGATGAAGCTAAAGGTGTATTCATCCTGCCTGAATTCATCAGCAAAATGGTCGAAAATAAATGGCTAGGTGAAAAAACTAAAAAAAGGGTTCTATGAAAAAGTAAAAGACGACAAAGGAAATTCTGAAATCCTATCACTAAACTTAAAAGACCTCACGTACGGCCCTCAACAAAAAGTGAAGTCCTCAACTCTCGAAGCAACGAAACCTGTTGAAGACATCAGAAAGAGAATGAAAGTATACGAACAAGGAACAGATAAAGCCGCAGAACTTTTCAGAGCAATGCATTATCCTTTGTTCGAATATGTCTCCAACCGTGTGCCAGAAATAACAGACAACTTCTTCAGAATTGACGATGCAATGAGAGCTGGATTCGGCTGGGAAATTGGACCTTTTGAAGTATGGGACGCTTTAGGTGTTAGAGAAACAATTGAAAAAATCAAAAATGAAGAAAAAAGAATCCCAGGTCAAACAGGCGAAGTTGCTCAATGGGTAAAAGATATGTTGGATGCTGGATTCGAAAGCTTCTATAAAGTGGAAAATGGTGTCCGCCATTACTATGATATTGAATCCAAATCATATCTCCCAATCCCTGGAACTGAAGACCTAATTGTACTTGACCATATCCGAGAAGGAAAAACAATATGGAAAAACTCCGGTGTATCAATTATAGATCTTGGTGATGGAATCATTAACTGTGAGTTCCATACGAAAATGAATACAATTGGTGGAGATGTCATACAAGGATTGAATAAAGCAATTGACCTTGCTGAAAAAGAATATCGTGGTTTGGTAATCTCAAATGATGGAAAGAACTTTTCCGCAGGTGCCAATATCGGAATGATTTTCATGATGGCTGTTGAACAAGATTATGACGAGTTGAATATGGCGGTGAAAATGTTCCAAGATACATCAATGCGCCTGAGATACTCTGCAATTCCTGTCGTAGCAGCACCATTCCAAATGACATTAGGTGGTGGATGTGAATTCTCAATGCATGCCGACTTTGTGCAGTTACATGCTGAAACATATATGGGATTAGTAGAATTTGGAGTTGGTGTAATCCCTGGTGGTGGCGGTTCTAAGGAATTTGCATTAAGAGCATCAGACGATTTCCGTCCAGATCAAATTGATCAGAACTTCCTAAAAGATCGTTTCTTAACCATTGGACAAGCAAAAGTTTCAACATCAGCAGTAGAAGCATTCGAGCTAGGCTACCTGCAGGAAGGAAAATATGCCATTACAATGAACCGTTCTCGCTTATTGGCAGACGCAAAAGCAAAAGCATTAGAGCTTGCAGATGCAGGTTATGTCCAGCCAGCAAAACGCAAGGACATCAAAGTATTGGGAGACCAAGGACTAGGAATCGTATATGTAGGAGCATCATCAATGGAAGCAGGACACTACATCTCAGAACACGATAAATTAATCTCAGAAAAACTAGGCTGGGTTATGTGCGGAGGAGACCTCTCACAACCAACCGAAGTCGACGAGCAATACCTTCTAGACATGGAACGCAAAGCATTCCTTGAACTCTGCGCAACCCGCAAAACCCTAGAAAGAATACAAGCAATGTTGACCACCGGGAAGCCGCTTAGAAACTAGTTTCTGGATTTGAGATTTGAGAAGTGAGATTTGCGATATTAAACGATAAATAAAGTGCATAAAATCGAGGATATTAAAATTTGGCATATGGCAATAGATCTTTCAACAGAAATATATAGAATAGTGGCAAATTTTCCTAACGATGAAAGATTCGGTTTATCCTCACAAATAAAAAGATCAGCAGTTTCAATTGCTTCAAATATAGCTGAAGGGGCTGGCAGAAATTCTGATAAAGAGTTTAACCATTTTTTAGGTGTAGCTGTTGGTTCTTCCTATGAATTGTTAACCCAAATACTCATAGCTGCTAAATTAGGCTTAATTGAAAAAAATGATGCTGAAGATATTTATATCAGATTAACTCAAATCCAAAAAATGATTTATGGCTTTCAAAGAAAGCTGACAAAAAATAAAAATAATTAATAATTGACCCTTTAAATAACAAAGGATAAATCAATAATAGTGAGCTATGGATTTTCTACTATCTCAAATCTCATATCTCACATCTAATATCTAATTAGACATGGAAGCATACATAATAGCAGGATTTCGCTCAGCGGTAGGAAAAGCTCCAAGAGGAGGCTTCAGATTTACTCGTGCGGATGATTTGGCAGCTGATGTAATTAAACACTTAATGGCATCTGTACCAAATGTAAATAAAGAAGATATCGACGATGTAATCGTCGGAAATGCAATGCCAGAAGCTGAACAAGGCCTAAATATCGGTCGTTTTATATCCCTAATGGGACTCGATACGGACAAAGTTCCAGGAATAACTGTGAACAGGTACTGTGCATCCGGTTTAGAAACTATTGCAACAGCAGTGGCAAAAATAAAATCTGGAATGGCTGATATGATAGTGGCAGGTGGTGTTGAGATCATGTCAGGAATGCCATTCGGAGGATGGAAGATTGTGCCTAACCCTGTGGTTTCTAAAGAACATCCAGATTGGTACTGGGGAATGGGACTAACGGCGGAAGCAGTGGCCAAAGATTACCATGTGTCTAGAGAAGACCAAGATAAATTTGCGCTTAAGTCCAACCAAAAAGCTGTAGCAGCAATAAAAGAAGGTAAGTTCAAAGAAGAAATTGTGCCTATTACCATCAAGGAAAACTACGTGAAAGATGGTAAAATGGCAACAAAAGAATATGTCGTTGATACCGATGAAGGTCCACGTGCTGATACATCGCTGGAAGCATTGGCAAAATTACGCCCAGTATTTGATGCCAAAGGTTCAGTAACTGCTGGTAACTCATCCCAAACGTCGGACGGAGCAGCTTTCGTCTTGGTCGTATCAGAAAAGAAAATGAAAGAGTTGAACCTTAAACCAATTGCTAAACTTGTAAGCTATGCAGTGGCAGGGGTACCGCCTCGAATCATGGGAATCGGGCCTGTCGTGGCAATACCAAAAGCATTGGAACAAGCAGGTTTGAAAAAAGAAGATATTGACCTGTTCGAATTGAATGAAGCATTCGCTTCTCAGTCTTTAGCAGTAATCAGAGAATTGGAACTCGATGAAGAAAAAGTAAATGTAAACGGCGGTGCAATCGCTTTAGGACACCCGTTAGGCTGTACCGGAGCAAAATTAACCGTGCAAGTATTACACGAACTTAGAAGAAGAGGTAAGAAATATGGAATGGTAACAATGTGTGTGGGAACAGGACAAGGTGCAGCAGGAATATTTGAATTATTGTAAAATAAAGTATTAACAAAATATATAACAGAAGAAGGTGCTTGTTCACTTATTCTAAACAAAAAGAATCATGAGCGAAGAAGTAAAAAATAAAGCAATTAAAGGCGGAGAATTTGTAATCCGCGAAACAGCATATTCAGATATTTTCATCCCTGAGGAGTTTGATGAAGAAGCAAAAATGATTCGTCAAACCTGTATCGATTTCTTGGATACGGAAGTCTTAAATAAACTAGACCGTATTGATGCACAAGAAGAAGGATTGATGCAAAGCCTAATGGACAAATCTGGAGAATTGGGAATGTTGGGAGTATCAATCCCTGAAGAATATGGCGGTTTCGGTAAAAACTTCAATACATCCATGTTGGTAGCGGATGCAGTAGGTGGAGGATTCTCCTTCGCAGTAGCATTATCAGCACATACAGGAATCGGAACTTTACCAATCCTGTATTATGGAAATGCTGAACAAAAAGCAAAATACATCCCCAAATTGGGAACCGGAGAATGGAAAGCTGCTTATTGTTTGACAGAACCTAACTCAGGATCTGATGCTAACTCTGGACGTACTTCAGCAAAATTAAACGCCGAAGGAACACATTATTTGATCAATGGACAGAAAATGTGGATTACAAATGGTGGATTTGCTGATGTTTTTATTGTATTTGCTAAAATTGACGACGACAAAAACCTATCAGCATTTATCGTAGAAAAAGATTTCGGAGGAATATCAATGAATCCTGAAGAACATAAATTAGGAATCAAAGGGTCTTCAACACGACAAATATTCTTCAATGACTGCCCAGTTCCTGTCGAAAACATGCTGTCAGACAGAGAAAATGGATTTAAAATAGCAGTTAATATCTTGAATATAGGACGTATCAAATTAGGAGCAGCAACAATTGGTTCTGCACGCTCTGTTTTGAATACTGCTATCAATTATGCCAATGAAAGAGTGCAGTTCAATCTGCCAATTTCAAAATTTGGAGCAATACGTTATAAATTGGCAGAAATGGCAACCCGTTTGTTTGCAAATGAATCCGCAGCATATCGTGCAGGACAAAATATTGATGATGCTTTTGATGCGCTGATTGCATCTGGAATGGATGAAGCAAAAGCAAAATTGAAATCGGTTGAACAATTTGCTATTGAGTGTGCTATTATCAAAGTCTGGTGCTCAGAAATGCTAGATTATGTAGTAGACGAAGGCGTGCAAATCTACGGTGGGATGGGATACTCAGCGGAAGCACCAATGGAAAGAGCGTATCGTGATGCACGTATCAATAGAATATTCGAAGGTACCAATGAGGTAAACAGGCTATTAGTAGTGGATATGTTGCTAAAACGTGCCATGAAAGGGGAGTTAGACCTAATGGGACCAGCACAGGCTGTAGCAGGTGAGTTGATGTCAATTCCTGATTTTGGAGCTGAAGATGATGCTCCTTTTGAAGCAGAGAAAAAAAATTGTTGCAAACCTCAAAAAAGCAGGCTTAATGATAGCTGGAGCAGCGGTGCAAAAGTTGATGATGTCGTTAGCGAAAGAACAAGAAATATTAATGAATATTGCAGATATCATTGGGTACATTTATGTCGCAGAATCTGTGCTATTACGCGCAGAAAAATTACAGCATACACAACCAGGTGAACATGCCGATTATGCCGCAGATATGGCAAAAATATATCTTTACGGTGCAATTGACAAAGTAAATGCAGCAGGTAAAGAAGCACTATATTCATTCGCTGAAGGCGATGAATTAAATATGATGTTGGTGGGATTACGCCGATTTACTAAAGCGCAACCATTTAACTTAAAAGAAGCACGCCAAAGAATTGCAAAAAAACTTATTGAAGAAAATAAATACTGTTTCTAAGTATTAAGGTTGATTATGAATAAAAGCCCCTGTGAAGGGGCTTTTTTTTGTCCCCAAACTTGTCTGTTTACCATTTGATTGTCTTAACTTTAGAATTTATCCAACTAATTTGAAAAGTTACGACGCTATAATTATTGGTTCCGGACCTAATGGACTAGCAGCTGCCTTAACTATGAGAAAACAAGGATTAACTACCTTAATCATAGAAGGTGACAGCATGATTGGGGGAGGTATGAGAACGAAAGAACTCACAATCCCTGGTTTCAAGCATGATGTCTGTTCTGCTGTACACCCGTTTGCATTGGAGTCCCCATTTTTTAGATCCAATATGGTTGCTGAGGCTGGATTAGAATTTATTAGTGCCGGTTATCAACTTGCACATCCCTTAGATTCAGGAAATACAGCAATCTTACATAAAAGTTTAGATAGAATGTATGCCGAACTCGGTCCGGATGCAAAAGTATATAAATCCCTAATTCAAGGCCTTGTTGAAAATTGGTATGAATTATCTGGGGATATTCTTGGGCCTTTGAGAATTCCAAAAAATCCATTATTGATGGCAAAATTTGGATTGAATGCTTTGAAAAGTGCCAATGCTACTGCTGATAGGTTTCAAACGCAAGAAGGAAGAGCTTTATGGGCCGGATTGGTAGGACATGGATTGCTTCCTTTTTCAAAAATTGCAACTTCTGCAATAGGTTTGGTATTAGCTACGTTGGGACATCGGTCAGGATGGTTAATCCCTAAAGGGGGTTCCCAATCAATCGCTGATGCCATGTTAGCAGACTATCAAAACAATGCTGGTGACTGCAAAATAAATTGCTGGATCGATAATCTGCAAGATCTCCCAAAACATAAAATCCTAATCGTGGATCTGACACCTCAACAAATACTCAAGCTAAAGGGGTTGAATCTTACAGATAAATACCGTAAAGCTCTCGGAGATTTTAAATACGGAATGGGTGTCTTTAAAATAGATTGGGCATTATCTGATCCAACGCCTTTCTTAGACAAAAGATGCCAACAAGCTGCAACTGTGCACATAGGAAATACTTATGAAGAAATAGCTCATAACGAACTTATGACCTATAAAGGTAAAATAGTGAATAAGCCTTTTGTACTTTTTTCTCAGCCATCAATGTTTGATCCCTTACGTGCGCCGGAAGGTAAGCACACAGGATGGGCTTATTGTCATGTTCCACATGGATCAACAATGGATAGAACTGAAGCTATAGAAAATCAAATCGAAAGGTTTGCACCAGGATTTAAGGATACTATTATAGCTAAGTCAAGTATGAATACAATGCAAATGCAAGCGTATAATCCTAATTATGTAGGTGGTGATATTAGTGGTGGGCAAATGGATATTAAGCAATTATTTACAAGACCAACAAATTCATTGACGCCCTATAGGACTTCAAATCCTAATGTTTACATTGCATCATCGTCAACACCTCCGGGTGGTGGCGTTCATGGTATGTGTGGGTTTCATGCAGCTCGTGTAGCCATGAAGGATCATTTCAATATAACTTTAGATTTTGATTTCGTATGAAAAAGATTGTGTTAGCAGGTGGAACAGGGAACTTAGGTACCATGTTGATTAGACTATTTAGAGAACAAAACTATGAGATCGTTGTACTATCAAGACAAAAGATGGTAAAACATCACCCAAAAGTTGAATTTGTACAATGGGATGCTGAAAACTTAGGTGATTGGCAAGAAAAATTAAATGGAGCCGATGTATTGATAAACCTATGCGGACTGTCAATAAACCGAAGATTTACCGAAAAAAATAAAAAACTATTAAGATCATCCAGAATTACACCAACAAAATTGTTGGGAAAAGCTATTTCAAATCTGAAAGATCCAGTGAAACTGTGGATTAACTTCTCAGGTGTTTCCTTATTCAATGGAGCAAAACAAATAAAAGACGAAACAAGTAAACAATACTCAAATGATTTCTTAGGACAGTTGGCTCAAGACTGGGAAAAAGCCTTTTTGGACGCTGAGGTCTCTAAAACAGATAAAGTAATCCTAAGAATGAGCCCAATCTTGAGCAAGAATTCTGGAATGTTTGCAGAATTATATCCCTTAGTAAAATTAGGACTGGGTGGAAAAGTGGGAAATGGTGAACAAATGATATCTTGGATACATGAAGATGATTTTGTCAGACTTATTGATTGGATTGTTAATTCTCAAGAAAACGAACCCATTTACCATGCCTGTAGTCCAAATCCAGTAAGCAATGCAGAGTTTATGGAGGAATTTAGAAAATCAGCTGGCGCAACATTTGGTATGCCACTCCCAACCTTTATTGCAAAAATCGGATCTGTCGTGAAAAATGTAGATTCTTCTTTATTGTTAGAAACTGTGCCCGTAACAACAATATTAACTTTAAAAAACGGGTTTAAGTTTAATTTTCCCTATATTCAGCCCGCGTTAAATCAACTTATTAAATCATCAACTTAAACTTTTTATGTCTAGTAAAACATTTCAACTTTCCGAAGATTGGACCGTCGTAGTATTGGGAATAGGAATCATTGCTTTAGCTCTGTTGGGATTCGTAGTTCCAGTGCCTTCTTTCGGATGGTCAAACTCTCAGGAATTGTCCTCTAAAGTATTCTCAGGTGATAATATTGCAGCAATGGGACTGCAGTTTGTGCTCGTCTATGTCACAGCAATCATAGGAGCACTGTTGTTGAAAAAAGATTTAAAAGCCTTATTGATCGTTTTTCCTGTAGTCTACTTGTTGACTGTTCTGGCACTTATATTAGCCGGAAATTCAGGAGTGAAAAGCTTTAACTTAGAAGCCGTTATTTTCAGTTTGGCAATAGGACTAATAATCAGCAATTTCTTCAAGATACCCAATTGGTTTAAACAAGCTTTAAGCACAGAACTATATGTTAAAATCGGGCTAGTATTACTGGGAACGACCGTTATATTTGGAGATATATTAAAAGCAGGTGCATTGGGGCTCGTTCAAGCATTAGTAGTAGTGGTGTCAGTGTGGTATTTTGCATTTTGGATTTGTAAAAAACTCAAAATAGACAAGGAAATGTCACTTATGCTTTCTAGTGCGGTATCGATATGTGGGGTATCTGCAGCAATAGCAACCTCAGGAGCAATCGAAGGTGACAATAAAAAGTTGTCTTATGTCATATCCCTCGTCTTGATTACGGCGGTGCCGATGATGATTTTTATGCCATACCTGGCAGAAATCATGAATTTATCCCAAGAAGTAACAGGTGCTTGGCTAGGAGGTAGTATAGATACAACTGGTGCAGTAGCAGCTTCTGGAACATTGGTCGGGGAGGAAGCCCTCAAAATCAGTACTATTGTTAAATTCTCCCAAAACGTTTTGCTCGGAATTGCAGCCTTTTTTATCAGTATATATTGGACATATTCCAAATCTGTAGATGATAAAACCAAAAAAGATAAACCAACACTAAAAGTCATCTGGGAAAGATTCCCGAAATTTGTCGTAGGATTCGTATTTGTATCATTGATGTTCTCATTTGTCATATCTCCAGAAACAAATGCTGGAATAAAAGATAGTTTGAAAAGTTTACAAGGATTGTGGTTTGCATTGGCTTTTACTTCAATAGGACTAGAAACAAATTTCAAAGACCTCTTTAAACAAGACAATAAAAAACCATTATACGCCTTTTTAATAGCTCAAACATTTAATATTATAGTAACGCTGGTATTGGCAATGGCATTATTTGGATAAAAATTTATGCAATCCTAACCAAGAATGCATCATATAGGTGTAGAGAAAATAGCATGGACGAAAAACAGTTATTGCAACATTACAAGCAAACAGGCAGTTTAGACGCCTTGGGCAAACTGTATGCTCCATACATGTCATTGTTATATGGGGTTTGCTATAAGTATCTTCAAGATGCTGAACAGAGCCAGGATGCGGTAATGCAGATCTTTGATGAGTTAATAGATAAGTTGCGCGTATATGAAGTGGATAATTTCAAAAGTTGGGTATATGTATATGCGCGTAATTTTTGCCTAATGCAACTCAGAAAAAATAAACAGATGACCAAGGTGGATATTGAAGACAACCTCTACGAATCTGAACAAAGTCTACGAGACAACGATGATAAAAAATGGGAAGAAAAAGACTTTGAAAAATTAGAAACCTGTATTGCTGGGTTAAACCATGAACAGGAAAAATGCATCCGGTTATTTTATTTGGAACAGAAGTGTTATAAAGATATCGCCGATCTAACAGGGTATGATATAGCTAAAGTCAAAAGTTATATCCAGAACGGAAGACGAAATCTTAAGATTTGTATGGAAAGAAAGTAATGGAAAATAATTATCAATTATCGCGAATTCACAATTATGTCATGGGTCTCATGAGTAAAGAAGAGATGTATGAAATGGAACGTGAGGCTCTGAATGATCCCTTTCTGCAAGATGCAATTGATGGCTATAAACTGCAACAAGGAGTAGATTCCAATCAACTTAGTATCCTGCAACAAAGGCTGGCAAGAAAAATCGCTGCAAAAGCAGAAGATAAAAAACAAAGGTTCTTCAGCTGGCACCGCTTGACAATTGCAATGGCAGCAGCTGTACTGTTCTTAGTAGCTTGCTCCTTAATCATGTTCAAATATATCACGAACCATAAAACTGAAAGAAATACAGAGGTTATCTTGATGGATCAAAACATGAAAGTACAATCAAATATTTTGGATGATGCAAATGCAGTACCTGTAGGAGGATGGGAAAAATTCAATGAAGAATTGAACTCAGAATTGAGAGATATAAATGCAACAGGAAGATTTCAGGTTTATTTCAACCTAAAGGATGGTAAACCGCAAGATATTCAAATAAGTCCAGCGAACAATCAAGAGTTTGTTCAGGTATTATCCTCCTTTATTGAACAGAAAATCAGATGGACAGGGGAAAAAGGTGGAATAGTGATTGATGTTCAAGAATAATGAAAAAGCGGTCAAGGATTTCCTTGACCGCTTTGTTTTATTCTTCCCAGCGAATTTTGTCCTCAATAGGACTCCTAACAGGTTCCCTAGGCTCAGACTCATGATGACCCATATAGAAAAAACCAATGCAACGTTGATTCTCCTCTAAATTTAAAAAGGGACCAATATGATTGATCAAGCCAGGCGTAGCCCAATAACCGCCAATGCCTATAGAAGCGGCAGCTAGCCACATATTTTCAACAGCACACGCCGTAGCAGCCAATTCTTCCCATTCGGGAACATCACCAGTATAATTGACGATAATAGCAACCGCAGCCTTGGATTGAGTAGCTTTTTTAGACATATTTTGTTCAGTCAATTCAGTATATTTTTCTGAAGGCGTGACAGACTTGTAAATCCTCGCAAGTTCATCACCTAAGCGTACCAAACCTTCATTGCGAAATACAACAAAACGCCAAGGTTGGGTGCGTTTGTGAGTAGGAGCAGCATTGGCAGCCTCTAAAATCGTTAATAAATCCTCACGGCTCACTTCTTGATCCGTATAATTCGCCTGAAAAACTGCCCTTCTAAATTGAATATTTTTTAATACTTCGTTCTGATGCATAATGTGTTTTTTACTATTTCTAGAATTGAATATTTAATTAATAATGACCCCTAAGAAAGTTCCTCCCAAAGAGCAACAATATGTAAGATGGATAAAACTGCTTTTTGCATATCCTGAATGGAAACCCATTCTTGCTTTCCATGGAATGCATGCCCACCTGCAAAGATATTAGGGCAAGGGAGACCCATAAATGATAGCCTAGAGCCATCTGTGCCGCCTCGGATACTCCGTTTTTCAACCTTCATCCCAGCACGCTCAATGCCCATCATAGCTATTTCTACTACTTTGGAGTGCTGATCCAAAATTTCTTTCATATTCCTATATTGCTCGGAAACTTCAAAACTATAACTAGCACCTGGGTATTTTGAAAGAACTTCCTTTACGATCGACTCCAATTCAGCCTCATGTTCCGCCAATTTCTTAGTGTCATGGTCTCGGATGATAAAACTTAATGTAGCCTCCTCAACAGTACCCTCAATATTAGTCGGATGAACAAAACCCTCTTTAGCATGGGTAGTCTCCGGAGACAATCTGTCTTTCGGTAAACTATCAATAATATCAGATGCAACCTTTATGGCATTGATCATCTTTCCCTTGGCATAACCGGGGTGAATAGAAATACCATCGATTTTAACCTTAACTCCATCGGCTGAAAAAGTCTCATCCTCAATGGTGCCAGCTTTTTCTCCATCCATCGTATATGCATATTCAGCACCTAATTTTTTGAGATCAACATGATCAACTCCTCGACCTATTTCTTCATCAGGAGTAAATAATATCTTAATATCTCCATGCTTAATTTCAGGATTGGACATTAAAATACGCGCAGCATCCATAATCTCGGCAACACCAGCCTTGTCATCAGCACCTAATAAAGTTTTTCCACTAGCAGTAACAATATCATTTCCTATTTGCTCCTTTAAATCCGGATGTTCTGAAAAACGTATAATGATCTTTTCATCATCAGGCAAAACTAAATCCTCACCCTGATAATTTGAATGAACCAATGGCTTCACATTCGTACCTGATGAATCAGGTGAAGTATCCACATGGGAACAAAAACAAATTACTGGAACATGCTTGTCAGTTATTGGAAGGAATAGTCGCATAAACATAACCTAAATCATCCAAATGAGCATCGGTGATACCAATAGCTTTTAATTCCTCTACTAAAATCCTGCTTAAATCCTTTTGCTTTTCAGTCCGAAGGAACACTCGAAGACTGAACATCTGATTGAGTATCAACCTGAACATATCTAATAAAATTCTCAGCTACCTGAAAATCCTTAATATCATTAATTTCCATGAAACAAAACTACTAATTTATTAACACATCTATTCCCCAAATACATCCAACACAATTCTTTCACCCGTTCTATCTCAAATCTCACATCTCACATCCCACATCTCAAACTACTGTTTATCCACCCAACCAAACACCTTATCCAAAATCCCCGAATTTCTAGCTCCACCAATATTTTGGCGAATCTTCAATTCTTGATCAGCTACTTTTACAAATAGACCATCAATAGCTTTCTGAGTAACGTATGCAGTAAGATTGGTCTCAATTTTATTGCTCAATGGCAATTTGTTGTATGCTGTTGTTAATTGATTCCAATAGGTGGAAACATTGTTTTTGCCCATAGCAGATTCAACGATTGGACTGAACCTTGTCGTCAGCTCCGAACTTGTTGACCTTTTGAAGAAGTTAGTCGCTGCATCTTGCTGTCCACTCAACAAAATATTGAATGCATCATTAACAGTCATTTTAGAAAGAGAGTTAACAAATACGCTGGAAGCTTCTTTCACAGCAGATTCGGCAGCCCTGTTCATGCTCGAAATAAATTGATCACATAAACTGTTCATACCAATCGCTCGTAATGCAGATTCCACTTTCCTCGCCTCCTCAGGCATTAATATCTTAACTGCTGCGTCCCCAAGAAAACCATCCTTAACAGATAAAGTCTTAATACTTGCTTGAAGACCATTATTTAAAGCCTGTTTAATCCCTGTATTGGCTTCAGCCTGCGTAATAGTCCCGCTAGAAGTAGAACTCCCGGAACTCCCGGAACCACCAGTGTTACTGCCTGTTGAGCCAGTACCTTGCGGTGGCAAAGTAAATCCACCTTGACTCAAGGTTTCACAACTCGATAAAAATAAACTAACGCCAACTAGGCTCATTATTTGGATGTGTCTGATCTTTTTCATTGCTCAAAAATAGTTTTTTAAATTCTGATTAGATAATTGTTTGAACATGATATCCATAATCAATAACAATGCCCCAAAATTTGTTTTTGGGGCATCGATTATTTGGATATTATATTTTCTATTTCCAGTTTAACTCAACATAGACAGGGAAATGATCCGAAGGAAACTTGCCCATATAGGTATCTGTTAAAATTCCATATTTATGAACCTTAAAAGGTTTGGTAATAAAGATATGGTCAATTCTGCCTTTTTCTTTAATCGATTTTCCCCAACTATTGAATGAGGAGTTGGGTTCATAAACGATTTCCGTTAAATCATAAGTATCCTCAACAACTCCACTTTTTGAAAGCGTAAAATAGGCTTCATTGTTCTCGTCAATATTGAAATCGCCTGTAAGGATTAAGGGTAAGTTCTTAGCAAGTTCTTTCGCTTTCGTTAGAATCAATTTCGCGCTCTCCTTTCTTGCTTCAACACCAACATGGTCAAAGTGCGTATTCATAAAAATGAATTTCTTGCCATTCTTTTTGTCCTTGAAAATTCCCCAAGTACAGATCCTAGGCAAAGCCGCATCCCAACCTTTATTGGGAGTATTTGTATCCGTAGCAGATAACCAAAAAGTGCCGCTCTCTCCAACCTCAAACCTTCTGGTATCATAAAATATAGAAGAATGCTCGCCTTTATCAGCTCCATCATCGCGACCAACACCAATATATTTGAAATTGGGAAGCTTAGCGGACATATCATTTAACTGCTCTTTGAAAGCTTCTTGCACTCCAAAAATCTCAAACTCATGAAATTTTATCAAATCCGTTAAATGGGTATATCTATCTTGCCATAAATTCCCAACATCACCGTCAGTTTTCATACGGATATTGAAGGTGGCTACATTCATTTGTTGAGCAAAAGAAAATCCAATGCTTAATATTAGGCTTAGGGTGATTATTATTTTTTTCATTTTATTTATTTAAAATTGTTTTCAACAATTCTGGCTCATCTGTGGTAATAAAATCAATCTTCTGGTCGATAAAGAACTTCATGTCCTCTTCCTTATTGACAGTCCAAACGTTGGTCTTTAATTTCAAATCCTTAAACTCTTGAATTAAATTTGGGTTCTTCTTGAAAATCGAAAAATGATAATCTACCCCAGTCAGATTTGCAGCTTTTACCTCCGCTGGTGATTTGTCGCCATTCAAATAATGAACCTTAATCTTCTTGTCAAGCTCCCTGAATTTTAAACATGCATCCCAATCAAAGGCAATAAACTCAACCATCTTCTCTGCTTTTAGCTTTTTAACAATAGCCAAGGATAACTCAACATTCTTCATCGTACGTTCCTTGCTCACCTTACTCGTCTTAAGCTCATAAATCAACTTTGTGCCTTTTTGTTTTAATCCAGCTTTTAAATATTCCTCAACAGTAGGGATAGATTCTCCATTGTCATGCTTCTTTGCCAATAATTCTTTATAAGTTAACTCTTCGACTTCCAAGCCATGAAAATCATGGTCATGGTTGACAACAAGAACGTCATCCTTCGTTAAATGAACATCAAACTCACTGCCCCAAGCTCCTTGTGAAATCGCAGCATCCAAAGAAGCAATTGAGTTCTGAGGTACCTTCGTATTCTTCCAAGCACCGCGGTGAGCGATAATTGATGTTTGAGCAAATAATCCTACATGGAAAACCATAGTCAGCGCAACTAATAATAATTGTTTTTTCATCGTATTCGAATCTTGTTATTTTAAATATATAATATTTGCAACAGAACGTTGGCCTTCATGGTCAAATTTCTTGTTGTCAGAGGGGTAATTTACAACTCCATTGTCTGTAGCATTTCGAATATAAAGCGTGCTACTGCCGCCACCATCAAGGTTCATCGCATTCTTGGCACCAAGCCACTTGAAAACTTTACTCAATTCATGCAAGTTCATGCCGTTTGCTTGGTTACTACGGCCATCGACAACCATAAATATCAATTTGTTGTTACCAGTGATAGCAATAGCCGTACGTGGATGGCGATTGTCATTGAAAGCATTTTTTGGCAGTAAAACATACTCGTTTTCATCAATCAGTAAAGGGCCAGCAACCATAACAGAACCGGCATCTGATTCCTGAACAGTTATCTTGTTCGGTTGTTCAATCCTAATCTTTTTGTCTGATATACTGAAAACAGCATTCGCACGAACATTGCTGTTCTCCTGCTTGCCAGTATTGATAATTTTACCATCTACCTTTAAATAGTCCACTGAACCACCATTCTTCATATCAAAGAAAGAAGCATTTATGGCAACTAAAGCCATGTTTTCTTCCGCAAATTTCGAGGTGGTTTTTAATATAGTAGAATCTCCAGCTATATGAATGTGCTTGTGGTGTTTTCTAAGGTCAATCTCAACCCAATTAATCTCTTGAACAGAATTAAAAAGATTCGAAAAATGTCCCTGATTCCAAATAACACCTTTTTTGATTTCCTTTTTGTTCCATTGGGCTTGGACTATTTGCAAGGAATCTTGGTCTTGTGAAAAGACTAATGTTGGAATATAAAAAAGTAAAAATGTACTTAGTTTAAGTAGATAATGGACTTTCATTCAGGACATGTATTGTTGAACATGTCCCGAATTTACCCAATTAATATTAAGATATCATTAATTTATCGGTCGCCATCCCATTCACCATAAAATTGTTGCAGAAACAATTCCATGTGTGCGTGCCTCCCAGCAGCAACTTTTCTTGCAGTCGGAGTATTCATTTTATCCTTCAACAACAAAAGCTTCTCGTAGAAATGGTTGATTGTTGGTGCAGTAGTGCTTTTATAGGCTTCTTTACTTTGATTCTCTATAAAAGGAATCTCTGGATTATGGATTTCCCTATTCTTGAAACCACCATAATTAAATGCTCTGGCAATACCAATAGCGCCAATTGCATCCAAGCGGTCCGCATCCTGAACTACCTCTAATTCTTTCGAATGAAAGTGAACCTCTCCCAAAGATGCTTTGAAAGACATGTTCAAGATAATGTTTTGAACATGCTCAATTGTATCTGCATCTACATCAATAGATGCTAAAAATTCTCCTGCTACCTTTGGACCAATACTTTCGTCGCCGCCATGAAACTTGCTATCAGCAATATCATGCAATAATGCAGTAAGTTCGCAAACATAAGCATCTGCATCTTCCTCCTTCAATATTAACTTCGTATTGTTCCATACCCTAAGAATATGCCACCAATCATGACCTGATTCTGCTCCTTTTAACTTTTCTTCAATGAAAGTGGCAGTGAGCTGAATGTGATATTCTTGGCTACTTGTCTTTTGAGCCATCGTACAATTCGTATTGTAAAAGTCTACAATCAAGTTTTCCATTGAAAAACTCAAATCTTCTAGAGGCCTTCAGCCCGATTTTCTTCGCTAAATCTGGATTCCCAGTAAAAATATATCCGCGGTAGCCTTGACATTTCTTCTTCATGAAATCCCCAATCCGGGCATATGTAAGCTCCAGTTTGCTGTGCGTCCCTAATCGCTCCCCATATTCAGGATTGAACATAATAACACCAGCACCCTCAGGAACGGTAGTTTCTGCAAAATCACAAGTCTCAAACTCAATCAAGTGCTCAACACCTGCAGTACGTGCGTTTAAAATCGCTATCTCAACAGCCTCCGATGAAATATCAGATGCAATGATATGCGGTAAGTTGGTCTTGTCAGTAATATCCTTCAAAATCCTGCGCTCCTCAAAAAATACTTCTTCATTATAGCCTATGAAGTGCATAAAAGAATAATTCATCCTTTGCAATCCTGGCTTGCGGTTCTGTGCCATTAATGCAGCTTCAATCGCCAAAGTACCCGAACCGCACATCGGATTCACAAATGGACTCTTGCCGTCCCATTGGGTAGCCATAATCGTAGCGGAAGCCAAAGCCTCCAACATAGGTGCTTTCCCAGGATGTTTCCGATAACCATGCTTCGCTAATGTCTCACCAGAGGTGTCCAAAAAAATCTCAGCACGCTCTTCAATCCAATGTAAATGAATAACTGCCCTGTTCAAGTCCGGACCTGAATTCGGACGAACACCCTTCTTGTCCTTGATACGGTCAACAATAGCATCCTTGACCTTAACATTCGCAAATAAAGGAGTCGTAATCGTTTCGTTGTGAACATTAGATGTTACCGAAAAATAACCATCAATTGGAATTAAATCCTCCCAGGCAATGCTCACCAACTGCTTATATAACTCATCTGCATTCTTGGCCTTAAATGATTTTAATTCATATAAAACCTGACTCGCAACTCTTAAGTTTAAATTTAATTTGATGCACTCATTTACAGACGCTTGTAGCTCTACACCGGTATTGAATGCTCGCTTGATATCAAATCCTAATTCTCGGATCTCTTGTTCTAAATAAGGTGACAGCCTGCGATTGCAAGTCACGATAACCTTACCCTGTTTGTTGAAAACTTCTGCCATATTTGTGCAAAGTTACTTATTCTCTTAGCAAAAAATGTTTAATTTTACGGTTTAATAGATAAGTTATGGAAATAAGAGGAAAAGTACATGAAATAGGGGCGACGCAACAAGTAACTGAGTCTTTCAAAAAGAGAGATTTGATCGTTGCCTATGCTGAAAACCCACAATTTGTAGAGTATATTCGTTTCGAGTCAACACAAGACCGTGTTAATATATTTGATAATCTGTCTGTAGGGGATGAAGTTGAAGTTTCTTTCAACTTACGTGGTCGTCCTTGGACAAACAAAGAAGGTGTAACAACCTATTTTAACTCCCTAGTAGCATGGAGAGTAACAAAAGTTGCTAATAATGCGCAAGCAGCTCAAGCTCCAGGATACGCAGATATGCCGCCAGTAGATATATCAGCAAACTCATCAGATGATGACGATTTGCCATTCTAAATAACAGCAAAAAATAAAAGTCTCGCCAAAAGCGAGACTTTTATTTTTTGCCCCCGCCATACTTGCTGTCCCCACCAACCATCTTCAGCTGAGCTAGCTCAAGTCTTGCGCGTTGGTCAGGGCAATGGCCAGACTTGGGCTATGAATACAAATTCTTGACCATCACCCCGCCATGGTTGGTGTCCCCACCAACTATCTCTTTCGAATCTCCCTTCAACATCCATGTCATTCCGCATCACAAGATGGGGAAACTGCTTCTATGACACCATTAGCAAACTATATCTTTTTCTCATATCTCACATCTCATATCTCACATCTATTCTAACCCCATCCCCATCATACAATCCCACCAATAAACTATTCCCTTTTTCATCAACCTTTAACCCGCCATACTCCGCCTTTTCATATCTTTCACCGGTACCTTCTTGGAAAAAATAAGACTCAGCACCAATATTGATGCTCCATGAATTTGGCCTTGTAAATTCTACCAAAACTTCACCAGCATTCAGTGGAGTTCTGCCTTGTTGAAATCGAACATCGTGACCAACTTGGTTCTCATCCAATTTTAATACAACATAACCTCTTTTAGGTAAACTATCCAAAAACAGGTTCTCACCAATGCCATATGATAGACGCATATAATCACCCTGCATTAATGATCGAGGATCAACAGGTGCTAACTTCAATAAAACCAATCGGCCATTGTCAAGAATATGTTCCTTCTGACGGATGCTGTAGTTGAAATAAACCAATAAACCGATCAGGTTTAAAACGATTATAATAATATTAAGCTTTTTCATGTGAATTCGATTTTTTGAAAATCAGAAAATAAAGAAGGATAAAGAATACCCCTGAACCAAACATGATTAACGATTTTTGAAGTAAGGTTATATTCAAATCATAATAAAACATCCCTATGAAATAGATAAAACCCATAATGCCCAAAGCAACTCCTGTCCTATAGTTAACTTTGAAACTTAACAGCAACAACAGTAAAGATCCAGATATCGCTGGAGAAATGGCGGTAAACCCCAAACAGACCAAAACAACGATGAAAATAAATATCTTCTTCCCCATTTCTTCACAATGGAACCGATTTAATAAGCAATTGATCAGCCACATCAATATGGAGATTAAAATTGCTGAACTGATATAGTTATATGCCCAATTTTCGTCAGACAAACTTCTTCCAACAAAATAAAGGCATATCAAATACGAAAAAGTAAGACCAGTCCGAATCGCTTGATATCGCTTTCCTGAAGTAAAATTAATCTTTAAGAATTTTGCCTCATTTAGCGCAAAGTTGACCGTCATTAATGCTGTAATGCTAAGCAGCACATGAAGAAGGTCAGGATGATGGAAATCAAAAATTACAGCTATTAAAGAACCAGTAAAAATCAATACAGATATAAAAGTAAGAATGTAGCTCCTGCTAATTATCAAAGTGGCTATAGCAAACAGACTGAATAAAAGATGGCATACAAAAGGTTCAACCCTAGAAATATCAGTAGCCATTCCAAATAATACATACCCTAATAAATACAGACACACTGAAATGGTGTCCAAGAGAACTTTGTCATATCTTTTATTCATCCATAGTGATAGAATAAAAAACAAAGCCGAAAAGCAATATAAAGCAGTTTGAGATTTGTCAAACCTGGCTACATAAAGAAATACAACAAAAGCAAGAGTTGCCAAAATGCCACCTAAAATTGACAATACTTTAATAGTCAATGCTTGATTGTTACGGTTATGATCT